>NZ_JBIASV010000018.1:0-133686 GCF_042891165.1 Streptomyces sp. NPDC001922 | reverse complement strand
CCCACCGGGGCTCGGGGCCCCCCCCCCCCCCGGGGGGCGCCCCCGGGGGGCCCCCCCCCCCCCCCCCCCCGGGCCCGGATCCACCGGGGCACCGCCCGACGGGCGGCGCCCCGTCCAGCCGTCGGCCCCGGCCGGACCGGGCCGTGAGGAGAGCGCATGACATCCGCTGAGTCCGTCGGTCCCACCGGTCCCACCGCCCCCACCGCCCCCGCCGGGCCCGCCGGGCCGGGGAACAAGGGCTTCGACCTCGGGAGGCTGCTCGCGGAGCGCGGCGCCGAACGCTACGGCCTGCACACCCGGTACCTCAACCACCAACTGCCGCGCATGCTGCACACCATCGGCTTCGACAAGGTCTACGAGCGGGCCGAGGGCGCGTACTTCTGGGACGCTGACGGCCGGGACTACCTCGACATGCTCGCCGGCTTCGGGGTGATGGGCCTGGGCCGGCACCATCCGGTCGTCCGCAAGGCCCTGCACGACGTTCTCGACGCCTCCCTGGCCGACCTCACCCGCTTCGACTGCCAGCCGCTGCCCGGCCTGCTCGCCGAGCGGCTGCTCGGCCACGCCCCCCACCTGGACCGGGTGTTCTTCGGCAACAGCGGGGCTGAGGCGGTGGAGACCGCGCTCAAGTTCGCCCGCTACGCCACCGGCCGGCCGCGCGTCGTCCACTGCACCCACGGCTTCCACGGGCTGACCACCGGCTCCCTCTCGGTGAACGGCGAGGAGTGCTTCCGCGCCGGCTTCGCCCCGCTGCTGCCCGACACCGCCATCGCCCTGGGCGACCTGGACGCCCTGGAACGGGAGCTGAAACGCGGCGACGTCGCGGCATTCATCGTGGAGCCGGTCCAGGGCAAGGGCGTGCACGCGGCGCCGCCCGGCTTCCTGCTCGCCGCCCAGCAGCTGCTGCGCCGCCACCGGGCCCTGCTCATCTCCGACGAGGTGCAGACCGGCCTCGGCCGCACCGGCGACTTCTTCGCCTACCAGCACGAGGAGGGCGTCGAACCGGACCTGGTGTGCGTGGCCAAGGCGCTCTCCGGCGGCTACGTCCCGGTCGGCGCCACCCTCGGCCGGGACTGGATCTTCCGGCGGGTCTACTCCTCCATGGACCGGGTGCTCGTCCACTCCGCCAGCTTCGGCGGCAACGCCCAGGCCATGGCGGCCGGACTGGCCACCCTCGCGGTGCTGGAGGACGAGGACATCGTGGCCAACGCCCGGCACACCGGCGACCTGCTGCGCTCCCGGCTCGCGGCCCTGGTCGACCGGTACGAGCTGCTGCACGACGTCCGCGGCCGGGGCCTGATGATCGGCATCGAGTTCGGGCGGCCGAAGTCGCTGGTGCTGCGCAGCCGGTGGACGATGCTCCAGGCCGCCCGCAAGGGGCTGTTCGCGCAGATGGTGGTGGTCCCGCTGCTCCAGCGGCACCGCATCCTCACCCAGGTCTCCGGCGACCGGCTCGAAGTGATCAAGCTGATTCCCCCGCTGATCATCGGGGAGCGCGAGGTGGACCGCTTCGTCGCGGCGTTCACCGAGGTCATGGACGACGCCCACAGCGGCGGCGGACTGCTCTGGGACTTCGGCCGCACCCTGGTGAAGCAGGCGGTGGTCGAGCGCTGACGGCGCGCTTTTGCCTCTGAGGCAACCTGCTTGCCTCAGAGGCAGGGGCTCTGGCTCAATCGGGGTATGACACCCGAGACCGGACAGCGGTCCGGCGGCCCGCCGCCGGAGGAGCTGCCGGCCGTCGCGCCCCGGCTGCGGGAGCTGCGGCGGGCCGGCGCCCTGACGCTGGAGGAGGCCGCCCGCCGGGTCGGCCTCTCGCCCGCACATCTGTCGCGGCTGGAGACGGGCCTCCGGCAGCCCTCGCTCCCGGTCCTGCTGGCCCTCGCCCGCGCCTACGGTACGACGGTCTCGGAGCTGCTCGGCGAGCGGCCCCCGGCACCGGACTCCGTCATCCGGGCCGCTCGCGCGGAGCCGGCCGAGGCCGAGGGCTGGACGTACTGGCAGACCGGCGCCCCGGGCCGGGCCATGCAGGCGCTCCGGGTGCACGTGCCGGCCGGCGGCCCGCAGGGCGACCTGGTGCGGGTGCACCCCGGCGAGGAGTGGATCCACGTCCTCGGCGGCAGGCTCCGGCTGACGCTGGGGGACAGTGCGGAGATCCTGGAGCCCGGCGACTCCGCGCACTTCGACTCGCTCACCCCGCACCGGATCGCGGCCGTCTCGGCGGGCGGCGCGGACCTGCTCTTCGTCCACACCCTGCTGCGGAGCGCCGCCACCGAGCTGTGCCTCGGCGGCGGCGAGCCCCGCCGCACCTTCTGACCCGCGGTCCCGGACCCGGAACCGCCTTCATCCCGGAACGCTCCCTGCGCACCCAGGGCGTCCCCGGTGTGCCTCCGTGCGCCCGGGGCCGTCCGGAAAGGTTCCCGTATGCCACCCAAGGACGAACCGGGCGTCGAGCGCGAGGACGGCCGCTTCCCCCGCGGACTCGTCCTCCGGCTCTTCGCCTACCTGGTGGCCGGCCATCTCTTCGCCGGCTTCCTCTACCTGCTCTTCTCCATCGGGGCCAACCGATAGGCCCCGGAGACCAGGGGCCTTTCCCCGCGGGTCACGCGCCGGTGAGGAACCGCTCGCGGAGCCGCTCACGGTCCGCCGGGCCGAACTGCAGGCCATCCCGCAGATAGGTGTCGACCGTGCCCCAGGTCTCCGCGATCGTCTCGAAGGCCGCGGCCAGGTAATCGGCGCGGGCGTCGAAGAGCGGGCTCAGCAGCTCCCTGGCCTCGTCCGGCAGGCGGGCCTGCGAGGTGTCGTCGCGGTGCATCCGGTAGCGGCGGTGCGCGGCGTTGCTCGCCAGGTAGTCGGTCTCGATGGCGTCCCGCTCGACGCCCAGCGCCAGCAGGGCGACGGCGATGGACAGGCCGGCCCGGTCCTTGCCCGCGGCGCAGTGCATCAGCGCCGGGACGCTGTCGCCGGCGAGGGCGTGCAGCACCCGGCTGTGCTCGGCGGTGCGGTCCCGGATGATCTCGCGGTAGGTGGTGGTCATCCGGGCGGCGGCCTGGCCGTCGCCGAGCACGGCCCGGAGCTGGTCCAGCTCGCCGTCGCGCACCATCTTCCAGAACTCGGCGCCGTGCGCCGGGTCGGTCAGCGGGATGTTGAGGTGGCGCACGCCCGGCAGCGCCACGTCCGGGCCTTCGAGGGCCACATCGGCGGAGTTGCGGAAGTCGAAGATCGTGTGCAGGCCGAGCGAGGCCAGGAACGCGGCGTCCTCGGACGTCGCGCTCGCCAGATGGCCGCTCCGGAACAGCACGCCGGTCCGTACGCGCCGGCCGTCCGCGGCCGGCAGTCCGCCGACGTCACGGAAGTTGCGCACCCCCGCGAGCTCGGGCTCGGTCGACGGGGCCTGCGGGACCTGAGGCGTCTGCGTCACGGGCGCTCCTCGCTGTCGGCGTCGACGCTCTCCGCCGACGAGGTGACTTGTCGACCCTACGGTATTGGTTGCCGGGGCAATCATTTCGGCGGGAGAGATTCTCTTCCGGAGTTCGGGAAAGTCAGTCGGTGGCCAATATCACGCCTCGTCAACCCCCGGTTACGGTGGCGTAGGTCACTCCTCGAGGTGAATCATCTGCTGACGTGGCAGACGATTCGACTTCAATCACCAGCGGACTCATCGGGTCGTACACGGCCGTCGGGGACAGCTTCACCGAAGGGGTCGGCGACCCCGGCCCGGGAGGCGCGTTCCTCGGCTGGGCCGACCGGCTCGCCGTCCTCCTCTCCGACGTGCACTCCGGTTCCGGCGGCCCGGACGGCACCCCGCCCGAGGGCTTCCGGTACGCCAACCTCGCCGTCCGCGGCAGGCTGCTCGACCAGATCGTCGCCGAGCAGGTGCCCCGGGCCAAGGAGCTCGGCCCCGACCTCGTGAGCTTCTGCGCCGGCGGCAACGACATCCTCCGGCCGGGCAGCGACCCCGACGATGTGGCCGAGCGCTTCGAGGCGGCGGTCGCCGACCTGACGGGCGCGGTCGGCACCGTCATGGTGTGCACCGGCTTCGACACCCGCGGCGTGCCCGTCCTCCGCCACCTCCGGGGGAAGATCGCCACCTACACCGCCCACGTGCGGGCCATCGCCGACCGCTACGAGTGCCCGGTGCTGGACCTGTGGTCGCTGCGCTCGGTGCAGGACCGGCGGGCCTGGGACGGCGACCGGCTGCACCTCTCCCCGGACGGGCACACCCGGGTGGCGCTCCGGGCGGCCCAGGTCCTCGGCCTGCCGGTGCCCGCGGACCCGGACCAGCCGTGGCCGCCGGAGCCGGAGCGGGGCGCGGCCGAGGTGCGCCGGGACAACGTCCAGTGGGCGCGCGAGCACCTGGTGCCGTGGATCGGCCGCCGGCTGCGGGGCGAGTCCTCGGGGGACCACGTCGAGCCCAAGCGTCCGGACCTGCTGCCGCTCTGAGCCCGGGGCTGCTGCTCCGGTCCGGGCGGCCCGCCGCGGCGGCCGGGGAGCCCGCGGGGTTTCCGTGGGGGCCGCCGGGCGGCACGGTCCGCCCTGCCGCTTGAATCCACCGACCGCGACCGCGACCGCAGGTGCGGGGCGGGTGCCGGGCCGGTGCGGGTGGGCGTGCGCGTGGCCCGGGGTCCGTTACGGTGCCCCCGGGTGCCGGGGCGCGTTCGGGCGCGTGACGCGCGCCGGGGTGCGGCGGCCGGTCAGGCCCGTCCCGCCGCGTCCCCGTTGCACTCCAGTTCGGCCGTGCACTCCAGTTCGGCCCAGACGACATGCCCCCGCCCGCTGGTCCCGGGGTGCACACCCCAGGTCCGGGACAGCGCGTCGACCAGGAGCAGGCCGCGGCCGGTCTCCCCGTCCACATCGCCCGACCCGGGGTGCGGCTCGGTCGCCGCACAGCCCTCGTCGGTCACCTCCAGGCGCAACCGGCGCCCTGCGGCCCGCAGTTCGCAGCCGAGCTTCTCGCTGTCGGTGTGCCGCACGACGTTGGTGACGAGTTCGGAGACCACCAACTCCATGCTGTAGCGGGACTCGTCGTCGACTCCCCACGCGCTCAGCCGTTCCAGGACGCGCCGTCGTGCCTCGGCCACGGAGGTGCGCAGCGCCGGCAGTTGGAACGCGTCCTGGCGGCCCTCGGCGAGAGTGCCGCCGTGGTCCATTAACCGGAGGACGTCATGGAAGGAAGCCACTCCGTAACTATGCGCGTGCCACAACAGCTATGGCAAGGTTCAATCTGTAAATTGCAGAATCGTAAGGACAGCCTGTCAGCTGAACTGACGCCATGACACACTGCGTGACTGTGAAGCCAGTTGGAGGGGATCGGTAGTGGCCGACGCACGTCCCGGCGGTGCCCCCACGGTCCTGCGCATGGTGCTCGGCAAGCGCTTGCAGGACCTCCGGGAGAAGGCGGGCCTGTCGTACGAGGACGCGGGGCGCGCCCTCGACGTCACGCACGCCACGGTCCGGCGTATGGAGAAGGCCGAAGTCGGGCTGAAAATCCCGTATGTCGAGAAGCTCCTTCTCACCTACGGCATCACGGAACAGGAGGAGATCGAGGGATTCCTGTCCCTGGCACGAGAGGCGAACCGGCGCGGCTGGTGGCACCGCTTCCGCGATGTCCTGCCGGAGTGGTTCAGCGCGTTCGTCAGCCTGGAGGGTGAGGCCAACCTCATCCGGGCCTACGAACCGCACTACATTCCCGGCCTGCTGCAGACCCCGGACTACGCCCGGGCCGTGCTGCGCGCCGGACAGCCGCACGCCTCGGACGACGAGATCGACCGCCTCGTCGCCCTCCGTATCGAGCGCCAGAGCCTGTTGACCAAGGCTGACGCGCCGGTGCTGTGGGTGGTCATGGACGAGACGGTGCTGCGCCGGCCCATCGGGGGACCCGGCGTGATGCGGGAGCAGGTGGACCGGCTGATCGACGCCATGTCGATGCCGAACGTGCGGCTGCAGCTGATGCCGTTCGCCGCCGGCCCCCACCCCGCGATGTACGGCCCGTTCCACATTTTCCGGTTCCCGATCCAGGAGCTGCCGGACATCGCCTACACGGAAAGCCTTCTGGGCGGCGTCTACTTCGACCAACGCGACGACGTCTCGGCGTTCCTGGAGGCTCTGGACCGGATGTGCGCGCAGGCCCTGCCCGCACACACCACCGAGGGACACCTGGGTGGCATTCGCAAGGAGATCTGAGACCAGATGGGTCGCATATACAACGGCATGCCGGCCAAGGACCTCGGTACCGAGGGCTGGCACAAGCCGTGGAGCGGCGGTAACGGGGGAAGCTGTCTCGAGGCCATGAGGCTGAGTGACGGCCGGGTGGCACTGCGCCAGTCGACGGACCCGGATGGACCCGCGCTGATCTACACCCACCACGAGATCGAGACGTTCATCCAGGGCGCGAAGGCCGGCGAAGCCGACTTCCTGCTGGCATGACGGGGACTGTGCACCGAAGGGAGAGCGGCGTGACCGACCAGGGCTTCTCCGCCGACGAGATAGACACCAGCAGGCCGCACCCGGCCCGCATGTACGACTACTACCTGGGGGGACGGGACAACTACCAGGTGGACCGGGAGGCCGCCGCGGGCGTGGTCCGGCAGATACCCGAGATCCTCACCGCGGCCCGGATGAACCGCGCCTTCCTCGAACGGGCGGTCCGCTCCGTGGTGGAGAGCGGCGTCCGGCAGATCATCGACGTCGGCACGGGCATCCCCACCTCGCCCAACCCGCACGAGATCGCCCGCGAGACCGCGCCCGACGTGAAGGTCGCTTATGTCGACAACGACCCCATCGTGGCGTCGCATGCGGGAGCCCGGCTCACCGGCACCCCGGACACCGGGTTCGCCCTGGCCGACATCCGCAAGCCGGAGACGATCCTGGAGCACCCGGCCGTCCGGGAGCTGATCGACTTCGACCGGCCGGTGGCGCTGCTGCTGGTCGCCGTCCTGCACTTCGTCCGGGGCGACGAAGGACCGGCCGGCATCGTCGCCACCCTCGCCGAGGCCCTTCCGCCGGGCAGCCGACTGGTGCTCTCCCACGCCACCTCGGACTTCCACCCCGACGGCATGCCCGAGGTGCTGAAGATCTACAAGAACGCCACCGCCACCCTCAACCCGCGCCCGCACGCCGAGGTCCTCCCGTTGTTCGACGGGTTCCGGCTGCTGGAACCGGGGCTGGTGCAGGTGCCGCTGTGGCGGCCGGACGGCCCGCCGCCGCCCGCCGACGAGCTGGGCAGGATCGGTTTCTACGGCGGGGTGGGCGTCAAGGATTGAACGGCTACGTGTGCACCGGGCGGACGATCAGAGGGACGATGTGACGAGGGTCCGGCTGCGGGTCGAGGAACGGCGCGAGGAACTGCTGGGCGCGGCGGTCGAACAGATCGAGGCGCGCGGCGTCGCGGACTTCCGGATCTCGGATGTCGCGGCTTCGCTCGGGGTCAGCAACGCGCTGGTGCTCTACCACTTCTCGACCAAGGAGAAGCTGGTCGCGGCGGCGTTCGCGCACGCGGCCGAGGCGGACCTCGCCCGGCTGCGCACCCTGGCCGGCCGGGGCGGCAGCGCGGTCAAGCGGCTCCGCGCCGTGGTCCGCTGGTACTCGCCCACCGGGCAGGCCAAGGGCTGGAAGCTGTGGATCGAGGGCTGGGCGGCCGCGCTGCGCGAACCGGTGCTGCGCGAGGTGTCCCTGGGTCTGGACCGGCAGTGGAAGTCGACACTCGCCGAGCTGATCGCGGAGGGCGCGGACGCGGGGGAGTACGTGTGCGCCGATCCGCGGTCCGCGGCCTGGCGGCTCACCGCCTTCCTGGACGGCCTCGCGGTGCAGATGACGGCGTACCCGGGCGCCCTCAGCCGGCGGCGGATGGAGGCCTGGGTGGACGACGCCCTCGCCGCGGAACTGGGGCTGGGGCGGGCCCGGCCGGCGGGGGACTGCTGATCTCGGGTTCCGTCAGGCCTCCGATGACGTCCGTTGCCGTCGCTCGCCGGATTCTGTGGGCCGTCGGCCTCTCGGCCACCGCGGGGTGAGCGCGGGACGCGATGCCGCGGACGTGCCCGGGGAAGAGCTCCGCGGCACCGATGTCACATTTCCGGGAGCCGGTCCGTCGTAGGGGTGACAGCGCACAACCCCGCACACGATGGAGGCCCACCATGGCCCGTATCCCGCTCGACCCGCCGCGCGGCATCCTGGTCCGCATCGCGGAGTGGTACTCGCGGCGCACCTACGGCAAGGTGCTCGACCCGGTCCTCGCCATGGGGTACCACCCCCGGCTGATGACGAGCTACGCCCGCTTCGAGCAGTCGCTCTCGCACTGGAACCGGCTCGACCCGGGTCTGAAGGCGCTCGCCCTCATGGCCTCGGCGGCGTCCATCGGCTGTGCCTGGTGCCTGGACTTCGGCTACTGGGAGAGCCGTCGGCAGGGCATGGACCACCGCCGGCTGCACGAGGTGCCGGCGTGGCGGGAGAGCGATGTGTACACCCCGCTCGAGCGTGACGTCATGGAGTACGCGGAGGCGATGACCGCGACTCCGCCGACGGTCGACGACGCCCTGGTGGACCGGCTCCGCGAGCAGCTCGGGGAGCCCGCCGTGGTGGAGCTGACCGCGATGGTGGCCGTGGAGAACATGCGCTCGCGGATCAACACCGCACTCGGGATGACCAGCCAGGGGTTCAAGGACAGCTGCGAGGTTCCGGCACGGGCGTGAGCGGGCTCCTCCTCGGTCCCGGCCGCGCCGACGGCTGGGACGAGCCGGTCCCGGCTCCTGCCGGCGACTCTCCGGCTCATTTCACTGGTGGTGGCTGCCGAAGCGCTCGGTGATCAGCGGGAGCCGGTCGGCGACGATGGCGTGGGCCGCTTCCCGCGGGGTGCTGCCGTCGGCCGCGGCGCGGTCCAGCACCCGGCCGGTCAGCTCGCGCATGGAGCGCCGGATGTGGGCGAAGGCCGCGTCGGCGCCGGGGCCGATGTCCCCGAAGAGGGTCCACCACCACCAGGCGTTGGTGGCGGAGTTGACGACCACATCCGGCAGCACCGTCACGCCCCGGGCCGCCAGGAGCTCCTCCGCCTCGGGCAGCACCGGCATATTGGCGGCCTCGACGACCAGCCGGGCGGTGACGGCCCGCTGGTTCCCGGCGTCCACGCAGGAGGAGACGGCGGCCGGGACCAGTACCTCGCACTCCGCCTCCAGCCAGGCGGTGCCGGGGAGTTCGGCGTCGGACGGGCGCAGGGCGGACCGGTCGACGGTGCCGAAGGAGTCCCGGGCGGCGAGCCTCGACGTCGAGGCCCCGCGGATTGGCGATCGTCCCCTTGATGTCGGCGACCGCCACGACGTCCAGCCCCGCGCGGGAGAGGAAGCGCGCGGTGGCCCCGCCCATCGTGCCCAGACCCTGGACGGAGACCCGGGCGCCCCGGCGCGGCACCGCCGCCCGGTCCAGCGCGGTCAGCACGGCCTCGGCGACCCCGCAGCCACCGGCCAGTTCGTCCAGCCCGATGCCGTCCACCTCGACGGCGAAGGCGTCGGCCAGCCGCTGCCGGGCGGCCGGCTCGTCGTCCAGCAGGGGATAGACCGCCTGGACGGAGGAGACGAGCCCGGCCTCGGCCGCCGCCCGGTCGACCACGTCCTGGCTGAGTCCCAGGTCCTCGCCGGTCGTCCAGAACCGTTCGATGTACGGGCGCATGGCCCGCAGATAGCGCACCAGCACGCCGTACGCCTCCGGGGCGTCGGGGGCGCAGTCGATGCCGCCCTTGGCGCCGCCGAGCGGGATGTACCGGGCCCGCGGGTCGTAGTGGAGGGCTTCCTTCATCGTCATGCCGCGGGCGAGGCCGGTGACTTCGTCGAGGGTGCAGCCCGGACGCATCCGCAGCCCGCCGCTGCACACCCCGCGCACCAGGCGGTCGACGACCAGGAAGCCCTGGCGCCCGGTGACGTCGTCGGTCCAGGTCGTGGACAGCAGGGGGCGGGAGGGGGCCACGGGCGTGCTCCTGGGGAGGCTCTGGCTGAACGGCGATTCAGTATCCGGAGCCGGGGGAGCGCCTGTCAAAGGGGTTGACGCGGTGGTGAGTTGACCGCACCGCACTCCCGGCCAGGGGGCGGGCGAGGGTGCGTGCGCCTGCATGGGGACTCTCTCGTCCACACGCCGCCCCTCGGCACCGGCCGGAGGCCGCCCCTGCCATCCGATCAGCGCGCCATGCTCTCGGTGGGCCCGAGCAGGGGCGATGGTCCGTCCGGGCCCGCCGCTGCCACGATGGAGGGGTGACCGGCGAGCTGTTTCCCCGTCCTCCCGCCGAGGTGGCCCCCGGCGCCGTCCACCTGCCCGGGTGGCTCGACGCGGGCGAGCAGCGACGGCTGGTGGAGTCCTGCCGCACCTGGGCGAAGCCGCCCGCCGGGCTCCGGACGGTCCGGATGCCGCGGGGCGGCGAGATGTCGGTGCGCAGCTTCTGCCTGGGCTGGCACTGGTACCCGTACGGCTATGCCCGGACGGTGGTGGACGGTGACGGGGCTCCGGTCAAGCCGTTCCCCGCGGTGCTGGGCGACCTGGCCCGCCGGGCGGCGGAGGCGGCGTACGGGACGCCGTGCACTGCGCCGTACGACATCGCGCTGATCAACTTCTATGACGCCACCGCCCGGATGGGCCTGCACCGGGACAGCGACGAGCGCTCGGACGCCCCCGTGGTCTCCCTCAGCCTCGGCGACACCTGTGTCTTCCGCTTCGGCAACACCGAGACCCGCACCCGGCCCTGGACCGATGTCGAGCTGCTCAGCGGTGATCTCTTCGTCTTCGGCGGCCCCTCCCGGCTCGCCTATCACGGGGTGCCCCGCATCCGGCCGGGCACCGCACCGCCCGGCCTCGGGCTGACCGGCCGCCTCAACATCACCTTGCGGGTCAGCGGGCTGGACGACTCGGCAGGTCACTGACTGCGGCCCGGGGGCGGCGGAACGGAAATCAGTCCCGCAGCCCAGCCCGCTTGGCCATGGCCAGGAGATCGGGGCGACTCCTTTGGTGGATGGTGAACAGGACCCGAAGAACCTCTCTGCCCATGGGCGGGCCGCGGTACGGCCGGCCGGTCGGGTGCTTATCGGATAACTAACGGCATCCTGCCCAGAATTGAGAGACTGTCAGCCGTGGACGACAGTGTGTGGCCTGACGCCTCTCGGCAGGGCGTCCCGGGAAATCCCCCCGTGAAGTGCATTAAGTGCTGGGGCACCAGCGTGATTCTTTCGAAGGCGAAGCACCCTGACACCGGGGTGCTGTTCTGGCGGCTCACCTGTCTCGACTGCCGCGTCGCCTGGCCCCAGGACCAGCACGGAGGGAACCCCGATGAATACGCCTGAGCGAAGGAGACGCCATGAACGAGCCGACACCGGTCCGCCCGTTATGCAACACCTGCCCGAACGGGCATAAGAGTGTGATCGTGCTGCCCGACGGCCGTCAGAAGCACTTGGACTGTGGGATGGTCGGCTAGTGACCGGAGAAGCCACACCAGGCCCCATGTCGTCCGACATGGTGCTGAGCGAGATCTTTCAGCGAGCGCTCGACGTCGCGGAGAGGTACGGCTCGACGATCAGCGTGGAGGCGCGCGCCGTCGGTCCGTACGAGTTCATGTCGATGGTCCGGCTCTGCTACCCGCAAGCGCGTCTGGCGTCAGGCGACGGGTAGACGGCCCCGCGCGTACCGCCCCGGTCATCCTCCCACTGCGGAGGATGACCGGGCATGTGTATGGCCGCGGTCAGGCGCGACGGGTCCGTACGACACTCGCCCCCCACCCCACCCGGCGAGGGGTGTGGCTGTCCCCACCTGCCAACCGGCCGGTCTGCACGATCGATCGGCTTCTCCCGCCCCGGAATGCTGGCTGCACGGCGCGACGCACTTCCTGTCGTGCCGTTTCATCGACCCAGCGCACCGGGAGTGCCCATGCCTCTTCGCCGGTCCACGGGCCGGGCGGGCTCCGCAATGGATGCCGGAACCCCGTCCGACACCGCTGACGGAACCGCCCCCGCCTCCGCCTCCGCCCCAGCCCCCGCCTCCGCAGTACGCCGTCCCCGCCGCGGCCGGCGGCTGCTCGCCACGGCCGTCGCCGCCACGGCCGCCGTCACCGCCGGCCTCGCCCTGACGGGGTTGACCGGGCCGTCCGGGTCGGCAGGGGCGTCCGGGCCGTCAGGGCCGTCCGCGGCGCACGTCGCCGCCCGGTCCGCTCCGGCCGCCGCCCAGGAGCAGCCCGCCCGGCTGGCCCTGCCCGAACCGACCGGCCCGCACCGCGTCGGTACGGTCTCGCTGCACCTGGTCGACCACGAACGGCGGGACCCCTGGGTGGAGTCGCGGGCGAACCGGGAGCTGATGGTCGACATCCGCTACCCCGCGCGGGACACCCGGGGCTTCCCGCGCGCTCCGCAGATGCTGCCGGGTGCGGCCGCGGGGTACGACGCCATGAACAACCTCGGCGGCGTCCCGCGGGGCGCGGTCGACTGGTCGGCCACCCGGACCCACGCTCACACGGGTGCCCCCGTGGACCGGCCGGGGGGCCGGCGCCTTCCGGTGGTCCTCTACTCGCCCGGCGCCGGAGATCCCCGCTCGCTGGGCACCACCCTCACCGACGAACTGGCCTCGCGCGGATATCTCGTGGTCTCCGTCGACCACACCTATGAGGCCTCCGCGGTCGAGTTCCCGGGCGGCCGGACCGAGCGGAGCCGGATGCTGGAGGAGTACGAGCGGGCCAAACAGGAGGACCGGGTCACCGGCCTGCTGAAGAAGATCAGCGGGGTACGGGTGGCCGACACCCGTTTCGTCCTCGACCGGCTGGCCGGTCTCGCCGCAGGGGACGCTTCCGGTGCCGGGAAGCGTCCCGGAGACGAGAGCCGTTCCGGAGGCGAGCGTCGGGCCGGAGACGAGCGTCGTGCCGGCGACGCGAGCCGGTCCGGTGCGGGGAAGCGTTCCGGCGCTGGGGACGGTCAGGGCGTCGCAGGCCGTCCCGGTGGCGGGCCGCAGCGTCTGCCCGAGGGCCTGCGCGGGGCGCCGGACCTGGAGCGGATCGGCATGTTCGGGGCGTCCGCCGGTGGCTTCACCGCGGCTCAGACCATGCACGACGATCCGCGGATCAAGGCCGCGGCGAACCTCGACGGGGTCCTCGGCTACACCCAGGACGACGCCGACCCCTCGAACCCCTCCACGGTCGGCACCGACGGGCTCGACCGGCCGTTCCTGCTCATGGGCAAGCAGGGCAACGACCACCACACGGTCGCGTCCTGGGAGGCGGTGTGGCGGCACAGCACCGGATGGCACCGTGACCTGACCCTGCGCGGCGCGGAGCACGGGGCCTTCTCCGACACGGCGTCGGCACTCCCGCAGATCGCCGAGCAGCTGGGCCTCCCGGAGGAGACCGTGGCCCGGAACATCGGCACGGTTCCGCCCCGCCGTGCCGTCGCCGCCGAGCGTGCGTATCTCACCGCGTTCTTCGACCGCTGGCTGCGGGACCGGGACAGCCACCTGCTGGACGGGCCGTCGGCCGCGCACCCCGACATCCGCTTCGTGCCGTAGGCGGACACCACCGGGGCGTGCCCCAGTCCGGCCCGCCCCGTCCGGCCACTCACGGGTGAGCCGACGGGGCAGTGGGCGGGGCTGATCCGGGGAGGCCGGGACAGCCGCCGAGGGCCGGACGGGCGGGCCGGGCCCCCGATTCGGGGGCGGGCCCGGTGGGGGAGTGGGCGGCGGGGCGCGACCGCCACGCACTGCCCCGACGCACCCCCCCGGAGGCCACGGAACGCCCCGGGAGCGGAATATCCGGGGCCCCGCGGTGGCTGTCGTCTGCAGTCCCGCGGTGGCGGCACCGGATCGTCTGCCGCCGCTGTTCGCTGGGGTGATGGGTCGCTGGGGTGATGGAAGGCGGCAGAGCGGAAGGACACCGTGCGGAGCGGCCCCCGGCCCGGCGGGCTGACCCGTCCGGACGGCTGTGACCAGCGGGGACCCTTCGCCGGTACGCCAAGATTATTTACCTGCGCCCATAATGGATCGACCGGAGTCCGCTTCCGTCCCGAGGCGGGCTCCCCACCGTCCTCACCTGGAGGTGCCGTGACCGGATCCCGCCCCCGACGCTCCCTCATCGGCCGGCTGCGCCCCGCTTCCTTCGGAGCCGATCCTGCCGGAGAGCGGCTGGAGCGTATCCGGCGCTCTCCCCAGTACGCCGACGGGCAGTTCCGCAACCCGGTCCCCACCCGCACCATGCTCCCCGGCTCGACGATGCCCATGCTGCGCACCCAGCTGAGCCGTGCCGACCGCGCCCGCCGCTACCCGACGGGTCCCGTCCCGGTGCACCGGCCCACCGCCGCCGAGTGGGGCGGGCCCCCGGCGTCCGGCCTGCGGCTCACCTGGATGGGCCACTCCAGTGTGCTCGCCGAGATCGACGGGCACCGGGTGCTGTTCGACCCGGTCTGGGGCGAGCGCTGCTCGCCGTTCACCTTCGTGGGGCCGCGGCGGCTGCACCCCATGCCCGTCCCGCTGGCCGCCCTCGACCCGGTGGACGCGGTGGTCATCTCCCACGACCACTACGACCACCTGGACATGCCGTCGATCCGCGCCCTGGCCCGCACCGGCACGCTGTTCGCCGTACCGCTGGGGGTGGGCGCGGACCTGGAGCACTGGGGCGTTCCGGCGCACCAGATCATCGAACTGGACTGGCACGAGTCCACGCAGGTCGGGAGCCTCACCCTGACCGCGACCCCGGCGCGGCACTTCTGCGGCCGCGGGCTGCGCGGCGGGCTGCGCACCCTCTGGGCGTCGTGGGTGGTCGCCGGGCCCGAACACCGGATCTTCCACAGCGGTGACACCGGCTACTACCCGGGGTTCGCCGAGACGGGCGCGGCGTACGGACCGTTCGACGCGACCATGATCCAGATCGGGGCGTACAGCGAGTTCTGGTCCGAGATCCACATGACGCCGGAGGAGGGGCTGCGGACGCACGCGGACCTGTCGGGCGGGACCCCGGCCGGGACGCTGCTGCCGATCCACTGGGGCACGTTCAACCTCGCCCCGCACCCGTGGGCGGAGCCGGCCGAGCGCACGCTGGCCGCCGCGCGGGAGGCCGGCGCGAAGCTGGCCATGCCCCGCCCCGGGGAGCCCTTCGAGCCGGCGGCCGAGCAGGTCGTCGACGCCTGGTGGCGGCCGGTCGCCGTGCCGCCCGCGCACGGCTGGCCGAGCGACCCCCGTCCGGCCGCGGCTCCCTCCGCGGACGGGGCCGGGACCGCGGAGGCGAGCAGCGGCAGCGCCGGGGCGACCGCGCCGCAGGCGTCCTGAGGCGGCCTGCGGACCACGGACGGTCGCGGAAGGCGCGCGGTCAGCGGCCGCTGCCCGCAGCGCCGGGCGCCCTGCCGGGTCCCGGGCCGGGCGGGCCCGGAGCCGCCCGGCCGGCCGCGCCCGGCCCCGCCGCGGACGGCGGACGGACCCGCGCCGCGAGCACCGCGACATCGTCCTCCGCGACCCGGTCCGTGAGCTGGCGCAGCACCTGGTCCAGCAGCGCGTCGAGCGTCCCGGCCACCGGCAGCCGCAGCCGGGTGAGCCGGGCGAGGGACCGGTCGATGTCCTCGTCGCGCCGCTCCACCAGGCCGTCGGTGTACAGGATCAGCACCTCGCCGGTCCCGAAGTCCCGGGTGACCATGTCGTACCCGCCGAAGCCGGTGCCCAGCGGGGGACCGGTCGGCACCTCCAGCAGCTGGGGGCGGCCGTCCGCCCCGAGCACGGCCGGGGGCAGATGTCCGGCGCTCGAATACGAGCAGATGCCGCGCGCCGGATCGACCAGCGCGAGCAGGCAGGTCGCCGGGCGCCCCGTCTCGCCCTCGGAGATGTTGGTGTCGAGCTGCCGCAGGATCCGGTGCGGCGGCAGGTCGGACGCCGACACGTAACGGATCATCGAGCGGTAGTTGCTCATGTCGACGGCGGCCTCCACGCCGTGCCCCATCACATCGCCCATGACCAGCAGGGTCCGCCCGAACGGCAGCCGCACCGTCTCGAACCAGTCGCCGCCCACCAGGGCGCTGCTGCCCGACGGCAGATACCGGGAGGCCAGCTCCACGTTGGGGTGCGGGCTGCCCGGCTCGGCGAGCAGGGCGCGCTGCAGCTCCAGGGCGATGCCCTGCGACCGGGTGTAGCGGCGGGCGTTGTCGATGGTGATGGCCGCGCGCCCGGACAGGTCCTGGGCGTTGACCACGTCCTCGTCGGTGAACGCGGGCGAGTCACCCGCCCGGGCCAGGGACACCGTGCCGATGGTGTGGCCGCGCGCGGCGAGCGGCACGACCAGCGTCGAATGGATGCCCACCGCACGGTAGGCGGCCAGCCGCTCGGGACTCGCGACCCACTGGGTCAGCTCCTCGTCCGACTGCAGATTCCGCATGATCGGCCGCTCGGTCGCCAGACAGCGCGGGACCGCCGAACCCGCCGGGTAGTCCACGTACTCGCCGGTCAGGCCCAGCCGCCGGGCCGCCTCGCGCAGCTCCGGCAGGGACGCCAGGGCCGACCGCCGCAGCCGCAGCCCGCCCGAGGCCGTCACCCCTCTGACCTGGCCCGTCTCCTCCGGGAAGACCTCCACGGTCGCCACGTCGGCCAGCAGCGGCACCAGGAAGTCGGCCAGCTCCCCGGACGTGGTGTCCATGTCCAGGGTGGTCCCGATGCGGGTGGCCGCGGCGTCCAGCAGGGTCAGCCGCGCCTGGGCCTGCTCCAGGGCCCGCTGCTGCTCCTGGGAGGCGGTGACCTCCACGACGATCCCGGCGATCCCGAACACCTCGCCGCCGATCTCCAGCCGGTGGTACGCGCCGTGCCACCAACGGCGCTGCCCGGGGGCGCCGGACACGTCGGTGTGGGTGACGCCGGTCGTCGTCGCCTCCCGGGGCAGTCCGTCCAGCAGCACCTGCTCCAGCACGTCCGACCGGCTCTCGATCCCCGGCAGCACCTCGTTGATCGTCCGCCCGAGCAGGCTGGTGGCGGGCACCCCGATCGTCCGGGCGAAGGCGGGGTTGACGTAGAGGTAGCGCAGCTGGGGGTCGAGAATGGCCACCCCGGCGGTCGTCCCGCTCAGCACGTTCCGGAGGACATGGTCGGTGCCGCCCGAGGAGAGGGCGACGGCGGCCGCGTCGGAGAAGTGGTCGGCGCCGCCCCGGCCCGGAGCGGTGGGGCACACCCGCTACCTCCTCGTCCGCCGTACGGAACCTGCCTCAGGGGTCCTTGTCCCGTGCGCGCCCGGGTCGCTCATCGTGCAAGGTCCCCTCAATCGTCGGCCCGGGCCGGAACATCCGCATCCGCGTGCCCCGCTCCCAGTTCTCACATCCGCTCTCAGTCCGCGCCGGCCGTCCCCGTGGTTCCGGCGCTCCCGCCGGCAGCGGCCTCGCCGGCCGTGGTCCCGGCGGACGGCGCCGCGACCGTCGAGAAGGTGAACGAGAACGCCGCCGGGCCGGGCCGCAGCTGGTACTGCGGCAGGACCCCGGGGCCGCAGGACTGGCTGCCGATGCCCTGCTGTCCGTGGTCCAGGTTCACCCAGACCGTGCCGCCCGGCCGCAGGTCCGTGGTGTGCGCCGCCGCGTCCAGCTGCTCGCTCGTCCACCGCCGGGCCGTGAACCAGAACGTGGGGGAGCCGGCGATCCGCAGCCCCGTCCCGTCGTCCCGGCGCAGCTCCGCCCAGCGCACATCGGCCCGCGCGCCGTTCTCCTGCGGGCGCACGTACGGCGTCTGCAGCGCGTCCACCGGCAGGCTCCAGCGGCCGGTGCGGGAGGCCGCGCCGGTGTCCGGATACGCCTCGCCCGGCCCGCCGCCGAACCACTCGGCGAGCCCCAGGCTCCCGCACACGCCCAGCCGCACCCCGAGCCGGGGCAGCGCGCACGGCCAGTCGCCCTCCGGTGTCACCGAGACCCCGAGCCGCAGCGCCCCGCCGTCCGCGGTCCACCGGAACACCGTCGCCAGGCCCAGCCCGCTGCCCGCCGCGGCGACCCGGCCGCGGACCTCCAGCTCCGTCTCCCCGGCCCGCACGGAGTCCGTCCGGTGCCGCATCCGGTGCAGCCCGAGGCCCCGCCAGAGGGTGCCCATCCGCAGGCCGGGCTGCCAGGGCGCGCCCTCGTCGTTGTCGGTCGGCGCCCGCCACACGTCCAGCCGGGGCGCCGCGACCTCGAAGCCGCCCAGGTGGCGCAGCGCGCCGGTCGCGGCGTCGAAGGTGCCCGGCCCGAGCAGCAGCACATTCGCCTCGCCCGGCCGCGGGGCGGCCGTGGCGCGTACGGCCGGCGCCGCGGGCCGCGGGACGGCCGGGAGCTGGGCCCAGGCGACCTCGTGCCCGGCCTTCGCCCAGGCGGTGTCCGCGGCCAGCACCGCCCGCACCGTCCACAGGGCCTCGCCCGCGTGCTCCGTGTCCGGGCGCGCGGGCAGCTTCACCTCGGTCGTCTCGCCGGGGCCGAGCGGCGGGACGGACAGCGTCCCCTCGGCGACCGGCCGCCCCTCGGCCTCGTAGGACCAGAGGAACGACAGCCCGGACAGGTCGGCGACGTCGTGGCCGTTGCCGATGCGGACGGTGCCCGCCCGGCCGTCGCCCTCGATCCGGACCGGCTCGATCACCTTCTTGTACTCGATCAGCCCGGGGGAGGGGGTGCGGTCGGGGAACAGCAGTCCGTCGCAGACGAAGTTCCCGTCGTGCAGCTCCTCGCCGAAGTCCCCGCCGTACGCGAACCACCGGCGGCCGTCGCCGGTGCGGCAGGCGATCCCGTGGTCGATCCACTCCCAGACGAAGCCGCCCTGGCAGCGCTCATGGCTCTCGAACAGCCGCTGGTAGTCGCTCAGTCCGCCCGGACCGTTGCCCATGGCGTGCGCGTACTCGCAGAGCAGGAACGGGAGTTGCCGGTACCGGGCGGCGGCCTCCGGGGTGTCGTCCGGGGAAGCGGCGCCCCGGCCGATCCGGTCGACCTCGGCGTGGTCCGCGTACATCCGGGAGTGGACGTCCACGTCCGCGCAGGACGGGTCGCCCTCGTAGTGCAGCGGACGCGACGGGTCCCGCCGGCGGATCCACCCGGCCATCGCGGTCAGTCCGCGCCCGGTGCCGCACTCGTTGCCCAGCGACCACAGGACGACGGACGGATGGTTCTTGTCCCGCTCCACCATCCGCTCCGCGCGGTCCAGCAGCGCCGGGGTCCAGCGGGCGTCGTCCACCGGGTTGCCCTGCCACCCCAGGGCGTGGAAGCCGTGGGTCTCCAGATCGCATTCGTCGATCACCCACAGGCCGTACGTGTCGCACAGGTCGAGGAAGGCCGGGTGCGGCGGATAGTGGCTGGTGCGCACCGCGTTGATGTTGTGCTGCTTCATCAGCAGCACATCGCGGCGCATCGTCTCCCGGTCGAGAGCGCGGCCGTGCTCCGGGTGGAACTCGTGGCGGTTCACGCCGCGGAACAGGATCCGGCGGCCGTTGACCCGGAGCACACCGCCCTCCACCGCGACCGTACGGAAGCCGATGCGCAGCGGAACCCGCTCCCCGGCCGTGGCCAGCACGCCGTCGTACAGCCGCGGGATCTCCGCGCTCCACGGCTCCACCGGCACGGTCACCGCCTCGCCCGCCGCCAGGTCGAGCCCCAGCTCGGGCACGGTGATCCGGGCGTCGCCCGGCTCGGCGTCCACCCGCAGGGTGCCCGTACCGTCCCGGTGGTCGTACGACGCGTGGACGAAGAAGTCCCGGACCGCGCCCGGAGGCCGGTGCAGCAGCGTCACCTCACGGAAGATGCCGGGGAGCCACCACTGGTCCTGGTCCTCCAGATAGCTGCCCGAAGACCACTGGTGCACCCGCACCGCGAGCACGTTCCCCCGCGGCCGCAGCAGCGCCCCCACAGAGAACTCGTGCGGCAGCCGGCTGCCCTTGAAGGCCCCCAGCTCCTCGCCGTTGAGCCAGACCCGGGCGCAGGACTCGACCCCCTCGAAGCGCAGGACGCTCTCGCCGTCCCAGTCTTCGGGGAGGTCGAAGACGAAGCGGTGGTCGCCGGTCGGGTTCTCGGCCGGCAGGTGGGGCGGGTCGACGGGGAACGGATACGCGGTGTTGGTGTAGGCGGGGGAGCCGTGGCCGTGGAGCACCCAGTGGGCGGGGAGGCGCAGTTCGTCCCAGCCGGAGGCGTCGAACGAGCGGCGGGCGAACGACGCGTCCTCGGCGGTCGCGGTGGGCGACAGCCGGAAGCGCCAGGTGCCGTCGAGACTCAGCCGGGCCGCGTCGGAGGCCGGGAACCAGGCGCGGGGCGGGAGGGTGCCGTGGCCGGGGGAGGGGTCCTCGTAGTAGGGGAGGCCGGTGGGGGAGGTACTGGCCGGCTGGTCGGTGGTGAGCCGGCCGGCGGCCGGTCGGTCGGTGAGGCTCGGCCCCTGCCCGGCGGTGGGCCGGTTCGTGGATCCCGCGAGGTCTCCGTCGGTCGGACGGTGCTCGTCGGTCCGGGGGCTCCCGTCGCTCCGGGGGCTTCCGCCGGTCCGGCGGCCCCCGTCGGTCGGGAGGGGAGAATCGGGAGTGCTCATGACGTCGCTCATGCTTCTCCTCGGTACGCACCGGTGCGGTCCTGGACCACACCCTGCACCAGCCGCTGCCGCAGGAGAATGGAACGCGGCGTGGACGAAGGGGATTTCGCCCGGCCGGGGTGTCCGGCGGATCTCTGCCGGGTGTCCGCCGGGGGGTGTCTGCGGGGGTTCCTGCCGGGCGCCCCCGCGGCCGGCGGGCCGGCGCACGGCAGGGGTCAGAGCGCGTCGCCCTCCTCCGGGTCCGGATACGACGCGCCGCCCTCCTCCGGGGTCAGATACGAGTGGAAGACCCCGTCCGGGTCGTAGGCGGCCCGCAGCGCCCGCAGACGCTGCCAGTCGGCCGGAGCGAACGACCGCTCGGCCCGGGAGGCGGCGGCCGTGAGGTCGGCCTCGGCGATGTAGTGCCCGGTCCCGAACGGTTCCACGGCGTGCATGGCCTCGCGCAGCCAGCGCATCTGGACGGCGTCCTCCGCCGGGTCGTCCCACACCGCGTACGGCACGACGTAACTCCGGCCGAGCACCGAGAACGCCATGTCGCGCAACAGCCGCTCGTCGGTGGAGACGGGCAGCACGGGGGCGAGGACCAGTGACTGGTCGGAGGGGCTCGCGGCGGCCGGTTCGCTGAGCTTGGCCAGCAGCGTGGTGAAGTCCTCGTCGGACCAGAGGGTGTCGGCGGCGTAGCGGTGTTCCGGGGGCCAGACGGCCGCCGAATCGGCGTACAGCGCGTCGAAGGAGGTGGGCCGGTCGGTGTCCGAGAAGAGCGCCCGGTCCGCGAACGGGCAGTCCCGCAGCGGCGCGAGGGACGCGTCGGCCTCCTCGTCCGTACCGGCGAACACCGTGGCGCCGGCGACGACCACCTTGGGCCGCGGCGACCGGCTCGTCATGTCCGGTGCCGCGGTGGCCAGGACGAGCACCGACTCGACCGTGGGGGCGAGCTCTTCGGCCGTGTCCGTGACCCAGGACGTCACCCGCTCGACGTCCTCCAGCGGGAAGGCGTGCGTGGTGGTGCGGATGGCTCGGGGCAGCGGGTACAGCGCGATCCGGAATCCCGTCACGACGGCGAAGAAGCCCGGCCCGGCACCCCGGGCCGCCCAGAACAGGTCGGCGTTCTCCTTCTCGCTGCACCGCAGGAATTCGCCGTCGGCGGTCACCGCCTCGATCTCCAGGACGCTCGCACAGGCCGGTCCCCAGGCCGCGGAGTTCCAGCCGAGGCCGCCGCTCAGCAGATACCCGCCGAGGGCGACGGACGGGCAGTGGCCGCCGGGGAAGGCGAGGGACTCCCGGGCGAGGGCGGGCATCAGGTCCTGCCCGCGGACGGCCGGCTGCACGGTGGCGGTGGCCGACGCCGCGTCGATCTCGAACCGGCGCAGCCGCGACAGATCGAGCAGCATCCCCCCGTCACGGAGGGAGGTCCCGGACCAGTTGTGGCCACCCGCGCGCACGGCGATCCGCAGCCCCTCCGCCCGGGCCGTCCGGACGGCCGCCGGTACGTCACGCTCCGACGCGACCCGGACGATCACCTCGGGGCGGCGCCCCGGCGTGAGCCCGTTCCACACCATGCTCGTCCGGATGGACTCGTACGCGGCGTCTCCCCGCCGGACGATCTGCCCCTCGACACCGTGGGCCTGCGGGTGTTCGCGCATGGTGCACTCCTCGCTGCCGCTGTACGCGTGCTCGCAAGCGGTCTCCACCGGTCGTTCCGTGGGGAAGGCCCTGGAGCCGAGTGCCGCGATGGACCACGAGACCGTACTTCCCGAGTGCGCAGTGCCCGAGTCCGTAAAGTCCGTACGGCCCGAGACCGCACCGCCATGAGGTGGGGCATTTCCCAGCTTAGTGGCTCATGCACGGGCACGCCCACGGGGCGCGGGTGCCGCCCGGGGCCGGCCCCGGCCCCGGCCCCGCGGGTGCCGCCCGGGGCCGGGGCCGTTGCACCGGCTGAGGCACCCGCCGGGGAGGGGCCGACGGGTGCTTCAGCATGGGGTGGATCGTCCGAGGCGAAGGGCCCGGGTGAACCGGCCGAGGCGTCAGTCCAGGGTGAGGCCGAAGATCGTGAGCAGAATGCCCCAGCACACGATGACCACGATCGCCCCCAGGATGTGCGTACGGGCCGACTTCGCCCGGCTCGGCTGCAGCCAGAACGCGAGACCGCGGTTGACCAGCGGCATGAGAAGCCACGTCAGGACGCTGACACTGAGCAGGTTCCCGATGAAGAGATTCAGGTAGCCGGGAACGCCCGCATCGCCGAGCTCGTCGTTCACCGCCAGATTCAGCACCGTCACCGTGGGATACAGGGCCAGGACGACGGCCATGGCCTGCTTCCAGTTGGCGGGGACGCCCTCGTCTCCGCCGTCGCCGAAGCGGAACCAGCCGCTGAACGCGGAGCCGATCTTGCGGACGTCGTAGGAGGAGAAGTAGTTGCGCCCCTCCTTCAGCAGCTCTTCGCGGACCTCGGAGTCCAGCCAGGCGTCGAGGTGTTCCCGGGTGTCGAAGCGGAAGGCCACGACCCAGTGGTCCTGAATGCCCTGCAACGGCCGGAACAACTCCGAGCCCATGAAGCCGGGTTGCCGCTCCTGCGCCTTGAGGATCTTGCTCTGCCACTGCTCGAAATCCCGCTCCCGGCCGGGCCGCACATCGTGGGAGATGACCGCGGTCACGGCTTCCTGGCCGGGCGCCGCGGGCGTTCCGCCGGCCAGAACCTCCTGGGTGGCGGGGCCGTCGAACAGCGGGCGTCCCTCGTCCAGCAGTTGCTGCCGCGCACCCGACTCCAGCCAGGCGGTCAGCTGGTCGATCGAGGAGAAGCGGAAGATGACGACCCACTCGTTCTCGTCGCCGTTGACCGGCGGATACAGCTCGGTGCCCTCGAAGCCGTCGAAGTGCCGCACGGTCCGGTTCATGCGCTCCTGCCACGACTGGTACGCGTCGTCATGGCCGTCCCGGACCCGCTGCGAGGTCACCACGGTCGCGCTGTTGCCGCTGAGGTTGCGGCTTGCACCGACACTCATACCGGGTAGTCTAGGCAGAAAGGTGGATATCGGACAAATGGTGTCTGATGATGCTCAGTTGACGGTGGATGGTTGACCGATTGACCGATGACCGATTGACCGATTGACGAGAGCTGCTCGGCCTGACGAGAACGGCTCGGCGGAGGTGCGGCGATGGGGCACAAGGAGTTCATGACGGAAGCTGTCCGACTGGCGACCGAGTCCGTGGAGAAGGGGTGGGGCGGCCCCTTCGGTTCAGTGATCACCCGGGACGGCGAGATCATCGCCCGCGGTCAGAACCGCGTCCTGCTGACGGCCGATCCGACCGCCCATGGCGAGGTCGAAGCCATCCGCAAGGCGGTGCAGCTCCTCAATCCGGAAGCGCCCAGCATCGCCGAGGAGCACCAGAACCAGTACACGCTGCAGTTGATTCCCCGCCCCGAGGGCTCCCAGGACGTCGTACCGGAACGCGCCTGTATGCTCCAGGGCTGCCTGATCTACACCAGCGGCGCGCCCTGCCCGATGTGCATGAGCGCCATCTACTGGTCACGGCTCGACGCCGTGTACTACAGCTGTGACTGGAAGGCCACCCAGGAGATCGGCTTCGACGACGCGTTCCAGTACGAGGACTTCGCCAAGCCTCCGGAGCAGCGCAGCCTGCCCCTCGAGCAGATCCACCCGGAGCTGGGCGCCCAGTCGTACCAGGCGTGGGCGGACAAGCCGAACCACCATCCGTACTGACACACGGGACTGACGGCAAGTCGGCCACTGCGGGGGATCGGCTGGGGCGGCGTCGCCCACCCTCGCAGTCACGGCCCGTGCGGCGGGCGCGGTCGAGGTACCGGGACATGTGTCTCGGCCGCGCCCACCGCACGGGCCGTCCGGCGTGCTCCGGTGCCGGAGCTTGGGGCCATGTCCGCAGTGTGGTTCGCCGTCTTCGGCGCCTTCGCCGCTTCGCCGTCTTCGGCGCTTCACTGTGTGGGCGATCGCAAGCGGTGTTGGGCGGCGGGGGCCGCTTGCCGCGCCCACGGGCCTGTGAGGGGCGATGGGTGAGGGGCGTGCATGACGTCTGTGTGCCGGGGGACGGTCATGGCGGGACCGGAAACCGCCGCTACGGCGGCCCCGTCCCAGCCGATGACCCGATGCACCCGACACGGAAAGGCGAGCCGCATGGCGCAGCACGCCACCAGCAACGGAAGCACCGACGAGGGCACCACCGACCCGAGCAACACCGAGCAGGGAACTGCTGACCAGGGCAGCTTCGATCCGGGCAGCTTCGATCCGGGCGGATCCGAACTGGGCGGCTTCGACCAGGGCAGCTTCGCCCGGGGCGGCTGCGAGCAGGGCAGCTCCGACGGCAACCGCGACCACCATCGCGGCAGCCATGGCGACGAGAGCGGCCATGGCGACGAGGGCGGCCGTGACGGCAACGGCGGTGCCGCTCGCCCGCCCCACCCGTACCGCGCCGACCACCTCGACCGCCCGGACGGTACGCGCGTGGCGGCCTACACCTGGACGCCGGCGCGCGATCGCCCCCGGGCCGTCGTGCAGATCGTGCACGGGGCGGCCGAACACGGACTGCGCTACGACCGGTTCGCCCGCTTTCTCGCCGGTCACGGCTTCGCCGTGGTGGCGTCCGACCACCGCGGGCACGGCGCGACGGCCGCCTCGACCGGCGGCTACGGCGTCGCCGGCGACGGCGCCTGGCCGGCGATCGTCGCCGACCTGAAAGCGGTCGGCGACCGGGCGCGAGCCGAACACACCGGGGCGCCTCTCGTCCTCCTCGGCCACAGCCTCGGGGCCATGCTGGCCCGCGACTGCGCCCAGGAGTACGGAACCGAGCTGCACGGCCTGATCCTGTCCGGCGTCTTCCGCTCCCTCCCCGGTGCCGAGACCGAGGGTGCGGCCGCCGCGCTGGAGCGGGAGGTCGCGGACCGTGGCGCCGGCGCGCCCTCCGGCTTCATCCCGGACCTCTTCGCGGCGTTCAACGATCCGTACCCGCACCGCACCGGGTTCGAATGGCTGTCGCGCGACGAGGCGGAGGTGGACCTGTATGCCGCCGATGAGCGCTGTGGCTTCGCGTTCAGCGCGGGACTCGCCCTGGAGTGGGTGCGGGCAGTCCGCAAGATCAACGACCCGCGGAACCTCGCCCGCATCCCGACCCGGCTGCCGGTCCACCTCGCCGTGGGCTCGGAGGACCCCTGCCACCAGGGGCTGACCCTGGTCTACGAGCTGCTGGAGGACTTCCGCTACCTCGGTACGGAGGACCTGACCTGGCGCGCCTACCCGAACGCCCGCCACGAGATCCTCAACGAGACGAACCGCGACGAGGTGCAGCACGACCTGCTGAACTGGCTGGACGGGCACGTCCCCGCGGCCTGACGGCTGTCTCGGGTGCCCGGCTGCCGGTTTCCCGGTGCCCGGCCGTCTTGGGTGCTCGGGTGTCCGGGGGCTTGGGTGTCCGGAAGCTCGCGTCTCCGGGGGCTTGGGCGCGGGCGACGGGGCCGGAGGCGCCAGGGGTACGGGAGCCTGCGGACCGTCGGGAGACGGACGGCACGTCGAGGCGCCGGCGCCTCGCGAGGAGCTGCGGCCTCGCACGAGATCTGCGGACCGTCGGGAGGGCTGCGGCCGGGCGCGAGGCCGCGGAGAATGGGCGACAGCCCCGGAGAAGGGGCGGCAGGGACATGAGGACCAGGAGGACCAGGAGGACCGCCATGGGGGTCACCGCCGCCGACGTCCGCCGCATCGCCCTGGCCCTGCCCGAGGCGGAGGAGAAGCCGGCCTGGGGCATGTCGGCCTTCCGCGTCCGGGGCAAGATCTTCGCCTCCCTCGCCGACGACGAGGCGTCCATGGGGGTGAAATGCCCGGTCGAGGACCGTGCGCAGCTGATCGAGTCGGAGCCCGAAAAGTTCTTCCTGCGCCCCGGACACGACGATCACTTCGCCTGGCTCCGGGTACGCCTCGCAGCCGTGGAAGGCGACGCCGAGCTGCGCACCATCCTCCTCGACGCCTGGCGCCAGACGGCTCCGCGCAGGCTGTCCGCGATGTGTGGGGACGCGGGCCAGGGTGGGACGGCGCGGGGTAGAGCCCGGGGGTGTGCGGACTGGACGCCCGGTCGCTGCGAGTGACGAACCATGTCGCGGGGGTGAAGGATGGCCGCGTCCAGAGGGCCGAGACTTCACCCTCGATGTACGCAGGCGAAGTCGACCCCGCAACGGCTGCGCATGGCGGCCCGCTTTGGGGTGAATTGCGAATAATCGGATCCTGGCTTCGCTCTGTCGGTGGGCCGCATGGCCGGCCGGATCGAGGGCGCCTTACTGAGAGGCGACTGGGATTCGCCCGGGAGGTGCCGGGGCGGGGTCGCCCGGGGGTGTCGTACTCGTCATCCCCGCAGGTGAGCGTGGAGCGAGCGGGGAGCTGGAGGGCGAGAGGGCCACTCTCAACCGATCGCGGCCGTCGATGTTCCCGCCCTGGGTCGGCCCGACGGTTCTGTCCGAGCCTGGGGTGAGCAAGCACCCGGTGAAGTGCGGTATTGTTCTCGTGCGCGGTCGGCCGGGGGAAACCCCAGGCCGCACGGGCACCGGGACGTGGCGCAGCTTGGTAGCGCACTTGACTGGGGGTCAAGGGGTCGCAGGTTCAAATCCTGTCGTCCCGACGGTGCAGACGCAGAGCAGGGCCGGTATCCCATCGGGATACCGGCCCTGCTGCATGTGCGTGACCAACTGCGTGACTGCCGGTCCACGTGCGCGCCGGGTTGTCCGGGGGTTCGTCTCGGCTGTCCTGCCGGGTCTCTTCGGGCGGCGACGTTCTTCGTGGGGGCTGGGAGCGTTCCTGCCTTCGTTGCACTTGGTGCGCATGCCCATGGCTTTTTCAAAGCCACCGCTACGGGTCACACCCAGTCGGCCAGTCAACTGGCCACCCGGGGTTCGTGGGTGCGGCGCCATGCCTTCGGCCCGCGCCGCACCCACGGCCTCGCGCCTTCGGGGAAGCCACGGGATGACCCGTTTCACGCTTTGCCCTGCCTAAGAGCGCACCAGTGCCGAGAGCAGACGCGGCGCCCCACGGTCTCCGCTGCCGAAGGACTCGGCAGAGCCGAACGGTCACCGGGACCACGGCGGTCGGGAGCTCCGGTCGTCCGAGTACGGCCGGCCGGCGGCGGTGATGCGATGCCGGTGGGCAGGCGGGAGACGGAATGGCTGGGGTGCGTGGTGGGTGGGGTAGTCGGTGGTGCCGGTCGGTGGAAACCGCTCCAGGGCGCCTTCGGCTGCCGCAGCTGAGAAGCGGAGTCAGACCGGATTGGGCTGTTGGAGGCACACGCGTGCGTGCTCGTCACAGCGCGGGAGCACTGTGGCTGACGGGTGGCACGGAAAGGCCAACGGGTGAACCCAGAGTGCGGCGGAAGCCGAGTACGGCAGAGCCGTGCATCACCGGAGGAGAATGCTGACGCCAACAGCCCCGGGCCACAGCGATCCGGAGCAGGGTCAGCAGCAGGTCGAGCCTGAGCCAACGCGTCACTCGAAGAGTTGACCGCCGTCTGGAGCGAGCGGTCGTGGACCCTGCACAGCAATCCGGGGGCGCCATTGACGGCAGTGCTGACAGTGGCCAGCGGGATAATGCTCAACTAATCATGTGGGCAAAATATAGAACGAAGACGAGAGAAATTAGAGTAAATAGCTCCACGATAAGAATCGCTTGACGGATTCTCCGGATTCGCATACTCAAGGTGGAGGTATCCCTGGCGAGCAGAAAAGCTGCGGCGAATGTTACTGGGAGGAGAATGACGGCAGTATCTTCGGTGGAGAGCTTGCCATTGACTACGCGCCAGCACAGAACGCTAAGCCCCAGGGCTGTGATAAGGACCGTCAGCCACAGGAAAACCGAGCTGATTCTCGTGATCCGCAAGGGAGTGCCTACGAGGATCCGCTGGCTGCGAGTTTCGTTGGAGTCGTACCTCAAGTAGAGTTCAAAGGTGGTCTGCTCATCGTCGGCGATGGGAGTCGGATTTCCCCGTTCATCGAGCGCTGTGCAGCGAGTGTCCAAGCGCGTAGCTGTGTCGCTGACGCTAATGCTGAGATGATTGGCTTTCGCGTCCGCGAACGCGAACGTTTGCCAGGCCCTTTTTCGGATGTGATGCGTAATGCAACTTCTATCCCTCGTTTTGGTGAAATATACCGGAACTCTTGCTTTGGTGTGAATGATGAAGGGCTTGTTTACTGGGACGTGGCATCTAGCGAACGCCATCCAGCGCCCACCGTACCCTGAGTAGGTGGTAAGCAATTTATTGTGCGCGTTCCGATGGTGAAGGTCTGGGTTCTCGCACGCCATGTTGGTGCGCTTGTGAACTTCGGTCAAAAAATCACAAAGTCGAATCAGTAATTCGCTGACTTTTTCCTTATTCAATGCTTCGCCCCTCGCGGTGTGGTGACTCTTACTCATCTCCCTTTCGAGGTGCGGGAGCGTGATAAGCGGATGTGCCGGACCGCTCAAATGATCGTGAAATGCGTACTCCCCGGCAATGCTTCCAATTGTTTGAGAGATTTCTAGCCATTCGCGATAGTCGGCGTCCGAGAACTTGAAGGAGAGTCCCACGTTCGACTCGAGATAGTCGCGCACGGGATCTCCTTCTCCGTACTTCAGTCGCATCCAGTTGGTCCATGACTGCGGCCGCAAGTGGTTGTAGCTTTGCCAGATCTGTCGGTAGGCGTCGTGTGGGAAGTAGAAGATCGCGGCCAGGAAGTCGTTAAGGTCTTCGATGTCGTGGTCGACATCTCTTGCGAGGCGTGCGATGTATTTGGCCTGCAGTTGCGCGCTCTCCTCGATGGGGATTCGATAAGCTTCCTCTCCGGCCACCCTTACATCTAGATCGATGATGGGAACTGCTGGCAGGTCGGTAAGGGGGATGGTCAATTCGACGGTGGCATCTTTATTCTTGGGGTCGATCGTTTCCATGATTCTCTGCATACAGGTGAGTCGGGAAAGCGTTTCGACATGCACCTCTCGATCCCGTTCCGACCAAAGGGCGCTGGACAAATCGACGCGCTCGACTGCGCGAATTCGCCATTTCTGGAGATCTTTCAGAAGGTCCAAAGTTGTCGCGGTGAGGAGTTCGTTGTCCATTGCGTCCTCCATCTGTTCTGGTGTCTTCCAGGCTTATCACGTGTGAACTCTTGACCATGGCTATCCATGCGCTATTTGCAACACGCCCTCACTCGTGCGGTCTAGTTCGGACGCGAAAGTCCCTGAGATGGAAGCGGCATTCAAGGAGCTTCCGGCTCCGGTGTGGCTCGGCACAAGTTGGCTCTGCACGACGTCTCAGGAGGTACTCAGCAGCCGGGAGGCCGTTAGTGGCGTACACGTCGTCTGCTTTCCCGATGCAGCTGGGGTCATATTGGGGACCTACAAATACGCGCGCGGCTGAACGGTCCCGGTTCGCCGAAACGGTTCCATACGCAGCGCGCTTCTGCGAACTGCGGAACACCAACCGCAATGTGCTGAGGGGCAGGGCACCAGGTGGGATTCGCTGACATCAGTCTTTGACATCAACAAGGCTGAACACCGGCAGAGTGCGGCAGACGGAGAGGCACCGGTGCATGAGGCGGCTCTGTGTTGAGTACCAGGTCCTGGGCCGCCGGATCGAACGGGTAAGGCGGTGGTCAGGGTGCCCCGCAGTACAGCAGCGAAGTACGGCAACCTCAGCAACCGCAGCCCACCGACATCGGCCGTCCGGACACGACTGACCTACCGTGCAGCCCTCAGCGACCGCCCCGCCCGGTAGTTCGCATCGAGGTGATCAGGTGAGCTGTACCTGGGACCACTTTGGGACCATACGTTGTGCGCGCAGCCGTACGACCCCAGCCCAGCGGAACGTCGAGACGCGCCTCCTGTGCGCACTGACCTGTGGAAGCCGCAACCGCCATGTGCTGGGGGCCAAGGGGTCGCAGGTTCAAATCCTGTCGTCCCGACGGTGCGGAAACAGCCCGTTGACCAGGAACAGTTTCCTGGTCAACGGGCTGTTTTGCGTCTGCGAGACAAGGTCATCCGAGTGGACACCGCCTCGTCGGTGCCTCAGCCGGCGTAGACGCCGACCTCGCGAAGCGAGTAGCCCCACTGGGTGCCGCGCTCCAGCCCCTTGACGCGTACGTAGCGCGCCTGAGCTCCGGCGAAACGGGCCGTGTCCAGGCCGCCGTCGCCGGAGGCTGTGGACCACACCGTCTTCCAGTTCGTGCCGTCCTCCGACACCTCGACGCGGTACGACTTCGCGTACGCCCCCTCCCAGTCGAGGGTGACGCGCTTGACCGGCTGCACGGATCCGAGATCGATCCGCAGCCACTGGTCGTCGTTCCACTCGCTGGCCCAGCGGGTGCCCGTGTCGCCATCCACCGCCTTCCCGGGCTTGAAGCTGACGAACGGGTTCCACCATTCCGATGAGGACGCCGTCGCGCCCGCGCCCGCGGCGAGGTTCTTTCCGTCCTGGTACTTCTCGGAGTTCCCCCAGGTGCGGAGGTAGGACTCGGCTCCCGAGAAGAGGTCGTCGACGACTCCCTGGCCGCCGACGATCCGGATGTCCTCTATCCAGTCCGGGACCATGCCGTACTGCGCGCCGCCGTCGGTGTTGAAGTCCCACGTGCGTTCGCCGGTGGTCTGCTTGCCGATCACCGAGCCGCCGTCCGCGCTGCGGAAGGGGTACTTCACCGGGTTCGGGGTGTCCCCGCCCCGTGGAGCCGGCCAGCCTCCGACACCGTTCATGTCGGTGCCGTAGCCGTAGCCGACGTTGTACTTCTCGCGCAGCGCGGCCGTGCGCTCGGCCTCCGCGCTGAAGGCCTCGGAGCCGCCCATGTACTGGGCGGCGAATCCGCCGAGCTTGTAGAGGCGTTCGGTCCAGCCCAGGTCCATCCAGCTGTGCGAGGAGATGGCGCCGGGGTACGACTCGGATTCGAGGATGTCGAAGGCTTGGTCAGCGGCCTTGACGCTCATGTGGTCAAGCTCCAGCATCATGCTGCGCTTCATCATCCCGCGCACCGCGTACGCGCCCAGGTCGGTCAGCCCGCGGGTGTTGCACTGCGCGCCCGAGGCGTACGAGGGGACGGCCGCGCCCTTCGGGAGCCGCTTCTCCGCCTCCGGTGCCGCCGCGTTGCCGATGGGGTTGTCGTGCTGCGGGCCGCGGCAGGTCTCCGTCTTCCAGAACGTGCCGGTCGACAGGAACTGGCCCACGTTGATGGCCGTACCGAGCGCGCCGGAGTCGAAGCGCACCCCGCACAGTGCGTTGTCGAACTTGTGGCACAGGAACATGCTGCTGACGCCCAGTTCCTTCAGCTCGTCCAGGCCCCGGTCGATGTCCTCCTTGCTGCACTGCGCGACGTCCAGGATCTGCTTGCAGCCGAACGGCTCCGAGGTCTCGACGCCCAGGACGACGGCCAGCTTGCCCTGCTCGATGACCTCTCGGGCCTGCGCGCTGTTCGTGACGATCCGGAACCAGCCCTTGCCCGGGCCGCCGTACATCTTGTCGACGAAGGCCTGCATGTCGTACGTCTTCTTCGCCTCGAGGCGAATGGCCGTCATCTCGTCGCAGCTGCGGTCCTTGAAGAAGTAGACCGAGCAGATCACGCCGTTGGTGACCAGGTCGTTGACCAGCACCCGCTGACCGCCGCGCCATGCCCGCTCGATCCAGGCGTAGTAGTTCTGCTGGTGGGTCATTGAGTCGTGGGCGGGCCAGTCCTTGAAGGTGGGCCACCCGTTGGGGTCGTGCTTGCCGTCGCCGCCCTTGGTGATCATGTCGAAGATGGCGAGCGAGCCGTCGGGATAGTGCTCGGGGCAGTCCTTGAGCGCGTCGGTGACGCCCTGCTCCGAGAACGGCTTGCCACAGATCAGTCGGCCGCCGAAGCCCTCGTTGGACATGATGTGGTCGTGGGCGTCGACGAAGCCCCTGACGCGGCCCTGGGTGTCGGTGCCCTTGAAGGGTTCACCCGTGACGTTGATCTGCGAGTCGGGTGCGGGCCTCGCGGACGGATCCCACCAGTTGGACTCCGCCGCGGAGCTGGGCACCGGACCGAGTACCAGAGCGGTCGCAGCCAGAAGCAGCGACACCACCGCGAGCGATCTGAGTCTGCGGCGCAGAGGTTGAACGATGACCATCGCCGGATCCTTAGATGTGAGCGTTGCTCATATTTTGCTCTACGGTAGGGACGCGAGCCCGCAACGCCAACCCCCTGGCAGCGTTCACGTTCGGCAGTTCACGCGTCCTTGGCCACGGTGGCAGCGTCTCCTACGGAACGGTCCACCGCGACATGTCCGCCCATCCACGCATGGCCACGGGCGCCTTGACCAGTCACGCCGAACGGGTCCCGGGGAACTGCGCCACCACTACTCAACACGTTTTCCACAGGGGCGTGTTCAAGTGCATCGGTTGATCAGGTTCGCCGACGCTTGGCGATTCCGGTAACCCAACACCACAACGGCCTCGGATGCGCTCCCGCTGTTCCCCACGAGAACCCGAGACCAGCGCCGGTTCAACCACTCACCCAGGCCAGGCCCGGCCCGGAAGCAGCAAGATGATGACGATGGCAGCAGCTCGGACGGGTGCTCGACGCGCTTCAGGACTGGCCACGTCATAGTTTCCGGGGGTCGTATGTGAGTCACCCGTCGTAGCCCTCTCTGCGGGCGTCGTACTCGGTGGTGGTGTGCCTACAGCTGCGGCAGGCATCATGAGCTCCGGAAGTAGCCCGGGGCGTACGGTGGCAGCGTGGCAAACGAAGACCTGGGGCGGACCCTGCGCCGCTTGCGCCGTCTGGCCTCCCTGACGCAGGAAGAGCTGGCCGAGCGCTCCGACGTGTCCGTCGATGTGATCCGCCAGCTCGAACAGCGGCGGAAGCACTCTGCACGCCTTCCCACGCTGCACGCACTGGCCAACGGTCTCGGCGTGGAACTGACCACGCTCCTGGGCGACCCGCCTGCGGTCTCCTCCACAGGAGAGAACGACGGACCACGCTTCGTGGCCGTGCGCCGCGCCATCATGCCCGTGCTCTGGGGGCCCGACCTGGAGCCGCCAGGACCGGACTTCTCGCTGGACCGTCTGCGCGAGCAGATCGCGGAAGGCTGGACGCAGTACCACGCCGCCGAGTTCGACACGGTGATGAAGGCGCTGCCGGACTTGCTCTCGGACGCCCGCGCCGCCACGGTCTCGGACCACGACGACGACCGCGGGGCCGGATTCGCAGCCCTGGGCAAGGCGCTTCAGCTCGCCGGACACGTCGCCGTGCGGATGGGCAAGACGGACCTTGCCCTGACGAGCCTGGAGCGCGCCATAGAGGCTGCGGGAGAGTCCTCCGATCCGCTGCTTCTGCCGATGATCGTCAACTCCACAGCGTGGACCTACCAGCGGCAGGGGCGCCTGGAAGACGCACTGAACATCGCACTCCGTGCTGCCGAGGACATGGCGAACGCGGGCCGTACCGGTACGGCCGACGGCCTGAAGGTGTGGGGTGCGCTGACCATGAGTGCCGCCACGTCTGCCGCGCGGCGCGGTGACTACGAGCGCGCGGCGGCGATGATGGCGAGGGCGGAGCAGGAAGCCGCCCGGGTCTCCAAGCTGCCCGACGGCAGCGACAACCGTATGGTCAGCGTCTTCAGCCCGTCGTCGGTCCGCATTGAACGCGTCCGGCTCGCAGTCCAGTACGGGCATCCGCAGGACGCCTTGGCACTGGCCAAGGGGATGAGGCTGAGCAAGGACACCCCGCCGTCCTGGCGGACGTGGCTGCTGTTGGACGTGGCCCGAGCCCATACGGACATCGGGGACGCAGCCGGAGCGGTGAAGACCCTGGAGTCCCTGCGCCGGGTGGCGCCGACGTGGATGCAGCACCACACATTGGCCGTGGCCATTGTGCGTGACCTGTGGACGCTCCCCAACCACCCGCCGGGGCTGCGCCCGCTGGCGGAGTGCCTGAGGGTGAGCGAATAGCGAATAGCGGATGTGCATGGCGGAGCGGTGTGGGTGTTGCGCCCGGAGAGTGGGCCGGGGCAGTGGACCTCCCGGTACCCCGGGCGTTTGACCGTGGTGAGCCCGCGCGAAGGGATACTGGACCGGCTGTAGATGCGGGAGAAGCCCCGGCTCGGCAGTGTTCACCGGTCGGGGCTTGGCCGGCTCACGCGTGTCTCACAGGCTCCGTAGCCGGCCCTGCCGTTCGCGGGTGGGCCGTGTGTCTGCCCGCGCCGAAGGCTCTGAGTGCGGGGGTGGTGGCGGCGGTGGTGACCAGGGCCACGAGGACCAGCATGGTGAACAGCTCCTCGTCGATGACGCCGAGGCTCAGGCCGATGTTCAACACGATGAGCTCGGTCAGGCCGCGGCAGTTCATCAGGGCGCCGAGCGCCAGGGCCTCCCGCCACGGCCTGCCGGTCAGACGTGCTGCGACACCCCCGCCACCCCACTTGCCGATCACGGCCACCCCGAGCAGGGCGCCCAGCCACAGCCACTGCTCCGGCTCCGTGGCCAGCATCCCGATGTCGGTGTGGAGCCCCGTCGACACGAAGAACAACGGCAGGAGCAGAGGCTCGGTGACGGACCGCAGCCGTGCCGCGGCCCTCTCGACGACCACGGTCCGGCGTGGCACGACCACGCCGAACATGAACGCACCGAAGATCGCGTGCACCCCTATGGCGTCGGTGGCCAGTGCGGACAGGCACGTTCCGCTGAACAGGAGCACCAGGGCGAGGCCTTCGTGCCGCTCGCTGCCTGCCGCGACCGGCTTCAGCCGGCCGGCCCGGGCGAGGATCGGGCGCACGCCTCGCGTCATCACCACGAGGTAGCCCAGCACCAGGGCCACCGTCGTGAGCGAAGCCAGGGGTGTGCCCCCGGTGGCAACGGCCACGACCACGGCCAGGAGGCACCATGCGGTGATGTCGGTGATGGCGGCACAGGTCATGGCCAGGCTGCCCAGGGGCGTGTGGTAGAGCTCGCAGTCGGTGAGGATCCGCGCGAGGACCGGGAAGGCGGTGATGCTCAGGGCGACGGCGACGAGGAGCACGAACGCGACCCGGCTCACTCCAGGAGGCGCCAGTGAGTCGTACATCCCCAGCGCCAGCAGGGCACCGAGCAGCAGGGGCAGCAGGATGCTGAGCTGACTGACGGCCACGGCGGCACGACCGTTGCCCCGCAGGTGCCCCAGGTCGAGCTCCAGCCCGATCAGGAACATGAACGCAAGGAGTCCCAACTGCCCCAGGGAGTCGACGTCGTCCAGGATCTCCGGCGCGAAGAGGTACTCCTGGGCCTGCGGCCACAGCTGACCGAGGAGCGAGGGGCCCAGGAGGATGCCTGCGGCGATTTCCCCCACGACGGGAGGCTGACCCAGGCGCCGCAGCATCAAGGCTCCGGCACGGCAGGCCAGGATCACGACCGGCAGGCAGAGAAGCAGCCGGCTGATCTGTGCGGCATGGGACACGGGCTCTCCTCGTTCGGGGAACGTCGGTGGTGGTGAGTTCAGGTCGGAAGGGGCCGCAGATCACCCGCCCGCGGTCGCGCCGCACGTCGTCCCGGCCCCCGCCGTTCCGGCCAGGACTCGGCGGGGGCCGGGACTCGACGGGGGCCGCGCCGGCGTCGCCAGGGGGTCAGCTCTCCACCAGGAGTCCGGCCGGGATCATGAGGTTGATGCTGGCTTCGTACTCGATCACCTGGTCCGGTACGAGGCGCAGCCTCGGGTGATGCCGCATCAGCAGGTCGATGCCGACCCGTGCGATGGTCCGGGCGAGATACGAGCCGAGGCAGTAGTGGAGTCCTTGGGAGAAGTGCAGGCTGCTCGCGAGGTTCGTCCGGTGGGGGTTGAAGACCTCGGGGTCCGGGAACCGGCTGTCGTCGTAGTCCGCCGACGCCACCATGGCCCAGATCACCGAACCCTCGGGTATGCGGACGCCGGCCACGTCCACGTCGGTGGTGGTCTTCCTGAAGACGCCGAGCCCGATTCCGGAGCGCCGGAGCGCTTCGTTGAAGGCGCTGTCGAACAGGGACGGATCAGCGCGGAGGCTGTCCCAGTGCTGCGGGTCCCGCAGGAGTTCGCGGCACAGGTTGACGATCACGAAGCCGGCGGGGCGAATTCCTGCCGCGAGGACGTCGAAACTGATCAGGCTGATGAGTTCCGTGGTGCTGTAGTCGGCCTCGCCCTTTGCCACGAGGTCCAGGAGATGACTGATCAGCCCCTCCCGCGGACTCGTCCGGCACTGTTCGATGACGTCGGCGAGGTACGCCTCGAGTTCCCGGATGTCCTCGACGTAGCCCGGCTGCTTCTCCAGTGGCGGATTTCCGAAGAAGAATGCGTTGACCGCCTCGTGATAGCGCAGGATCCTGTCGTGGTCCTGTGCGGGGAGGCCCGCGAGGTCGATCATCACGCGGCCGGCCACCGGCCGGGCGAACGACTCGACGAGGTCGATGGGGGAGCCGTCGGGTATGTCCTCGAAGCAGCGGGTCATGATCTCGCGTATGCGGGCTTCGCGACGGATCATGGACTTGGCCGAGAAGTACTTCGCCACCGGGCCGCGCAGGCGATCGTGTGCGGGGCGGCCGTCGAAGGCCAGATTGGGAGCCGTGAAGGTGTGTGTCCTCTCCAGCGCGGCCCGGATCTCGTCGGGGAAGCTCGACAGGATGATCGGCCTGGTGGAGGAGGAGAAGCGGTCCGCGTCCTTGAGTATCTTCAGGATGTCGTCGTATCGGGAGACGACCCACATGCCGAAAGGCTCGCTGTAGAAGACGGGGGATGCGTTCCGTGCCGTCTCCAACTGCTGGTAGAGGTCGGCGAAGCCGGGGGTTCCGAAAGGATGGAAACCGGTGCCGTTCGGGCCGAACGGGCAGCCTTCGGGCAGCGGCGGGGAGTCGGTGCCCGTGGCGGGGCCCCTTGTCTCTGACATGGTGCTTTTCTCTTTCCGGTGAGCTGATTCGGCACCCTGCCGGGGTGTTCTCGTGGCGGTGCGGGATGCCTCGGTCGCCGTCAGGCGAAGATTTCTGCGAACTTCCTCTCCCACACGTCCTGGTACTCCGCTTTGACGCTCTCGGGGATGTGGAGGATTCCGCGGAAATCGTCGGCGTGTGCGGGCAGATCAGGGCGGCGCAGCATCGTGGGCACCTGGGCCGCCGGGTGTACGGGCATCGCTCCGAGCTGCCGGCACCAGTCCTGCTGGACGTCCGGCCGCAGCGCGAACGCGATGTACCGCATCGCGAGGTCGCGCACCGCGTCCGGTACCCCACGAGGGATCCACAGGGCGTCGGTGGTGTCGGCGGTTCCCTCGCTCGGCACGCTCCACCCGACGGGCAGGTCGGTCCGGAAGGCGAGGACGTTCGGCAGGGCGCGGAAACACAGATCGAGGCGGCGAGCGCGCAGCCGCTCCTCCATGCCGATGCTGTACTCGAGTTCGGAGATCTGTGACCGGAGGCGGCGCAGAAAGCTCCAGCACGCCTCCATCTCGAAGGGGATGCGCTCGATGCGGCCGCCCTGCATCGTCTGCGCTATGGCGTGCAGGCCGTTCCCGTGCGGGTAGAGCGCGATCCTTCCGCGGTGCCGTTCGTCGAGGAGGACGTCCCAGGAACGGGGCGGCCCCTCGGGAAACGCTTCCTCGTGGTACCCCAGCACGTAGTACACGACGTAGGGGTGGACCACGGACTGCGCCGCGTCACCGTCCGGGCGGGACCGGCGGCGCAGGTCGGCCAGGACCGGCATGCGGGTCGGGTCCAGGGGCAGACAGTGGCCGGCCCGGGCGGCGTTCAGCGCGGGGACCGAGTTCGACCAGACGACGTCGACGGGCGGGCGTTCCCCGGTGTCGAGGGCGTGCAGGAGCGAGGGCGGCAGCGCGAGCCCGACGTGCGGCTCGTGGTGCACCCGTACACCGGTGGCCTGCTCGAAGGGGCGGGAGACGGCGCTGTCCAGTGCGCGGCCCCACCGGCCGCCCCAGGTGTGGACGCGCAGGACACCGGCAGGGGAGTCGGAAGGTGCGCGCACGTTCACGCACCCCGCTCGGAGCGCGGGCCGGGCAACAGGGACAGCAGGCCGCCGGCCCGCCAGATGCGCTGGACGAACGGGCCCGGCGGGTCGAGCGGGAGCTCCTGCCCCCCGTCGGTCGTCATCCGCGCCTGCCCGGGGCTGACGTCGACCCGCATGCCCGCGCGCAGCACTCCCAGGTCCTGCGCGCGGGCGAAGGTGAGGCAGGGTATGCCGTTGTTCGTGCAGTTGCGGAAGAAGATCCTCGCGAAGTCGACCGCGACGATGGCACCGATCCCGTTCAGCTTGAGCGACCGTACCGAGGTCTCACGGCTGGAGCCGCACCCGAAGTTGCGGCCGCCGACGAGGACGTCCCCGGGGCGGAGGCTGGGCTGGATGTCGGGGTCGAGGCCGTGGAAGAGGCCCCGTTTCACCTTCTCCTCGTCGAGGCTGAAGAACTGCGGGGGGTGGATGACGTCGGTGTTGAGGTCGTCGCCGAACAGCCACACCCGGCCGTTGATCGTGGTCATGCTCCGGGACTCCCTGCCTCGTACAGATCGGGGCTGATGTGCCCGGCGAGCGCCGCGCGCGCCACGGTGCGGGCACTCGCCAGGTAGGTACGGCTCTCCCAGTGGCCCATCCGCCCACGGAAGTTGCGGTTGGACGTGGAGACGCACACGTCGTCGGCGCCCAGGACGCCCTTGTCGATCCCCCCGCACGGTCCGCAGCTCGCATGGTTGAAGATGGCGCCCGCGTTCGTCAGCGTCGTGACGTAGCCGGCCTGCAGCGCCTGCTGGAACACCCGGACCGAGGCGGGTATGACGACGAACCGGACGTTCGGGTGCACGGTCCTGCCCTCGACTTCCTCGGCCGCGTCCCGGATGTCGGTGAGCCGGCCGCTGGAGCAGGACCCCAGGAAGGCGACGGACACGGGTTTCGTCTCGATGTCCCGGACCGGCACCACGTTCCCCGGCGACCAGGGCTTGGCAATCCGAGGGGCCAGCGTGGACAGATCGATGTCCACGGTCCGCTCGTACCGCGCGTCGGGATCCGGTACGACGAGCTCGGGCCGGTGACCGTCGCGCTCGGTGCAGTAGGCGGCCGTCACCTCGTCGGGCACGAACACGCCGAACTTCGCACCGAGTTCCACGGCCATGTTGGAGATCGCGAAGCGGTCGTCCTGGCGGAGCGGAGTGTCCGCGAGGTCGTGGAACTCCAGGGAACGGTACTGCGCACCGCTCTCCCCCAGCAGGCGGAGCAGTTCCAGGATGATGTCCCGGCCGTTGCTGTGCCGGCCGAGCGCGCCGTGGAACCGGACGCGTACGGTGGCGGGCCGCTGCATCCAGGTCGTGCCGGTGGCCAGCGTGTAGAGGATGTCGGTGGAGCCCATACCGGTCGCGCACGCACCGATGCCGCCCGCCATGATGGTGTGGCTGTCGGCTCCGACGATCAGACTGCCGGGTGTGCACAGTGGGTTCTCCACGAGCAACTGGTGGCAGATGCCCCGGTCGAGCATGAGGTGGGTGACGTTCTCCTCCCGCGCGAAGCGCAGGAACTTGTTGGAGATGTCCGCGCGCTCGATGGTCGCCGGCGGGGAGAAGTGGTCGTTGGTGAAGATCACTCGGTCGCGGTCCCAGATCTGCAGACCGCGGCGCTTGAACTCGTCCACCAGGAGCGCGATGGTGGCATCGTGGCCGAGCAGCGCGTCGACCCGTACTTCGCGGTACAGCCCGGTGTCGGTGGGGTCGACGGTGTGCGCGTCGATGATCTTGTCGCTGATGGTGCGGCCGTGCCCGCTCATCGCTCCACCTGCCTGTCGGTTGACGGCTGATCGCGGTATCGCTCGATCAGCCGTGCCGGGTCGTAGCCCGAGAGCAGCCTGCGGTACGTCGCCCGGACGTCGGTGTGAGCCTGTCCGTGTGCGGCCTTGTCCCGCCGCTCGACCGCGTCCCTGACCTCGCCCAGCGCACGGGCCACCAGTGCGTCGTCGCACCGCAGGCCGGCGGAGGCGAAGAGGTGGCGTACCAGTGACGTGCCGCTGTGCTTCCCGAGGACGTATTCGCTGCGCCGGCCCGTCCAGGCGGCCGGCAGGAACTCGTAGCTGCGGTTGTCCTTGAGCATGCCGTCGACGTGTACGCCCGACTCGTGCCGGAAGACGTTGAACCCGGTCACCGGCTTGATCGGACTGGTGGCGACGCCGCTCGCCCGCTCCACGTCGGCGGACAGCGCGGGAAGGGCCAGCGGATCGACGCCGTGCTCGACTCCGTACAGATGGGTCAGGGCCGCCACGCACTCGGCGAGGTCGGCGTTCCCGGCGCGTTCCCCCAGGCCGTTGACCGTGCAGGTGATCGCCCGCGCGCCCGCGGAGACTGCCGCGAGGGTGTTCGCCGTGGCCAGACCGAAGTCGTTGTGGTTGTGCGTGCAGAGGGTGATCTCGTGGTCCAGGGCGTGGTCGACACGGTGTATCAGCTGCTGCATGGTGGCCGGGTGGGCACACCCGGTGGTGTCCGCCAGGACCAGCCGGCGCACCGGGACGTGCCGGCGGAGCTCGACGGCCGTGTCGATCAACTGCCGCGGGTCGGTGCGCGTCGCGTCCTCGAAGACCAGGTTGACTCCCAGGCCGCCTGCGGCGGCGGCCTCCGCTCCCGACCGGAACACGGCCGCGGCCTGGTCGCGGGTGATGCCCAGGGTCTCCTTCAGCCGGAGGTCGCTGGTCGGCATGAACAGGAACACCTCGTCCGCGTACGCCTTCACCGCAGCGGCGACGTCCTGGGGAAGGGGACGGGCCGTTGCCGCGATGGACGCGCTCAGGCCCAGGTCGTGCATGGCCTGCATCGCTTCCAGTTCGCTGCCGGACGAAGCGGGGAATCCCGCGTCGAGGGCCGAGACGCCCGCATCCGATAAGGCCGTGGCCAGATCCAGCTTTTCCTGTGTGGTGAACCAGACGCCCGGTGCCTGTTCACCGTCGCGCAGGGTGCAGTCGATGACCTCCACCGACGCCGGAAGGTGGGGGTGGAGCTCTTGTGCCTCTCGTGCTGTTTCCATCATTTCTCGTCACAACATCCTTTGCTGAGGGGCTGTTGCAGATATCCGCGCTTCCTGGTGCATCTCGATGTCGCACCAGCGCAGCAGCAGGGACAGACAGGGCATGCCGTCGTGCCTCCAGACGACGCTGGGACTCGCCATCCGCCCGGGTTCGCTGATCCGGCAGGCGCCCAGCCGTCCGAGCGCCGAAGCCAGCGTCCGGAACGCGTCGCCGGTCGCACCGAGTCCGACGTTCTGCAGCCGGGAGGCGATCGGGCGCAGCGCGCGCAGGGTGTCCTCCGTGCCGCCGACCGGCACCACCCCGACGACGCGGTTTCCCGACCCCTGGACCGAGAGCAGGTCCGGGGCCACGGTGACGGTCCAGTCGAGGCCGGGGGCACGCCAGAAGCCGCCCTCCGGGGTGTTCGCCGCGGTCCAGGCCATGCTCGCCCGGCGCATCTGCAAGGCCGCCGCGTCCGCCGGCCGCAAGGAGCCCAGGGGGCAGTCCGCCGCGTACTCGGCCATGGCGTCCGCGATCGCTCCGGCGACGTCACGCGGGCTGGAGTCGCCGCGTTCGACCAGGTAGGCCTGGGGAGCGATGCAGGCGTGCTGGTTGAAGGCGGATGCGTCGTCGGCGATCCGCCGGGCCACTTCCCGCAGTCCCACGGTGGTGAGGTAGGCCTGCGTCAGGACGCCCACCGAGACCTTGTGCCCGTGCTCGATGTAGCGCTGGTGCGGCTGCACCTGGGCCCGGACGGCCGCGCACGCCTCGTCGCTGCCGTAGGCGATCACGGCATCCGCCTGTTCCGTCGCGTCCCGCAGGGCGGTGCGGTCGTCACTCGGCCAGTAGGTGACGACCACGGCGTCGGCCAGCACGGGGTTCACCTCCGCGAGGGAGCGCAGGAAGTGCACGGCGAACGAGGGCTCACCGCCGGCCACCTTGAGGAGTACCGCCGACTTGACGAGAAGCGCGCGCACGATGGACAGCGCCGGCAGCCCCGGGACGTTCCCGCTGCACACCGCCATGGTCACCCGGGGCCCCAGGGCGAGCGTGTGACCGCCCAGCTCGGGGTCCTCCCGGAAGCCCTCCAGGACTCCGGGGTCGCCCAGCTCGCGGCGCAGGACGCTGTGGAGCGTCTCGGCACGGTAGTTGCCGAGTTCGACGTCGAGGCTCCGGTCGACGGCTTCGGGGGAGAACCCGGTGGCGGCGACGATGTCCTCTCGCGCCCGGACCCGGTGCCCGAACGCGCGGTCGGCCCACCGGGAGCACGTCTCGTCGAGGGCGTCGACGATCCGGGCGACCGGCAGCGCCCGCAGGGACTCGTGCGCCGCGCGCAGCCCGTCCCCCAGGGACCGCCACTCCCCGGCCTTGGGCCTCAGGCCGTAGTACCGGCCGGGAAGGTCGTCGCCGACGGTGGCACGCTCCAGGGCACCGGCGTCGAGCCACCGCGGAAGCCACGCGACACAGCGCTGCTCAGACATGGGTCCCCCGCTCCGTGGTGATCTCGTCGAGCGCCAGTGAGCAGCCGCGCGGACGCCCCTGGGCCACCCGGCCGATGACGGCCGCCCCGCCCGGGCCCGCGAGTCCCCAGTCCCCGGTGAGTACCGCGCAGGGGCGGTCCAGCACGCACAGATCGACCACTTCCAGCAGTCCGACGCCGCTCTCGAGGAGCGACAGGTCGCCGGGTGAGCGCACCTGTGCCCGCACGAACGCTTCGGCTGCCCTGGGCCGCTCGCCCGAGGGGCCGGCCGGCGTGTCCTCTCCGTCGTAGAGCTGACTGGCCAGCTCCGTCATACCGAACAGATTGGAGTGGCCGTCAGGGTCGATGCCGAACACCTCGGCGGCCATCGTCCGGATTTCGTCAACGGTCACCCGGCGGCTCCGCTTGTGACCGCCGGCGTCCACCAGACGTGAACCGGACGGCAGCACCCAGGACCTTCCCCGTTCTTCCTGCATCGACTGGCAGAGGTTGACGAAGACCGACGTGGCACCGATGAGTACGACGGGCCGCTGCTCCGCCACCGAGCGGTCCAGGAGATCGTGCAAGGTGGGACGGTCCACCCCGGGACTCCCCACCACACAGCCGCTGAGCTCCGGGTCTCCGAACCGGCGGGCGATCAGTTCCATGCCGTGGGCCATGATCATGCCGGGGGCCGCCTGCTCCGCCGGGACCAGTCGGATCACGGCCGGTTCGTCCAGACCCCGCATGATGTGACGCCCGGCGTTCGCCAGGATGGACATGTCCATGAGTTCCATGCCGCGCCGGCTGTACGCGACCCGGCCTGTTCCGGTGCCCGTGGTGTTGCTGGTCCGAAAGATCCGCACCGGCTCCTCGTCGGGGAAGAGGTACGGCGGGTTCGCCTTGTACGCGGTGTCCGGAACCCCCAGCCCCTCCTGGTGGGAACTCCAGTAGGCGGCGGTTGCCGCGGAATTCGTCCGCGCCAGTAATCGAAGGCGGGACTCCACCTGCTGTGCGTCAGCGGATTCTCCGCTGATGAGCCGCCCGATGTCCTCGTACAGTTCGTCGACGAATGCATCGTGATAGGAGATGCGCGTTGTTGTGCTGTGCCATGACACGGTGGTGCTCCCCCGTTTGTTCGGTCACCGAGATCCTCGATGACTGGTGCAGCGACGAGACCCCGCACGATGAGGCGGGCCGAGTCGGCGCCCGGGCCTCACCGCACGAGAGCCGTCGCTCATTCCTCGGCGAGTTCCACTCCGACCAGGCGCGTCGAGCGCCTGCTGTTCCGGACGTCCTGCGGAACCGTCCTCAGCGCTGAACCGAGGTCGAAGGAGAGCGGATCGATGTCTTCCGGGCGAAGCTCGAGCCCCTGCCGCAGCGCCGCTCCCCGCATGAGTTCCACCGTCACCTGCTCCAGGGTGCGGAAGTTTTCGTGAAAGCGTTCCCGCAGATCCGAAGGGTCGTCGGGCAGGAGCAGCTCGACATTGAGCCGGTGGAACAGTGGTGCGCTCAGGTCGATGAACGCCATGGCGTCCACGGTCCCGTCGTCCACCTCGGCCCATGCGCGGAAGAACCGCTGCATGCGCTGGGCCACCTCTTGGTACCGCTGCCAGGGTGCCCCCAGCGATGCCATGAAGGCCGGATCGAGGATCGCTCCGCTGGTGAACAGCAGGCTGTTCACGCCGAAGTAGGACAACGTGTCCCAGACGACTTTCGCCGCCCATACCTGCGCGTTGCCCATCAGGGCGTACTGCTGCTGCCAGGTGGCCAAGGCTCCCTTGAAGGAGCCGAGATAGGCGCGGTCATGGCTCTCGGCCCGCTGTCCGATGTCCTCCCCGTCCAGCTCCCGCACCACCAGATCGGTGATGTACGAGTTGCCCAGGCCGATGTAGTCGCCGCCCGGCGAGTAGAGGGGGTCGAGGAAGACGCCGGCCTCGCCGGCCAGACACCAGCGCTCGGCGGAGAAGACCTGCTGCGCACCGTGAGCGAAGTGCCGCAGCACGTGGAAGTCCTGGAGCAGGTCCTGTGACTCCGCCACGTCCCGTGCCACCTCCGGCTCGTTCTCGTGCAGCCAGGCCAGGGCCCGTTCGAACCTGTTGATGGTCTGAAAGGGCACGAATCGCTCGTCCGCCACGATGCCCACGCTCGTGGAACCGGAGGCGAGGGGTATCAGCCACGTCCAGTAGCCCGGGCCCATGAGGTGGTTGGTGCTCTGCCAGCGGTTGCCCTCGACCCGGGCCAGCCACGACTTCCTGGCCTCAGGATCCGTCGGTGCCGCGACCGCGCCGTCGAACTGCTCGAGGTCGATCCTCTTGGCGACGCGGAACCACACGGCGTTGACGTCGTGGTCGACGGTCTCCCGCAGCCCCAGCTTCTGCTTGAGGAGACCACGTCGGCCGGTGGCGTCGACGACCCATCGGCCGACAACGCTCCGGTGCCGGGAGTCCTGCAGGAGGACGCGATGACCGTCGCGGCCGAGCTCGACGTCCTCGATCCGCGTGCCCTCGAGCAGCGTGGCTCCCGCGGCGCGCACGCGGTCCGCGAGTTCGTTCTCGAAGCGCCCGCGGTCGATCTGGTAGGTCCACGTGGGAAGCGAGCGGGAGATCCCGACCTCGAGACGGGGCACGATGTCCTCGTTGCCCGCGTGGGGGCCGAAGAACCGCAGGCCCTCCTTGCGGAGCTGAGCGGACTTGAGATGGTCCTTGAGCCCCAGGACGGTCTCGAAATAGTGGGCCGATGCCTCCACGGTCGATTCCCCCACCTTGTGCGCGGCCTCGGGGAGAGGGAAGGTCGCACGCTCGACGATGACGACTCCGGTGCGGGGGCGCTCCCGGAGGATCTGGAGCGCGCAGGTGAGCCCGGCGAGGCCGCCGCCGAGGACGACGACATCGGTGGTCAGCTCCGTGCCCGCGTCACGGTTGGGGTGTTGTTCCGTACTCACGTGACCTGCAGCCTTTCGCTGGAAAAGGGGGAGGGAATCGCGGCAGCCATGTGCCATCGTGTCCGGCCTACGGTTTGCGCGCGGTCAGCACAGCGTTTGCGCCGACCGATTGCACCGGAACCGTGTGCGGCCCGACGAAACCGGCCTCAGCGGCCCAGCGGGAATATTCGGAGGCCGTATAGGCGCGGCCCTCGGTCTCGATGAGCTGGGCAAGCCCCATCAGCGCTGCCAGGGGAGGACCTGTCTGCTCCTCGTTGACGAAGTATCCGGCGATGACCAGGAGGCCGCCCGGCGCGAGGGCGTCGAAGGACTTCTGCAACAGCAGCTTGGCGTCGTCCTCGCGCCAGTCGTGCAGGACATTGCTGAAGGTGTGCACGTCATGACCTTCGGGAAGGGCTGGGTCCTGGAAGAAATCTCCGCCGACGGTGGAAATCCTCCCGGTCAAGCCCGCAGCCTCGACCTTGTGCTGGGCGATGCCGGTGACGAACGGCAAGTCGTAAACGCTCGCCTGCAGGTCGGGGAAGGCCCGGCACAGCGTGATGGCCAGTGCGCCCGACCCCCCGCCCACATCGAGCAGGCTCCTGCTTCCGCTGAGGTCGACAGCAGCTGACAGCGCCTCCCCGGTGAAGGAGGACAGGGTGTGCATGGACTCCCAGAACGTGTCGACCACGTCAGGATTCCGGCTCTGGAACAGGGATGTGTCGTGGTCGGTGTCCCAGGTGACGGGCCGATTGGCGCGCACCGCCTCCGTGAGCCGCCCCCAGGCCGCATAGAGGCGACGGTCGAGCATCGTGATGAGCCCACCGAAGTGATGCGGCTTTCCGGGAACCAGATAGGCCTCGGCCAGGGGACTGTTGTGGTACAGATTCCCCGTCTTCTCCAGGAGGCCGAGCGACGCACAGCCGGTCAATAACATGCGCGCCGGGCGTTCATCGATGTCGCAGTACTCGGCGAACTCCTGAAAGGTCATCCCAGGCGTACCGGACAGCCGGGCGAACAGGTGCAGTTCGTAGGCGGTTGCCAGCGTTTTGAACGCCCAGTATCCCGTTGACAGTTCGAAGAGTGGTGCTGGTGAAGGCATGGCTTCGGTCATGGCGGGGGCTACTCCTGTCGGGTGACGGACCGGATCCCAGGTGAGGGAGCAAGGCCTCGTGCGGTGGACGCCCCCTCGGGGGGCCTCGACGCCAGGGGTGTCTCAGCGCGTGGTCGCGGCGGGCACAGGGGAGAAATCGATCAGGACCTGCTGCGGGCCGCGCGTGACGAAGCCCACGTCCCGGGGGACGAATCCGGGAGAGAGCCGCAGCTCGGGGAGCGTCCGGAACAGGACCCGAAGAGCGGTGGTGATCTCCATGTGGGCGAGGGAGGCGCCGATGCAGAAGTGCCGTCCGGAACCGAACGCCAGATGCTGGGCCGCGCCCGCGAACGCCCGGTCCGCCTCGGCGTCTTCCCGGAACACGTCGAAGGTGTCCGGCGAGCGGAATCGCGCCGGGTCCCGGTTCGCCGCCCCGACGAGCAGGAAGACCAGAGCTCCCTTCGGCACGGTGCCGCCGGACAGGGTGACGTCCGCGCGGGTCTCGCGGGTGATGACCTGCACGGGAGGAGTGAGTCTCAGGGTCTCCGCAAGAGCTCTGTCCATCAGCGAATCGTCGGCGGAGACCGCCTGTCCGAGGCGGTTCTGCAGCAGGTGGCGGACGGTCAGGTTCAGCGCCTTCTCGGTGGTCTCACCGCCGGCCGCGAGGAGCACGAGCCCGAAACTCTTGATCATGTCGTCGTCCATCCGGGCCCCGTCGACCTCGCTCGTGCACAGCAGCGAGATGAGGTCGTCGCCCGGGTCGGCGCGGCGGCGCCGGATCTGCTCGTCCAGGAACTCCGCGAGCTCCGCACCGGCCTCCAGGCCCGCGCGTGACACCTCCGGGTTCCGTTCGAAGTTGCCGCTGTAGTCCACGATGGCGCGGTACCACCGCCGGAAATCGTCGTGGTCCTCGGAGACCCCCATCAGCCGCATGATGACCTTGACGGGAAGGCGTCGAGCGAAGTGCTCCGCGAAGTCGACCGAACCGTCGGCTGCGAAGGCCTGAACGAGTTGTCGTGCGGATGTCTCGACAGAGGACGAGATGCGCTCGGTCAGCCGCTTCCGGTGGAATGCCGGTGAAATGAGCCGGCGGTGGCGTGCGTGTTCCTCTCCGTCCATGGCCATGAGGCTGCGGTGCACGAGGGGCCGTAACTGATCGTCCCAGCTCCGGCTGGAGAAGACGTCGGCTTCGCGGAAGGCACGCGTCACATCCTCGTACCTGCTGATGATCCAGGCGTCCAGCCGGTCGTCGTAAAGGAGCGGGAAGTTCCTGCGAAGGGATTCGAAAGTCGGATAGGGGGAGCGTTGGAACTCTTCGGACAGCAGGTCAGGAGTGGCAGGTTGCACGTGTGACATGGACCCCCCGGATTCCACTGACGACACGGGACCACGGCATTCACCGCGCCCGCTTCGAACCACAGGACAGAGTTTCTTCTACGCGTCTGCTGCACCACCGATACCTGGAAGCCGTGAACAGGCGCATCATGCACCCCGCACGGGAGTTACCCGTTCCGGTTCCCGAGCGGGAACATGCGACGTTTCTGTTGCGACAGGAGCCGACATAGGGGAGGACGTATAGAGGGCGTGGATGGTTCCCGTCGCCGTGACAGGAGTTGTATTGAGATGTCCCTGCCGGGTCCGCGAAGAGGCGGGATCAGGCCCCTCGCTACGCAATGGCAATCCCGCACAAGGACCGTACTCAATGATCACACGCTGGACAACCCTTCATTTCCGTAGCGGGATCTTCCGGATGAAGTTTCATGCACCATCGATCGCTGATCATTCCCGACCGCTGCCCGCAAGGGCATAGGAGGAAACCTGCCGGCTCACCGTTCCCGCACAGCTGCTGACTCCTGCGCGGGGTGCCCCGCAGACCGTTCCGGGGCGGTGCGGCCAAGCCTCCCAACGGCTCGGGCGGTTACCGGGGTTGTCGCGGAGGTGTCCCGGACGCCGAGTCGGAAGCATCACACCGGGGAGTCCTTGACGAGCCCGATATCGCCGACCTCCCGGACGCCCGGGGCGACCGGGGCCGGGCGCAGCGCGAGGCGGTTCAGGAGGCGCTGCCCGTCCTGCTGCCGCTGCTGGAGGACGACGACAAGTCCGTGCGGTGGGCCGCCGGGGAACTCCAGCGGATCTGCGCCGAGCCGACCGCGCAGTGACCGTCGCGCCGCCCGGCGGAGCCACCGGCTCCGCCGGGCGGCGCGGGCCGTGCAGTGGCAACCACACCGAGAGCGGGCCGTTCCGACCGGCACCGACCGCGAGCGCCGTTCCCCTCTGCTGGGAGCAGCGCTCGCGGTCGGTGCCGGTCGACGGATCCGGTGGCCGTATCACTCCTCCCGCGCACCGTGGAGTTCGGAGCGGAAGGCCGCCGCACGGGCCGCATGGTCCGGGCGGCGGCGGATCCCCGCCCACGCGATGCCGAGGACGACGAACCAGACCGGTGTCACCAGCAGGGCCCGCAGCGTGTCGGCTTCCTGGGTCAGCGCCCAGATGAGGAACACGAAGAACGCGAGCACGACGTAGCACATGGCGATGCCGCCGGGCATCCTGAACGCCGACGCCTCGTGCAGGTGCGGACGGCGCCTGCGGTACACGAGGTAGCTGATCAGGATGATCGACCAGACGAAGATGAACAGCACGGCGGACACGGTGGTCACCAGGGTGAACGCCTCGATGATCGAGTCGTCCATGGCGACCATGACCACACCGGCGAGCAGGAACACTCCGGAGAGGAACAGGGCGTTGGCCGGTACCTTCCTGGCGGTGAGCCGGCCGAAGCGCGCCGGGGCGTCGCCCTCCCGGGCCAGCCCGTACACCATCCGCGAGGTGGAGTAGATGCCCGAGTTCGCGGACGACGCGGCCGAGGTCAGCACCACGAAGTTGATGACCGACGCGGCGATCCCCAGCCCGGCGAGGGTGAACATCACGACGAACGGACTGCGGTCCGCGCTGATCTCGCGCCAGGGCGTGACCGAGATGATCACGATCAGCGCGACGACGTAGAACAGCATCACGCGCACCGGAATCGAGTTGATCGCCTTGGGCAGGTTCCGTTCCGGGTTCTCCGCCTCGGCCGCGGTGGTGCCGACCAGCTCGATGCCGACGAAGGCGAACGTCGCGATCTGGAATCCCGCGACGAACCCCATGGGACCGGTGGGGAAGAACCCGCCGTCGTTCCAGAGGTTGGAGAAGCTTGCCGCGGCACCGCCGGGAGCCTGGAAGTGACCGAACACCATGACCAGCCCGACGACGATCAGCGCCAGGATCGCGACGATCTTGATCAGCGCGAACCAGAACTCGGTCTCGCCGAACGCCTTCACGGTGGGAAGGTTCAGGGCGATCAGCAGGATGACGGCGGCCAGGGCCGGTATCCACAGCGCCAGGTCGTGCCACCAGTAGGACACATACCCGGAGATGGCGATGACGTCGGCGATGCCGGTGACGATCCAGCAGAACCAGTACGTCCAGCCGGTGAAGAAGCCCGCCCACGGCCCCAGCAGGTCGGCCGCGAAGTCGGCGAAGGACTTGTAGCGCAGGTTGGAGAGCAGCAGCTCGCCCATCGCCCGCATCACGAAGAAGAGCATCACGCCGATGATCATGTAGACGAAGATCACCGAGGGGCCGGCCAGCGAGATCGTCTTGCCCGACCCCATGAACAGGCCGGTTCCGATCGCACCGCCGATGGCGATGAGCTGGATGTGCCGGTTGGACAGTTGGCGGGAGAGGTGCTGTTCGCCCTCGGGCGAGGGCGTCGGTCCGGCTGCCGGCCGGGCCGGCCCGGTGGTCGAGCCGGTGTCACTGCTGTCAGGCATGGGCAAACCTCGCGGAACTCACACCCCGTACGGGCACGGGGCAGGGGGTGTCTCGGAGCATGGCCACGCGCCCACAGGGTGGGGCGAGCGGGCAGGGTGGGGCTGCGCGCGGACCTGCGGCAGCCGACCGGAACGGTGTCGGTGCGCTGAACGGGCCACAGATGCGGAACGGGCCCGCAGAGGCTGAACCGGCCCACGGAGCAGGCCGACGATCAGCCCGGAAACCGGCAGGTGGGCGGTGGTCAGGGGAGAGGCGGCGGGAGAGCCATCAGGGGCTCCTCGAAAGTCGAGCACGGGCAGGGGCCCGTGCGGCCGAGTGAGCCTCCCCCTCTGTCATGAGCCTGAGAGCTTCGCCGCGCTGAGCGCGGCTTGCACCGTCGGCGAGGCGCGTCGGCGCCTGCTTTCCAGAGTTGCCTGACCGGGCGGTAGGGATGCCTGAGAGATTCCGGGGAGGTGTTGCTCCTTCGGCGACCGGATCTGGCTGATCCAGTGCTCTCCCGCTCCGGGGTGAACGGCGATGTGCGGTGAGGCTAGGTCCCCGTCGGCGACCGGTCAAGGGTCCGGCCGAACGCTGGACACTACTTCCGAGTAGCCCGGCGCTCGCCCGTGCCGAGCAGCGTTTGTGCAGCTCAGGGCGCACATCCTGAGCCGGTCCCGTGACCGGCCGCGTCCACCGAGCAGACTCTTGACGGCGGTGTTCCGGTGCCCGTACGTTGCCTCCGGAAAGACCCGACAACCACATACACCGCTGACGATTCTGCGCGGGAGAGCTCACGTCATCCGATGACGTGGCGCCGAAGGAGCAAATCCTCCCCGGAAACTCTCAGGCCTCGATACCGCGTGGCGGAGGCGGACTCTGGAAAGCAGGCGTTCACGCGCCTCGCCCACGGTGCAAGCCGCGGACATCCCCGCGGCGAAGCTCTCAGGCCCATGACAGAGGGGGAGGCTCACTCGCCGCACGGGCTCCTGCCCGTGCTCGACCCGAGGACGTCTCCATGGCTGCCGTATCCCTGTCGCCGCTCCGGCCGACGACCACACCCGGATCACCTGCGTCACTGCCGCGGCCGTGGCGTCCGGCCCGGTCCCGCCCCTGACCGTGCACGCCGTCGTCGGCCCGGTCCAGCTTGTCCGTGGGGCCCGTCCGACGGCCGGTGTGACCCGGCCGTCACCAGGGCCGTCAGGGCGCTGACCGCCCCGACGCCGCCATCCTCCCGGCCTCACCGCCGGGCGCACAACTCCACATCGCGCTGTTCGAACCGAAGCGGGAGAGCCCTCGCCCACCCTGGCGGGGCGCCGAAGGAGCAACTCTCCCCAGAATCTCTCAGGCCCAACTACCGCTTCGGCGAGGCGACTCTGGAAAGACAGGACGCCATGTCCTGCGCCCACGGTGCAAACCGCCGGACCCGGTGGTGAAGCTCTCAGGTACCGATGACAGAGCGGGGAGGCCGCCCGTCCACGGCACCGCGATCGCGGTGCCCCCACAGGGAGCCTCCCACCATGACCTTTCCCGAGCCCTCCGCGTCGGGTGCGTTCGTCACCCGTCACATCGGTGTCGACGACGCCGACCGCACCAAGATGCTGGCCGAAGTCGGCTACCCGACGCTCGCCGCCCTCATCGACGCCGCTGTCCCGAGCGGCATCCGGAGCACGACCGACCTGAACCTGCCCCCAGCCGCCACCGAGGACGAGGCCCGCTCCGAACTGCAGGAGCTCGCGGGCCGGAACACCGTGGCCGTCCCGATGAACGGACTGGGGTACCACGCGACCACCACACCCGCGGTGATCCGGCGCAACGTGCTGGAGGACCCGTCGTGGTACACCGCCTACACGCCCTACCAGCCGGAGATCAGCCAGGGCCGGCTCGAAGCACTGATCAACTTCCAGACCGTGGTCGGAGACCTCACCGGACTGCCGACCGCCAACGCGTCGCTGCTCGACGAGGGCACGGCGGTCGCCGAGGCCGTCACGGTCATGCGCCGCGTCGCCGGCAAGGGCCGCCCGCGCGTCCTGGTCGACCGCGACACCCTGCCGCAGACCCTCGACGTCCTGCGCACGCGTGCCGCCGCGGTCGGCGTCGAGGTCGTCGGGATCGACGTCACCGAACCGCTGCCGGAGGACGACTTCTTCGGAGTGGTGCTGTCCTACCCCGGCTGCTCGGGAGCCGTCCGCGACCTGCGCCGGGTGACCGCCGCGGCGCGGGAGCGCGGGGCGCTGGTCACGGTGGCCGCCGACCTGCTGGCGCTCACGCTGCTCGTGCCGCCGGGTGAGTACGGCGCCGACATCGTCGTGGGCTCGTCCCAGCGGTTCGGTGTCCCGCTGTTCTACGGCGGGCCGCACGCTGGCTACATCGCGGTCCGCGAAGGGCTCGAACGCCACCTGCCCGGCCGGCTCGTGGGCGTCTCGGTGGACAGCGCCGGCCGGCCGGCGTACCGCTTGGCGCTGCAGACCCGTGAGCAGCACATCCGCCGCGACAGGGCGACCTCCAACATCTGCACGGCGCAGGTCCTGCTCGCCGTGGTCGCCTCGATGTACGCCGTGTACCACGGCCCCGACGGCCTGACCGCGATCGCCCGACGGACGCACCGGCACGCCACGCGCATCGCCGCGGGTCTGCGGGACAGCCGGATCACGGTGGTGCACCGGGAGTTCTTCGACACCCTGCTCGTGCGGGTCCCCGGCCGCGCCGAGGAGATCGTCGCGGCGGCGCACGACCAGGGGCTGCTCCTGCGGCTGGTGGACGGCGACCACGTCGGCGTCTCCTGCTCCGAGGTCACCTCGCGCGACCATGTCCGGCACGTACTCGCCGCCTTCGGCGCGGTGGGGGACGAGGCGGACGGGCCGGTGGCCGACGCTCCGACGGCGCTTCCGGAGGACCTGCGGCGCACATCCCCCTTCCTCACCCACCCGGTCTTCCACCGGCACCGCTCGGAGACCGCGATGCTGCGCTATCTGCGGAAGCTCTCCGACCGTGACGTCGCGCTGGACCGCGGGATGATCCCGCTCGGGTCCTGCACGATGAAGCTCAACGCGACCACGGAGATGGAGCCCATCAGTTGGCCGGGCTTCGCCGACCTGCACCCCTTCGCACCCCTCACCGACGCCGCCGGGTACCTGGCCCTGGTCGAACAGCTGGAGACCTGGCTGGCCGAGGTCACCGGGTACGCCAAGGTCTCCGTCCAGCCCAACGCCGGCTCGCAGGGCGAGCTCGCCGGCCTGCTGGCGATCCGCCGCTACCACGAGGCCAACGGCCGGGCCGGGCGCGATGTGTGCCTGATCCCGGCCAGCGCACACGGCACCAACGCCGCTTCAGCCGCCATGGCCGGGATGCGCGTCGTCGTGGTGGCGTCGCGGCCCGACGGCACGGTCGATCTCGACGACCTCGCGGCGAAGTGCGCGCAGCACTCCGACGACCTGGCCGCCATCATGGTCACTTACCCCTCCACGCACGGCGTCTACGAGGACGGCATCACCCGGCTCTGCGAACTGGTGCACGCGCACGGCGGACAGGTCTACGTCGACGGCGCCAACCTCAACGCGCTGCTCGGCGTCGCCAGGCCCGGCGATTTCGGTGGCGATGTGTCCCACCTCAATCTGCACAAGACGTTCTGCATCCCGCACGGTGGCGGCGGGCCGGGGGTCGGCCCGGTCGCGGTGGCCGCACACCTCGCGCCGCACCTGCCCACCCACCCGCTGCACCCCGACACCGGGCGCCGCGACGGGATCGGGGCGGTGAGCGCCGCACCGTTCGGCAGCGCCGGCATCCTGCCGATCCCGTGGGCCTACATCCGGATGATGGGCGCGGAGGGGCTGACCGAGGCCACCCGGACGGCCGTGCTGAGCGCCAACTACGTGGCCCGCCGCCTCGCGCCGCACTTCCCCGTGCTCTACGCCGGGGAGTCGGGCCTCGTCGCGCACGAGTGCATCCTCGATGTGCGCCCCCTCACCGCCGCCACGGGGGTCACGGTCGACGACATCGCCAAGCGGCTCATCGACCACGGCTTCCACGCGCCGACGATGAGCTTCCCGGTCCCCGGCACGCTGATGGTCGAGCCGACGGAGAGCGAAACCCTCGCCGAACTGGACCGCTTCTGCGAGGCGATGATCGCCATCCGCGCGGAGATCGACCTGGTGGACCAGGGGGTCTGGTCCCTGGAGGACAGCCCGCTGCGGCAGGCGCCGCACACCGCCGCCGCGATCGCCGGCGAGTGGACCCGCGCCTACTCGCGCGAGCGGGCCGCCTTCCCGGCGGGCGTCACGTCCGACAAGTACTGGCCGCCGGTCGGCCGGGTCGACCAGGCGCACGGCGACCGCAACCTGGTCTGCTCCTGCCCGCCTCCCGAAGCGTTCGCGTCCTGACGGTCACCGCCCGAGTCCTGAACCGGCCGGTCACGGTCCGAATCTCGTCCCGACCGGTCACGGTCCCGTCCCGTCCCGGCCGGTCACGGTCCGAAGAGGAACCACCATGTCGAAGAAGACACCCCTGCACGCCCTCCACGCGGAACTCGGTGCGACATTCACCGACTGCGCCGGCTGGTCCATGCCCCTGCGCTACACCTCCGAGCGCGCCGAGCACCTCGCCGTACGGACCACCGCCGGCCTCTTCGACCTCACCCAGCTGGGAGAGGTCGAGGTGTCCGGCCCCGAGGCGGGGCGAGCCCTCGACCACGCCCTGACCGGGCAGCCGTCGAGGATCGCCGTCGGCCGCGCTGACCACTCCCTGCTGCTCCACGAGACCGGTGGAGTCCTCGACGGCCTCGTCGTCCACCGCCCGGCCGAGACGCGCTATCTCATCGTTGCCAACGCCGGAAACGCGATGGTCGTGCTCTCCCAACTGCGCGACCGGGTCGACGGCTACGCCGTCACGGTCCGGGACGCGTCCGGAGACCGGGTCCTGATCGCGGTCCAGGGCCCGGCGTCCCCGGCGATCGTCGGCGAAGTGGCCGACAGGGACGTGGTGTCGCTGGAGTGCAACGCCATCACCCCGGCACGCCTGGCCGACCGTGAGGTGCTGCTCGCCCGCACCGGCAGCACTGGCGGCACTGGCGGCACCGGCGAGGACGGCTTCGAGATCCGTTGCCGCCCCGCGGACGCCGAGGCCCTCTGGCGTGCCCTCAGCGCGGCGGGCACAGGGCACGGACTCCTCCCCTGCGGCCTGGCCAGCCGTTACACGCTGCGTCTGGAGGCCGGGACACCGTCGTGCGGGCGGGAACTCACCGCCCGTGCCACGCCGTTCGAAGCGGGACTGGGCGGTCTCGTGACGTTCGGGAAGCCCGGCGGGTTCGTCGGCGAGGCCGCTCTGGCCGCCCGTCGCGAGCAGGGCCCGACCCGCGTGCTGGTCGGGCTGGCCTCGACCGGCCGACGCGCTCCGCGCACCGGCTGCGCCGTCCTCGCCCCGGACACCGGTGAGCACATCGGCGAGGTCACCTCGGGCGCACTGTCGCCCACCCTCGGGCACCCCGTGGCCCTGGCCTACGTGCAGACCGACCGCAGCGCTCCCGGCACCGAGGTGCTGGTCGACATCAGGGGCGGCCACGAGCACGCCCGCGTCGTCGAGCTGCCCTTCCACCGCCGCCCGGCCTGATCACCACACGGCCCTGGTCACCACACGGCCCTGGTCACCACACGGCCTGATCACCACACAGCTGGTCACCACCACACAGCCTGATCACCACCACAGGAGAACAGACCATGAGCCTGCCACCCGACCTGATGTACACCCGCGACCACGAGTGGATCGCGAGCGAGGGCGACGTGTCGACCGTCGGCGTCACCGCCCACGCCTCCGACGCGCTCGGCGACGTCGTCCACCTCGACCTGCCCGCCGTCGGCGCGACGATCACGGCCGGCGAGGCGTGCGGCGAGATCGAGTCGACCAAGTCCGTCAGCGACCTGTTCGCTCCCGCGGACGGCGAGGTCGTCGAGATCAACGAAGCCGCCGTGGCCGACCCCGGCCTGGTCAACTCCGGCCCGTTCGGAGCCGGCTGGCTGTTCCGGATGCGGATCACCGGTACGCCGGACCTGCTGGACGCCACCGCCTACGCGGCACTCATGGAAGGAGCGTGACATGTCGATCCTCGACCGTCGGCTCGCCGACCTGGACCCGGAGGTCCACACCGCCGTCCGCGCCGAGCTGCGGCGCCAGCAGAGCACGCTGGAGATGATCGCCAGCGAGAACTTCGCACCGGTCTCGGTCATGGAGGCGCAGGGCTCGGTCCTGACCAACAAGTACGCCGAGGGCTACCCGGGCCGCCGCTACTACGGGGGATGCGAGCACGTCGACGTCATCGAGCGGCTCGCCATCGCCCGGATCACGGCGTTGTTCGGCGCGTCCTTCGCCAATGTGCAGCCGCACTCCGGTGCCCAGGCGAACGCCGCCGCGATGACGGCGCTGATCCAGCCGGGAGACACCATCCTGGGCCTGGACCTCGCGCACGGCGGGCACCTCACCCACGGCATGCGCATCAACTTCTCCGGCAAGCTCTACAGGACCGTCGCCTACCACGTCTCCGCGGAGGACAACCGCGTCGACCTGGCCGAGGTCGAGCGGCTGGCCACGGAGCACCGGCCGCAGCTCATCATCGCGGGCTGGTCGGCCTACCCCCGGCAGATGGACTTCGCCGCCTTCCGGCGGATCGCGGACCGGGTGGGCGCGTACCTGATGGTCGACATGGCGCACTTCGCCGGTCTGGTCGCCGCGGGCCTGCACCCCAACCCGGTGCCGTACGCCGACGTGGTCACCACGACCACCCACAAGACCCTCGGCGGGCCGCGCGGCGGAGTGCTGCTGACCAACCGTCAGGACGTGGCGAAGAAGGTCAACAGCGCGGTCTTCCCCGGCCAGCAGGGCGGGCCGCTGGAGCATGTGATCGCGGCGAAGGCGGTCGCGTTCAGGATGGCGGCCGAACCGGCCTTCCGCCGGCGTCAGGAGCGGACCCTCGCGGGCGCCCGGATCCTCGCCGAACGACTGAGCGCTCCCGATGTCGCGGACGCGGGTGTGTCCGTGCTGTCCGGTGGCACCGACGTCCACCTGGTCCTGGTCGACCTGCGGGACTCGGAACTCGACGGGCAGCAGGCGGAGGACCGCCTGCACGACATCGGCATCACGGTCAACCGCAACGCCGTACCGAACGACCCCCGCCCGCCGATGGTGACCTCGGGGCTGCGGATCGGTACACCGGCACTGGCAGCCCGCGGCTTCGAGGAGGCCGCGTTCGCCGAGGTCGCCGACATCATCGCCGAGGCCCTCAAGCCGGCGTACACCCCGGGCCTCGCCGCCGAGCTGCGGGCCCGGGTGGCAGAGCTCGCCGACGCCCACCCGCTGTACCCGGAGCTGTGACATGAGCGACGCCCTCACCCCCACCGCCTCGCCGGACGGCCGCAAGCTGCTGCGGCTGGAGGTGCGCAACAGCCGGACCCCGGTCGAGCGCAAGCCCGAGTGGATGAGAACCCGGGTGCGCATGGGGCCGCAGTACACCGCGCTGCGCGCACAGGTGCAGGCCGAAGGGCTGCACACCGTGTGCCAGGAGGCCGGCTGTCCGAACATCTTCGAGTGCTGGGAGGACCGCGAGGCCACCTTCCTCATCGGCGGTGACCAGTGCACCCGGCGCTGCGACTTCTGCCAGATCGACACCGGCAGGCCACAGGCGCTGGACCGCGGGGAACCGCGCCGGGTGGCGGAGTCGGTCGCCTCGATGAAGCTGCGGTACGCCACGATCACCGGGGTGGCCCGCGACGACCTGCCCGACGGCGGCGCATGGCTGTACGCGGAGACGGTCCGGCAGATCCACGCGCTGAACCCGGGCACCGGGGTGGAGAACCTCATCCCGGACTTCGGCGGTGACGCCGCGCTGCTGACCCAGGTATTCGAGTCCCGCCCGGAAGTCCTGGCCCACAACGTGGAGACGGTGCCACGGATCTTCAAACGGATCCGGCCCGCGTTCCGCTACGACCGGTCGCTCGCCGTGCTCACCGCCGCGCGGGAGTTCGGCCTGGTCACCAAGTCGAACCTGATCCTGGGCCTGGGGGAGACCCGCGCCGAGATCTCCAACGCCCTGTCCGACCTGCACGCCGCCGGCTGCGACCTGATCACCATCACCCAGTACCTGCGCCCCTCGGCACGGCACCACCCGGTGGACCGGTGGGTCCGCCCCGAGGAGTTCGTCGAACTCCGGGAAGAGGCCGAGGAGATCGGTTTCGCGGGAGTGCTGTCCGGGCCGCTGGTCCGGTCCTCCTACCGCGCCGGCCGGCTCTACCAGCAGGCACGCGAGAAATGAGGAGCCACTCGTGTCCATGACGGTGGTCCCCTCCGGAGGTACGTCGTCGTACCCGGAGGCCCGGACTCCCAAGCCCGCTCGTCCGCAACCCGACCACGACTTCGTCCTCACTCTCTCCTGCCCCGGCCGGGCGGGTCTCGTCCACGCCGTCAGCGGCTTCCTCGTCCGGCACTCCGGCAACATCCTCGAAAGCCGGCAGTTCGACGACCGGCGGCAGGACCGCTTCTTCATGCGCGTGCACTTCGACGTCTCCGATCCGAACACCACGCTGGAACAGCTGCGTTCGGGGTTCGGGCCGGTGGCGGAGGCGTGGGGCATCAGCTGGCAACTGCACCACGCGTCGACTCCCACCCGCACGCTGATCATGGTGTCGCAGTACGGCCACTGCCTGAACGACCTGCTCTTCCGCGCGGGCACGGGCACCCTGAACATCGACGTCCCGGCGATCGTCTCCAACCACCGCGACATGGAACCGCTCGCCGCGTACCACGGCATCCCCTTCCACCACATCCCGGTGACACCGCGGACCAAGGACGACGCCGAGGCGCGGCTGACGGAGCTGACCGACGAACTGGACGTCGACCTGGTGGTGCTGGCCCGCTACATGCAGATCCTCTCCGGCGACCTGTGCAAACACCTCGACGGCCGGGCCATCAACATCCACCACTCCTTCCTGCCGGGCTTCAAGGGCGCCAAGCCCTACCACCAGGCCCACGCGCGCGGCGTGAAGCTGGTCGGCGCCACGGCGCACTACGTCACCCCGGACCTCGACGAGGGCCCGATCATCGAACAGGACGTCATCCGCGTCGACCACGCACACGACCCGGACCACCTGTCCACCGTCGGCCGGGAGGTCGAGGCCCAGGTGCTGGCCCGCGCGGTCGCATGGCACACCGAGCACCGCGTGATGCTCAACGGCGACCGCACCGTCGTCCTCCGCTGAACCGGCACCCGGCGCGGCGCTTCACCACACCCACGCCGTGCCCGCCCGTCCTTTCGGTGACAGGGCGAACGGTCGGGGGCGCCCCCAGCAGGGCTCCCCGGCCCTGCCTCCTCCCCACTCCCTTGAGAAGACCGGAAAGAGCACACCATGAACCAGCACTTCGACGTTCTCGTCATCGGTGGCGGCCCCGGCGGCTACGTCGCCGCCATCCGGGCCGCACAACTGGGCAAGAAAGTCGCCCTGGTGGACAAGGAGCGCCCCGGCGGTGTGTGCCTGAACTGGGGCTGCATTCCGACCAAGGCGATGCTGCGCTCCGCCGAGGTCCTGGAGACCGTACGCGGCGCCGGAGAGTTCGGTGTCCTGGCCGACGATGTGCGGCTGGACTACTCGACGGTCCTCCAGCGCAAGGACCGCATCGTGCGCACACTGACGGACCAGTGATCACTGTGGCGCACATCACGTGATGCTGGTGATGTATTTGCGGCATATTCGCCTCTATGTACCTTCGCTGCATCCTGGACGGGTGTGCGAATCGATGCGTAGCGTAATCTTCACGATTTCATCCAGAATCGTTCACAAAATAATCATGGGGTCTGAGGAGGCCCTGTGGGGGGAGTCAGGCATGCCTCGGGGGAGTTGGCGGCGGGCTCGGGTGCCCGGCGTGGTGTTGGCTGCGGCGGTGGCGCTGGGGGTGTTTCCGTCGCACGGTGTGCAGTCCGCTGTCGCACAGGAGCCGCCCCGTCAGGCGGCCGTCAAGCACGCCAAGAAGACGGCCGCTGACGAAGAGCAGGCGCGGGCTCTCGCCGAGCGGGACGGTGAGGCTGTGGAGATCGCCTCGATGCGGGGGGAGAGCAGTGAGGTCTTCGCCACTCCTGACGGGAAGCTGGAGGCCAGAGAGCACTTACGGCCGGTACGGACGCGCGTCGACGGTAAGTGGATGCCGATCGACACTGCCCTGGCCGCCACCGATGGCGGGCTGGTGGCCCCGAAGGCAACGACGGTTGATCTGACGTTCTCCGGTGGCGGCGACAAGCCCTTGGTCCGGATGACGAAGGCCGGGCGCAAGCTGGCGCTGTCCTGGCCCACCGCGTTGCCGGCTCCTCTGCTCCAGGGGGACACCGCCACGTACCGGGATGTGTTGCCGGGTGTGGATCTGCGGATGGGAGCGCAGGAGGACGGCTTCACACAGCTGTTGGTGGTGAAGTCGGCAGAGGCGGCCTCCAGTAAGGCGCTGGCGGAGTTACGGCTGAAGCTCGATGCCGAAGAACTCGATGTCCGCAAGACCGATTCCGGTGGTGTCGAAGCGAAGGACAAGGGCGCCGGCGGGACCGTGTTCGAGGCGCCGCAGCCGGTGATGTGGGACTCCAGTCCAGGATCTGCCGCATCGGAACGCACGGACAAGCGTGCCCCGAAGGCTCGGCCGGCTGACCGGGAGCCGCTGAAGGCCTCGGCCCGTGGTGTTGCCGGGGCCCAGGACGAGGAGCCCGGGGCGGGCGAGTCGGGCAAGCTGGCCCCTGTCGGGGTCGAAGTCCCCAGCACTCAGAACGAGATGGTGCTCAGGCCCGACGCCGGTGTGCTGAAGGGGAAGGACACCGTCTATCCGGTGTTCATCGATCCGCAGTGGTATTCGCCGAAGGCGACGGCGTGGACGATGGCGTCGAAGTACTGGGCCTCCTCGCCGCAGTGGAAGTTCAACGGGGACTCCGACGGCGGCATGGGGTACTGCGGTTGGTACTACTGCAAGCCCGAGGACACCAAGCGGCTCTTCTACCAGGTGCCGACATCGAGGTTCGCGGGAAAGTCCGTGCTGTCCGCGGAGTTCGTGGTGCGGAACACCTGGTCGGCCTCGTGCGACGCACGTGGTGTGCAGCTGTGGCGTACGAAGGGGATCTCGTCGTCCACCACCTGGAACTCGCAGAACTCCTCGGATTTCTGGGTCGATCACCTGACCACGGAGTCGTTCGCCCACGGCTTTGACGGGTGTTCGGCGAAGGACGCGGAGTTCTCGGTGAAGTCTGCGGTGCAGCATGCCGCCAATAAGAAGTGGCCGACGATGACGTTCGGCCTCAGGGCGTCGAGCGAGGGTGACCGCTACGGCTGGAAGCGCTTCTCCGACCACGCGTTTCTGCGGGTGAAGTACAACCGTCCGCCGGGCCAGGTCAGGATGTCGCAGCTGACCATGGAGTACGGAGGCACCTGCAAGAGGCCCGGCGACGCCCCGCGTGTGCGGACCCTGGGAAAGATCCACGCGAACAACATCACCGACCCCGACGGCGACAAAGTCGCGGTCCAGTTCCAGGCCGCCTGGGACACCGGTGACGGCAAGGGCGCCGTCGCCCGGTGGAAGCCGGATCCGACGTCGTTGAAGAAGTCGGGATCGGACTTCGCGGTGTCCCTGCCGTCCTCGATCCCGGCGAACAAGGTCGTCGACTGGTACGTCCGGTCCTACGACGGTGCCCAGTACTCCCCGTGGTCCACCGCGGGGGATGCGACCGGCTGCTACTTCGTCCGCGACACCTCGGTGCCGAAGGCACCCGCGGTGGGCTCCGGGGAGTACCCGTCGTCCGACCCTGACGACCCCGGTGATCCTTGGCTCGACGGTGTGGGGCAGTACGGCACTTTCACCTTCGACACCTCCTCGGCCGATGTGACCAGGTACCGATGGGGGGTCAACAGCGACCCGGTGTCGGCGAATCAGATATCGACATCCGGGGGAGCCTCCAGGGCGGTCAAGCTTCTTCCGGCGAAACCGGGGCTGAACTTCGTCACGGCGCAAGCGTTCGACCAGGCGGGCAACGGATCGGAAATCCGCACCTACCAGTTCAGGGTGAAGGCCGGCCAGCCCGAGCGCGCCACCTGGCAACTGGACGAGCCGGCCGGTGCGACGCGGACCGAGGGATCCACACCACCACGCCCGCTCGCCCTGCACGGCGGTACCGAGACCGGGGCGGAGGGCGTGGCGGGTAAGGGCCTCTCCTTGAACGGCACGGACGGCTACGCCTCCACCGACCTGTCCGTGGTGGACAACACCCGGGGGTTCTCCGTCTCCGCCTGGGTGAAGCTCGCGCAGGTGCCGGACCACACGGCGATGGTGGCCTCGCAGATCGGCAACGAGAATGCCGGCTTCGAGTTGTACTACTCGGCCTCCTACAAACGCTGGGTGTTCAACACCTTCGCTGACGACAAGCCCGGTGCCACGGTGGTGCGCGCGATGGCTGCTGCGCCCGGCGGTGTGCGGGCAGGGGAGTGGACCCATCTCGTCGGTACGTACGACGGGGCGGACGGCAAGCTCCAGCTCTTTGTCGACGACAAGCTGGTGGGTTCCGCCTCCCACACCATCGGCTGGAACGCCCGCAGGGGACTGCAGATCGGCGCGGGCGCTTCCCAGGGAAAGCCGGAGGACTTCTTCCCTGGCACCATCGACGAGACACAGATCTTCGACAAGCCGGTCGCTCAGGACGAGGTCGACAAGCTGTACGCCCGGCAGACCGTGGGCGACCCCGGCCGCCCGGCCGTGGCCGTCTTCCACCTTGATGAGGAGCCCGGCGCCACCGACGTCAAGGGCTACGGTGGAGTGATCCCGGCGACGTACGCGGGCGGCGTGACCACCGGGCTCCCCGGGGTGGCGGGCAAGGCGGCGCACTTCAACGGCAGTGACGGTTTGGCGAGAGTCGGCCAGGAGCGGGCCCCGCACATCAATTCCTCCCGCAGCTTCACCGTCTCGGCGTGGGCCAAGCTCGACCGGAAGCCGGACGATACCGCGGTGATCACGGCCCAGAGCGGTGAGCACGCGCCGGGCTTCGAGCTGTACTACTCCAAGACGTACGACCGGTGGGCCGTCAACCAGTACTCCGCCGACACCACGAACGCGAACCCCGTCCGCGCGATGCAGCCGGACGGTACCCAGGCGCGTACGGGGGAGTGGGTGCACCTGACCGGCGTGCACGACACCGTTGCCGACACGCTCACCCTCTACGTCAACGGTGCGAAGGCGGGGTCCACCCGTCTGGCCGGGGCGTTCTACGCGGACCGAGCCTTGTACATCGGCGCGAGCTCCTACGACGGAAACGTCGGCAACCACTTCCCGGGCACCATCGACGACATCCGGCTCTTCGACCGTCCGGTCTCGGCAGGTGAGGTGCAGCAGCTCTTCAGACAGCGCGCACTGGTCAAGGGGCGCTGGACGTTCGAGAAGGCGTCCGGCACGCCGCTCACCACCCCGGACGCGTCAGCGTCGGGCAACGCCATGACACTCCACAGCGGAGCCAGGACCGGACCGGGCTGGGTCGACGGCGGCGCGGTGCTCGATGGCGTCGACGACTACGCCATGACCTCCACCGTGCCGGTGGATACGAGCGCGAGCTTCACCGTTACCGCGTGGGCGCAAGCGGCGGCCGTGCCGAAGAACGGTGTGACGCTGCTCAGCGCACCCGGAGCACAGCAGGCCGCCTTCGCGGTGCGGTACGCGCCGAGTGCGACCCCGGAAACGGATCCGGGACGGTGGCGGCTCTCCATGGCGGGTGCGGACACGAAGGACGCTCCGGTCACGCAGGTCGACAACGGCCAGTTCCACGGCCCCACCGACTGGACACATCTGGCGCTGGTCTACGACGGGTTCGCCAAGGAACTCAAGCTCTACGTCAACGGAGAGCTGGAAGAGGTGGCGTGCGGGGACACCGATGAGGACGGTGCCCCGGACGACGCTGCCTGCGCCGACCGGGTCTCCACGGCGGAGAACGTGCTGTCCTTCAAGGGCACACAGCCCCTGCAACTGGGACGGCTCAAGGCCGGCTCTTCCTGGGGCGAGTTCTGGCCGGGCGCCGTCTCCGACGTCTGGGCCTTCCAAGGAGCGCTGACGGATCCGCAGGTCTCCCAGCTGGCGGCGGGGATGCCCGGCATGCCCACGGATGTGCCGGGCGGCAGCTGATCTTCGTGCCGGGCGCCTGAATGATCTCCGGCTGCCCGGCCACCGGCACTTCCCCAGGAGTGGCTTTCTCTTCACCCCGCGGCGTTTGCGTCCGGTGGTGCACACAGTGAGGGATGAAGGACAGGGATGAACGGCAGATCGAGCATGCGGGGTCGAGTGCTGCGTCCTCGTGTCGCGCTGGCCTCGGCCGTGGTCATGGTGGCGACCTTGCTGCAGGCGGTGGCACAGCCCGCTGCCGCTGCGGACGACGGAAAGGGACGGCCGGCCCGTCCCCGGGCCGAGCAGCCGGTTTCCGGCGCCATCGGCAAGGTCAAGCCACGCACGGTCATGAAGGGGCCCCGTACTCCACAGGTCGCGCCTCGAGCCAGTTGGCCGAAGGCGGCGTCAGCGGTCGTGACGCTGCCCGCATCCGGCGCGAAGACCGGAGCGGCACCGAAGCCGGTGCGTGGCCTGCCGCTGGCCCTGGACGCAGCAGTGCGGCACGGCAAGGGCGCCCGCGGTGAGGTCACGGCCCGGTTGCTGGGCCGCGAGGAAGCGGAGAAGGCCGGGGTCGACGGGCCGCTGTTCAGCTTGCAGTCGGACACGGTGCGGAGCGGCAAGAAGAACGCCACGGTGGGCCGGGTGCGGGCCCGAGTCGACTATGCGTCCTTCGCCGGAGCCTACGGGGGTGGTTACGCGTCCCGGTTGACCTTGGTCGAGCTGCCTGCTTGCGTGCTGACCTCGCCGGCCAAACGGTCATGCCGTACGCCCGAGCCTGTTGAGGTCGTCAACGACACCGAGAAGCGGACCCTCACCGCCCCCGACCTGTCCTTGCGCACCGGTGAACCGACGGTGCTGGCAGCCGTGGCGGAAGGGAAGGGCGACAAGGGGAACTTCAAGGCCACCTCGCTGTCGCCTTCCGCGGCATGGGACACGAACCTGAACACCGGCGACTTCACCTGGTCGTACGGCATGCCCGTGCCGGATGTGCCAGGCGGACTGACACCGAGCGTGGGTGTGTCCTACTCATCGGGCGCGGTCGACGGCCGTTCCGCGAACACCAACAACCAGTCCTCCTGGGTGGGCGACGGCTTCGACCTGTGGCCCGGCCACATCGAGCGCAGTTACAAGTCGTGCGCGGACGACGGGGTGAAGCACGCGGACGGTGGCAAGCCGGGAGACCTGTGCTGGTCCTATGACAACGCGTTCATCTCCTTCAATGGCAAAGGCGGGGAGCTGGTGCCCAGCGGCGCCGACTCCTGGAAGCTGAAGAGCGATGACGGCACGAAGATCGACCGCCTCTACGGTTCGGCCGACAACGTGCGCGGCAACGGTGCCAGGAAGGACGAGTACTGGCGGGTCACCACACCCGACGGAGTCCGCTACTACTTCGGCTACAACCGACTGCCGGGCTGGACCGAGGGCAAGGAGACCACTGATTCCGCGTGGACGGTACCGGTGTTCGGCAACGGTGCCGACGAGCCCTGTCACGGTGCGACCTTCGCCGAATCGTGGTGCCAGCAGGCGTGGCGATGGAATCTGGACTACGTCGTGGATCCTCACGGCAACGCCATCACCTACTACTACGACAAGGAAGCGAACTCCTACGGCCGCAACCTCAAGGCCAAGGACAACACCCGCTACGTCCGCGGGGGTGACCTGGACCGCATCGAATACGGCCTGAAGTCGTCCTCGGTGTACGGCAGCAAGGCGCTGGCGAAGGTCGACTTCACGAGTGGGGAGCGCTGTCTGCCCGATGCGCAGACCGACTGCGCATCCATCAGCAAGGACGCCTTCTACTGGTACGACACTCCCTGGGATTTGAACTGCACGGCGGACGAGGACTGCGACGACGGTCGGCTGTCCCCGGTGTTCTTCACCCGCAAGCGACTGACCCGGGTCACCACACAGGCCCTCGACGGCGGCGCCTATCAGGACGTCGACAGTTGGGCGTTCGGCCACCGCTGGGGCAAGGCCGACACCGACTACCAGCTGGAACTGGAGTCCGTTCAGCGCACCGGCCGCAGCCAGAAACCGGACATCACGCTGCCGAAGACCACCTTCGCCTACACCCAGCTGGCCAACCGCCTGGACAAGACCGGCGACGGTTACGCACCGTTCATCAAGGACCGCCTGTCCACGGTCGCCGACGAATCCGGCGGACAGATCGACGTCAACTATTCCACCGAGGCCTGCGACTGGGACACCCTCCCGACCCCGCAGACGAACACCACCCGCTGCTTCCCGCAGTACATCGGCGGCAGCACGAGCGACGACCCTGAGCGGCAGTGGTTCAACAAGTACGTGGTCGACTCCGTGACCACGACCGACCGCACCGGTGGAGCGCCCGATCAGGTCACCGCCTACGACTACAAGGGCGGCGCCGCCTGGCACTACGACGATGACGACGGACTGACGAAGGAGAAGTTCAAGACCTGGTCGCAGTGGCGCGGCTACGGGCACGTCCGGGTACAGACGGGCGGCCAGGGCGGGGCGGCCGCCATGAAGTCGCAGCAGGACACCTACTTCCTGCGCGGCATGGACGGCGACCGCAAGGACACCGGAGGCGGCACCAAGAGTGTCACCGTCGCGCTCGGCGACGACGAAGGCGACCCGCTCACCGACCACGAGTCGGCGGCCGGCTTCGCCTACAAGACAGTCAGCTACTCCGGACCCGGCGGCAAGGCCCTGGCCAAGACGGTGAACCGCCCCTGGCGCCACGAGACCGCGAAAAAGGTCCGCGACTGGGGCACGGTCACAGCCAACCTCACCGGAACCGGGCACACCAAGACGTTCACCTCGCTGGACGACGGCGCCGGATCCAGATGGCGGACCACCTCAACAGCCACCAGCTTCGACACGGTGGCCGGGCGGGTCAAACAGGTCGACGACTTCGGAGACAACGACACCGCCGCGGACAACATCTGCACCCGTTCCACCTACGCCACCAACACCGACAAGAACATCCTCACCCTCCCCTCCCGGGTGGAAGCCGTCGCCACAGCGTGTGACACGACCGCTGCCCGACCGGACGACGTCATCTCCGACGCGCGCACCTCCTACGACGGCGGTGCCTACGGGGACGCCCCCGCGACCGGCGACGCCACCGCAACCGCGCTGCTGAAGAAATACGACGGAACCACCGCCACCTATACGGAGTCCGGTTCCACCTATGACTCCTACGGACGGGTGCTCACCAGCACCGACCTGACGGCCGACGTCACCGTCACCGCATCCGGAGCTCTCAAGCGCACCGCCCGGACCGACGGCCGCACGACCACGACCGCCTATACCCCCGCCACAGGGTTTCCCACCAGCGCCAAGGTGACCTCGCCGCCCGCAAAGACCGGCGATGCGGCCACCGCACAGACCACGACCACCACGCGTGACGTGCTGCGCGGCCTGCCGCTGAGCCAGACCGACACCAACGGCAAGGTCACCCATTACGCCTACGACGCCCTGGGACGCTCCACCAAGGTGTGGCTGGCCGACCGGCTCACCGGCCAGACCCCCACGTACGAATTCACCTACGCTGTCACCGACCGGCAACCGGTGGCGGTGGGCACCAAGACACTGGGGAACAACGGCACCCAGCAGACCTCCTACACCCTCTATGACGGACTGCTGCGGGAACGGCAGACGCAAGCTCCCGGACCGGGCGGCGGACGGCTGTTGACCGACGTCTTCTACGACGAACGCGGTCTGAAAGAAAAGGACTTCGCCGCCTATTACGCCGACGGTAGGCCGAGCGGCACTCTGTTCAAGCCCGAAGACGCGCTGAGCCTCGAGACGCAGAACCGCTACAGCTACGACGGCCTGGGCCGACAGACCGAGTCACGGCAGCTTGCCGGAAACGGCGACGGCGGTACGGTGCTGGGCGTCACCAAGACCATCCACGGCGGCGACCGCACTACGGTCATCCCACCCGTCGGCGGCACAGCCACTACGACGCTCACCGACGCCCGCGGCAAGACCACCGAACTGCGCCAGCTCCACCAGCGCACAGCCGACGCCGCCTTCGACACCACCACCTACGCCTACACTCCGCGCGGCGAACTGAAGACGGTCACCGATCCCGCCAGGAACACCTGGCGATACAGCTATGACCTGCTCGGCCAGCTCACCGAGGCAAAGGACCCGGACAAGGGAACCACCAGCAGCGCCTACGACGACCGAGGTCAGCTGACCTCCACCACCGACGGGCGCAAGACCACCCTCGCTTACGTCTACGACGGCCTCGGCCGACGTACCGAGCTGCACAAGGACTCGCCGAGTGGTGAGCTGCGTGCGAAGTGGGTGTACGACACGATCAGCGGGGCCAAGGGGCAGCTGGCCGAGTCCACCCGCTACAAGGGCGGCCAGGCATACACCTCCAAGGTGGTGGCCTACGACCGCCTCTACCGTGTGCTTCGCTCCTCGGTCACCATCCCCGCCTCCGAGGGCGCACTCCAGGGCACCTATCTCTCGGCGACCGGCTACAAGGTCTTCGACGCCGTGGAAAGCGTCGGCTACCCCAAGGCAGGATCCCTGCCGGCGGCAAGCATGGCCTACACCTACGAAGACGCGACCCTGCGCCCCGTCGCCGTCGACGGCAGCCAGGGAGTGAAGTCCAGCACCCTGTACAGCCTCACCGGCAAACCGCAGCAGTACGAACTCTCCAGCGGCGGCGGCAAGAAGACCTGGGCCACCAACACCTACGAATGGGGCACGCAGCGCCTGGCCACGGCGCGGGTGGACCGACAGGACGTGGCGGGCGTCGACCAGCACAGCACCTACCGCTACGACGAGATGGGCAATGTGCTGTCGATAGCGGACGGATCCCGCTCCGGCATCGACAACCAGTGCTTCACCTACGACTATCTGCGGCGCCTGACCGAAGCGTGGACTCAGGGCGGCAAGGAGTGCGCCACCACCCCGAGCGGCGGCGTACTGGGCGGCCCGGCCGCCTACTGGTCCTCCTACACGTACGACAAGGTCGGCAACCGCAGCACCGAGACGCTCCACGACCCCTCGGGCGATCCCGCCAAGAACACCAAGCGCACCTATGGCTATCCCGCCCCGGGCAGCCCCCAGCCGCACACGCTGACCTCCGTCAAGGCCACGGGGCCGAGTGGAACCGCCGAGGACACCTTCGGCTACGACGAGAGTGGCAACACCACGGCCCGGAGGCTCGCCGGCGACACCCAGTCCCTTCAGTGGGACGCCGAGGGGCGCCTGTCGAAGGTGACCGAACCGGTCGAGGGCGGAGCCGACAAGGTCTCCGAGTACCTCTACGACGCCGACGGCAACCGGCTCATCGGCCGCACCCCCACCGAAACCACCCTCTACCTGGGTGCCACCGAGATCACGCTGCCCAAGGGGTCGTCCACACCGAAAGCCACCCGCTACATCGATCTCGGCGGCGGCCACCAGGCCGTGCAGCAGGACGACGGCAGCGTCTCCATCACGCTCGCCGACCACCACGGCACAGGACAACTCGCCGTCGACGCCGCCTCCCAGAAGCTCACTCAGCGCCGCACCCTCCCCTTCGGTGAACTCCGCGGCGAGCAGCCGAAAGCCTGGCCGGGCACCAAGGGCTTCGTCGGCGGGACCGATGACACCAAGGCCACCGGCCTCACCCACCTGGGCGCCCGGGAATACGACCCCACCACCGGCCGCTTCCTGTCCGTCGACTCGGTCATGGACCTGACCGACCCCCAGCAGATCAACGGCTACGCCTACGCCAACAACAATCCGGTCACCGGCTCCGATCCCACCGGACTCTTCTGCGACGGCTGCAGCGCCGACGGCGACAACAACAGATGGACCGCGAGTCACGGCCCCGGCTGCACCACGGAAGGCTGCTACGACACCGGCGGCCGCCTCTACCCGCAGTCCCACTCCCCGTCCCGATCCTGGTCGGGCAGCGGCAGCTCCTACCGTCCCGGGCGGACGATCAACATCACGCAGAAGAAGGGCGAGCTGCAGCTGGAGGGCATCAGGATCCCGGGTGCCCGCGAACTGGCGAAACGCTTCCCTGGCTACGACACCGAGGAGCAGCTCCATAGATGGGCGCAGGAGAAGTGCTACTCGTCGGTTCATCGGCCTAAGGGATTCTGCTCCGCCGCCGAGGCGATCGGACTGGTGAACTACGAGCAGAACGACTTCGAGAAGCTGGTCACCGCGGCCGCGATCAGCCTGGTTGCCCCGGACGTCGATGCGTGGAAGAGCTGTCTCAGCGGAAAAAGCGCCAAGGCTTGCGGGACAGCTGCCCTTGACCTGCCGTGGGCCCGCGCATTCAAGGGTCTCAAGGTCCTCAAGGCGTGCAACAGCTTCAGCCCGGACACCGAAGTGCTGATGGCCGACGGCACGACGAAACCCATCGAGGACGTCGAGATCGGTGACAAGGTCATCGCCACCGAGCCCAAGACCGGCAAGACCACCATCAAGACGGTCACTGCCGAGATCAAGGGCAAGGGCCTCAAACACCTCGTCAGACTCACTCTTGACCTCGACGGAGACCAGGGCAGCAAGACCGCCTCGGTCACGGCGACCGACGGGCACCCCTTCTGGGTCCCCGAACTCCACTCCTGGATCGACGCCAGCGATCTCCGCACCGGCCAGTGGCTCCGCACGTCGGCGGGCACCCGGGTTCAGATCACGGCGGTCAGGAAATGGGCACAGCAGGCCACGGTCCGCAACCTCACGGTGTCCGACCTCCACACGTACTATGTGCTGGCGGGCGAGACACCTGTGCTCGTTCACAACAGCAACTGTGCTCTGTACACGGTGGGTGGACCGAGGGTTCGCCCGGGGAAAGATATCGATGTGGATGCGGATGGCTTCGTCAATGGGCCTACTGCTGAGCAACTGAAATCTCTGGATGTGCAGGGGCTCTCGACGTTTGATTCGGTGGAGAACGCCAGCCGTATCGGACTGAAGGGGCAGGTTCGTACCCCCACGGGTCCACTTCCTGACGGCTTGGGCGTTATCGCCGACGGTAGAGGAGTCGGAGGTCCGCGCGCACTTGGCCACCACACCATCTACCCAACGCGTCGCATGTCGTTCGACGAGTATGTAGGGCTCATCCAAGGGATGAACTGGCAGAACATAGGAAAGAAGCTGTGAGTCCAGAAAGAGATGCCCTGGGGATGGAGGAGTGGCGTGCCTTGGTGGCAGCCGAGCAAGAGGTCGCTCGATGTCGCGCCGAGGTCAACCAGTTGCCCTCGCGTGTGGCCTTGCTGGCGAAGGTACTCTCAAGCGGTTCGGCGTGGGATCGGTCTGCCTCACTGGAATTCCTCCGACTCTTCCCTGAAGACGTTCAGCAGCTGCTCGATCTGCTGGTTGACCTTTCCTTGTCGACTGGGTGGGCGCTGCCTGCCCGTGAGGCGATCCGTGCAGCTCGAAAAGAAATTGATCCATCGACATTCGCGCGGGTGGCCCTAGAGTGCCTATCCGACGGTGAAGTCGAAGACTATCTCAGGCTGGCTGACGTGCTGGCCGAGGTTGAAGCGTGGGAGGCTCTGAGTGCCGTGATTGGCAAAGCTGCCGAGAGTGGCGACCCTGAAATCCGGGAAGTTTCTCGCAGTTTCACTGAAAGTCACGGCGGCCTGTTGCCTTGATTGGCGAGTAGCCTTCGTTGGTGAAAATGGGCCGAGCCTCGTGTTCTCCGAATTCCGCCCTGCTGGAATTCGGGTCTTTCGCGACGGGTGTAGGTCTGCAGACCTGAAGCCCCGTCAGGTGCGTCCTGGCGGGGCTTCGGCATGGGGTGACGGCAGTAATTGACGGCAACGTCAGCGGATGAGGGCGGCGCAGGGTGGCGGTTCGCCGCCGCCGGAGCGTGATGTCTCGGCGGTCTCCGGGCTGCCGAGCGCGGTGCTGAGGCTGTCGATGGCGTCGCGCTGGAGGCGGAGTCGGACGAGGGCGTAGACGGTGGCGGTGACGCCGATGTGGGCGTGGCCGAGGAGTTCCTTGATCACGATGAGTTCGACGCCCTGTTCCAGGAGCAGAGTGGCGGGAGTGCCTGAGGTCGTGGAAGCGGATGCGGCGGAGGCCAGCCTCGCGGAGGAACGCGGTGAAGGTGCGGGTGGCGTCTGGCCGGGGCCTGGTCAGGGCCCGGCCGCACACGTTAGGAAGCCGCCGTCTCGGTCGTACCGCTGTCCAGTAACGGCCGGCCCTCGGTCGCCGCACGAGTGGGATCGCCGGAGGGTGCCGATGAAGGCTGCATCGCTCCGATGCCCACAACACCCCGTAGGACAAAACCACATGCTGTGCATCGAACGAGTTCGGGGGAGTCGGCGGACGTGATCAGGTGGCGGGCAGCGGCGGCCGTGGTGGCTGTGGCGGCGGTTGTAGCGGGATGCGGCTCTGAGAAGGCGACGGACGGTGGCGCCGGCGGATCCCGGCCGGGGCGTCGCGCGGCCCGGAGAGTTTCGCCGCCGACACGGGAGTCCGCTATCCCGAGGTCACCTTGCCGATGATGGAAGGCATGACGTGCGATGAGGGCGACGGGGACTTCCACTTCGGGAGCGACCTCGACGTCCGGGTCACCGGCGACGACGATCTGAAGGAGGTCGCGGCCGACAGCGACACCGGGGAGATCTCCTGCTTCGTCAGTCCGCCGAACACGCTGCGCCGGGGAACGCTGTCGGCGTCGGTGCCCGTGTTCACCGCCAGGACGAACCTCTACGAGGGCGTCCGCGACCCCAAGGTGCTGCTGGACAGGATCTTCGACCGCTCCACGGGGCTCCTCGAGGGCTACGGGCGCAACTACGTCGGCAAGCCCCGCACCGTCACCAGCCGCACCCTGCTACAGAAGTGCCAACGCAACGTCACCGACACCGTCCCCATGACCACCTGCTACTGGTCGAACTACGGGGCGGCCGGCGTCGTGGACTTCTACCCTCCGAACGGTCAGCACCTGCCGACCGAGATTCCGCCGATGTGACGCAGCGATTCCTTTCGGCGGCGCTCAAGGGCGGCAAGCCCTCTGCCGGCCAGACTTCCTGACCGAGAGTCGGCCCACCACGCCGCCTGACCGTGCTCCCTGTCGACGCATCCCGAACGTTGCGCCCGCTGTCCCCCGCCGCCTGATCGGGGACGTCGGGGGACAGCGTCACCTCCGGCGGAAGATGGTGATGGAGTGGCCCACGTCGTCCACGCGTTCGCTGCTCTCGATCAGCCGCGCCAGCCGGCCCTCGGCCTTGGCGAGCGAGGAGTCCGACACCACGAGCAGGCCGCGGACCTTGTTCGCGGGGGCTTTGAGCGGGTTCGACGCGTGGATGCCGTAGAAGGCCGGCACGCCGCTGCCCTTGTAGACGAGCCAGATCCGCTCGCCCCGGTAGCGGTGCCGGAGGCGGTCGGCCAGCCGTCCCAGGTCCTGGCCCCAGTCGACGTTGGAGTCGTGCAGGTGCCTGTGTGTGCCGGCCGGGCCGCCGAAGGCCTCGTTGGCGTACGGCAGGTAGTACGGGTAGGTCCGCAGGGAGCTGACCGCGACGAACAGGGTCAGTGCCGCCGCCGCGCCATGGGCCCACCGGCGTCGTGACGCGCATACGGCCGCTGCCGCCACCGCCAGCAGCATCGGCAGGAAGACCGCGTACCGGACGCCGAGGTCGCGGGAGGAGTGGAGGGCCGCGGCCAGCAGGACGGCCGCGGGGAGGAGCACGTACGGCGCCGCGGGCCGCAGTCGCCGCATGGTCAGCAAGGCGGTGGACCCGGCCGCCCACAGCGCGAGCATGCCCAGCGGTGTCTTCACCAGCAGCGCGGCCGGCAGGTAGTACCAGAGCGAACCGTCGTAGTGCCGGCCGAACAGGAAGCCGCTCCAGTGCGCGTACTCGAAGCCGAACTGGATGAGCATGCCGTCCCGGTACGGTTCGGGGAACGGCAGCAGACCGGTGACGAGCCCGCGCAGCCCCCGGATGACGGGCAGGTCCGCCGGGGGTGCCCAGCGCAGTCGCGGGTCGACTACGAGGTAGGCGGCCCACACCACGGCGACCGCGACCAGGGCCACCCCGAGCGCCGCTGCCGCACCGAGCGCGAGTTTCCGTACCGACTCCCGTCCGGCCTCTCGTCCGGAATCCCGTAGCGCCTCCCGTACGGCCCCTCGTACGCCATGCCGCACGCCCCCCGGCGGCGCTGACGGCGGACGCTGACCTTCGCGACGCCTCCGGAGGGCGTGCCGGACCGTGACGACGGTCAGCACGAGTAGCACCGGCACCGCCGCCAAGGTGCTCATCTTCGTTGCCAGCGCCGCACCCAGCGCCGCGCCCGCGAGCGCCAGATGGAGCGGGAGCCGGTGCCGGCGCGCCCGCCACAGCGACCACACCGCCGTCAGCAGGAAGCCGGCCGCCGGGACGTCGAGGGTGGCCAGGGAGCCGTGCGCGATGACGTCGGGGGAGAAGGCGTACAGGGCGAGCGCGCACAGTCCGCCCACCGGGCCGGCGAGATCGCGGGCGAAGGCCAGCACGACCAGCCCGAACAGCAGCGTCGTGACGATCACCGGCATGCGGGCCTGGAGCAACAGGTGCTGCGGGTCGTTGCCCGACTCGTACAGCAGGTGTCGTCCGAGCTCGGTCTGGTTCCCCGTGAAGCCGGAGGCGAGCCGCGCCTCGCCGAAGGCCAGGCCGGAGGCGATGATCAGTTTGCCCAGCGGCGGATGCTCGGGGTTGTACCGCAGGCTGTGCTGGTGCAGGTAGACCGCGGCGGTGCCCGCGTAGACCGGTTCGTCGATGGTCGGTGTCTGCTCCACGGCCGTCGACACCATGGCGACCGCCATCTGGGTGAGCAGGGCGACGACCGCGACGACGAACAGCCGGCGCCGGTGCCGCCGCAGCAGATCCGGCAGGCCCGTCCACCCCACGGACACCGCCGGGCCGGAACGAGAAGGAGCGGACGGCGCGGGCGGCGTCCCCGGCCCGGTCAGTCCCGGGCTCGCGGTGGGCTCAGGGGTGTGCGGACCGACGACCGTGTGGTGTTCGTGCGTCATCGTCCCCGTACCCCGGTGTGTCCGGCAGCGCCCTGGGTGTCGTCCGGAACGGACGGCACGACCTGTGATACGGACGATCCGTGCGGAATCGTTCAGCGGTGTCCGGCTGCTCTGCGCGTGCGGCCCGGGCGCCGCGCGCGAGGGGCCGGCGAAACGACCGGCACGGGCGACCTCGGGCAGCAGACAGGCCTGAGGCCGTAAGACAGGCCTGAGGCAGCAGGCGGATCAGGCAGCGGGTAGACCTCAGGCAGCAGACAGACCTCGGGAGGCGGGACAGTGGGCGAGAAGTCGGGCGGTGACGACCAAGGGCGCCGCGCCCGCGGCGGGGATTCCGGGGCTCCGGGGAGCGCGCCGGCGAAGGTGCCCCGCCCGGTCTACGAGCGCGAGCTGCTCCGGCTGCAGACCGAGCTGGTGATGCTTCAGGAGTGGGTGCGGTCCGAGGGCGCCCGGCTGGTCGTCGTCTTCGAGGGGCGGGACGCGGCGGGGAAGGGCGGCACCATCAAACGGGTCACCGAGCAGCTCAACCCCCGGGTGGCCCGCATCGTCGCGCTGCCCCGGCCCACGGAGCGGGAGCGGGGGCAGTGGTACTTCCAGCGGTATGTGGAACAGCTGCCCGCGGCCGGGGAGATCGTGCTGTTCGACCGCAGCTGGTACAACCGCGCCGGTGTGGAGCACGTCATGGGCTTCTGCACCCCCGAGGAGCACCAGCTCTTCCTCCGGCAGTGCCCCATCTTCGAACGGATGCTGATCGAGGACGGGATTCTGCTGCGCAAGTACTGGTTCTCGGTGAGCGACAGGGTGCAGGAGGAGCGCTTCCGGCGGCGGCTGAAGGATCCCGCGCGGCGCTGGAAGCTCTCCGCCATGGACCTGGAGTCCATCACCCGGTGGGAGGCGTACTCGCGGGCCAAGGACGACATGTTCGTGCACACCGACATCGCCGAGGCCCCCTGGTACGTCGTGGAGAGCGACGACAAGCGCAGGGCACGCCTCAACATGATGGCCCACCTGCTGTCGACCGTGCCGTACCGGGCCGTGCCGAGCGCGACACTGGAACTGCCGCCGCGTCCGCCGTCCACCGGATATCAGCGTCCGCCGCGCGACCTGCAGACGTACGTACCGGACCACGCGGCGGGGCTCGTGCGCTGACCGCTCCGGGATGCGTTCCGCACGGGTGACGGTGACGCGGCTCAGGCCTGGGCGACGGTGCCCCGGGCGGGCGGCGCGGTGGCGTCCCCACGGCTGCGCCGGATGGCCACGGCCATGACCAGCGTCCAGGCGTCGAGCGTGAACACCGCCACCCTTTCCATGCCCCCGAGGCCGATCCCGGGATCCTGCTGTGCGAAGAACAGGCCGGCCGAGATCACGGCGACCGCACCGGCGAGCAGGCTCACCGGGCGCAACCGGCCGAAGAGGGAGTCCCGGCGGACGAATCCGGCACAGAGCAGTCCGACGTTGCCGACACCCATGATGAACAAGGCGGCCAGGACGTGCAGGTTCTCGTCGACGTCCGCGGGGACCAGGCCCACCACGACGAACGCGGCTCCGCCGGTGCCGCACAGGATCCGGGCGGCCCGGGCAACCCCGCCCCGGCCCCAGCAGACGCCGGTCAGGACGATGCCGGCCAGCAACAGCGCCCCGTGGACGGCGAAGGACATATTCATCATGCTGTGCAGCGGCGAGCACACATAGCGCGGACGTGAGGTGTCCCAGACCTGGCAGTGGACGTTTCCCAGATCACTGATGTTGTTGCTGCCCCAGCTGTACGGGGTGCGCCACGCTGCCTCCACCACCAGTTGCACGACGAAGAACTGCACGGTCCCCACGACCCAGGCGACGGCGCCGATTCTGGTGCTCAAGTCGTCCACTCCCTCTGTTCCGTCCGTCCCGGATGGTCCGTCGGTGCGGAACATCCGTGCCCGTGAGGCCTCTCCGGCCGGGCCGGACCCAACTTTCCAGCCGGCGGCAGGCCGCACATCGCTGAGACGAGCGAAGGAGGGTCCCTCGTTTTCGGGACCGCGGACCGGGGCGTGCCGGCTCCTTTGGGGGAGGTGGCGAGCAGGGCGCCGGTACGGGAGGTCAGCGCATCAGGGGCAGGCTGCCGGTCAGGCGGTTGACCAGCTTCTTCGGGCCGAAGATTCCCACGGCGGCATACGTGAGTTCCTGCGCGGGCGTGGTGGCCATGCGCTCGCCGTATTCCTCGTAGGTGCGGGAGGACTGGGCCAGGTCACTGAAGCCCACGACCACGACGTCCGGATCGGACCCTGCCTCACGGTGGATTCGCGAGAGGTCCTCGGCGGTGGACTGGAGAATCGGTACCGGAATGAAGGTGATGCCCAGGTGCACACCGCCATCGGCGTCCTTGACATCCGTGCCGATCAGTTCGGGCACCTGCTGTCCCAGCGTGAGGGAGGTGACCGAGGCAGCGTTCAGGATCAGACCGGTCGGCAGTGCGCTGTTGACGACGATCACGCACTTGCTGGTGGTGACATCACGATGCATGGCGTTCCTTGCTCTCGGGTTCGGTGAAGCGTTGCCTGCGGTGGAGCCCGCACCCGGTCTTGGCGCCTCGCCGGCCCGGGAAGCCGGCCGAAGGCGTTCCCCGTACGCCTCAGGTCGTGATGGCGCGTCGCCCGTTTCGGGTGTCGGCCCCGGGGCGTTGCGCGTGTGGGGCGCTTCGGCCCACATCGGAACGGCATGTGAAGAACACGACCTGGCCCAGCATTTCCCCTCACGGCGCGGTCTGGTGCGGTGTCCGTGTAGTGATCATGGAAGTCGGCGTGAGGGAGTGCGTCAACGCACGCCCAGTATCTGAGACATGGCCCTTCCCCATGGGCGCAACTCATCCGGAACGCCCGGAAGGGGTGGTGGGTGCCTTCCGCTGCGCATCTTCAATGCCCTTGATGAGTCCGTGAGTTGTGGCTCAACCGCGCGGGCGGTGTCGGCCGCATCCCTTCGTCCGTCCCCGGCTCCCGGCCCCGCATCTCCGGAGGCCTCCGTGCGTGCGGTGTCGTTCGCTCCGGTCAGTCCGCGATGCCGTGGAAGGCGATGACCCGGTCGATGCGGGCGCGCACCAGCCATTCGCCGGGTACGGAGTTGCGTTCGCCGTATGCGGTGGCGTTCTCCTGGCCCATGTAGCGGCCGCCGATGCGGGTGGCCCAGGTGCGCATGTCGTCCGGGTCGTCGGTGAACTCGGCGGTGCACTCCAGCATGACGTAGCTGTACGGCGCTTCCTGGTCGTCCACGCAGAGCGAGAAGCGCGGCTCCCGGCGGAGGGCGGTGTACTTCATCGACTGGTGCCAGGTGGAGAAGACGACACGGGTCGGGTCGTCCGAGTCGTCGAGGAGGAACCACACCGGGGTCACATGGGGGCGGCCGTCCTTGCGGTTCGTCGCCAGCTTCCCGGTGCGGGTTCCGGTGAGGACGAACGCCCGCCACTCGGTGTCGGTCATGGGCTGCACGGTGCCACTCCTCGTTGTGTCGCTGTCGCTGTCGCTGTCGCTGTCGCTGTCGCTGTCGGTGCGGGTGCGGGTGCGGGTGCGGGCCCCGGTCTCAGCTCTGCTGCGCCCGGAGCCCGGTCAGTGTGTCCGCCAGCCAGGCCCGTTCCGCCCGGGAGGTCGCCCGGGCGATGGTGAGCACCCCGCGGCGGAACGGGTCGTCGACGTCCTCGGCGCGCAGTGGCCGGTCACCCTCGTAGAAGAAGCTGCTCGGCTCCTCCAGGAACGCGAGCCGACGGCTCAGGACGTCCGCCTGCGCGACGGGGTCCGGCAGATGGCGGAGGAACGCGAGCAGGGTGAACCAGCGGTTCTCGTCGGTGATGAACGGCTCGTCGGGCTCGCGCAACGCGTCCTGCAGTGCCCGTTCGCCGTCGTCGGTGAGGCTCAGCATGTGGCGCGGCGCGGCAGCCGCACCCGGCTGCGACTCGCGCCGGAGCAGTCCGGCCCGCTCCATGCGCTTGATGGCCGGGTAGAGGGTGCCGTGGCTGATGACGCGGGCGTGCCCGGTCAGCCGGGCGATACGGGTGCGCAACTCATAGCCGTGCAGGGGCTCTTCGTGAAGGAAGCCCAGGACGGCGAGATCCAACATGCCGGACATGGCGACAGCGTAGAGCGTCGAACCGCCATATGTCGATTCGACTGTTGGCGGCTCGGGCAGCCGCTGTGAACGGGCTTCGACGCTCCGGATTTGGCGTTCTGCCGCGGTCTCCGGACTTCAGCGCCGGGGGTTGAGTACGGTGCCGCTGCCCTGGTGAGCCTGCCGAGCGGGGACGTGGCCGAGAGGGGGCGCGGGCGAGGGGCAGCCCCGCGGCCCCGGATCTCGGCCGCGGGGTCGTCAGTCCCCGGACGGGGGCTCGCTGCCGCCCGGTGTCCGGGGCTCGTCCGTATTCCCCTGGAGGAGAGCCACCACGTCGCTCGGGATGCGGAATCCCGAGGCCCAGGACGGCTCCGTCGGCATGCCGTAGATGGTGTGCAGCAGGAACGGCTCCTCGCCGGTCAGCACGCCTTCGTCCTCAAGCTCCCGGGACACCGTGCTGATCGGCCGGGTGAAGCCCTTGAGGGTCCGGTCGTCCGGGTACCCGGCCAGGTCGTAGACCGTGGAGCGGTCCACGAACCCTCCGTTGACGGCCGCCGCAGTCACGACCTTGGCCTGTGCGGGGTAGCGCTGCAACAGCTCGCCCATGAAGCGCATGAGGGGCTCGATGGTCCAGCCCCCCGTCGAGGACTCCGCTGCCGTTTCGGTGCCGCGCAACTGCTCCAGGTCGCTGACCGAGCTCTCGTCCACCTGCACGTCGAGCAGCTTCTCCGCCCAGGACAGCAGCTGTCCGGGGGTGAGCATGAAGAGCTGCGCTCCGGCGTGCTCCCGCAGTTCCACCACGAGTTCCGTGCGGGGGCGGGCCGGCAGGTCGCCCTCCTGGGAGATCCACCAGTCCTTCTTGACGTCCCCCGTGACCAGGAGGACGTCGCAGTCGCGGCGCGATGCCTCCTGGAGGAGCTGCACCCAGAGCAGGTAGTCGCCGGCGGCCTGCTCCGGTGGCTTGCTCCGGAAGTCCTCGTAACCGGGCGGGATCTCCTCGTCGGCCCGCTCCTGTGCCTCCTGTACGGCCTTGTCGTGTTCCCCCGGTGACAGGGGCTCGCCGATGCGGCCTCGCAGCAAGGGTTCGAGCCGGGTGAGCACCGGGTCGGTGTGGGTTGCCGCGGTCCCGGTGAGCGCGTCCTTCTCGGCTTGCGCCTGGATGAGTTCGGTGAGCTCGCGAACGGTCTCGCTCAGGGTCTCCAGTGCCTCGTCGATGCGCTGGGTGACCTCGGTGTCGTTCTTCAGGTGGACCGCGGTCACCCACCGGTCGAGGGCGTCCTCGGTGGAGCGGCCCACCTTGGTCAGCGCGGCGCAGGCCTCCTTGGCCTTCGTGCCGTGATGGTGCCGCACCGCGCGCAACTCCCGGTTGCGCCAGAACTCGGTGAGCACCTGATGCGGAATCCAGAGCCGGTCGCGGAGCTTACTCAGGGCGGCCAGGGTGTCCTCGCGGGTGCGCTGATTCGACCGGTAGAGGTTGAGCAGCACGTTGGTGTCGAGAACCACGAGGCCCGACTGGAAGATCCGCTGGTAGTCGGACTCCTGCGGGCTGTGATGGGCCTCCTCGCAGTCGAAGATCCCGCGTTCGTGCCCACCCGGCCCACCTGTCTCCTCGAGTGCCTGCGCCATGAATCAATTTCCCCCTGAATGCGGCCCCTTGACAGAAAACGGGGCGGAGAACGGGAGTATCGCAGTGGGGGAACGGCCACCGCAGGGACATGTGGAAGCGGGCAGGGGCGCGCGAGGCAGTGAGTGCGCCTCGTACTGGGTGGTGGGGACTCTGTCGGGGCTGTCGGCCGTGTCCGTGCCGGGGACGTTCGTTGGTCCTTGAGGTGGCCGTCGGATCCGGTCATCGAGGGGGCTGCGCAGGGGGCCTTGGTTCAGGAGGGCGGGGGCGTGGTCCGACGACACGGGTACGACGGAGGTGCGACGTTGGCCGGTACAGGGCGACCGGAGCAACCGGACGGAGACGGCTCGGGAGCCTTTCTCCGATGCTTCGGCAGGCAGTTGAAACTCTTCCGGGAGCAGGCGGGGCTGACACAGGCCGAACTGGGTGCCCGCCTGGGGTACGGCGAGGATCAGGTCTCGGCGGTCGAGCAGGGCCGGAGAATCCCCAAGCCCTTCCTCATCGACACGGCGGACGAGGTGCTGGCGGCAGGCGGGGTCCTGGCGGCGATGAAGGAAGAGGTGGCCCGGACGCGGTACCCGGCCTTCTTCCGCGACGCAGCGCGGCTGGAGGCGGAGGCGGTGGAGCTGCACGTCTACGACACCCACATCGTGAACGGGCTGTTGCAGACGGACGAGTACGCCCGGGCGGTGTTCTCGATGCGGAGGCCGTTGCTGGACGAGGAGACGATCGAGCAGCGGGTGACGGCGCGGCTGGCGCGACAGGAGGTCATGGACCGGCGTCCCGCACCGTTGATGAGTTTCGTCATCGAAGAGGTGGCGTTGCGACGTCCCGTGGGAGGTGCAGCCGTCCTCCGGGAGCAGTTGGCGCAACTCGTGGAGATCGGTCTCAAGCGCAACGTCGAGATTCAGGTGATGCCGACGAGTCGGGAGGAGCACGCCGGACTGGCAGGCCCGTTCACCCTGATCGAGACCACAGCGCAACGGAGCGTCGCTTACGTGGAAGTCCAGAACGTCAGCCGTCTTCAAACAGAGCGCGAGAAGGTACGGGAACTGGAAGCGCAGTATGGAATCATCCGGGCTCAGGCCCTCACGCCACGTGAGTCGCTGGCCTTCGTCGAGAAGTTGCTGGGAGATGGATGACCATGGAAGAGGCCATCGGAACCATGCACGGGCTCGTCTGGTTCAAGAGCAGCCACAGCAGTGGCGAGGGTGGTCAGTGCGTGGAGGTGGCTGCCCGGCCGGGTGCTGTGCATGTGCGGGATTCGAAGGACAGGTCCGGGCCGATGTTGTCTTTCACCGCGGGTGAGTGGGCGGCGTTCGTGGAGTTCGTCGCGCGGGGCTGAGGCTTGGTGGTGACGTGTCGCCCCGGCGGCCGGTGGGAACCGGCGGCCGGGGCGCCGTCGTTCGCGCTGCCGCTGCCGCTGCCGCTGCCGCTGCCGCTGCCGCTGCCGCTGCCGCTGCCGCTGCCGCTGCCGCTGCCGCTGCCGCTGCCGCTGCGACTTGACCCTCACGTTACGTGAGGCTTCAGGCTTCGGTCATGAGCGACTACTACAACGCCTTCGAGATCAGCCCTGTCCCTGACGCTGCGGTGGATGCGGTTCCGCCGGAGCCGTTCCGGGGCATCTACGCGATGCCGATGTTCGTCACGATCCCGACACCGGACCTGGCAGCGTCAGTGGACTTCTGGGTCAACGGATTCGGGTTCATCGATCTGTTCACCATCCCCGAACAGATCACCCACCTGCGCCGGTGGGCATTCCAGGACGCGCTCCTGGTGCCCGCGACCGGCAAGATGACGTCAACGCCGGCAGCGAGCGTGAGCTTCTCGTGCGTCCTCAGCGAGATCGACCGGATCATCGAGGCCTGCGAGGCGCTGCAGCCGGGTTGCACCGAAGGGCCGAGGCACACCCCTTGGAACACCGTTGACGTCGAGGTGGTCACACCGGAGAACGCGCGGGTGATCTTCACCGCCGCCAAGCCCTTCGATCCCGAGAGCCAGGAAGCCCGCAATCTGGCAGCGGTCGGCATCACGCCTCCGAATTCTGACGATCGCTGATGGGAGAAGCCGATGGGAGAAGCCGATGTGGAGAAGCCGATGGGAGAAGCTGATGGGAGAATGTGAGGTATGAGCCTGCCCGCGGACGCCGCCGAGACCTCCGGGTTGACCGTTGGTCGGGCGGCGGCGCGGCTGGGTGTCACCGTGCGCACCCTGCACCACTGGGACGAGACCGGCCTGGCCTCCCCCTCACTGCGCACGCACGGCGGATACCGCCTCTACACCGCCACGGATATCGCGCGTCTCCAGCGTGCGGTCGTGTACCGCGAGCTCGGTCTCCCGCTCGACACCATTCGGGAACTGCTCCAGGCCCAGGCGGTGGACCCGACCGTGGCGCTGCGTTCACAGCGCCACCAGGTCCAGGAGCGCATCGCACGCCTCAACGACATGGTCGAGGGCCTGGACCGGATGATCCGGGCGCACGAGCAGGGCATCCTTCTGACAGTTGAGCAACAGGCCGCCATTTTCGGCCCCGACTGGGAACCCGAAGGGGTCCTCCGTGCCCGGGAACGCTGGGGGGACACCCCGCAATGGGCCGAGTACGCCGAACGCGCCGCCACCCGGGGACCCGACGACTGGAAGGCCATCGCCCAGGCGAACGCGGCGCTCGAGAGCGACCTCGCCGTAGCGATGCAGGATGGCATCGTCCCCGGCAGCGCCGAAGCCAACCGGCTCGCCGAACGCCACCGGGAAGCCTTCGATGCCTACTTCCACCTGACCCACGAGATGCAGGTCTGCCTCGGGCGCATGTACCGGGAGGATGCCGAGTTCACCGCCTACTACGACCGTGTGCACCCCGGACTCGCTGCTTGGCTCAGCCGCGTCATCGACGCCAACGCACAGGCCCACGGCATCGACCCGGGCGCCGCTGCCTGGCGCTGAAACCTGGTACCGACGCCACCCTCGCCCAGGTGAGAGGGCCGGACGGTGGTGGTTTCCTCTTCCCCCACGCGTCGGCGCCGCGTGTCCGGCACAGCAGGTCACCGGAACCGTCGGGCCACCGCGTGGAAGGACTGCTTCGGCTCCCACTGCCCGGTCTCCGCGTAGCCGCGCCGCGTTCCGGTGGGGAAGGTCTTGACCAGGGCGAAGCTGGCGATGTCCAGGTCGTGGCGGCGCTGGGGTGAGTGGGGCGAGTCGGGGGCGATGAAGTTGTAGACGAACGCGCCGTGCACCCGCTCGGCCGCGTAGAGGTTCAGCAGCGCGCCGATCTCGTCCGCCTGTTCCCGCTCGTCCCGCACGTAGCCGTCCTTCACCACCGGAGGCTGCCGCTCCCAGTCCTCCACGGAGTAGCCCATGCCGCCCTGCTCCCTGGCTCCTGTGAAGGTGCAGCAGCCGAACTCGGTGATGACGACGGGCTTGCGGTGCCGGTGCAGGGCGCGCACCTGGTCGGTGTAGCCGGCCCGGTTGTCCGCGGTCCGGTACAGATTGCGCCCCACGACATCGAAGCCGTGCCAGTCGACCTTCTCCCACTCCCCGGAGGCGTAGGTGACGCGGCCCCGGAACAGTGTCCGTACGGTCCGCACGGCCCGGTCCAGGAAGGTGTTCAGCCGCTGCTGGTATCCGGCCGACTCGGGACGGTGCAGCGCCCGGCCGCGCTCCAGGTAGTCCTTGCCCGGTACCAGGCCGGACATGAAGATGGTCAGCTCCGTGCCGATGGAGATGCCGACGTCCGGGTGGCGGGTGCGCAGCCGCTCGGCGGCGCGTGCCACCTTGCCGAGGAAGGCGAGGGTCTCCTCCGCGTCGCGGTCGAACTGCCGGGGCTCGAACCAGACGAACAGCCCGTGCGCGGCCGCGATCGAGGCGGCCTCCGTCAGCCGGTCGAGGTCGTGCCCGAGCAGCAGGACCGCGTTGCAGTGCAGCTGCTCGCGGATGGCCGCGATCTCCCGGCGGACGTACTCGGTTCGCCAGACGTCGCGGTCCGTGTCGAAGTTGACCCCCTTGTAGGCGAGTCCTTTGTGGCCGAGTCCTTGGTGGGTGAGTGAGGAGGCGGTCCCGGGCGACGCCGTCGTGCCGGAGGGCGCCGGACGGGCACGCGCGGGGTCGGCGGCGCAGGCGGTGGCGCCGGCGGCGGCCAGGGCCGCGGTGCCCGCGAGCAGGGTGCGGCGGGGGATCGGTGCTGAGGTCATGGGGCCAGCCTGGGCGGGGAGTTGCCGGGGCGGCATCGGCCGACGGGCTCGGCCCCGCCGACGGAAGTCGGTGGCCCGCCCCACTTTCGGCGACCGGCGAGGCCGGGTGGCCGGGGCCGGGGGGCGTGCGGTGGAGCTCCGCACGGCATGGTCGGTCCGCCGACCCCGCGCCGACCCCGCGCCGCCCCCGTGCCGACCCACGCCGGCCCCGCGCCGGTCGCCCGGATGGCGAGCGCCCGTCGGCACGCTCGCCGCGCCCCGGGCGGACATGACGGCGATCCGGCGGTCCAGTGACGGGAAATACACAACGGCAAGGGTCGGCTGTTGTCCGGCTGTATACCGGGATGTCCGGTGTGGAAGAGCGCAGGGTGTCCGTTTGATTTCCCTTTTGAGTGCGGGTGCGCCGGTGTGCCCCGTGTTGCCGATGACTCCGGCATGGGGTGATATTGAGTGAGCGAGGCGGATTACAGGCGTCCTGGTTCGCTCGGCGACAACCCGTACCGGTTCGCATCGAGTTGGTGACCGATTCCGTCCCGTTTCCTTCCCGATTCCGTCTCCGGTGTCGGGTGGGATGGTGGCCGGGTTCTTCGCCTACGTACGATTTCTCTGCCGTCCGGACCTTTTCGTCGAACTGGTCCCCAGATTGCGGAAAACGTGCTCCCATTGCTTCCGGGGGTTAGAGGTGGCGGCATCGCCGGAAGTCGGGAATCGGCCCGATTCATACGGGAGTCGTGCGCGTTGGCCGCGTTGAACCAAGTGCACCGTCACGTGTCGTTCACAAAACCGCGGTTGAGGAACCTGCACATCTCGTTCGCAGAAGGCGCACGCGAATCCCATACGCCCTCATGGGGCGCCCGGTGTACCGCAGTTACGCGTTGATATGTCCGGTGCCGTGCGCCGGAAAGGTGCCTCGCGGAGGGTTGAACGGTGAACCATGTGAAGGACTCGTCACCATCCAGTGGTCAAAGCTGCACGTCAGGACGTTAAGGCCGTGCAACGTTCACCAAAACAGGCCCTGTTCGGCTGGCAGGTGCGCCGGTCGCCGTGATTTCATCTTGCGAGACGCGGAAGTTGAGTAAATGGTTCCCGGGTTCGGGTATCAAAGACGACCGTTGAACCGTCCGGATCGATTGTCGCCGAACCGGTCGGATCTTTTTCAAACACCCCAAAGCAAACGAAGGGAACGCAGGTCATGCGTAACGACTTCACCCCCCAGGTCGAGACCCGCGAGATTGCCGACGCCGACCTGGACACCATCTCCGGTGGCGTGCTCGGCCCGGTCGTCGCCGACACCGTTGGCACCGTTGACTCCGCTCTGCCGACGGTCGCCGGTGTGACCGGTCTGGCCAGCGAGGTCACCGGTGTCAACACCGCCCCGGTCACCGGTCTCGCCGGTCTCTGAGGCTGATCGCCACCAGGCTGCACAGCCGAGGGCGACTTCCGGCCCCGGGGGTCTCTTGAATCCCTGAGGCCGTCGTGAACCCCGGAACTTCTGTTCCGGGGTTCACGGATGTCTCCGGCCGCACCCGGTGTGTCATGCGCAGTTTGTCATGAGCAGTAATCGAGGGCGGATCCGTCCGCCGGTTGCTGTGTTACGGTCATGCACCGTTGTGCCTGATCGAGACGAATGCAGTTGAAGGAATAGTCCCGTGCAGTTCCGGCAAAAGGCGCTTTCCAAGCTGCAATCGCCTGAAGAGCTCGATGTGCCCGTGCGTTTCGCGCGGCCCCAGGGGCGGCTCGTGCTGGCCGTCACCATCGTCGTCATGGCCGTGGCCGGCTTCTGGGCCGTGACCGGCACCGTGTCCTCGAAGCTGAGCGCACCCGGCATCCTCACCCACGCGGAGGGCAGTTACGTCCTCCAGAGCCCGGTGACCGGGCAGGTCACCGCCGTCCTCGCCAAAGAGGGACAGACCCTGCGGGCGGGGGCCCCGGTGCTCGGCGTCCGCACCCAGCAGGGCACCCGGGCGGTCCGCGCCGTGGCCCCGGGCCGGGTGACCTCCCTGGTGTCCAAGATCGGATCCGTGGTGACCACCGGAACCGACGTCGCGACCGTGGAGCGGGTCTCCGACGCCAGGGACCCCCTGGTCGCCATGTTGTACGTCCAGGGCAGCAACGCCTCCACGGTCCCGGTCGGAGCGAAGGTGGACCTCACCGTGCAGTCCGTTCCCACACAGCGGTTCGGCGTGCTGCGCGGCCGGGTCCTCGCCGTCGGGCGGGTGCCGCAGACCCGGCGGCAGATCAGCGGCTTCCTCGGGGACAGCCAGCTCGGCGCGCAGTTCGCCGCCAAGGGCCACCCGGTGGCCGTCAAGGTCCGGCTCGAACGGTCCGCCGGCACGAAGTCCGGATACGCCTGGTCGTCGAAACAGGGACCGCCGTACCCGATCGAATCCACCACCATGGTCAGCGGAGCCGTGCACCTCGACGAGCAGCGCCCCGTCGATTGGCTGCTGCCGTGACCACGCCCCACGACACCTCCCGCACCGCGTCCCGGAACACCTCCGGCACCGCGCCCCAGGACGCCTCGAGCGCCGCGCCCCGGAACGCGTCCGGCACCGCGCAGGACGCCCCGTCCGCGGCCCCGCAGCCCGACCGCGGCCGGCGCCGGTCCGGCCCGAGCGGCGGCCGCCGCCGCCCGAAGCGGCCCGCCCCCGTGCCCAAGGGCACCCGGCAGAAGACCGTCCGCAGCCCCACCGTGCTGCAGATGGAGGCCGTGGAGTGCGGCGCCGCGTCCCTCGCCATGGTGCTCGGCCACTTCGGCCGCCACGTCCCGCTGGAGGAACTGCGGATCGCCTGCGGCGTGTCCCGCGACGGCTCCCGGGCCAGCAACGTGCTCAAGGCGGCCCGCTCCTACGGCCTCCAGGCCAAGGGCATGCAGATGGAGCCCGCCGCGCTCGCCGAGGTGCGCGGTCCGGCCATCCTCTTCTGGGAGTTCAACCACTACGTCGTCTACGACGGCATGGGGCGGCGCCTCGGCCGCCGCGGCGTGCACATCAACGACCCCGGCAAGGGCCGCCGGTTCGTCCCCATGGAGGAGTTCGACTCCAGCTTCACCGGCGTCGTGCTCACCTTCGAGCCCGGCGACGACTTCCGCCGCGGCGGCCGCAAACCGGGCATCATGGGCGCCATGCCCGCCCGGCTGCGCGGCACCTCGGGCACCATGCTGGCCGCGGTGATCGCCAGCTTCCTGCTGGTCGTCGTCGGCGCGGCGGTCCCCGCGCTCAGCCGGACGTACATCGACCTGTTCCTCTTCGGCCACCAGACGTCGCTGCTCGGCGTGCTCTTCGCGTCGATGGGGTCGGCCGTGGTCCTCACCGCCGTCCTCACCGGGCTCCAGCAGGCGAACCTGCTGCGCGGGCGCATCATCTCGTCCACGCTGAGCAGTGCCCGGTTCCTGCGCCACCTGCTGAGACTGCCGGTCACCTTCTTCTCCCAGCGCAACCCGGCCGACCTCGTCCAGCGCCTCCAGTCCAACGACACCGTCGCCGAGACCCTGGCGCGCGACCTCGCCGCCGCCGGGGTGGACGCCGTGGTCGTGGTCATGTACGCGTTCCTGCTCTGGGCCTACGACCCGCAGCTGACCGTCATCGGCATCCTGATCGCCCTGCTCAACGTGGTGGCGATGCGGGTGGTGATCCGCATCCGGGCCACCGGCACCCAGAAGCTGCGCGCGGACAGCGCCCGGCTCACCAACACCTCCTACAGCGGCCTCCAGCTCATCGAGACGATGAAGGCCACCGGCGGCGAGAACGGCTACTTCCGCCGCTGGGCCGGCCAGCACGCCACCACCCTGGACATCCAGCAGCGGCTCGGGGTGCCCAGCGCCGTCCTGGCCGTCGTCGCCCCCACCCTCGCCACGCTCAACAGCGCGATGATCCTGCTGATCGGCGGGCTGCGGGCGGTGGAGGGGCACATCTCCATCGGTCTGCTCGTCGCGTTCCAGGCGCTGGTGACCAGCTTCACCGCCCCGATCACCCGGCTGAACGGCGTGGCCGGCCGCATCCAGGACTTCGCCGCCGACGTCGCCCGCCTCAAGGACGTCGAGAACTTCCCGGTGGACTCGCTGTACACGCGGCGCGAGCCGGAGGCCAGCACCCGCCGCCTCAAGGGCCATGTGACGCTGGAGAACGTCACCTTCGGCTACAGCCCGCTGGACAAGCCGCTGCTCACCGACTTCTCGCTGTCGGTCGGCCCGGGTCAGCAGGTCGCGCTCGTCGGCGGCTCCGGCAGCGGCAAGTCCACCGTCTCCCGGCTGATATCGGGCCTCTACAGCCCGTGGGAAGGGGCCATCCGCATCGACGGGCAGCGGCTGGAGGACCTCTCCCGCAGCGCGCTGTCCGCCTCGGTGTCCTTCGTCGACCAGGACGTCTTCCTCTTCGAGGGCACCGTCCGCGACAACGTGGCCCTGTGGGACCCGTCCATCCCGGACGAGGCCGTCACCGCCGCCCTCAAGGACGCGGCGCTGCACGAGGTGATCGCCCGGCGGCCCGGCGGTCTGCGGAGCCGGGTGGAGCAGGACGGCCGGAACTTCTCCGGCGGCCAGCGGCAGCGCCTGGAGATCGCCCGGGCCCTGGTCCGGCGGCCCAGCATCCTCGTCCTCGACGAGGTCACCAGCGCCCTGGACGCCGAGACCGAACAGGTCATCATCGACAACCTCCGACGGCGGGGCTGCGCCTGTGTCGTCATCGCCCACCGGCTGAGCACCGTGCGCGACAGCGACGAGATCGTCGTGCTGGACCGCGGCGTCATCGTCGAGCGCGGCCGGCACGAGGACCTCGTCCTCGCCGGGGGACCGTACGCCGAGCTGGTCAAGGAGCATTGACGTGTCATCCGTGCACCACCCCGCCGCCACCGGCACCGGCGGGTCCGGCAGCGCCGCCGGCACCGGCGGGTCCGGCGATGTGGTGGTCGACGCTCTCGGGGGCCTGGGCACCGCGGTCGACTGCGCCGGTGTGCGCAGCCTGTCGCTGGAGGGGCCGCACGTGCTGTGGCTGGTGGCCGACGGCGCCCTGGACCTGTTCGCCGTCGACGCCGGCCAGCAGGGCCACTGGCACTTCCTCGGCCGGCTCGGCACCGGCACCCTGCTGCTCGGCCCGGTCGAGGGCCCCCGGCACACCCTGGTCGGCCGGCCGCTGCGGGGCTGCGTGCTGCGCCGGATCCAGCTCCGCGAACTCTTCCCCACCGAGTACGCCCCGGAGTACGGGTACGGCACCGGGAACGGGTACGGCACCGGGCACGGGTACGGGGCGCACGGCGGCTACGGAACCCACGGCGGCTACGGCGCCCCGGACGGTTACGGACACTCGGACGGCCACGGCACGCAGTACGGCTACGGCACCGCGTACGGACCGTCGGACGGCACCGGCTACGGCGACCCCTGGGCCCAGGGCCCCGCCACCGCCCTCTCCGCGCTGGACGACGCCTTCGCCCGCGGCGTGGGGCGCAGCCTGCGCGTGCTCCTCGAAGCACCCCTCGACGGGCAGCTCGCCCCCGGAGCCGGCGCGCCCGGCCCCGACTCCGACGAGGCCCCGGCCGTGGCCGCGGAGTCCGCGTACGGCTCGGCCGACGACGACATCCTGTGGATGCCCGTCGCGCCCGGCAGTGTGCAGTACGGCGCCGCCTACAGCACGGACGCCGCCGCCGACCTGCTCATCGACGGCGCCCTGTGGCAGCAGATGGTCAACCAGCTCTCCCGGCTGCTGTTCGCGCTGGACGGCTGGATCGAGCAGCTCGAACGCGCCCACGAGGACCGGACGGCCGCGGGCATCGAGGCCGGCGAGACCGTGCGCGCCCAGGCCGACCAGGCGCTGCTGGCCTCCATGAACCGGTCGCGGCGGGGCCGGTCGGGCCCGGCCGCCGGAACCGACGACGCCACCCTCGAGGTCTGCCGCAAGGTGGCGGCCGCGGCCGGCATCACCGTCAGCGAACCCACCGGCGGCGGGTCGCTGAACGACCGGCTCAACCCGGTCGAACGCATCGCCCTCAGCTCGCGCTTCCGCACCCGCGTGATCAAGCTCGACGGACGCTGGTGGCGGGAGAACATCGGCCCCCTGGTCGGCCACCGCGCCGACACCGGCGAGCCGGTCGCGCTGCTCTGGCGCCGCGGCCGGTACGAGGCCGTGGAGGCGACCAGCGGCGAGCGGACGCGCCTGGGCAAGGCGGAGGCCGCCGGAATCGAGCCCCGCGCCGTGATGTTCTACCGGCCGCTGCCGGAACAGGGGATGCCCGCCTGGCGGCTGCTGCTGTTCAGCCTCCGCGGCACCCGGCTCGACCTGCGCAACCTCGTGCTGGGCGGCCTCGTCGCGGTCGGCCTCGGCGCCTTGGTCCCCATCGCCACCGGCACCGTGCTCGGCACCTATGTGCCGAACGCCGAGAACAGCCTCATCGTCCAGACCTCCCTGGCGCTGGTGGCCACCTCCCTGGTCTCGGCCGCCTTCATGCTGCTGCAGAACACCTCCATCCTGCGCATGGAAGGACGCATCGAAGCCACCCTGCAACCCGCCATCTGGGACCGGCTGCTGCGCCTCCCGACGCGCTTCTTCGCCGAGCGGTCCACCGGGGAGCTGGCCAGCGCGGCGATGGGGATCAGCACCATCCGGCGGGTGCTCTCCGGGATCAGCTCGATCGCCGTGCAGTCCGGGACGGTCGGCGCGGTCAACCTCGTCCTGCTGCTCTGCTTCAGCGTCCCGCTGGCGCTGACCGCGATCGGCATGCTGATCGTGATCGCCTCCGTGTTCCTCGCCATGGGGCTGTGGCAACTGCGCTGGCAGCGGCGGCTGATCGAGCTCAACAACAAGCTCAACAACCAGGCGTTCCAGACGCTGCGCGGACTGCCCAAACTGCGGGTCGCCGCGGCCGAGAGCTTCGCCTACGCGGCCTGGGCGCGCGAGTTCGCCCGCAGCCGGGAACTCCAGCAGCGGGTCGGCCGGATCAAGAACCTCATCACCGTCGTCAACGCCGTCTACCTGCCGCTCTGCACCCTCATCATGTTCGTGCTGCTCGCCGGCCCGGCCCGGGGATCGCTGTCGACCAGCGGCTTCCTCACCTTCAACACCGCGGTGACGATGCTGCTGACCTCCGTCAACCAGCTCACCGGCGCCCTCCTCTCGGCCGCTGCCGTGCTGCCGATGTTCGAGCAGATCAAGCCGGTGCTGGACGAGGTGCCCGAGGTCCGCGGCGGAAGCACCCAGCCCGGTGAGCTGACCGGCGGCATCGAGGCCCGCGGCCTGTCCTTCCGGTACAGCGACGACGGCCCGCTCGTCCTCGACGACGTGTCGTTCCGGGTGCGGCCCGGCGAGTTCGTGGCGATCGTCGGCGCCAGCGGCTGCGGCAAGTCGACCCTGCTGCGGCTGCTCATCGGCTTCGACCGGCCCACCGCCGGCGACGTCCTCTACGACGGGCAGGACCTCTCGGCGCTCGACCAGTCGGCGGTGCGACGGCAGTGCGGTGTGGTGCTGCAGAACTCCCAGCCGTTCACCGGGTCGATCCTGGACTGCATCTGCGGCGCCGAGATGTTCTCGCTGGAAGAGGCCTGGGAGGCCGCGGAGATGGCCGGCCTGGCCGAGGACATCAAGGCGATGCCGATGGGCATGCACACCGTCCTCTCGGACGGGGGCGGCACCGTCTCCGGCGGCCAGCGGCAGCGGCTGATGATCGCTCAGGCGCTGATCCGCCGCCCGCGTATCCTGTTCTTCGACGAAGCGACCAGCGCGCTGGACAACGAGACGCAGCGCGTGGTGAGCGAGAGCACCCGCAAGCTGCGCTCCACCCGGGTCGTCATCGCCCACCGGCTGTCCACGGTCATGGACGCCGACCGGGTGATCGTCATGTCGGACGGCCGGGTCGTGCAGGAGGGGGCGCCCGCGGACCTGCTCGCCGATACGGGCGGCATGTTCCGCGAACTCGTCCGCCGCCAGATCCAGTGACCCGCTCGTCCGCCGCCCGATGACGCACGCCGTCGGCCGCCGGAACCGGCGGACCACCGGCCGGACAGGAGCAGGAGCGCCGCCGCTGTGACACCGGACGCCGGAACGCCTCGTGGGGAGGCCAGGACCCCGGACCCCGGTGTCCGGCAGGACGCCGCCGAGGGGCAGCACGTCCCCGGAGCCCCCGACTTCGGGGTGCGCCGCACACTCGCCCGTACCGCAGGGGGCAAGGCGGTCGACGTCTACCGCCCCGGCCCCGGAGCGCCGGACCGCGGCCCCACCGCACTGCTCTGGCACGGCATCGCACCGGACGAGCGCGACATCCTCGGGCCGCTGGCCGCCACCGTGGCCCGGGCGGGGCTGCGGGTGTGCGTCCCCGACTGGCGCTCCGACGCCCCCGACGGCGGGCGCTCCCAGCTGCTGGACTCCCTGGCCTTCGCCCGGGACTTCGCCGCCGGCCACGGCGGTGACGCCGAACGGTTCGTGCTCGCGGGCTGGTCGGCGGGCGCCCCGGCCGCCATGGGCGTCGTCCTGCGCCCCGGAACGGCCGACGGCCCGCGCCTCGCGGCCGTCGTCGGCATCGGCTCCCGCTACGACCGTCCGGCCCGCACCACCGGCACCGTTCCGCTGGAGGACATCGCCGCCATGGAGGCCTCGCCCGTGCCGGAGTCGGCCGTCCCGGTGTCGTCCGTGCCGGTGTGGCTCGTGCACGGCACCCACGACACGGTCATGGGGAGCGAGCACACGGACGCCTTCGCCGCGGCCCTGGAGGCGCGCGGTTGGCCCGTCCACCGGGAGGATGCGGCCACCGACCACGCGGGCGTCATCATGACCGAGCACGATCCGGCGCGGGACCGCTGCGTCCCCGCACGGGCCGGGCATGCGATCCGGGGCGGTCTGCTCACCGCGTCGGTGCTCCTGCGGGCGGCAGGGCTGCTGGGGCAGGCGGAGGGGCAGGGCTTCGAGCCGGGCCCGGTGTGACACCGGGCCCGGGGTCCGGCGTGTTGTGTGCCGGACCCCGGGCCGACCTGCCGGCGAGCGGGCCTCCGGCCCGACCCGGAGCCCCCCACGGCCCCGGGTCCGGCCCGGCTTCGGGCTCGCCGCCTGTGATGTGGTCCGCCGACCCCGAACCCGAACCCGGCCCGCCACGCACGTCGTGTCAGCTGGTCCCCAGGTCACCGGGGACGGCGTCCTGCAGCGACGTGTGCCAGTTGGTGACGACCGGCCTGTCGACCGTCATGCTGCCGGTGGACAGGCTGACCGGGTCGGCCTGGTCGTCCCCGGACACCTTGACGATGATGCTGTCGAGTTCCTTGCCGTAGTCGTTGTTGGTGGTCTTGGGGTTCACCCCGGCATAGGCGACGGTGCCGCCGCTCAGCTTCACCTGCTCGGTGAGCGCCTGCTCGGCCGGTCCCGCCTCGGTGCCGTCGGACCCGAACGCCACCACCGGATGATGACCCGGCAGCGTGCAGGTGATGCCCGGCTTTGCCTTCACCGAGAGGAGGATGTAGCCGCCGGCCTGGGTCTTCGACGTGGCGGTCCAGGACAGGTCGTTGGCGCCGCAGACCTGCCCGTAGCCGTCCTTGTCACCGCCCCCACCGCCGCGCGCGACGGACCCACTGCCGTTGTCACCGGACTTGCTGCCCGTCGGGCCCGAGCCGGTCCGTCCGGAGCCCTTCGTCTCGGGGCCCTTCGCCTCGGAGCCCGCCGGAGCCGAGCCATCCGCTCCGGAGTCCTTCGACGACGCGGCCGCGGACGACGAAGAGCTGCCCGCGTCGTCCTTGCCGCCGTCGCCCTGGCAGGCGGTCAGCGAGAACGCGGCGGCGGCAGCCACGGCCACGAGGCCGGTGGTACGGAACGGGCGGGTATGGCGAGCTGTCTTCACAAGGTCCCCCATGGGTGTCGGATACGGCCCGGCCGCCCGCTCCCGCAGGCGCCCGGCCGGACTCGTGGTAGGTCGGCAGTCTCGGCCACACTGCGATCGCGGATGACCGAGGATTGTTCACGACGTTCTGTGCAAGGCATGTCACCGTTCGGCGCACGGGTCCGCCGAGGCGCCGGACCGCCGCGAGCCGGTGGCGGACACGACGGCGAGGGCGGGCAGCGCGAAAGGGGGACGTGGGACGGGCGGTGGACGCCTCAATCCTGCGGCGCGGCGCCCCCGTTCCGGATCAGCCGTCCAGCCGACCCGGGCGGCCCGCCGGCGGCTCCGTATCGGCCGAAAGTCGGAGATGGCGGGCGGCGGGGCGGCGGCGTGGCCGTAACGTGAGGCAGCGTGATCCCCACTCTTTTACCCAGCTCTCCTCTCCGCCGGGCGCTGTCGGCCATGGCGGCCGTCCTGGTGTTCGCCCTGCTCGTCGCCGAGGGAGCGGCCACGGGGTATGTGCCCACGGCCGTCGCGACCGTCGCCACGGGGGCGCTGTGCGTGGGGGCGCTCGTCGTCCCGGTCGGCCGCTTCCCGGTGGCTGCTGCCGTCGCCGTGGCGGCGTCCGGCGCGCTGTCCGTCGTCACCGTGCAGCTCACCCACCGGCCGGAGGTCACACCGGGGGCGGCGGAGCTGACGGCGCTGCTGCTGCTCGTGGCCCGTGCCGTACGGACGGCACGCCCGGCGTCCGCGGCGGCCTTGTCGGCCGCGGGCGGACTGGCCGCCGGGCTGCTGCCGCTGCGGCTGCCGCGCGCGGAGTACGTCAACCTGACCGAGTTCGGCGAAGCCGTGATCTTCTTCTCGCTGGTGCTCGCGGTCCTGCTCGGCCTCTTTCTGCGGCTGCTCGACACCGTCCGCGCCCGCGAGCGCGAGGCGGACCGGCAGGCGCAGCGGCTGGAGTACGCGCGGGAGCTGCACGACTTCGTGGCGCACCACGTCACGGCGATGGTCGCGCAGACGAAGGCGGTGCGGTACGCCTCAGCACTGGGTCACGCGCCCGCGCCCGACGACCTCGACCGGATGCTGGCGGGTATCGAGCGCGCGGGGTCCCAGGCGATCGAGTCGATGCGCGACATGGTCTCGGTGCTCCGCGCGCCCGGTGAGGGCCCGGCCGCCACACGCCCGGCCGGAGACCTGGACGGGGAACTGCGAAGCCTCACCGAGGAGTTCACTGCCGCGGGCCCGGCCACCGCCGAGGTGTCCCTCGCCCCCGAGCTGACGGGAGCGCGACACGGGCTCCGTCCCGAACTGACCACGGCCGCACACCGGGTGGTGCGGGAGTCGCTGACCAACATCCGCAAGCACGGCGAGGGGGTGCGGTGGGTGACCGTGGACGTACGGCCGTCGCCCGGCGGGACGCTCACCGTGACCGTCACGGACGACGGCCGCGCACCGGCCCACGCCACGGCGGCGCGGGCCGCCGGGACGGCAGCGACGGCGGACGGCAGCGAGGCGTCCGGCCGGCCGGGCTTCGGGCTGACGGGGCTGGCCGAGCGCGTCGGGACGCTGGGCGGAACCTTCACGGCGGGCCCGCGCGAGGACGGCACCGCGGGATGGCGGGTCGCTGCCGAACTGCCTCTGGAATCATGGAAACCGTGAAGGGGAAGACGATCCGCGTGCTGCTCGCGGACGACCAGGAGATGGTCAGGGCGGCCTTCCGGATGATCCTCGACGCCCAGCCCGACATCGAGGTCGTCGCGGAGGCCGCCGACGGCGCGACGGCGGTCGCCGAGGCGCGCCGCCTGCGCCCCGACGTCTGTCTTCTCGACATCCGCATGCCGGAGCTGGACGGCCTGGAGGCCACCCGGCGGCTCGCCGGTCCCGAGGCACGGCACCCGCTGAACGTGCTGATCGCCACCACCTTCGACCTCGACGAGTACGTCTACCGGGCGCTGCGCAACGGGGCCTGCGGGTTCCTGCTGAAGGACGGCTCTCCCGCACTGCTCGCCGAGGCCGTGCGCGCGGCGGCGCACGGCGAGTCGATGATCTCTCCGTCGGTCACGGTGCGCCTGCTCCGCCATATGACGCCGCCCGCCGCCTCCGCGCCCGCGAAGGCCACCGCGCCGGTTCCCCCGCCCGCGAGCGGGCCCGTCGGTCCGCTGACGGAGCGGGAGTTGCAGGTCGTACGGCGCGTGGCGCGCGGGCGGACGAACGAGGAGGTCGCGGCGGAGCTGTACGTCACCCTGTCGACGGTGAAGACACACCTGGGCAACGTGCAGCGCAAGCTCGACGCCCGCAACCGCGTCGAGATCGCCGCGTGGGCGTGGGAGTCTGGCCTCGTCGGCTAGTGCTCCCGTCGGAACGCGTTGCGTGACCTGGCCTTCTTCGGCAGCGGCAGTGCCGGGCGGTGGCTTGGTGGCGTCCGGGCCAGGGGACCGGGCCGGCACAGCTCAAACGCGCCCTATGACCGGTGTCCGGTACGTCGCACCGGCGGCAGCGCACGCCGGGCCGGCCGGGGCGGACGGGCGGGGCGCCGCGCAGGCCGCGGTGACGGTGGCGGTTGCGGGGTCCGTCGGGCCGCCCGGGGCGGCCGACGAGGCGGCTCCTCCGCGGAGTCGTCGGTGAGCCGGGACGCCACGACGGAGTCGATCCGCAGGTCGCGATAGTCCACCGCGGTCCCGACACGGTCCGGCAGACGGGAGCGCACGCTCCGCGACACCGATGCCCGGTCGGGGCTGCCGTGGAAGCGCACCTCGACATCCGGCACCGCGCCGAACCGCAGCCGACGGGCCCGGACCGAGGCGAGCAGCGCGACATCCCAGGTGTCCGGGTCCGAACCGGCTGTGCGGGCACGGCCGTTCACGATTCCCACTCCCGTTCCTGGGTCTGCGCAACGTGCACCTGCTGCTCCTGCTCCTGCTCTTGCTCTTGCTCTTGCGACTACTCCTGCTCCTCCGGCGCCTACTCCCGCAGCTCCGGTGACTACTCCTGCTCCTCGTCGCGCTCCCGCTTGCGGCTCGTGCGGCGCTCGGCCTTGCCGCGGGTCGTCCGGGTGGTGCGCCGGCCGGAGTCGTCCGGTTCCGTCGCCGTCGAAGGGGCCCGTCGGCTCTTCTTGCGCTCCGAACGGGCGGCTTCGCCGGACTTCTTCGTGCCCGCGGTCCCGGTCGTCTTCTTGGCTGCCGTCTTCTTGGCGCCGGACTCGCTCCTACCTCCGGTCGTCTTCTTGGCGCCGGCCTTCTTCTTGGTCTCGGTGGCCTTCTTGCTGCCGGCCGCCTTCTTGGTGCGGGTGGCGTTCGCCGTCCGGCTCGCGGCCCCGGTGACCCGGTCACCGGCCTGTTCCACGGTCCGGCCCGCTGCTCCGCCCGCGCCGCGTCCGACCGCTCCGGCCGTTTCCCCGGCGCCCCGGCCGACCTCCTCCACGGTCTCCCCGGCGCCCCGCCCCACGTCCTCGACGGCCTCGCCCGCTCCGCGTCCCACGTCCTCGACCGCTTCGCCCGTTCCCCGCCCGATGCCCTCGACGGCCTCGCCCGCGCCCTGCCCCACGTCCTCGACCGCTTCGCCCGCGCCCCGTCCGACGTCCTCGACGGCTTCCCCCGCACCGCGGCCGAGTTCGCCCACGGCTCTGCTCGTGCCCGTGCCGACCTCCTGGACCGCGGAGCCCACCCCGCGCGTGATCTGCTCCAGGATCTCCGGGTGCTGATCGATCGTCTGGAGCACCCGGTCGATGATCCCCGCGACATGACCGAGCCGGACCTTCAGCAGCGCCTGCGCCTCCACGCCCTTGATGCCGAGCTGAACCCGGCCCAGCGCGACATCCGCGCCGACATGGAGCTTCAGCAGATCGAGCACTTCGGCCTGGAGCGATACGCGAGCGGTGAGGTTCTCCACCTCCAGCTCGATCTCGTCGACCTTGAGCACCGGGACGTCGAGCAGCACGTCCGGCTCCTCCTCGGTCCCCGGGAATTCCTCGTACCCCTCGTCCGGGGCCTCGGCGTCCTCGTCCATCCTGCCGTCCTCCGGCGTTGTGGCCCGCTCGCGGCGCCCCCTTCCGGGCGCCGGCTCCGCGGGCCCGGCTCTCCCCTCTTGCCAGGGTAAAGGCGACAAAACACCCGGCAAGGCGGGCGAACGCGCGGTGACGGGACGGGTGCATACCGCTGAAAAAGGGCCGGTCGGGCAGGGGTGGCGGCGGTCCATCACCTTATTCGCCCGCTTGTCCGATTGTGTCGTACGATCATGACTCACTTCGACGAGGGCACGTCACCCACTGACGCGGCTCTCCTCCCTGGGGGGAAACAACACCATGCATGTGCGCAGAACGCTCGGCGCTCTTGCGGGGGGTGCCGCGCTGGCCCTGCTGCCGCTGACCCCGGCACAGGCGGAACCGGCGGAACCGCCCGTTCCCGCACCGGCCCCGGCCGGTGCCGACGCCCGCGCCTCGGCACATCCCGACGCTCTCGCCTCGGCGCGCGCCGAAGCCCACTGGACTCCGGCCCGTATGCGCGCCGCCCGGCCCGTGGCGGAGGACCGGAACCTCAACGGGGCGGCGTCCGTGCGGACTTCCCGATCCGGCGAGCAGCGTGCCGCCCGGTCGCCGGGCAAGCCCTTCGAGGGGCTGCCGATGGCCGGCACCTTCTTCTGGCAGGACGGCACGGACACCGGGCGCTTCTGCAGCGGCAGCGTCGTGACCAGCCCCGGCAAGAACCTGGTCATGAGCGCCGGTCACTGCTTCGACGGCAAGGAGGCACGGAAGAACCTGACGTTCGTGCCCCAGTACAACAACGGGGCCAAGCCGCACGGTGCGTTCGCGGTCGACCCGGGCCGGATCTACGTCGACAAGCGGTACCTGGCGAAGGGGCCGGACAAGGCGGCCGACCTGGACTTCGCCTTCCTGCGGCTGGAGCCGCGGGCCGGGAAGAACGTGCAGGACGTCGTCGGCAGCGTCGACCTGATGACCGACCCGGGCTACGTCCACGACGCGGTCCGGCTGACCGGCTACCCCGCCAACCGCACCGGCCCGCTGGACTGCTGGGACCGGACGACGCGGTACGACAGCACCGACCCCGGCATCCCCGGCAGCTTCCTCCGGATCGAGTGCGACGGGTACAGCGGCGGCACGTCCGGCGGCCCGTTCCTGGTCCGGAAGGGCGAGGGCTGGGGCCTCATCGGCGTCATCGGTGGCTGGAAGACCGGGGGCGACAAGGCGGACGTCTCCTACAGCTCCTATCTGGACGCGGACGCCAGGGCGCTCTACGAGGCCGCGGTGGCGGGCAAGCCGCCGGCCGGGCGCGGAGTGCTGGGGACCGCCGGGACCTGGAAGCACGCCGACGTGCTGGCCGGCGGGCACTTCGCCGGCGGCAACCCGGGCGGCGAGGACTACTCCGACCTCCTCGTGCGCTGGTCCGACGGCGAGCTCAGCATCTACCGCGGAGCCGGTGAGGGCGGCGGCACCTTCGACAAGGAGATCCGCGTCCTCGGCCCCAACGGCACCTGGAAGAACGCCGTTTCCGTGACGGCGGGCGACTTCACCGGGGCCGGCCGGGACGACGATCTGCTGGTCCGCTGGATCGACGGTGAGGTGACGCTGTACCCGGACGTGGACGAGAAGGGCCTCCACGGAGAGGTCCAGCTGCAGAAGCCGGATTCCCGCTGGAAGCGCGCCGCCTCCGTCACCGCCGGGCGCTACACCACGACCGACGACCGGGCGAACGACCTGCTCGTCCGCTGGTCCGACGGCACCGTCACGCTCTTCACCGACGTCGACCGTGAGGGGTTCCACGACGAGAAGAAGCTCGCGCCGCCCACGGGCACCTGGAAGAACGCCGCAACGCTCACCTCCGGGGACTTCACCGGCACCGGACAGCACGACCTGATGGTGCGGTGGTCCGACGGGGAGCTGACCCTCTACCCGGACCTCGACCAGGACGGCTTCCACGGGGAGAAGCAGCTCGAGGCCCCGGGCGCACCGTGGAAGCAGGCCACCGTGCTCGCCGCCGGTGACTACACCGGGAACCACCGGGCGGACGACATCCTCGTCCGCTGGTCCGACGGCGCCCTCACGCTCCGCCCGGGCGCGGGGGAGGCCGGCGGCGGCCGGGAGACCGTCCTGGTGCCCCACCCGGCGGGCTGATCCGACGGTCCGGCGGAACGGCCGGTCCCGGAGCGGCGGAGGAGCGCGTTCCGGGACCGGCTCTCCGTACCCTGCGTGGTTGCCCGCCGACGGCACCCCCCGGCCGGCGCCGGTGACCCAGCGCGAGCGCGGACCCCGGACGGTCACCGCGCCCCGGCTGGGCCCGGCCGCGCCCCGTGGGGAAGGCGGGCCCGACCGCCGCGGACCGCCCGGTACGAGGTGCATCATGGGAGTAATGCGCCAGCCAGTCCGGGAGGGACGCATTCGTGATCGACGGGATCGACGGGATCGACGAGTTCGACGAGACGGACAGCGGTGGCCTGCGGCTCGACCGGGCAGGACAGGCCGAGGCGTTCGATGCCATCGGCGACCGGTACGACGAGGCCTTCCCGCACAAGGACGGACAGGTCGCCGCCGCCGAGTGGCTGATCCGGTCCCTGCCCGCCGGGGCCCGGGTGCTGGATCTCGGCTGCGGCACCGGGCTGCCGACGGCCCGGCAGCTGACGGATGCCGGGTTCGACGTCGTCGGGATCGACCTCGCCGGCGGGATGGTCGGGCTCGCCCGGCAGCACGTGCCCGCCGCCACCTTCCACCAGCTCGACATCGCCGATCTGAGCCCCGACGGCCCGCGGGACCTGGGCCGGTTCGGCGCGGTCGCCGCGTTCTTCTCCCTGCTGATGCTGCCCCGGGCCGAGATTCCCCTGGCCCTGAAGACGGTCCACCACCTGCTGGTCCCGGACGGACTGTTCGTCCTCTCGATGGTGGAGGCCGATGTGGACTACTTCTCGATCCCGTTCCTCGGGCATGTCATCCGCGTGTCCGGCTATCTCCGGGACGACCTGCGCACGGTCGTCGAGGAGGCGGCGTTCGAGATCGTCGACGAAACCTCCTACACCTATGCCCCCGCCATCTCGGACGTGCCGCCCGAGGAACAGATCTTCCTCACCTGCAAGCGGCTCGGCTGAGAGCCCCGGCCTGCCGCGGCCCCCAGCAGCCACCGGGCGCAACGACAACGAACGACGCGACGACAACGAAACGACGCGACGGCACGGACAACGAAACAGCGCGACGACACGGAATGCCGAACGATCCCCCTAACGGATATCCAGTAGCGGAACGACGCGAGTGATGGAGCCCCCGACCCCCCACGAAGCACCCCACGGACCGGGCCCCGGAGCCGACGGACCTGCCGGCGCCCCGGGGCGGGGGAGCGCTGCGGCAGTGCCCCAGGGCACCGGGGTCGGTTCACCGCACCAGCCGCCCGGCCCGCCGGGCACCGCCGGGCAGCCGTCCCCGTCCGCGTCCCCGTCCCGGTCCCCCTCCCCACCGCAGCCCCGGCCGTTCCCACCGGTCGGCCGTGCGGACAGCGAGCAGCCCGGCCGGGTGCGGCCGGGCGCGGTGGTCCCGGGCGACGAGGCGCTTCCCCCGGCACCGGCCACCGGGGCTCCCGTGGCCGCTCATCTGCCGGACCCGTCGGAGCCCGCCGCCGCACAGCAGACCGACCGCCTCCGCTACCTGCAGACGGCGACCCGGCAGATCGCCCGCGGCATCGACGTGGGCGAGACGCTGTGCGAACTGTGCCGGGCCGCGATCCCCGTCTTCGCCGACGCGATCCTCGTCCACCTCCGCGAGCCGCTGCCCGTCGGCGACGCCCCCGCCGGGACCCCCCTCGCACTGCGGCTGTACTGCATCGCCGAAGGGCCGGAGGAGCCGGTCACCGACGTCCGTCCCGGCACCTCCGGGTTCTCCGGCCTCACCGTCACCGATCCGCTCGCCGGGACGCTGCTGGACGGCCAGGCGGTGTTCGGCGACGACCCGGAGCTCCGGTCCACCGCCGCCGACCTGCTGGAACCGGTGACGAGCGTGCCGGAGACACCGCTGGACCGGCGGCTGATCGTCGCCCCGCTGCTCGGCCCCCGCCACCTCATGGGCACCGTCGTCCTGCTCCGCGTCCCCGACCGGGCGGCCTTCACCGAGGACGACCTGCTCGTCGCCTCCCAGCTCGCCGCCCACTCCGCGTTCGGGGTCGACAAGGCGGTGGTCTACGGGCGCGAGGCCTCCGTCGCGGACGCGCTCCAGCTCACCATGCTGCCCTCGTCCCTCCCCAGCACCACCGGTGTCCGGCTGGCCAGCCGGTATCTGCCCGCCGCGGAGACCGCGCAGGTCGGCGGTGACTGGTACGACGCGATCCCGCTGCCCGGCAACCGGGTCGCCCTCGTCGTCGGGGACGTCATGGGCCACTCCATGACCTCCGCCGCGATCATGGGTCAGCTGCGCACCACCGTGCAGACCCTCGCCGGGCTCGACCTGCCGCCGGACGAGGTCCTGCACCACCTCGACGAGCAGGCACAGCGGCTCGGTACCGAACACATGGCGACCTGTCTCTACGCGATCTACGACCCCATCTCGCACCGGCTGCTCGTGGCCGACGCCGGCCATCCGCCGCCGGTGCTGCTGCACCCGGACGGCACCGGCGAGGTGCTCCAGGTGCCGCCGGGCGCACCGATCGGCGTCGGCGGCGTGCCCTTCGAGTCGGTGGAGATGCCCGCCCCCACCGGCGCGACCCTGGTGCTCTACACCGACGGCCTCGTCGAGTCCCGGGAACGGGATGTGTCGACCGGGGTGGAACTGCTGCGCGCCCGGCTGCACGCCGCCGCGCAGGCCGTCCCGGCGCCCCCGCTGGAATCGCTCTGCGACGAGGTCCTGGACATCCTGGGACCCGGGGCGCGGGACGACGACGTGGCCCTGCTCGCCGCCCGGTTCGACGGCTTCCCACCGCTCAACGTCGCGTACTGGTTCCTCGGACCGCATGCGAAGACCCCCGGCCGCGCGCGGGAGCTGACCCGGCGGGCGCTGGAGCGCTGGGGCCTGGAATCCATGCTGGACACCACCGAGCTGATGGTCAGCGAAGTGGTGACGAACGCCGTGCGGTACGCCTCCCGGCCGATCGCCCTGCGCCTGCTCCGCACCGATGTGCTCCGCTGCGAAGTGGGCGACGACTCCCCGCAGGTCCCCCGGATGCGGCGGGCCCTGGCAGGGGACGAGGGCGGACGCGGCCTGTTCCTCGTCGACCACCTGGCGCGACGCTGGGGAGCGACCCGGCTCAGCACCGGCAAGGTGGTCTGGTTCGAACAGCCCATCCCCGAGGAACAGCGCAGGGGCGGCCCGGAGGCGGCGTGACGGGGCGGGGGTGAACGTCCGCGACCGGGGGCTCCTGTGAGGGCTCCGAGCCGGTTGGGGGTCCAGCCGAGGTGAGCCCTGGAGCCGTCGCGAGATGATCTTGAAGGGTGATCCCTGCCTCTCCCGAACTCGACGAACGGGGACGCGACTTCCTCTCCGGCGTCTGATCTCAGCAGTGCCCAAAGAAGCGGCGGACGATCGGTTCCAGGTAATCCGCCTGTGGACCGGACAGAGCGGCCAGTTCATCCGGTGAGCGCACCAGGGCGATGCCGTCGAGTTCAGGTTCGCGGCCCTGGGCGCACTCGGCTGCCGCGGCAGCGGTGAAGTCCGCGCGCAGCGTTGCCTCGGGAAGGGCCGGGGCGAGGTAGGTCAGGCCGACACTGCCGTTCTCGCCACGGGTGACGACCCACAGCTTCAGGTCCCCGGGCGCTGCGCCGGTCCCCAACTCCTCGACGAGTTCCCGTGCGGCCTGGCCGGCCAGTGCCGACTCGTCCAGCACCGCCCCACTTTGGGGAGGCTCCACTGACCCTCCTGGCAGCTGCCAGCGGCCCGGGGCGGCCGTAGAGGGCGACATCCTCGCCACCAGCACACGGCCGTCGTCGGTCGGCTGGACGACGTTCACGAACAGTGAGGGCAGCGCGGTGGCACCGGGCACGCGACGCAAGGCGTAGTGCCGGTAGGTCACACGCACCCACGACAGACGCAGGGCGCGCGGGCCCGTCCACTCCAGTCCCCCACATGCCACCACAGGCCCGTCGAAGAGGGTGGGGTTGGCCCGGACCGCCATGTCCCACACCCGGTCCCGGGCCTCAGCGTCCCGGGGCGGTAGCGGTGGCTCCGCGGCTTCGGCCAACAGGAGCCGTTCCACCTCGAGGAGTTCAATGCCCGCTGGGGGCAGTGTCTCGGTCACCGGCCCATCGTAGAACCAGCCTCGGCTCGCGTCCCTTGCCGTGCCGACCGGCACCTCAAGGAACGGTCGAGCGCCGCCGAGAACCTGGCCGATCCGACGCCCGGCCGGGCCCGGCAGCCCCGCTCCGGCCCGCCGGACCCGCCCCCTACGTCGTGCCGGCCTCAGCCCTCCAGTGCCGCCCGTGTCGCCGCCCGTGCCCGCTCGCGGTCCTCGGCCACCAGGCCGATCCGGGTGCGGCGGTCCAGGACGTCGTCCTCGTCCAGCGCCCCCTCGTGCCGGACGGCCCACCGGAGTTCGGCCCCGGTGACGTCCGCGGCGACCGGCTCCAGCAGTGCGGGGTCGTCCGCGGCGTCGGCGAGGACGGCCTCCGCCTCGCTGCCGTACCGGGCGACCAGGCGTGCCGGTGCGGACGACGCGGCCAGCCGGCCGGGGGAGGCGGCGCCGATCAGCGGCAGGGCCTGGGTCCGGCACGGGCCCGCCGCGAGCCCGGCCCGGGCGATGCCCGCGTCGACCGCGTCCTCGGCCATCGCCCGGTAGGTGGTGAGCTTCCCGCCCACCGCGGTGATGACCCCGGAGGGCGAGGTGAGGACGGCGTGCCGACGGGACAGGTCGGCGCTGCGGCCGCCGCCGGAGTCCAGCAGCGGGCGCAGTCCCGCGAACGCGCCGATGACCTGTTCGCGGCTCAGCGGCGTCGCGAGTGCCCGGGAGAGCACGCCCAGCAGGAAGTCGATGTCCTCGCCGGGGGCTTCGGGAACGTCGGGCACCGGGGTGTCGAGCGGCTCGTCGGTGAGGCCCGCGTAGACCCGGCCGTCGGACTGCGGCAGCGCGAACACGAACCGGTTGGTCTCACCGGGGACGGGCACGGTCAGCGCGGCCGTCGGGTGGCCGAGCGCCGAGGCGGGGAGCACCACATGGGTGCCGCGGCTGGGCCGCAGCCGTACGCCCGGGGCGAGGGTGTCGGCCCAGACTCCGGTGGCGTTGATCACGCAGCGGGCCCGTATCTCCAGCCTCTCCCCGGAGAGTTCGTCCCGCAGGACGGCGGCCCGCCCGTCCAGCTCCACCGCGCCGCACCGGGTGAGGACGTGCGCTCCGTGCGCGGCGGCCGTGCGGGCGAGGGCCACCACCAGCCGTGCGTCGTCGGTGAGTTGGCCGTCGTAGGAGAGCTGTCCGCCGCGCAGCCCGGCCGGGCGCAGGGCGGGGGCGAGCGCCAGGGTGAGCGCCGCGGAGATGCTGCGGGAGGCGGGCAGGTTCCGCGCGCCGGCGCCGGCCGAGAGGCGCAGCGCGTCGCCGAGCAGGAAGCCGGTGCGGGTGGTCGCCGCCCGGAGCCGGCCGGTGTCCCGGTGGACCGGGAGCACCATGGGCAGGGCGCGTACCAGGTGCGGGGCGGTGCGGCTCATCAGCAGGCCGCGCTCGCGGGCGCTCTCGTAGGCGATGCCGACATCGCCGGTGGCCAGATAGCGCAGCCCGCCGTGGACCAGCTTCGAGCTCCAGCGGCTGGTGCCGAACGCCAGGTCGTGCTTCTCGGCGAGGACCACGCTCAGGCCCCGGGACGCGGCGTCCAGCGCGATCCCGGTGCCGGTGACACCTCCGCCGACGACCAGGACGTCGACGGTCGGCCGGTCCCCGAGCAGGTCCAGGGACCGCGCCCGCCGCGCCGCGTTGAGCGAGCCGGGACGGTCGGCGGGGCTGTGGGCGGGGCTGCGGGTCATCGCGAGGCCTCCAGCGGTTGCAGGTATCCGTCCAGGAGCCGCCGCAGCCCGGCGAGCAGCCGGTCGTCGGACAGCGTGTCCTCGACCAGGCGCCGGGAGGTGGTGACGGACTGGACGGTCAGAAGCACGAACCGGGCGAACTCGTCGGCGTCGCCCTCCCGTACGGAGCCGTCGGCCTGCCCGGCCTCGATCTCCGCGCGGAGCAGCTCCAGCGCCGCGAGCTGACTGGAGCCGAGCCGGTGGAACACGTACGTCGCCAGCACATCCGTCTCGGTCTCCACGAAACGGTTGAACAGCGGGTGCCCCCAGAGCGCTTCGACGGTGCCGGTGCACTGGCCGATCAGCCGCTCCCGGGCCCGGGCGTCGGGGGAGGGGGGAGTGCACGCCGCGATGACCGCCCGCAGCTCGCGGGTGAGCAGATCGCCGACGAGCGAGGAGATGTCGGGCCAGTGCCGGTACACCGTCGGGCGGCTGACGCCGGCGCGGCGGGCGACATCGGTGAGCGTGGTGCGGCGCACTCCGTAGGCCTCGATGCACTGCCGGGCCGCATCGAGGATGGCGTCCTCTCTTTTACGCATTGACGTCATGTGTAACACTGTACTGCATGACTCGTCCCCACCACCGCGTCGGTGAGATGGCCTGGAACGCCTGGGGCGACCCCGGGCAGGCCCGCACACTCAACGACTCCGTACGCCAGTTGATCGGTCAGGCCCTGGGCGTCTCGGCCACCGCGCCCGCCCCGGTCGCCGAGAGCGATCTGACCCTCCCGCCCAGCGCGCTGTCCGAACCGGTGCTGGCCGCCCTGACCGCCGTCGTCGGCGCCGACCAGGTGCTCACCGACCCGGCGTCCCGCATCCGGCACACCGGCGGCAAGAGCACCCCCGACCTGCTGCGCCGCCGGGCGGGCGACGTCTCCACCGCCCCCGACGCCGTGGTGTGCCCGGGCACCCACCAGGAGGTCGAGGAACTGCTCGCCGCCTGCGCCTGGCACCGCATCGCCGTCGTGCCCTTCGGTGGCGGCACCAGTGTCGTCGGCGGAGTGGAGCCGCTGCGCGGCACGTTCGACGCCGTGGTCAGCCTGGACCTCCGGCGGCTGGACCGGCTCGTCCGGCTCGACGAGGAGTCGGGCACCGCCACCCTGGAAGCCGGACTGCGCACCCCCGAGGCCGAGGAGCTCCTCGGCGCCCACGGCCTCACCCTCGGTCACTTCCCGCAGAGCTTCGAGTACGCCACCATCGGCGGCTACGCCGCCACCCGCTCCTCCGGCCAGGCCTCCGCCGGCTACGGCCGCTTCGACGACATGGTCGTCGGCCTCCGCGTGGCCACCCCCAAGGGCACCCTCGACCTCGGCCGCGCCCCGGCCTCGGCCGCCGGCCCGGACCTCCGGCAGCTCTTCCTCGGCTCCGAGGGCGTGCTCGGCGTCATCACCGAAGTCACCGTCCGCGTCCGGAAACTCCCGGCCGAACGCGCGGACGAGGCCTGGTCCTTCCCCGACTTCGCCACCGGCGTCGCCGCCGTGCGGCAGCTCGCCCAGAGCGGCGCGCTGCCCACCGCGATGCGCATCTCGGACGAGACCGAGACCTTCGTCAACGCCGCCGTCGCCGGCGCCGAGGCGCCCCCCGGCTGCCTCACGGTCGTCAGCTACGAGGGCACCGCCGAGCAGGTCGCCGAGCGCCGCGCCGCGGTGGGCGGCCTGCTGCGGGAACGCGGCGCGACCGCCCTGGACTCCGAGACCGCCACCGCCTGGCGCCGGTCCCGCTTCTCCGGCCCCTACATGCGGGACGCCCTGCTGGACATCGGCATCCTCACCGAGACCCTGGAGACCGCGGCCTCCTGGTCACGGCTCGCCAAGCTCCGCGAACAGGTGACCCGGGCCCTCACCGAGAGCCTCGGCCACGACGGGCCGGACCCGGTGGTCTTCTGCCACCTCTCCCACGCCTACCCGTCCGGCGCGAGCCTGTACTTCAGCGTCGCCGCGGCCGCCGGGGACGCTCCGGAGGCCAGGTGGCGCGCCGCCAAGCAGGCCGCCGGCGACGTCATCGCCGCCAACGGCGCCACGATCAGCCACCACCACGCGGTCGGCAGCGACCACCGCCCGTGGATGGAGGACGAGATCGGGCAGCTCGGCGTCGAGGTGCTGGCGGCGGTCAAGAGCGCGGTCGACCCCGTCGGCGTGCTCAACCCGGGCAAGCTCATCCCCACGGTGTCATGACCGGCCCACGCGCCGCCGTCCTGTTCAACCCGGCCGCCGGGCGGGGCACCGCCCGGCGCGTCGCCGAACAGACCGTACGGCAGCTCGGCGCCGCCGGCTGGCAGGCCGAGACCGTCACCGGCCGGGACACCGCCGGGACCCGGGCCCGGGCGGCGGAGTCCGTGGCGTCCGGTGCCGAGGTGCTGGCCGTGGTCGGCGGCGACGGCATGGTCAGCATCGGCCTCCAGGCGGTCGCCGGGACCGGCACCGCCCTGGCGGTCGTCCCGGCCGGCACCGGCAACGACTTCGCGCGCACCCTCGGCATCCCGCGCGACGACCCGGCGGCAGCGGCGCGTCTCATCACCCACGGTGTCCGCCGGAGCGTCGACCTCGGCCGCTGCGGCGACCGGTGGTTCGGCACGGTGCTGACCTCCGGCTTCGACTCCCTGGTCACCCACCGGGCCAACAGCATGACCTGGCCGCGCGGCCGGGCCCGCTACAACCTGGCGATCGTCGCCGAACTGGCCCGGCTGCGCCCGCTGCCGTTCACCCTCCGCGTCGACGGCCGCCCGGTGGAGACCGACGCGACCCTGGTCGCCGTCGGCAACGGCCCGTCGTACGGCGGCGGCATGCTGATGTGCCCCGGCGCATCCCTGTCCGACGGCCGTCTGACGGTGACCGTGGTCGAGGCGGTCGGCCGGAGCCAACTCGTCCGGGTCTTCCCCCGTGTGTACAAGGGCACCCACACCAGCCACCCCCGGGTCCGGACCTACACCGGCCGGACCGTGGAGATCGACTCCCCCGGGGTGCTCGGCTACGCCGACGGCGAGCTGGTCGGCGACCTGCCGCTCCGGGCGGAGTGCGTGCCGGGGGCGGTGGAGGTCATGGGGCCGGCTGTGCAGTGATCGTGCCGAAGTGACGGGTGCCGCGTGTGATCACGAGCCCCGGGGGCCGGGCGCGTCAGGGGTGGCCGGAACCCCGCGGCGCGCCCGGCCCGGGGGAAGGATGCCGCTGGCTGGGGCCGAGGGGAAGGCCCGGCACAGGGCTCACCCCGCGCGCGGCCAGGTGAACGGTCAGGGGCTGAGATCCAGAACGCGGATCGGCAGACCGGTCCACTGGTCAGGAACCGCCGTCGCGACGACCGCGCCGTCGGGCCGTTCGGCGGTGGGTAGCGCCGCGTACTGCGAGTGCGCCGCAGCCCACGTCTTCTCGCGGGCCACAGTCAGGGCCGCCGGGAGATCCAGATGCAGGACCGTAACGCCCGGTAGGGCGGCGATGTGCTCCGCAGTGCCCGGCCGGGTACGGTCAGCTTCGACCAACGCGCACGTCGTGGCGTACAGGAACCAGCCCGGCTCGGCGTGCGCGCGGTGGATCAGGCGGGACGCCAGAACATTGCCCTGCCCCGCTGCCGCCATCGCCGTCTCATCCAGGACGATGTGCATCGCCTCATTCACCCCTGGATCAACCGCGCCAGGCGTCGGTCCAGTTCCTCGTCGAGGTCCCGCTGCTCTGCGGCGGTCGGGTCATAGCCGCTCCAGTCCCGCAGCGCGGCGCGGGCCTGTTCCGCACGCTCCGTGCGTTCCTGCGGGGTCAGCAGGGTTTCGGCGAGGCGGGCCAGGTAGGCGCGGAGCGACAACCCCTCGGCAGCGGCTATGGCAGCGAGGCGCTCCTTGGCTTCCTCGGGAATACGGACGTTGGCGTCGGACATGATGGCGCTCCTTCCCATGCCTCAGGGTACGGGTACGTACTCGTACCCGTAGCGGGACCGCCGGACGCGGATGGGGTTTGAGGAGCGCGCTCCCGCCCGCGCACCCCCTCCGTCGGCAGTGCGCCCTTCGGACGTTCCTCGCGCCCGGGAATGGGGCAGTCCGTGGGACGACAGCAGGTGTGGTGGACGCCCGGAACCAGGACGTCCGTCGGCCTCCTGCCGTACGGTCGTGGGCATGAGTGCAGACCAGGCGACGGTACGGATCGACAGCTGGATCTGGTCGGTCCGGCTGACCAAGACCCGGTCGCTGGCGGCCTCGGCGTGCCGGGCCGGTCATGTGCGGATCAACGGTGAGCGGGTCAAGCCGGCCCACCCGGTGCGCAACGGCGACCAGGTGCGCCTGCGCATCGCCGGACGCGAGCGCATCGTCGTCGTCTCCCGCCTGGTGAACAAGCGGGTCGGTCCTCCCGTCGCGGTGGAATGCTATGTGGATCACAGCCCACCGCCGCCGGCCGACACCGGCGTCAGCCCGACCGGCGACCGCCGCCGCGACGCCGGCCGCCTGACCAACCGCGAACGCCGCGAACTGGACCGGCTGCGGGGGCGCCCGTCACGGTAGGGCCGCACGCCGGGGCGGGTGTCCATGGGCTGAACCGGATACGGCTGGACCAGCGACGAGTCCCCGCCGACGGCTTGGGAGTACCCGGCCGTCGGCGTACCGGCACCGGGCACGCCGACGACCGGGCAGGACCGGCTCAGAGCACCGTGTGCGGGTACTGCTCGGCGCGGTGCTGGAAGGCCAGGACCGCTGGGTTCTGGACCGTGCCGCCGCGGATCTCGATCGCCCGTCGGATCGTGTTGTCGCTGTCCCAGCCGGCCGGTCCTGCGAGCACCGGCCGCAGGAACGGGATCAGCGCCTCGCTGTTCTCCCAGGTGGCCGCGTCCCACAGGTAGGAGGGGCTGTGGTCCACGCCGTAGTGGCGGACGTGGTCGCCGACGGTGAACATCGGGTCGTCGAAGGTGGTCGGCCGGGCCCAGGTGAAGCCCATGCCCTCGTCGCAGGAGACGTCGATGACGAGGGTGCCGGGCGCGAGCTTCGGCAGGTCCTCCTCTATCAGGAACATCAGCGGCGCCGCGGTGTCCTGGAGCACGCAGTTGACGATGATGTCGTGCCGGGCGAGGAACTCGGCCAGCGGCTCCGGGCCGTGCTCGGTGAGCGCGACGCTGCGCCGCGGGTCGAGGGTGTCGTCGGCCTCGTCGTGGTCGAAGTGCACGATCCGCGCCGAGTGGATCGGTGAGCTGACGGCGGTGACGCCGCGGGCAGTCAGCACGTCCACCGCGTGAACGCCCAGCGCGCTGAGCGCGGTGACCGCGCCGCGGGCCGTGGCGCCGAATCCGATCACCACCGCACGGCGCCGACGCCCGTAGTCACCGGTCGAACCGGTCAGCTGCATGGCGTGCAGCACCGACGAGTAACCGGCCAGCTCGTTGTTCTTGTGGAAGACATGCAGGTTGAACGAACCCTCGCGGGTCCAGTGATTCATCGCCTCGAAGGCGATCACGGTGAGCCTGCGGTCGATGGCGGCCTGCGTGACCTTCTGGTCCTGCACGCAATGCGGCCACCCCCACAGCACCTGCCCGTCCCGCAGCTCCGCCAGATCCTCGTGCAGCGGTTTGGCCAGCAGGATGACGTCGCATTCCGCGATCAGCTCCTGGCGTGAGCCGAAACCGGCGACAAGCGGTGCGAGTTGACTGTCCGGAACGCCGAAGCGTTCTCCGTAACCGGTCTGCAGATGGATGCCGGCCCGGAGGTCGGCGTCGATACGTCCGAAGTGCGCTGGGTGGATCGGCAGGCGGTGCTCGTTCTCTTTGCGGGACTGCGACATGATTCCGAGCTTGAGCTGCTGCAAAGTACCCCTTTGGTTACGCCCTGTTTAACACACCCCGGGGCCGCGGGGCCCCGGGCCGACAGCACTTCTCCGGACCGGGGTGTCCTGATGGGCTCGACCCCGGTGTCTTCAGGGCGGTGGATCGCCCTTTCGGCGTACTCGCGCTGGTCGCGGGCGGCAGTCTGCGGAGTGGATCGTTCGGCAGAAGCCGTGCGACGACGTCGGTACGGCCGCAGCGACGGCGCGCTGGGATTCTGGGCGCCGGGGCTTGAAGCTGCCGCAGCGGAAGCTTCTACCGTCCTGACCAGGGCCGGAAAGACCGGCCCGGTGAAGCACTCGTGAGGGAGGCGGCGATGGCCTGGCCGACTGCGGAGGTCGCCCGGATGTCGGGCGTGACGGCTCGGACACTGCGGCACTACGACGAGATCGGTCTGCTGCCGCCCGCCTGGATCGGTACCAACGGCCACCGCTACTACGAGGAAGCCGAGTTGCTGCGATTGCAGCAGATCCTCGTCCTGCGTGCGCTGGGCCTGGGGCTGCCCGAGATCGGCAAGGTTCTGGCCTCGCAGGTCGACGAGGTGGATGCCCTGCGGGGCCACCACCGTCGGCTGCTCGCCGAGCGCGACCGGCTCGACGCCCTGGCCGGCACCGTCGCCCGCACGATCACCGAACTGGAGCATTCCAGGAGGGGCGGCAGACCCATGACCATCAACCGACCGGAGAACCTCTTCGAGGGGATCCAGCCCGCCCAGTACCAGGCGACCCTGCAGGACTTCCCGGAGCTGGCCGGGGCGATCGAGCGGCACACCGCGACGATGAGCGAGGCCCAGGTCGAGGCCGGACGCCGCGAGCGCACGGCCCAGATGATCCGGCTGGCCGAGCTGATGGCCGCAGGCACCCCGGCGGACGCCGAACCCGTGCAGGCCGAGATCGACGCCCAGTACCAGGCGCTCTCCGAGCTCCTCGCCGTATCCGCCGAGGAGTACCGCGCGCTGGGGCGTGCCTGCGTGGAGAACGAGCCGTGGCGCGCGGCCTACGAGTCGATCGCGCCGGGCCTGGCCGCCTACCAGCGGGACGCCATCGAGGCGTACGCCACGACCCGGCTGAGCTGAGCCGGAACAGGGCCGCCGCCACGGGAAAAGGCCCGCAGCGGCGGCCCTGCGGTGTGAACGCGCGAGTCCGCCCCCGGACGTGCCGGGGGCGGACCGCTCTGCCCTTCAGGTACGTCTACAGACCGTGGCCGAACCGGCCCTCGCGCACCGCCGCCACGAGGCCGGCCACCTGCTCACGGCTCAGCAGCAGGGCGGGGCCGGACGGGTCCTTGCTGTCACGGACGGCGACCGTTTCGTGATCGACAACGCCGAACTCGACGCACTGCGCTCCGGTATCGGACCGTGATGACTTCCACCACGCAACGGCCAGCGTCGACGCGTTCTCCATGTGGCTCATGCCTGATCCCTTATCTCTGCGATGCGTTCGGTGGATGCCTCCACCGGCAGTGCGGCGGCGCGCAACCGCTCGAAAGCCGCCCGGTAGATGCCCACCTGCTCCGGATTCTCGACGTACAAGGTCGAGGTCAAGCTTTCCGTGTGGGCGACATCGAGGTCCGTATGTCCCTCGAAGCCGAGGACCGAGTAGGACCCGATCTGCCCCACATGGGGCGGAGTCCGTGTCGGCAGAATCTGGATGTTGACGTTGGGACGACGGCTGAGCGAGAGCAACCGCGACAGTTGCTCGCGCATCACTCCGTCACCGACGCTCTTCGCGTGAAGTGCACCTTCAGCGATGATCGCCCAGAGGTCGATCGGCTGTTCGCGTGTGAGAACCGCCTGTCGGGCCAGGCGGACCTCCACGAGTGCGTCAACCTGAGCTTCGACAGCGGCTGACATGGCAGTGGCTGTGATGATCTCCCGCGCGTACTCACCTGTGTGAAGCAGCCCCGGAATTGCGCCCATCTGCCACGTGCATACAGAAGTCGCTTCGGCCTCGAGGCTGATCAGGTCTTCGTAGACCGGTGAGAGAACGCCGCGATACGACTGCCACCAGCCGCGTTGTCCACCCTCGCGGGTGAGCGCGAGCAGGGCCGTCCGCAACTCGTCGTCGGTGACCTCGTACAGGTCGAGCAGATGGCCGATGTCGTCGGGCTTGGCCGCGCTCCGGGCGGTTTCCAGGCGTGACAACTTGGCGATGGTGAGGGGACGTTCGGTGGATGCGGACTTCTCCGCCACGTCCTCAAGCGTCAGTCCGCGCCCGTCGCGTAAGGCGCGGAGCTTGGTGCCGAGTCTGCGCCGACGCACGGTCGGTGCGCTCACGTTGCCCTCCGCTCTCGAATCCTGACGGACAGTCTGCCGTGTGCGCTTGGCCGGTGTCATCTGCGATGGCACCCACGGGTGGCACCTTTCGCATTCATCTGTAAATTCTCACTCTTTCGTGAGATTGGGTGCGGTGCGTGCGGATGCCGGAGCACGCTGTGACGCGAAGATGTAGCTCGTGCCGTTCCGGTGTGGTGACCCCTGCGTCGGTGCAGCACTTCCCATGAGGGGATCTGCGTGATGACCATGCATCAAGGTCCGGACAGGGCAGCCAGTTGCCCACCCGCATCGGATCCGTCGCCGCAGGCCGTCTTTCCGAGCGAACCCGGGACGGTCGGGCACGCGCGCAGCTATGCCCGCGAGGTCATGGAGCGCGACCTGCCCGGCGTCGACCCGGAGTTCGTCCGGGATGTGCAGCTCGTGGTCTCCGAGCTGGTGACCAACGCCGTTCGCTACGGCACCGAGCCCGGTGACTTCGTCGCCCTGGCGGTCGTGGTCGGCACGGGCCGCGTACGCATCGAGGTGCACGACCCGGTGCGGAAGCACCCTCGTTTACGGCCGGAGTCCGACGAGCGGCAGCGCGGACGGGGTCTGCTCATCGTGGACCGGCTTGCGAAATGGGGTGTCGATGAGCGCCCCTTCGGCAAAGTGGTGTGGGCGGACATGAGCTGGTGAGCGGGGCTCGCCCAGCTCTTGCCTGTGCACGCGGAAAGTGCCTTCCTGCTGTGGTGGCAGAAGGCTTGGTCGAGCCTCATCAGCCCAGCTCGGAAGGCACTTTCGCGATTGCGCTCAGCATTCGGACGCCACCGCGAGTGAAACGCGGAGGTCAAGGAATCAAAGGGAACGAACAGCCACTGCTCTCAAGGGATTCCGGGTCGTAGCAGCAGATGTGACGGGAGGGCGCACGTCTTTCACGGCGCGGTCGTCCTCGCCGCGCTCCGGCCCGTGGCTCCGGTGAGGACCTGCCGGACCCGTCCCTAATCGCGGAGGGCGAGGTTGCACCCGTTTCGGGCCTGCCTCAGGTGCACGCCATCGATCTTGTCAAGTTCATCGACGCACTTCGAATGCGTGACGATCGACGTGCCGAGTCGGCAGGCCCACTTCGCGTGGGGGAGCTCGCCCGGCGACGTGACATGTCCGTTGATGTATGTGTAGCAGTCCAGCGCGTCCGCCTGCGCCGGTGTGGCGGTGGCCACGCCGCCGAGAAAGAGGCCGGCGGCCGCCAGGCTTGCCGTGGTCGCTCCCGCGAGCAGCCTACTCACTGTGAACACGTGGATACCTTTCTTCAGGTGCCGAAGTGGACCGTGCATGCGGTCCACGCGTTGCGCCATTGCGCAACCACGTTCAGCCGCGATCGCTGCTGCTGCGGCGGCTCGCGTGGCTACGTCCCGTGGACGTCGTGGTCGGCTCCGGTCGCCCTCGACTCTCGTGGCAACGGGACGGGCAGTCGATAGCACAGAGTCCACGCCTTGTTGGCTCTGAATGAACAGGCCTCGAGGCTCAACGTGCTGACGGGGCATTCCTCAGCCCCGCGGTATCCGCCCCTTGCTCTCCATCGCCGCCCGTACCCGCTCCTCCGCCAGGCTGCGGCCCGCGCCGTGCGGGGTGGTGCCGCGGCGGTGGGCCTCCTCCAGGACCGTGGTGGCGTTGGCGCGCAGGCGGGTGGAGACCGCGTCGAAGATGTTCCCGGCGTCCGGGCGGAAGCCGGAGTAGCGGGCGTCCATGGCGAAGGCCGCCGCGACGACACCGCCCGCGTTGGCGACGATGTCGGGCACCACGGCCACGCCGCGGTCGGCGAGCACGGACTGCGCGGACGGGGAGGTCGGCAGGTTGGCGCCCTCCACGACGAGCCGGGCCTTGACCCGGTGGGCGGTGTCCTCGTCGATGACGTCCTGGAGCGCGGCCGGTACGAGGATGTCGCAGTCGACCGTCAGCTCGCCGCCGGGCGGCAGCGCCGTGCCCCGGGGGTGACGGGTCACGAAGGCGTCGCCGTGTTCCGCGCGGGCGCGGAGGAGTTCGGGGACGTCGAGTCCGGTGGGGTCGTGCAGGGCCCCTTCGGCGGTGGAGACGGCGACGACCGTGGCGCCCAGGTCGGCGAACCGCTGCGCCGCCGCGCTGCCCACCGCGCCGAAGCCCTGGATGGACACGCGGGAGCCGGACAGCGCCAGCCCCAGCGTCCCGGCCGCGGCGTCGGTGGCCTCGGCGACCCCGTAGCCGGTGACGCCGAGCTTGTCGTAGGCCACCCCGCCGAGGTGTCCGGGCGTGCCGACGGCCGCGCCGCGGTCGCCGAGTTCGTCCTGGATGATCGCGGCGTCGTCCTCGGTCAGGCCCATGTCCAGGCCCATCACGTACTCGCGGGGCACCTCGTTGGACAGGGCGCGGGCGAAGGCCCGCAGGATCGCCTCCTTGTCGGGCGACGCCGGGTCGGCGACGATCCCGGCCTTGGCGCCGCCGTAGAAGAGGTCGACACCGGCCCACTTCCACGTCATCACCCGGGCCAGCCGGGCGACTTGGGTGACGGTCACGGCCGGACTCATCCGGGTTCCGCCCTTGCCGATGCCACGGGCGGTGTTGTCGATGACCAGCACGCCCTTCATGCCGGTACGGCGGTGGGAGACGACGACGATCTTCTCGGGGCCCCAGTCGTCGACGAGGGAGAGCGAGTCGGTCACGGTGGCGGTTCCTTCTTCCTCAGGGGATACGGGAGGGATACGGGCGCATGACGTCGGAGGTGCGGTGGCGGGGCGGCCGGCCTACGGGGTACGGGCCGCGGGAGCACGGGCTGACCCCGCATCTCCCGACGGCCCCGCCGCCTCCGCCGGCAGCCCCGCGGCGATCAGTTCGGCGAGGTGGGTGCCGGTCCGTTCGCTGCGCTGGCCGATCTGGGTGCGGCAGCTGAAGCCGTCGGCCAGCACCACGGTGTCGGCCGGGGCGGAGCGCACCGCGGGCAGCAGGACCTGTTCGCCCGCGGCCACGGACACCTCGTAGTGGCCGCGTTCGAAGCCGAAGTTGCCCGCCAGGCCGCAACAGCCGGACGGCAGCACGGTGTTGTCGACGCCCATGCGGTGCAGCAGGGCGCTGTCCGCGTCGAAGCCGGCGGTGGCGTGCTGGTGGCAGTGCGTCTGGCTGATCGAGTGGGCGGCCACCTGCGGGGGCTGCCAGTCGGGGGCGTCCCGCGTGAGCAGTTCGGCGAGGGTGACGGTGGCGCCGGCCACGGCGCGGGCCATGGGGTCGTCGTCGAGCAGCTCGGGCAGGTCGGTGCGGAGAGCGGCGGTGCAGCTGGGTTCCAGGCCGACGACCGGCGCACCGGCCTCGACGGCGGGGCCGAGCGCCCGGATCGTGCGCCGCCCGATCCGCCGGGCCACCCCCAGCTGGCCGGTGGTGATCCAGGTCAGCCCGCAGCACTGGGTGCCGTCCGGGACCTGCACCCGGTAGCCGGCGTGTTCCAGGACCCGTACGCCCGCGCGCAGCACCTCGGGGCTGAAGTGGTTGTTGAAGGAGTCGGTCCAGAGCACGGCCGGTCCCCGTGCCCCGCTGCCCTCGGGGGCGCGGCGGCGGAACCAGGCCAGGAACGTCTCGTCGGCGAAGCGCGGCACCTCGCGTTCGGCGGCGATGCCGCCGAGCCGTTTGAGCAGTGGGGCCAGCCGGGATCCGGTGACGGCGTTGACCAGGCGCGGGGCGCGGGCGGCGGCCCGGGACAGCAGCGGCAGCCAGCCCATCGAGTAGTGCGACGCGGGGCGGAGCCGGCGCCGGTAGTGGTGGTGCAGGAACTCCGACTTGTAGGTGGCGACGTCCACGCCCACCGGGCAGTCCGTGCTGCACCCCTTGCAGGACAGGCAGAGGTCCAGGGCGTCCCGGACCTCGGTGGAGCGCCAGCCGTCGGTGATGACCTCGCCCTGCGTCATCTCGTACAGCAGGCGGGCGCGGCCCCGGGTGGAGTCCTTCTCGTCCCGGGTGACCCGGTAGCTGGGGCACATGACGTCGCCCCGCTGCTCGGTGGTGCGGCACTTGCCGACGCCGACGCAGCGGCGGGTGGCCTTGGCGAAGTCTCCGCCGTCGCCGTGGAACGGGAACACGGTGGCCAGCGGCAGGGGAGTGCGGTGCGGATCGACCCGCAGATTGCCGTCGAGGGGCAGGGGCCGCACGATCATGCCGGGGTTGAGGCCGTTGTCCGGGTCCCAGACGTCCTTGAACCGCTCGAACAGCCCCATCACCGCGGGCGGGTACATCAGGGGGAGCAGTTCGGAGCGGGCCTGGCCGTCGCCGTGTTCCCCGGACAGCGATCCGCCGTGCTCGGCGACGAGTTCCGCGGCCTCGGTGAGGAACGCCCGGAAGACGGCCGTGCCCTGCTCGGTGGTGAAGTCGAAGTCGATCCGTACGTGCAGACAGCCCTCGCCGAAGTGCCCGTACACCGCCCCGTGGAGGCCGTGCCGGTCCAGCAGTCCGGTGAAGCCGCGCAGATAGGAGCCGAGCCGCTCGGGCGGCACCGCGGCGTCCTCCCACCCGGGCCAGGCCTCGGAGCCGTCGGGCAGCCGGGTCGCCAGCCCGGCGCCGTCCTCCCGGATGCGCCACAGCTGCCGGGCCCGCCCCGGGTCGGTGACGGTCTCGGCACCGGTGAAGCCGTCGGCCTGCTCCGCCGTGCGGGTCAGCGCGTCCGCCGCCGCCGGGAGGTCTCCGGCCTCGCCGCCGAGTTCCGCGAACAGCCAGGCCCGGGCCTCGGGCAGGGTGTCGATGGTCTGCCGGGTGGCGGGCCGGGTGACGATGTCCGTCAGCGCGTGGTCCAGGCCCTCCAGCGCGAGCAGCGGATGCCGCAGCAGGTCCGGTACGGCGTCGGCGGCGGCGCAGGAGTCGGCGAAGCCGAGCACGACCAGGGCGCGGGCCGGGGGCGGGGTGACCAGGCGGACCGTCGCGGAGAGGATCACCGCACAGGTGCCCTCGCTGCCCACCAGGGCCCTGGCGAGGTTGAACCGCCGCTCGGGGAGCAGGTGTTCCAGCCCGTAGCCCGAGACCTGCCGGGGGAACCGGCCCAGCCCGGTGCGCAGCACCTCCAGGTTGCCCTGGGCCAGCCGGTCCAGGGCGCCGATGAGCCGGCCGCGCTCGTCGTCCGCGGCGACCGCGGCGTCGATCTCCGCCCGGGTCATCTCGCCCACGGTGAGCACCGTGCCCCGGTAGGTGAGGACTTCGAGCTCGACGACGTTGTCCACGGTGCGGCCCCACGCGACCGAGTGGGAGCCGCAGGCGTTGTTGCCGATCATGCCGCCGAGCGTGCAGCGGCTGTGCGTGGACGGGTCGGGGCCGAACAGCAGACCGTGCCCGGCCACCGTCGCCTGGAGGTCGTCCAGCACCACACCGGGCTCCACGGTCGCGGTCCGCGCCGCGGGGTCGACGCCGAGCACCCGGTGGCAGTGGCGGGAGAGGTCGAGGACGACGCCGGGACCCACCGCCTGGCCCGAGGTGCTGGTGCCCGCTCCCCGGGAGGTGACCGGCACCCCCAGCCGCCGGCAGACCGCGACCGCGTTGATCACCTGCTCGCGGCTCCGGGGGAAGACCACGGCCAGTGGCACCTGCCGGTAGTTGGACGCGTCGGCGGAGTACTGGGCGCGGCGGCCGGCGTCCGCGGCCACCTCCCCGCAGTCCGCCAGGGCCAAGGCCTCCGCCACCGCGGCCGGGTCGGACATCCGGCCGCTGTGCTCGGCAGTCGTCGCCACGTCTCTCGCTCCTTCTGCTCACGGATCACCGCTGTGACCAGGGCCTGTCCACCATGGGGTCCGGCTTCCGGGCCTCACAAGGGCCAGCAGCACGACAGAAATCATGGTCCAGGCCAAGGAATGCTTGGTCTCACTCCGGGGCGGGGGTACCGTGCTGCGGGACACCCCGCAACGACGGCCGGAAGCGCGTCACCACCGCCGGTCGCCCCGTCACCACCGTCGGCCGGTCCTCGGACCCGGCCGCCCGCAGCGCACCGGGACCGCCCCCGAGGAGCCCGTATGCTCAAGCCCCTGCATCTGCTCACCCTGCGCGCCGTCTGCCAGAGCGGCTCGTTCGCCATCGCCGCCCGCGACCTCGGCTACACCTCCTCCGCGATCTCGCAGCAGATCGCCGCCCTGGAGAAGGAAACCGGCCTCGTCCTCTTCGAACGCGAGGCCCACGGCATCCGCGCCACCACCGCCGCCCGCCGGCTGGTCGACTCCAGCGCCCGGGTCCTGGCGGCGCTGGACGATCTGGACCACCACGTACGGGAGTTGGCCACCGGCACCGTCGGCCGGCTCCGGCTCGGCAGCTTCCCCACCGCCAGCGTCCGGCTCGTCCCCGCGGCGCTCACCGCCTTCGCCGCCTCCCATCCCCGGGCGGAGATCCTGCTGGAGGAGGGCGAACCCGACGAGCTGCTGGGGCCCCTCGCCGACGGCGACCTGGACGTGGCCCTGGTCTACGAGTACGGGCTCAGCCCCCGGCAGTGGCCCGACGGCCTCACCGCCCGCCCGCTGCTGCGCGAGGACCTGCTCCTGCTGCGACCCCGGGACAGCGGCCTGGGCGCCGACCTGCCGGAACTGTCCGGCGCCCGCTGGGTGACCAGCCGCGAGGGCACAGCCGGGGCGCTCTCGCTCACCCGGCTGTGCGCCGCGGCCGGATTCACCGCCGACGTCGGCTTCCGCAGCAACAACTACGACGTCGTACGGGAGTTGGTGTCCGCCGGGTTCGGCGTGGCGGTGGTGCCCGCGCTGGGCCACCTCGACGACGAGCGGATCCTCGCCACCCGGCTCACCCGCCGCTCCGCGCACCGGACCGTGGTGGCCCTGCACCGCGAGGCGGGCAGCAACCCGCTGCTCGGGGCGGTGCTGGGGGCGCTGCGCCACGCCGTTCCCGGCGACGCGGATCACCTGCTTCCGGTCGGCTCCTGAGGCGGCGCCGCAGCGGCGGGCGCCGGCTCGTCGGAGTCGGACATCTCCTCCAGCGCGTCCAGGTCGACGGAGCCGCCCGGCATCACCCGGCGGGTGCGGCGGTAGCCGTAGGCGGCGTAGATGACCAGCCCGACGACGAGCCAGGCGCCCAGCCGCAGCCAGGTCTCCCAGCGCAGGAACGACATCAGCCACACGGAGAAGAGGATCCCCAGGACCGGGGTGAACGGCATGCCCGGGCAGCGGAACCCGCGGCTGAGGTTCGGCTTCCGGTAGCGCAGGATCAGCACCGCCGCCGAGACCACGACGAACGCCAGCAGCACGCCGATGTTGGTCAGCTCGGCGACGGCGTTGATCGGCAGCAGCCCCGCCAGCACGGCGGAGATGATCCCGATCAGCCAGGTGGCGCGGTGCGGGATCCGCCGCTTCGGGTGGATGGCCCCGAACCAGGCGGGCATCAGCCCGTCCCGGCTCAGCGCGTACCACAGCCGGGACGCGCCCATCATGAACGAGAACGTCACGGTGACGATGCCGATCACCGCGCCGACCGCGATCACATTCGCCAGGCCGGACAGGCCCACGCTCTTGAAGGCGCTGGAGAACCCGCTGGTGGGGTTGAGTTCGGAGTAGTGCTGCATCCCGGTGAGGACCAGACAGGCCAGCACGTACAGCACCATCGAGATGCCCAGCGACAGCAGCATCGCCTTGGGCAGCTTGCGCCGGGCCTCGATGGACTCCTCGGCGGCGGTGCTCAGCGCGTCGTAGCCGAACACCGCGAAGAACACCGTGGCCGCACCCGTGAAGGCACCGCCGAAGCCGAACGGCGCGAACGGCTGCAGATTCCCGGCGTCCACCTTGGTCATCCCGACCACCACCACGACCAGCACGATCGCGATCTTGACGATGGTCAGCACCGTCTCCACCCGGGCCGAGGTGCGGGTGCCGCGGGTGAGCAGCCAGGCCACGCCCAGACAGATCAGCACCGCCACCAGGTCGATGCGGTGGCCGTCACCGGTGCCGGGCGCCCCCAGGGCCCAGGTGGGCAGGTGCACACCGACGGCTTCCAGCAGGAAGCCCATGTAGCCGGACATGCCGATCGCCACCACCGCGACGATCGCGGTGTACTCCAGCAGCAGGTCCCAGCCGACGATCCAGCCGACGACCTCCCCCAGCACGGCGGCGCAGTAGGTGTAGGACGAGCCCGCCTTCGGGACCATGCCCGCGAACTCGGCGTAGGCGAAGGCCGCGCAGAGCGAGGCCACGCCCGCGACGAGGAACGAGATGACGACGGCCGGCCCGGCGACGTCCCGGGCGACCGCAGCCGCCAGGCTGAACACCCCGGCACCGATGATCGCCCCGATGCCGATCATGGTCAGCTGGGTGAGGCCGAGGGTGCGCACCATGCGCTCCCCGGAGGGCTGTTCGGAGGGCAGGGTGCGCCGGAAGATGCCACGGGGCCCTCTGCCCAGCAGCTCCGGCAGCTTCGCGTGTGAAGTCTCGGTGGTGGACATCGCTTCTTCCTTGTCCGGCGAACGGCGGACCCGGCGGCCGCCGCCGTGGGGTGGGTCACCACGTGGCTGAAAACCATTGCCCACGACGGGCGGCCGGGAGAAGACACCGCAGAGCGACACCTTCCCGGCCTCAGGGCAAGAAAGAGTGGGGCTGACGGAGGGAGGGGAGTCCGCAGTGCGCGGGGAGGCCCTCGACGCCGGGCAGGAGGGCCGGTGCCCGGGAGCCGCGGCTGCCGTTACTCGGTGCGGCACAACGCGCACGTCGATCGAGAGCCCACGGCTGCGCCCGATGCGCTCTGCCCCCGGGCGCTCCCGGCGCTGCGGCCCGGAGCTCTACCAGGGGACGGTCTCGCCGTGGAGATCCAGGAACTGCAGGCCGGGGGCGCCGGCCTGAGCTTCGAGGACGTCGACGACGGCCGGAATGCTCTCCTGCGGGGCGAGCGGCGCGTCGGGTCCGCCGAGCCGCGTCCGATTGTGGCCGGGGTCGATGAGCAGCTTGGTCTGTCCGTCGTCGGCATGGCGGGTGGCGTAGCTGCGCATCAGCTGGTTGAGCGCGGCCTTGCTGGCCTTGTAGAGCTCGTAGCCGTCCTCGGTGTTGCGCGAGACGCTTCCCTGGTCGGAGGACATGACCGCAACCGTGCCGCCGGGCGCGACGAGGTCGCGGAGGGCCTCGAGGACGCGCAGCGGGCTCAACGCGTTGGTGATCATCACCTCGGTGAACATGTCGGTGGAGACCTCGTCGATCGGCAGGTTGCCCCGGTCGACTGCGGCGTTGACGAAGAGCAGATCGAGTCGGCAGCCGTCCAGGCGCTCGCGCAGAGCGGCCAGTTGGCCGGAGCTTGTCATCTCCAGGGATTCGACCTTCAGCTGTCCCTTCCAGGCTTCGGCATGCGCGGGTAACTCGCCGCCTTCCGTGCGCGTCGTGGCGATGACGCGCCAGCCGCGTCGGGCGAGCTCGTCGGCGAGGACGAGCCCCAACCCCCGAGAGGCGCCGATGACGAGGGCGTGGCGATGGGGCGTGGCGGACACATGCACTCCTTTGTTGTGGGTGCATGCAGACTAGACGCGGCGTTGCGTCTAGGCAATGCCGTGGGACTGCTGACGGGTAGGGTGTCCCGCATGCCCGCCGCCAGCTCCCAGCCCCGCAGGCCGCGCTCCGGCAACCGGCGCGACGAGGCCGCCCGTCTGGCCGTGCTGCATGCCGCGGACGATCTGCTCGTCGAGCACGGCTTCGGCGCTCTGACCGTCGAGGCGATCGCGCGCCGGGCCGGCGTCGCCAAGCAGACGATCTACCGCTGGTGGCCCTCGAAGGTCGAGATCCTCCTCGACACGCTCATCGAGGACAGCGGCAAACGCCTCCCCGTCCCGACGGAGCGGCCAACGGCGGAAAGCATCCGTGGCTACCTGCGTGCGCTCGCGCGATTCCTCACCCGCGACCCCGCCGGCAAGGTCCTGCTCGCGCTCATCGCCGAGGCCCAGCACCATCCCGACACGGCCGAGCGCTTTCACCAGCGCTACCTCGGGCCGCGGCGTGCCCAGGAACGCGACATGCTCGCGCGCGCCATCGACGCCGGCGAGGTCTCGCCCGGACTCGGCCCCGACGCCACGCTCGACGCTCTCGTCGGCCCGATCGTCTACGGCGCCCTGACGGGGGCGAGCGTCCCCCGCGGCCTGGTGGACACCCTGGTCGACGCCCTGCTCAGGCCCCGCCCGGACTGAGTCTCCGCTTCACCTGTGCGTCGGCCCCCGATCGGGCCGGCGGCTGGCGCCTGGCCTGAACGCAAGCGCGCGCGGGCGATGCCGGTGGCGGTTCGCAGGGGATCGGTGAGGGATACGAGCCGGGCCGAAGGCCCGCAGCGTCACACGAGTCCCGGAGGGCCGGCCTCCCCGCGGGCGTGGTCCGCCGGTTCCCGAGGGCCGGCCTCCGCGCGGGCGTGGTCCGCCAGCTCCCCCAGAATGCCGACCAGCGCCATCACCGTCGGCCGGAACTCCGCCGAGGCCCGTACCACCACGACGATGTGACGCTCGATCGTCTCCTCCAGCGGCACCACGTCGAACCGGGACGACCGCAGCCGCAGCATCAGGTCCGTCACCGTGCTGACCCCGATCCCCGCCTCGACCAGGGCCAGGGTCGCGGCGGTGTCCGTCACCACGTGCCGGACGTCCGGCTCCACCCCGGCACGCCGGCAGGCCGTCCGGACCGCCCGCCCGTAGTAGCTCTCGGCCGACGGCAGGATCCAGCCGAGGTCGCGGGTGCCGGCCAGCGAGACCGCCTCGGCGCCCGGCATCGTCCCGGTCGGCACGGCCAGCGAGAACCGCTCCCGGTACAGCCGGCGCAGCCGCAGCGCGGGGTTCCGCGGAATCGGGACGTCCGGGTAGTCCAGGCCCAGGGCCAGGTCCACCGCCCCGGCCGCGACCGCGCCGAAGACCTCGTCGACGTCCATGTCCTGGCTGTGCACGCTCAGCCCCGGATGCCGCCGCCGCACCTGCTGCAGCGCCAGCGGCAGGATCTCCGCCGCCGCGGTCGCGAACAGGCCCACCTGGAGCACCCCGGCGATCTCGCTGCGGGCCCGCTCCATCGCCTCCACGGCCTCCGCCTCGGTGGCCAGGATCCGCTCCGCGTGCGCGGCCAGGGTCACCCCGGCGTCGGTGAGCTCCACCCGCCGCCCCACCCGGCGCAGCAGCTCCATCCCCGTCGCCTTCTCCAGCGCCGCGATCTGCTGGGACACCCCGCCGGGCGTGTAGCCCAGCGCCTGGGCGACCGCGGTGATGGTGCCGCGGCGGGGAAGTTCCACCAGGGAGCGCAGCTGCGCACTCGTCCATTCCATATAGCAACGCTAATGGATCGAGAGGAAGAACCGTTCATGGACGTCAACGGTCGGGGGGATGCACGATGGCTCCGAGCCGCTGATCAGCAATCTCTCCCGTCATGCACCTCCCGTCATGCACTGGCACCGCCCGGTCACCGCGAGCACCGCTCACGCCCGGCGCAGGCCAGGAAGGGAACGGCCCGTGTCCATCTCAGCCACATCCAGCCCCGTCCCCGAGACGGCCGACGTCGTGATCGTCGGAGGGGGCGTGATCGGCACCAGCATCGCGTTCCACCTCGCCGAGGCCGGCGTCACCGACATCGTCCTCGTCGAACAGGGCACGCTGGGCTGCGGCAGCTCCGGCAAGCCGATCGGCGGCGTCCGCGCCCAGTTCTCGGACCCGCTCAACATCGAGATCGGCAACCGCAGCCTCCGCGCCTACCAGGACTTCCCCCGCCGCCCCGGCGCGGACATCCGGCTCGACACCGTCGGCTATCTGTTCCTCCTCACCACCCCGCAGCAGGTCGCCGACTTCGAGGACTGCGTCGCCGTGCAGAACCGGCTCGGCGTCCCCAGCCGCATGATCGGCCCCGACGAGGCCCGGCGGCTGTGCCCCTACGTCAGCACCGACGGCCTGCTCGCCGCGGTCCACTCCCCGGCGGACGGCCACGCCCGCCCCGGGCTCGTCGTCGACGGCTACGCCCGGGCCGCCGCCGCGGCCGGCGCGGTGATCGCCCCGCACACGGCCGTCACCGGCATCGACACCCGCGGCGACCGGGTCTCCACCGTGCACACCAGCCGCGGCCCGGTCCGCTGCAACACCGTCATCTGCGCGGCCGGCGCCTGGTCGGCCCGGATCGGCGCCATGGCGGGCGTGGACCTGCCGGTGCGCCCGGTACGGCGGCAGCTCGCCTTCACCGCACCGCTCGACCCCCCGGCGCCCCGGATCCCCTTCACCATCGACTTCGCCACCAGCGCCTACTTCCACAACAGCGACGACGGGCTGCTCCTCGGGCTGGCCGACCCGCGCCAGGCCGAGGGGTTCGACACCACCTGGACCCCCGAGTGGCTGGAGCTGTTCCGCGCCGCCGCCCGCCGCCGCGCCCCTGCTCTGGCGGAGATGGAGACCGCGGGCGGCTGGGCCGGCCTCTACGAGGTGACGCCCGATCACAACGCCCTCATCGGCCGGGCCGCCGAGCCGGACAACTTCCTCTACGCCACCGGCTTCTCCGGCCACGGATTCCTGCAGGCGCCGGCCGTGGGGGAGATCGTGCGCGATCTGCACCTGGGGCGGACACCACCGGTGGACGTCACCCCGCTCGGGGTGGACCGTTTCACCGCAGGTGCCGATATCCGGCCCGAGGCCCACATCGTCTGAGCCCCGCACCCGGCCCGTACCGGCCCGGTTCCGAGTCCTCCGAGCCCCGCACCGAAAGGCAGCCCCGGTCATGATCAGCCAGTGGCAACTGCGCGCCGCGTTCGCCCAGCGGCTCTCCGACATGTACGGACGGGAGGTCCCCGCCTACACGACGCTCGTCGACGTCTCCCACGAGGTCAACGGGGATGTGATGTGCGCCGCCGGGGCCGAGGCCGAACGGCTCGGCTCCATCGGCCGGGTCACCGCCGAACGGCACGGCGCCATCCGCGTCGGCACCCCGGACGAACTCCAGCAGGTCGCCCGGATCTTCGGTGCCCTGGGCATGCACCCGGTCGGCTTCTACGACCTGCGCGAGGCCGCCGCCAGCGCCGTACCCGTGGTCTCCACCGCGTTCCGCCCGGTCGACGCCGAGGAACTGGCCCGCAACCCGTTCCGGGTGTTCACCTCGATGCTCACCCCGGCCGACCCGCGGTTCTTCGACGACGACCTCCGCCGCCGGCTGGAACGCTTCCTCGCCGAACGGCAGCTCTTCCCGCCGGAACTGCTGGACCTGGCGGACCGGGCGGAGGCACAGGGCGGCCTGCCCGGGACCGAGGCCGAACGCTTCCTGCACCTCGCCGTCCGGGCCTTCGAACTCTCCACCGAACCGCTCGACAAGGCCTGGTACGAGACCCTGGAACGGGTCTCCGCCGTCGCCGCGGACATCGGCGGCGTCCGCAGCACCCACATCAACCACCTCACCCCCCGCGTCCTCGACATCGACGAGCTCTACCGGCGGATGACCGACCGCGGCATCGCCATGATCGACACCATTCAGGGCCCGCCGCGCTGGGACGGGCCGGACGTCCTGCTGCGCCAGACCTCGTTCCGCGCCCTGGCCGAGCCCCGCGCCCTGCGCACCGACGACGGCGAGGTCACCACCGGAGCGCTGCGGGTGCGCTTCGGCGAGGTGGAGGCGCGCGGCATCGCCCTCACCCGGCGGGGCCGCGCCCACTACGACGAACTGCTCGCCCGCGCCGACACCCTGGCCGCTCAGGACCCCGGCGCCGACCGCGGCGCCGTCCTCCGCACCCTGTGGGAGCAGCACTTCCCCGGCACCGAACGCGAACTGGCCGCCCGGGGCCACGGGTTCTTCACCTACCACGCGGTGCCGTCGGCGGGGACCGGGAGCGCGGGGCCCGTCCCGACCCCCGACGGCGGTCCGCCCACGCTCGGCGGACTGCTCGACGCGGGGCGGCTGCGCGCCGAACCCATCGTCTACGAGGACTTCCTGCCCCGGTCGGCGGCCGGCATCTTCCAGTCCAACCTCAGCGGCGAGGGCTCCCGGGACGACGCCCGGTCGGCGGTCGCCTACGACAGCGACTGGCTCTCCGGCGCCATCGGCCGCCCGGTGCTCGACCCGTTCGCGCTCTACGAGGAACAGCGGAACGCCTCCCTGGCCCAGGCCGCCCGGGACCTCGGGCTCCCCGGTGTCCCCTCCGCGGAGCCGGCGGCGCCCGCGTCTCCCGGGGCCCCGTCCACCGGACCGTCCGACGCGGACCGGCCGGACCGTGCCTGACACGCGACCTGAGGGGAGCCACGCCGGCCGAAGGAACCCGCCCGGGCCAAGGAACCCGCGCCGGCCGAGGAAACCCACGTCGACCGAGGAAACCCGCGCCGGCTGAAAGAGCCACCGCCCACCGCACCCGACGCGCCGCGTCCCCGCGACCGGACCGGCCGTCACCGCACACCTGACCTGACGCGACCACCCACCTGAAAGGCAGGACACCATGACCGCCACCGCCATCAGCCTCCCCACCACGGAGGCGCTGCGCGAGACGGCCCGCACCGCGCTGCGCCGCGTCGGCGCCGAACTCCCCGAGGGCACCGACTTCCCCGCCCGCACGCCGGTCACCGGCGAGGACCTGTTCGGGCTGCGGGCCACCACGGCCGACGAGGCCGACGACGCGATCGCCGCGGCCCACCGGGCGTTCCGGGACTGGCGCGTCACCCCCGCGCCCCGGCGCGGGGAGCTCGTCCGCCGCCTCGGCGAACTGCTCCGCGAGCACCAGGGCGACCTGGCCGACCTCATCACCATCGAGGCGGGCAAGATCCGCTCCGAGGCGCTCGGCGAGGTCCAGGAGATGATCGACATCTGCGACTTCGCGGTGGGCCTGTCCCGGCAGCTCTACGGGCGCACCATCGCCTCCGAGCGCCCCGGCCACCGCCTCGCCGAGACCTGGCACCCGCTCGGCGTCGTCGGCGTGATCTCCGCCTTCAACTTCCCCGCCGCGGTGTGGTCGTGGAACACCGCCGTCGCCCTCGTCTGCGGCGACACCGTCGTCTGGAAGCCCTCCGAGCTCACCCCGCTGATCTCGCTCGCCTCCGCCCGGCTGCTCGCCCGCGCCGCCGAGGACGTCGGCGCGCCCCAGGACGTGCACCGGCTGCTGCTGGCCGACCGCGTCATCGGGGAGAAGCTCGTCGACGACTCCCGGGTCGCGCTGGTCAGCGCGACCGGCTCCACCCGCATGGGCCGGGAGGTCGGCCCGCGGGTCGCCGCCCGCTTCGGCCGCAGCCTGCTCGAACTCGGCGGCAACAACGCCGCCGTGGTCGCCCCCTCGGCCGACCTCGACCTCGCGGTCCAGGGCATCGTGTTCGCCGCCGCCGGTACGGCCGGACAGCGCTGCACCACCCTGCGGCGCCTCATCGTCCACCGCGACGTGGCGGACACTCTGATCACCCGGCTCACCGACGCCTACCGCAAGCTCCCCATCGGTGACCCGTTCGACGACGGCACCCTCGTCGGCCCGCTCATCTCGGCCACGGCCCACGACGCCATGCAGGACGCGCTGTCCCGCGCCCAGGCCGAGGGCGGCAAGCTCCTCGTCGGCGGCGGCCGGCGGGTCTCGGACACCGCACCCGGCGCCGCCTACGCCGAACCGGCCATCGTCCGGATGCCCGCGCAGACCGCCGTCGTCCGGGAGGAGACGTTCGCCCCCATCCTCTACGTGCAGACGTACGACACCCTGGACGAGGCCATCGCCCTGCACAACGATGTCCCCCAGGGCCTGTCGTCCAGCATCTTCACCCGCGACCAGCAGGAGGCCGAGCGCTTCCTCTCCGCCGAGGGCTCCGACTGCGGCATCGTCAACGTCAACATCGGCACCTCCGGCGCCGAGATCGGCGGCGCCTTCGGCGGGGAGAAGGAGACCGGCGGCGGCCGCGAGTCCGGCTCCGACGCGTGGCGCGCCTACATGCGCGCGGCCACCAACACCGTCAACTACTCCAGCGAGTTGTCGCTCGCGCAGAACGTGAGCTTCCTGTAGGGGCGGTTCCGGCGCTCCGGGCCGGGGCACCGCGGTGGCGATGACCGCCGCGGGCCCCGGGGCCGGGACGGCACCACGGGACAGGGGCCTCGGGCCCTATACGGCAGTACGGGAGAGGGCCTCGGACCCCGGCCGGGAGCGCGCCGGGTCGCGGGATGCCATGGAGCGCCGGAGCCCGGCGGCCTGCGCGGGGTCTTCAGAGCCCGGAAGAAGACTTCGGGGTCGCGACTGCGGCCAGTGCGTACGCTCCGCTCGTTTCAGGATTGATGAGTCAGCCTGGTGGCGGTGCCGGCGAGGGCGGCCAGGGCGATGCAGACCGCCATGACCGCTGCCATCGGTGCGGGACTGCGGGTGCCGAACAGCCCGACCAGCGGGGAGGCGGCTGCCCCGAAAAGGAACTGGCCGCTGCCCAGGAGAGCGGAGGTGGCTCCAGGTGCCGTGCGCCCGCGACTTTGGGCGACGGTGACCACGGCGGGGAAGAAGACCCCGAACGCGGTGAGGGTGAGCAGAAGACACAGCCATGTCACGGCCATGGTGCTGCCGACGGTCACCTGCACCAGCAGCAGGGTTGCTGGGCCCGTCATCGCCGCCACGGCACCGGTGATGAGGAGGGTTTCGGCGGACCAGCGTTTGGCCAAGCGTCCGCAGGCCAGGCTGCCGGCCATGTTGCCGACGGCGTTGACGCCGTAGACGAGACTGGCAAGGCTCGGGGCGAGTCGGTAGACGTCCTGGAAGACGAAGGTGGTCCCGGCGATATAGGCGAAGACCGCTGCCCCGCCGAAGGCCAGGGTCAGCACCGGGGCGATGACGGCGCGCTGGGCGGCGACCTGTCCGATGGTGCGAAGGCTGCCCGCCAGTCCTCCGGTCAGGCGCGTGTGCGGCGGATGGGATTCCGGGACCCACCGCAGTACGCCCAGGGTGAGGAGCACGCCGACCAGGGCGAGGGCCGCGAAGAGGTAACGCCAGGACACCACCAGCAGCAGAGCTCCCCCTGCCAGCGGGGCCAGGACCGGGGCCGAGGCAGTGATCGCTCCTAACCGGGAGAAAACCGTGGCGAGTTCACCGTCGTCGAACAGGTCGGCGACCACCGCGCGGGCGATGACGATCCCGGCCGCTCCCGTGAAGCCCTGCCCCACCCGCGCCGCGTTCAGTACGGGCAAGGTCGGGGCCAACGCGCACACAACGGAGAAGAGGACGAAGAGCAGGGTCCCCGAAACGAGAACCGGGCGGCGCCCGACCGCGTCACTGAGCGGTCCCAGGATGAGCTGTCCGGCGATGATGCCCGCCAGGAAGCAGGTCAGGGACATCTGCGCGCCCGAGGCATCGGTTCCCAGCGAACGGGCCAGGTCCGGAAGCCCGGGAACGTACATGTCGGTCGCCAGCGGACCGGCCGCGCTCAGCCCGGCCAGTACCGTCAGCAGCCGCGCCCGTTGTCGGGACGCGACGCGGGGGGCGTGACGAGGCCGGACTGCGTCCTCAGTGCGGTGAGTGGTCATAGCGGGGGAGCCGCCCCCTCCGCGTCCGCGGACGTGTGTGCCGGCCTGCTTCGCGCCTGAGTGGCGACCTCGGCCGCAGCCACCTGCTCCAGGAGCCCGGCGGCGATCCGCAAGACGTCGCGCTCGGCAGGCGACAGCGTCTGACGCAGCGCGTCCGCCAGCCACATGTTGCCGTCTCGGACGTGCTGCTGCAGTGCGTCCCGCCCCGCATCCGTCATCGCGATGTTCTGGCGGCGCGCGTCCACCTCACTGCGCGAGCGGCGGATACGCCCCTGTTCCTCCAACTCGTTGAGCACCCGGGTCAGGGACTGCACCTGCAGCCCTTCGACGGCGGCCAGTTCGGAAGGCGTCAACGCGCCGCTGTGCCGAAGGTTCGCCAGCACCGAAGCAGCCAGTCGGGTCAGCGCCCGGCCGCTTCCCGGCTGCTCGGCGCGGAGCCGAGACGCCAATCGGGACACCCCCCACCGCAACGACTCGGCCAGCCGGAGATCCATCTTCGCTTGACTGTCTGTGTCTCTCTCCACAACTAGAAAGCTAAAGCTTGGTATCTGGAACCTGCAACCCTTACGTATCCCCTTCTTTGTGAAGCGTCAGCTTGTTTTCGCGTGGCGGCTTACGGGCTGACCCGCGATTGATCTCGGGGCGTGCCGGCCTGGGGGTTCGGCTGGCTGATGGTTCAGCAGTCGCCGGCCGGCCCGTTACCGGGGCTCTTGCAGAAAGCCCCGGCGTTCACGCCGGGGATGAATGCATCTCAAGGCTGCTCTGACGTGCAGGTCAGAGCGGGCGTTGTTG
>NZ_JBIASV010000017.1:119792-225387 GCF_042891165.1 Streptomyces sp. NPDC001922 | reverse complement strand
CTGTGCCCGCACAGCGCGGTGAAGCAGGAAGCCCCCGGAAGGGTCAACCGACCCAGGCCGGAATCCCTGGACTTTAGGCCAGGGAGCACGTCAAGGACACCTGGTCGCCCGGCAGCTGCTCTGCCGGGCCGCACAGCTCCGTGGCTTGCTCGCCGCAGGGCGAAAGGTCCTGCGGCGATCCCTCGCCCAGGCACGCTTCGACCGGTCGGCGGCAAGGGCCCGGGGCTGCTCGCAGGGCCACCCGGGAACGGGGCGTGCGGGCGCTACCGTCCGGTGTAGGTGAACTCGTCGTCCGGGCTGGTGGGAGAGGTGGCCTTGCCGACCGTCACGGTGATGTTCACCGTCTGTTGGACGTCGAGCAGACCGGGCGCTGTTGCGGTGAGCTGGCCGGTGGAGACGAACTTGACCGAGTCGGATGCCTGGTCCTTGAAGTGCACGGTGGCGCCCTGGGCGAAGCCCTCGCCGTTGATGGTGACCGGGGTGCCGACCTTTCCACTGGCCGGGCTGACCGAACTGACCACTACAGGTGCGGGTCCGCCATAGGCGAACTGCGACATCGCGATGGCCGGGGAGGTGCCGAGAGTGTTGGTGACGCGGACGTGGACGACGCCTGTTCCGTTGGGGACCTTGGCGGTGATCTTGAGACCGGAGGAGTCGATGGTGGGCGGCTCGGTGCAGGCGAAGCGGCCGAAGTCGACCATGCTGTCCTTACTGAAACCCGTGCCGTTGATGGTCACCGTGTCGCCTGCTGCGCCGAAGGTGGGACTCAGGGCGGTCACCGCCGGCGGGGAAGGCACGTCAGGCGCCCCCACCAGGTCCAGGTAGGTGGAGTTGGCGTGCTGGTAGGCGATCTGGCCGAGGAAGTCCTGGGTGGTCTTGTGGATCAGCTTCTCGGAAAAGCTCGTGTATCCGGTGTTCATCAGGTAGAGCGTGCCGGGCTGGACGTAGACGTTGCCGTTGGTGCGCCTGGCGATCTTCTCGATGAGCAGCTTCACTTCTTCGGTTGCCTGCGGTCCCGGGCTCGGGTACCAGTCGGCGGTGGTGTCGAGATCGGCCCACGCGTGCGGTACCAGGTCGTAGGCGTTGTTCTGGCGCTCGTCGATGACCCACGGAATGGAGTCGAAGTAGTCGACGAAGCTCTGCACGCCGGCGGTGGGAGCGGCGTAGGTCATCACCGCGAACTTCGGCTGTTTCGGCCAGGTCTGTGCCTGCAGGTACGGCGCGAGCATGCTGGCGATGCAACCGCCCAGGCTGTGGCCGGTCAGATAGACGGTCGGCTGCGGCGAGGAGGGCGCCGCCTTGAGCGCGACGGAGAGCGCCTGAGCGAGCGTGGCGTTCGGGGAGGGAGAGGCGATCGAGCCGGCGGTGACCACTCGTGTGAACGCATCCTTTGCCCCCTTGGAAACGTGGATGGGCGTCGGCGATCCGCTTTCGGGGAACGGGACGACCGTGCCGACCTCGAGGTCTTCGAGGATGTCGATCCAATCGGCGTCCGTTCCGCGAGCGACCACGGCGAACTCGTTCGAGCCGTTGGTGCTCCGTACGAGGTAGGCCATATTGGCGTTGGCCTTGCTCAGGGCCAGCCACACCAGCTCCCACTCGTCCTGCGTCGCAAGGGTGGGATCGCTCAGTTGCGCGTCGATGCCGGTGATGATTCGTTTGGTCTGCTGCTCCAGGGTTTCCCCGGACGGACGCGGGGTGGCCCCGGTGGCTGCAAGGGCAGCCAGGGTCATGTTCACCTGGGAGATTGTCGGGTCGGGTGCCATCGTCGTTCCTGCTCCTCGGATGTTTTGCCGGTGCGGAGACGGGACGGCCGTTCGGCAGCATCAGGGCAGATCTGTGCCGAACCGACCGCCGGAGTGCATCGCACACCATCAGACCTCCCCTATGCGTTGCCCGGTGCTTTTCCTGCCTTCAGGCTGGGCAGGTTCACCTTTCTGGCCGTTCGCCATGCAGGTGCGTGGTTCACCGAGCCAGGTGCGCAGCGCGGTCGCCCGAGCTGCGGTGTCGGCGGACAGGCCCGAGGCGGCGGCCCAGGCGACGAGGCCGTCGGGGCGGATGAGCGCGGCCGACAGATCACCGCGGTCGGCAGGGGCGGCCGCCACGGTCGACAGGCGGTCACGCCATCCGGCCGCATCCTCGAAGCGCGGGCTGGGGACCGGAGCATCGTCGGGGGCGGTCGGCCGGCGGGGCCGACACGGCGCCGGGCCGCCGGATCCTCCTCGGGGGAGGCCGGCGGCCCGGCGCGCGGTGGGTGGGGGTCAGGCGGGGAAGCCGCCGTAGTAGCCGCCCACCTGGCGGTGGTATTCCGGGTCGGTGGAGTGCTGGTCCCTGTCGAACTCCGGGGCATTTTTGATCTCGTCCTTCGTGCGGGCGACGAAGAGCGTCCTCAGTTCGTGGTCGACGCTGGAGATGGTGCCCGCAGGCAGCAGGACGTGCTTTCCGAAGATCCAGATCCCGGTGTCGACGATGACAAAGGCCGAGCCCGCCTCGTCGAAGTGCTTGTCGACCTTTCCCACGCTGCCGTCCGTAGCCTCCACCGTGTATCCCGCGAGGTCGGTGCCGGTCAGGTATCCGGCCGTCGGCGTGTAGGCCCAGATGTTCTCGGTCACAGGTGAATGCCTCTCTGTTCCTGCGGGGGATCGGGTCCTGTCCGCTTTCGTGGATCAGGTCCTGCTGATCATCGTTGCGTTGCCGTTGTTTCCCGGTGGTCCCCGTCCGGCCCCGCGGGCGCGGGCCCCGGATGCGGGGGCGCTGCTCGATGCGCGGCCGCCCGGGCGGGGCCGTCGTGGCGGTGCAGGTGGGGGTCTACCAGCGGTACCAGCGGCCCCGGCGACCGCCCGAGGCGGCGGGGCGGACCACGAAGCCCAGCAGCCAGACGACCAGGACGATCGCTGCTATCCACCACAGGGCCTTGAGGGCGAAGCCGGCGCCGAAAAGCAGGGCGGCGAGCAGGAGTACGAGAAGAAGGGGAACCATGTCTATCAACCTCCGGTCACTCGAATTCCCGTGCTTTTGCCGGTCATTCCTGCCGGATGATTGGTTTGCCGGATGCGGGGGCGGGTACTCGACGGCACTTGTGTTCGTCAGCGGCGGTAATTTCGCGCGATGTTCGAGAACTGACGTGATCTCAGGGGTTGGTGTTCTTCGTGGGGGCCGGTCGGTATCGCGACGGGTTTGCTGCGATGCCGAGCGGTTAGGCGAAGGTCATGACTGAGAAAAAGAATGTGCGTACTGCTGCCCGTCGTACCACCGCGAACGCCAACGCCAAGTCCGCCGAGGCCAAGGCCAAGGACACCGCCGACAAGGCCAAGGAGACGGCCGGTGAGGCGGGGTCGACCGTAGGGAGCGCGGCGACGACCGCGACGCGGGCCGCGCAGGCCGCCGCGGGGAAGGCACAGGTGGCTGCCGACAAGGCGGTTGCCACCGGCCGGACCGTGGCTGCGGAGGCCCCCAAGAAGGCCGTTGCCGCGGCGGGTACCGCCTGGATGGTGATCAAGGCACGGAAGGTGGCGACCGTCGCCGCCGGTGCCGGAGCCGCCGTGGCCGGTGCAACCGTTGTGGTGCTCCGTCGGCGCGCCGCGCGCCGCCGTCGCCCGCTGGCGCGGCTGACCGGCGGCCGGCTGGGCGTCTGACGGTGGACGCCGGGAGGTGCGGGTGGTCCGTACCTGTTCGGCGGGGCTCCGATGGGGCCAGCTTCCGTACCCGTCCGGCCGCCTGCCGGTACCACTGCCGCCCGCGTTCCGCGTGCGGATCCGCCCGTGAGTCCGGGACCGGACCCACGGCCGCAGGAAATCCCTGCGATGTCACCCGGCTCGGGTGACCCGGCCCATGCGCCCGCCACGGCGGGACGGCCGGAGCGGATCCGCACGCGGAAGCATGTGCGGGGGCGGGTGTGACCCGGCTTCCGCATCCGTGCGGCGCGCCATCCCGCGGGGGCGGGTGGCCGGTGCCGGGGCAGGCGGCGGGGGGACTCAGGACGGCCGGGTGATCCGTACCCGGTGGTTGCCGGACGCGTCGGAGCCGATGACCTCGACGGTGACCCCGGTGGTGCTGTCCGCCATCCGTTCCCCGGGGGCGAACGGGGCGTCGGTCAGCTCCGCGTTCACATTGGGCCGGGTGGTGCAGCCGTCGCTGTGCGGCTTGCTGTCCTTGACGGTGACCGGCCCCTCGCCGCTGCTCACCCCGGTGTCGATCCAGTAGACGAGGACCCCCGGTTTGCAGACGGCGGCGTCGTTCCCCTCCTGGGTGCGGACCTCGACCGCGTACCCCGTCCGTCCGGAGACCGGCACGTACACCAGCTTGGTGCCGTCCGGCCGGGCGAGCGGGCTGATGGTGTGCTCGCTGCTCCCGGTCCCGTCGGCGCAGACCACCTGCTTGCCGCCGAGCCAGCCGAGCTTGCGCTTGTGCCAGGCGAGGAAGTCGTTGTTGGCCCCCCAGTCCTCGGACATGATGTCCCAGTGGCCGGCCAGGGTGCCGCCCTGCGCGGTGTAGAGGTCGGGCAGTCCGAGGGCGTGGGCGTTCTCGTGCGGCAGGACCCGGTAGGCGTTCAGCCCCGCGGTCGCCGAGCCGTCGTCCTGGCGGCTGTAGACGAACGACATATGACCGAGTGTCACCCCGTCCGCCTGCGGGGCGTCGCGTATGCCGGCGAAGGTCACGGAGAGCACGGTGTCGAGCGCGGACGGGCCGGCGTTCGGCGTCACCAGCACATTGACCACGTCGTACGCGCCGAAGTCGACCCGGGCGTCGGCGGCCTTCGCGATGTCCTTCGCCAGCTGCCGGTAGCCGGGCTCGTAGCTGACGCCGCGGTCCACCCCGTACTCGACGAACGAGCGGGGCATCCGCAGCCACTCCATGACCGGTGCCTCGGCCTTGTACTCCAGCGCCCCGTAGGAGCTGGTCCGGTACCAGTCGGCGGTCGCCGGGAAGAACTCGTCGAACCGCGCCCGCGGGCTGCCCTCGCCGTGCGCGTCGGGGAAGTCGATCATGAGGTTCAGGGACCGGAGGACTCCGGTGCTCGGGCTGTGGCCCGGCGGGGTCGGCAGGCCTTCCGACATCTGCACCCCGGGGACGGTGGCGGGCGTGCAGGGGGCGTCGGGTTCGGCCCGGGTGGCCGGGGAGGGGCCCGAGGTGCCGACGGTGACGGTGGCGGTCGCGGTGGTGGGGGCGGTGATCCCGAGGGCGGCGACGGCGAGGAGCGCGGTGCAGCGGCGGGGCTTGCGGGGGCGGGCCCTGTGCGGGAGGGCCTCGCCTATTCGGGGGCGGTGTGGCGTCATGCTGCCGCCTTCCGGTCGGGGGCAGTCGTCCACGGCCGACCGCACGCTGTGACCACCGTGCTGCGGCGCCCCGGCCGGTGGCGCGCCGGATGCGGCCGTCCGGGCGGAAGCCCTGCGCCGTCCGGGCGACGTTCCCTATCGGAGCGTTACGGCGTAGCGACATTCGGTGTCCGGGGCGCGGCCCCGGGTGGTGTGTGACGCGGGTCACGGCGGCAGGGTGAAATATCCGGGGACTCAATCCCCGTTAAGGCGGTGTCCGGATCAAACGGGGACTCGCTCCCCGTATCCCGCGCCCACCGCGGCCGGACCGTCCAGCAGAGCAGCAGTCCGGCGACGGGCTCACGACCAGGAGAGGGGTGCCGGAGTTGGCCGCCACCACCGAGCAGCACCGCAAGCCCCGGCTGCGGGCCGACGCGCTGCGCAACCGGAAGCTGATCGTCGCCGCCGCCCGGGAGCTGCTGGTCGAGCAGGGCCCCGACATTCCGCTGGACGAGGTCGCTCGTCGCGCGGGCGTCGGCAACGCGACGCTCTACCGTCACTTCCCGGACCGCGGTGAGCTGATCCACCGCGTCACGCTGGACGTCATGTCCCGGATCGCCGACCAGGCCGAGGCCGCGCTCGCCGAGGAGACCGACACCTTCGAGGCGCTGCGGCGCTTCGTCCACGCGGCGGCCGACGAGCGCATCGGGGCGCTCTGCCCGCTGCTGGCCGAGGGCATCGACCGCGACCATCCGGAGCACGCGGCGGCCCGCGACCGGCTCGATCACGCCGTCGAAGCGCTGATGGACCGGGCGCGGCGCGACGGGCGGCTACGGGAGGACATCGCCGTCGGCGACCTGATGGTGGCGATCACGCAGCTGACCCGGCCGCTGCCCGGCAACGCCTGCGGCGGCTTCGACCAGTTCATCCACCGCCATCTGCAGCTCTTCCTGGACGGTCTGCACACCCCGGCCCGCTCCGAACTCCCGGGCTCCGCGGCCACGCTGGAGGACCTCCGGCAGCAGCCCTGAGCCCGTACCGCCCTGCCGGGCCGGCACCGGGCGACGTCCCGCACGCACCGAACTTCCCGCGACCCATCCGCGCCCCGCGTTCCCGCCCGCTTCCGCCGTCCCTCCGTTCCCCGTCCTCGCTTCCGAACGTTCCGTTCCTCCCACTCCGCACCCTGAGGTAGGCACAGCCATGCCCGTTTCCCTTCCGGCACTCGATCCACGGCGCTGGAAAGCGCTCGTCTTCATCGCCCTCGCCCAGCTGATGGTGGTCCTCGACGCGACCATCGTGAACATCGCGCTGCCCTCCGCCCAGGCCGACCTCGGCATCTCCGACGGCAACCGGCAGTGGGTCATCACCGCGTACGCCCTGGCCTTCGGCGGGCTGCTGCTCTTCGGCGGGCGGATAGCGGACCTGTGGGGCCGCAAGCGCGCCTTCCTCGTCGGCCTGGTCGGCTTCGCCGGTGCGTCGGCCCTGGGCGGCGCCGCGGTGAACACCGGGGTGCTCCTCGGCTCCCGGGCGCTGCAGGGGGCGTTCGGCGCGCTGCTCGCGCCGGCCGCGCTGTCCCTGCTCGCGGTGATGTTCACCGACGCCAAGGAGCGGGCGAAGGCGTTCGGCATCTACGGCGCCATCGCGGGCGGCGGCGGTGCCGTCGGCCTGATCCTCGGCGGCTTCCTCACCGAATACCTGGACTGGCGCTGGACGTTCTTCGTGAACATCCCGTTCGCCGTCATCGCCGCCGCCGGTGCGTACTTCGTGATCCGGGAGCCCGAGGGCAGCCGGAACCGCTCCACCCTCGACATCCCGGGGGTGGTGCTCTCCACGCTCGGCCTGGTCTCCCTGGTGTACGGCTTCACCCGCGCCGAATCCGACGGCTGGACCTCCCCGGTCACCCTCGGCCTGTTCGTCGCCGCCGGAGTGCTGCTGGCCGCGTTCGCCCTGGTCGAGTCCCGGGTCAAGGCGCCGCTGCTGCCGCTGCGCGTGGTCACCGAGCGGAACCGCGGCGGGGTCTACGCCTCGCTGGGGCTCGCCGTGATCGCGATGTTCGGCCTGTTCCTCTTCCTCACCTACTACCTGCAGATCGTGAAGGGGTATTCGCCGGTCCGGACCGGATTCGCCTTCCTCCCGATGATCGCGGGCATGATCACCGGCTCGACGCAGATCGGCGCCCGGCTGATGAACCGCGTGCCGCCGCGGCTGCTGATGGCGCCGGGCTTCCTGGTCGCCGCCACCGGCATGCTGCTGCTGACCCGGCTGGAGGTCGGCAGCGACTACGCCACGCTGATCCTGCCGGCGCAGCTGCTGCTCGGCCTCGGCATGGGCACGGCGTTCATGCCGGCCATGAGCATGGCCACGTCCGGGGTGCAGCCGCGGGACGCCGGAGTGGCCTCCGCGATGGTCAACACCTCGCAGCAGGTCGGCGGTGCGATCGGAACCGCGCTGCTGAACACCATCGCCGCGAGCGCCACCACGGCCTACGCGACCTCGCACGCGACCGAGGCGACGTCGCCGACGGCCCTGAAGCTCGCGGCGATGGTGCACGGCTACACCAGCGCGATCTGGTGGGCGGTCGGCATCCTGCTGGTGTCCTCGGCCATCGCCTTCACCTTCATCACCACCCGCGGCCAGGGCGGGCAGAAGGTCGCGGGCTCGGACGACGAGGGGCGCCCGGTGGAGGACGAGGTGGCGGTGCCGGTTCTCGCGCACTGACGCACACCGTGGAACAGATCAGGGGCCCCGCTTGCGCCGAGCGGGGCCCCTGTGGCCGTGCGGGGGCAGTGGGTGAGGGGTGACGGGTGTCGGGGCGTGCGGTCCGGCCCGTTCCCTGACGGATGTGCCGTGCCGGCTCAGCGAAGCCCGGCTCGGGGGATCCCGGCTCAGCGGATCCCCTGCTCAGAGCATCCCCGGCTCAGCGGAGCCAGGGAAGGTCCGCGCCCTGCTTCGGCTGGAGCCCCTCGGCCATGATCCGGCAGATCTCGCCCAGTTGCTCCACCTGCCGGGGATCGAGCCGGTCGAAGATCGCGGCGCGCACGGCGGCCACATGGCCCGGCGCCGACTTCTCCAGGACCCCGTACCCCTCCTCGGTGAGGACGGCGAGCTGGCCGCGCTTGTCGGACGGGCAGTCCTCGCGGCGCACCCAGCCCTGCTTCTCCAGGCGCGCCACGGCGTGCGAGAGGCGGGACCGGGTGATCTTGGCGTTCTGGGCCAGCTCCGTCATCCGCATCCGGCGGCGCGGGGCGCGCGCCAGGGCCACCAGCAGGCCGTAATAGACATGCGGCATGCCCGCGTCGCGCTGCAACTGGCGGTCGAGGTGATCCTCCAGGAGCGCGGTCGCGTGCAGATAGGCCTGCCAGGTGCGCTGTTCGTCGTCGGTGAGCCAGCGGGGCTCGTCCTCGGTTCCGCTTGTCATGGGACCACTGTACGGGGGCAGTTCTTGAAAGTTAAACGAAAAATGGGGTGAAGGGTTCCATTCGCGGGCCGAGGGGCCTGTTGCGGAGGTCCGCGGGAAGTGCGGGGCGCCTGGGGCGGGTGGGTCGCCCTGTCGCGGGGGCGCCGCGGCGTCCGACGGCCCCGGTGCCTCCCGCGCCGCAGGGTTCCGGATCCCGGGCGGGAGCCGCCGGGGTCAGCCCGCCGTGCCGCGGTCCGCGTCGGCGGGCTTCCCGTCGAGGTGCTTCTCGTAGTGGGCCACGTCCAGGTACCGGCCGAACTTCCGCCCCACCTCCCGGTACGTCCCGACATGGGAGAAGCCGAAGCGGTGGTGCAGGCGGACCGAGGCCTCGTTGGGCAGGGCGATCGCCGCGTAGGCCCGGTGCAGGTCCTCGCCCGCCAGGGCCTCGAACAGGGCGGTGTAGAGGAGGGTCCCGATCCCGCGCCCGGCGGCGTCCGGTGCGCAGTAGGTGGTGACCTCGACCGATGTCGAGTACGCCGGTTTCGGCCGGAAGGGGCTGCTCGTGGCGTAGCCGACCACGCACCCGCCGCGATCCTGCGCAACCAGGAGGCGATGTGGGCCGTCTTTCGGGTAGGAGAGCAGCCACGGGCGACGTTGCCCGGCAGTGAAGGGCTCGGTGTCGAAGGTGATCACCGTCTCGCGGACGTAGTGGTTGTAGATGTCCGTCAGGACCGCGAGGTCGCCTTCCGTTCCAGGCCTGACCTGCGTGTCCGCTGTCTCCATGGGCATGTCGCCTCCCCCTGTGCGGCCGGACAGGGTACTGCATGATCACAAAAATCGTCGGACGGCTTGGGAATTCTGTCCGGATTCCAGTCGTTGTTTCCATCGGAACGGGCATCCGATCCGGGGTGTACGTCCGTTTGACCCGCGACCGACTCATCGCAAGGGAGCACGCATGGCAACCCGTGCCGTCGCCCGTCGTCAGTCCGCCTCCACCGAGACCGACCGGGCCAACAGTGTTCGCGCTGCAGGCGGGGAGATCGCCGACCGCGACCTGGTCGGCATGTACCTCGACGAGATAGCGCGCACACCCCTGCTCGATGCCGCGAAGGAAGTCGAGCTTTCCCAGACCATCGAGGCGGGCGTGTACGCCCGGCAGATCCTCGACGGCGTGGAGGCGTCACCCGTCGCCGAGGGGGAGGGTTCCGGGGAGGCCGAGGGCTCCGGGAAGGGCGGCGCGACCCGCGAGGAGCTGGAGGCCGTGGCTGCCGAGGGCGAGCGTGCCAAGGACGTCTTCATCCGTTCCAACCTGCGGCTGGTCGTCGCCGTGGCCCGCCGGTACCCACGCAGCGGGCTGCCGCTGCTGGACCTGATCCAGGAGGGCAACGCGGGCCTGGTGCGCGCGGTCGAGAAGTTCGACTACACCAAGGGCTTCAAGTTCTCGACGTACGCGACCTGGTGGATCCGGCAGGCCATCACCCGTTCCATCGCCGACCAGTCCCGGACGATCCGGCTGCCCGTGCACCTGGTCGAGGAGCTCGGCCGGATCCGGCGGGTGCAGCGCGAGTTCAACCGCGAGAACGGCCGGGAGCCGGAGCACACCGAGATCGCCGCCGAGTTGGGCTCCACGCCCGAGCGCGTGGGCGACGTCCTCGACTGGGCGCGCGACCCGGTGAGCCTCAACATGTCGGTGGACGACGAGGGCGAGACCCAGTTCGGCGACCTGCTGGAGGACACGTCGGCGGCCACGCCCGAGCAGTCCGTGCTGGTGATGCTCCGCCGTGAAGGCCTCGACGAGCTGATCGGCAAGCTCGACCACCGCACCGCGTCGATCATCAAGATGCGGTACGGCATCGAGGACGGCCGGGAGCGGACCCTGACGGAGGTCGGCAAGCGGCACGGCCTGACGCGCGAGCGGATCCGGCAGATCGAGAAGCACGCCCTGCTGGAGCTGAAGAAGATGGCGCGCGACACCGGCTTCGACGCCGCCGCGTAAGCCCCTGAGCCGCCGCGCAAGCCCTCGAGCTGCCGCGTCGGCCCCCTGAACCGGACCCCGGTGCCCTCCCCCCCCCGGCACCGGGGTTCGTGCTGCCCAGCCTCGCGGGGGCGGGCCCGTCCGGGTGGCCCATGGCCGGTCCGTGGCCGGTCGCCGTCGGGGGCGGTGTGCAGCCGGCCGTCGGCTGCCCGGTGCCGTCCCGAGCCGTCGGCCCGGCCCCTCATGCCCGGCCTGCCCCGGCCGTCGTTCCGGTGGCTCACCGGCCCGGCTCCGGCTGTGGCCGTATGGGACATCTCCTGTCCTAGAAGCGCTCTAGTGTTCGGTGTGCTCCAGGAAGTGCCCGGGAAACGCCCCGGAACCGCCGGACCGGAGCCGCCTGACCGGAAGTGCCAGAAAGGCCGCGCCTCATGACCACCGCCCCCGCCCCCGCCGCCGTCACGGATGCGGCGTCCGCTCCACCCGACCCCCGCCGCTGGCTCGCGCTCGCCGTGGTGATGACCGCGAGCTTCATGGACCTGGTGGACGTCACCATCGTGAACATCGCGATCCCCGAACTGCGGCGCGACATCGGTGCCTCGTTCACCGCGATCCAGTGGATCACCGCGGGCTACGCCCTGGCCTTCGCGGCGGGGCTGATCACCGGCGGCCGGCTCGGCGACATCTACGGCCGCCGGCGGATCTTCCTGCTCGGCATGGGCGGGTTCACGCTGGCGTCGGTGCTGTGCGGCGTCGCCGCCGATCCGGAGATGCTGGTGGCGGCCCGGCTGCTGCAGGGCGCCGGCGGGGCCTTGATGGTGCCTCAGGTGCTGGCCATCATCCACGTCACCTTCCCGGCGCACGAGCGCGGCAAGGTCTTCGGGATGTTCGGCGCGGTGATCGGCCTCGCCGCGGTGTCGGGCCCGCTGATCGGCGCCCTGCTCACCCAGTGGAACCTCTTCGGCCTGGAATGGCGGCCGATATTCCTGGTCAACCTGCCGGTCGGCATCGTCGGGCTGTTCCTCGGACGCCGCTTCATCTCCGAGTCCCGGTCCCCGCACGCCCTGCGGCTGGACCTGGTCGGTGTCGCCCTGGCCACGCTCGGTCTGGTGATGCTGCTGTACCCGCTCACCCGGGGCCGCGAGCTCGGCTGGCCGCTGTGGGGTCATCTGTGCATGGCCGGCAGCGTCGTGGTCTTCCTCGGCTTCATCGCGCACGAGCGGGCCAAGACCCGCCGGGACGGATCGCCGCTGGTGGAGCTCTCCCTGTTCCGGGTGAAGAGCTTCGCCGCGGGGATCGGGGTGTCGCTCACCTTCGGTGTGGTGACCGGGATCTTCTTCCTGGTCTGGACGATGTACATGCAGCTCGGCCTGGGCTGGAGCGCGCTGCGGGCGGGCCTGACCGGTGTGCCGTTCTCCCTCGCGGTGTCGGCCGCCGCGGCCGTCTCCGTGCAGAAGCTGGTCCCGAGGTTCGGCCGCAAGGTGCTGCAGGCGGGCGCCCTGGCGATGATCGCCGGACTGCTCCTCTACATCTGGGAGGCCGACCACTTCGGAACCGCCATCTCCTCCTGGCAGATGGCCTTTCCGCTGGTCGTGATGGGGATCGGGATGGGCCTGATCGTGGCTCCGCTGACCGACGCCGTGCTCTCCGACGTGCCGCGGGAACACTCCGGATCGGCCTCGGGGCTGATCAACACCACCCAGCAGGTGGGCGTGGCCCTGGGCCTCGGGCTGGTCTCCGTCGTGTTCTTCGGAGAGCTGGACGGCGACCTCGCGCCGGGTGCCGGGGGCCGGCCCGTGACCCCCGACGCCGTGGGCCAGGCCTTCGCCCACGCCTTCACCCACGCGCTGGGCTGGGTCGCGGGAATCCTGGGCCTGGTCTTCGTCCTGGTCTACGCGCTGCCGGCGAAGGCGCGGACGGCGGGCGAAGCGGCCGGTGCGGGGGACGCGGCGGAGAAGCGGGACGGCGCCACGGCCGATGCGGCGGAGGTGCCGGACGGCGCCGCGGGGGTGCGGGACGGCGACGCCGAGGTGACGGCAGGAAAGGAAGCCGCTCTGACCGGCTGATCGGGCTCACCCGGCCCAACGGCGGCGGCTTCGAGGCCATGGCCTCGAAGAGAGCGGGGGCCGGGCGCGGGACCGGACCTCGGCCCGGCGATATCACCGGGCCACCGCCCGCGCCTGCCGGCGGCTCACGGTGAGGCCGACCGCGATGGACATCGCGGAGACCAGCCCCGCCAGCAGGACGGCGGAACGCCCGGCGAACGTGCAGGCCAGCACCGCGATCGCGGTCGCCGGCAGCACCGCCTGGCCGATGCCGTGCTTGGTGAAGCGGGCGTGGAGCACCCAGACGCTGAGGAAGTAGAGCGCCGCGGGGAGGGTCACCGCAGCGGACGCCGCGGTCACGGAGATGTGCGCCTTGCCGATGGTCTGCTCGACCGCCACCTCGATGCCGGCGCCGATGGCCGCCGCGGAGCCGAAGACCAGATAGTGGCCGTACCCCCAGGGGAAGGCGGCGCGATTCGAGGTCAGCCGCTCATGGGCGGGAACCACGAAGTAGATCCACCACGCGGAGAAGATGATCAGCAGTCCGCCGGCCGCGATGGGGAGCAGGTCGATCAGCTTCTCGTTCTCGTCGAGCGCGGACCGGACCGCGGTGGTCGAGGCCGCGATGGTCTCCCCGAGCACGATGATGGTGAACAGCCCGTACCGCTCGGCGATGTGGTGCGGGTGCCAGGCCGTCTGCCAGGCGCGTTCCGCCCAGGCGGGCACGGCCAGCTCGACACAGGCCATGGCGAGGAACAGCCACGGCTTCGCGTGGTCCGGCAGGAACAGCAGGCCCGCCCAGCCGACCTGGCAGAGCGTCACGCCGATCGCATAGCGCAGCGCCGTCGCCCGTTCCGCGCCGCTGGTGGACCAGGCGGCGCGCAGCCACTGGGACACCAGCGCGATCCGCATCACCACATAGCCGAACCAGGTGCCGTCGAAGTCGTCGTCCTCGAACGCGCGCGGTACCGAGGCGGCGAGGATCAGCACGCCCACGATCTGGATCAGGGTCACCAGCCGGTACGGCACATCGTCGACGTCGTACGCGGAGGCGAACCAGGAGAAGTTCATCCAGGCCCACCAGATGGCGAAGAACGTCATCAGGTAGAGCGTGATGCCGTGCCCGGGGTGGCCTTCGGCCAGGGCGTGGACGAGACCGAGACCCGCCTGCGCGATGGCGACGACGAAGCAGAGATCGAAGAAGAGCTCCAGCGGAGTGGCCGCCCGGTGCTCCTCGTTGCGGTCACGGGCGGTCATCCGGACCAGGGGAGGGGCCGCGTGGCCATGGCCTGCGCCGACGGGGCCGGAACGCGTGGAGCCGCCGGACGGCTCACCGGATGGACCCCCGGACGGGTCACCGGACGCGTCGGAGGGGGTCTGCTCGCTCATCGGTGCGCGTGCCCTTCGCTCGTGCGGCCCGGCTCCGGAAGGCTCCTCACCCGGAGATCCGTGACCCGGCGCTTCCTCACCCCGGAGACCCGGCCTGGAGGCTCCTGATCCCGGCCGGCACACCGTCGGGCTCCGGCGCGCGGCCCGTGTCCGGAACACAGCCGGGTCCCAGCACAGCAGATACCCGACCCGGCCGCGCGACGGCGACGGAGCCGGCCCATCCAGCCGTCCGCCGAGCGGAGGCACCGGTGCGCCGGCCCCGGCGAAGCGGCCGGGTTGTGTCCCGGCCGGCGAAGTGTCCCGACCGGCGAAGTACCCCGGCGGGCAAGGGGCGGCGAGGAACGCGGGAACGGCACGGGGGACCCGCCCGGCCGACGGGCGGACGGCCTCACCCACCCGTCGTACAAATCGGGCTGAAGCTCGCATATGTCGATACGGTGACCGCGTGGCCGCGTCCTCGGAGACACCCCGGGAGAACTCCGTCCAAGGGGAGAACTCCGCCCCATGGGAGGCCCCGCCGCGCCCCGGCAGTCTCCGTGCGACCTCGTCGGCCACGCTGGCCTCCTTGCTGCTGACCGTGCTCATCGTGGTCGGCAGCCGGTATCTGGAGGGCTTCGACGCGGCCCTGTTGCCGTATGCCGTGGCCACCGTGTTCCTCACCTTCGGGGTCGTCTACCGCTACACGGTGTGGGCCCAGGCCCCCGCCGCCCGGCGGCTCTTCCGGGAGGGCGTGCGGACCTGCTTCTCGCGTGCCGGTCTGCGGGGATCCGCCGCCGCCCTGCCGCGGATGGCCGCCGCGTCTCTGGGCCTGCGGAGGTTCTCCGGTCCTCGCTCCCGGGCCCGCTGGGTCGCCCATCAGTCCGTTCTCTGGGGGTGTGTGCTGGCCGTCCTGGTGGCCGTCCCCCTTTCCTGGGGCTGGATCAGCTTCACCGCCGTCACCTCCTCCGGACCGGGCTACGAGCTGCGCATCTGGGGGCGGACCGTGGTCGGCTTCGACTCGGCCTCCCCCGCGGGGTGGGCGCTGTTCCATGTCCTGGACCTGGCGGCGGTGCTGGTGCTCGCCGGCGCCGGGTACTTCCTCTGGCGCCGGATCAGGGGGCAGGCCCCGGTGACCGGCCAGCGCTTCGGCTACGACCTGGTCCCGCTCCTCGCTCTGATCGTGATCTCGGTGACCGGTCTTCTGCTGACCTTCTCCGCGCTGGCTCTGCACGGCGGTGGCTACGAGTTCCTGGCCGTGCTGCACATGACCTCGGTGGTCTTCGCTCTCATCCATCTTCCGTTCGGGAAGTTCTTCCATGTGGTGCAGCGGCCGGCGACAGCCGGAGTCCAGGCGTTCACCGACACCGCCCGGCAGGGCGGTGACACCGCGCTCTGCCGCCGCTGTGCGGCCCCGCTGGCCCCGGTCCCCGCGGTCGCGAACCTGCGCGGGACGATGCGTGACCTGAGACTCCGTTTCGACCAGACGGCCGAATACTGCCCGCGCTGCAAGCGGGTACTGCGCGGGAGCGCCTACCTCTCCGACGTGAAGCGGGGCTTCCGGTGACACCGCCCGCCGTCCTGAACGGCGACACCCTGGTGCCCACGCACTGCTCGTGCTGCGGGATGCAGTGCGGGTTGTATCTGCGGGTCGGCCGGCGCGGCAGGGTCTCGGGCGTCGAGCCGCGCGATCACGACATCAACCGGATGCGGCTCTGCCCCCGGGGCATCACCGCCTACCAGCAGGTCGACCACGCCGACCGGCTGACGGTTCCGCTGGTCCGCCGCTCCCGCGACGACCCGTTCCGGGCGGCCTCCTGGGAGGAGGCGCTGGACGTCACCGCCGCGGAGATCCGGCGCATCCAGGAGGCCCACGGGCGGGACGCGTTCGGACTGCTCGGTGGTGCCGGGCTCGGCACGGAGAAGACCTATCTCCTCGGGAAGTTCGCCCGGGTCGCCCTGCGGACGCGACAGGTGGACGACAACGCCGGTCCGTACGGAACAGGCGCCTCCGACGCCCATCGGACGGCCTTCGGCATCGACCGGGCCGCCAGCCCGTTCTCCGACATGCTCCTCTCCGACTGCCTGCTCGTCGCGGGCCCGGACGTGGGGGAGCGGTTCCCCGTCCTCACCCGGTACCTCTGGGGCGCGCGGGACCGCGGGGCGCGCCTGATCGTCATCGACCCCCGTGCATCGGCCATCGCCCGTACGGCCGACATCCATGTCGCACTCCGCCCGGGCACCGACCCGGTCTTCTGCAACGCCGTCCTGCACGTCCTGGCGACCGAGGGACTGACCGACGAGGGCTTCCTCACCGAGCACACCACCGGCTGGGCAGAGGCGGAGCGCGCTTCGGCTGCGTATCCGCCCGAGCGTGCGGCGACGGTCTGCGGCGTCCCCGCCGAACAAGTGGTCCAGGTCGCCCGGCTCTTCGGCACGGCGCGCAACGCGATGGCCTGGTACGCGGGCACCACCACCCCCTGGACCCCGCGGGACGCGGAATCCAGCACCCGGACGGAGGCCGAGAGCTGTCTCTCCGTCATCAACCTCTGCCTGGCGACGGGCAGCATCGGACGGCCGGGCGCGGGATACGGCGCCCTCACCGACCCCGGAGCCGCCCCGGTCCCGGAACCGGCCTTCCTCGAACCCGTCGTCGAACCCGGCTCCGAACCTGGCTCCGAATCCGGCTACGCCCAGGGCTCTGCCCAGACCTACGGCCACTGCCGGGGCGGCCGGGAGCCGGGGTGGAGGGCCGACATGCTGCCCGGCGGACGGTCCCTCGACGATCCCGCACACCGCCGGGAGCTCGCCCGGATCTGGGATGTCGAGGAGACCTCCCTCCCCGGGCCCGCCCCCACGACGGGCACGGCGGAGCAGCTCAGGCGGGGCGCGATCCGCGGCCTCCTCGGCGTCGGTGACATGTCGGCCGTGCCCCTCCCCGGGCACTCGCTTCCCGGGCACGTGGATGCTGGGCACGCGCTCGCCGGGCACACAGGCACCGGGCACACAGGCACCGGGCACTCGGGCACCGGGCGCACGGACACCGGACACGAGCACGGGCTCCGGATCGGGAGCCCGTACGAGCCGACGACCCCGAACAACCTGGAATTCCATGTCCAGTGCGCCTCCTTCCTCTCCGGACCGGCCGTGGGCGCCCATGTGGTTCTGCCCGTCACGACCTGGGCCGAGGACGACGCTGTGATGACCAATGCCGAGGGCCGGATGGTCAAGCACAACAAGGCGCAGCAGCCACCGCCCGAGGTCCGTACCGAGACCTGGGTGCTGTGTCAGCTCGCGGTGCGGCTCGGTGTCGGCGACCGGTTCGCCTTCGCGGGGTCCCGGGAGCTCTTCCAGGAGTGGCGAACCGCCTCGGCGGGCACCGCGGTCGACGGCTCCGGGGTCAGCTACGAGCGGCTGGAGGAGACCGGCGGCATCGCCTGGCCCTGCCCCGCCATCGGCCACCCCGGAACTCCCCGCCTCTTCGAGGACGGACGCAGCCACCACGCGGACGGACGCTTCCACCTGCGGTCGGGCGGGCCGGCAGGGGAGTGGGGACGGTACACCGACCCGCAGATCGCCTCCCCTGTCCCCGGCACGGCAGGGACGGGGTGAGAGCCGATGATGGGCAGAACGATCTTCATCGATCCGGGGCGCTGCACAGGGTGTCAGGCCTGCGTCGCGGCCTGCCGCGAGTGCGACTCCCATCGCGGCATCTCGCTCATCCACCTCGACCCTTCGGACGAGGGCCATAGCGTTGCCTCCCTTCCCACGGTGTGCATGCACTGCGAGGACCCGGTCGCGCCCTGTGCCGCGGTCTGCCCGGCGGACGCGATCCTCACCACCCCCGACGGCGTGGTGCAGCAGGCCGATGCCTCGCGCTGTTTCGGTTGTTCGGACTGTGTCAGCGCCTGCCCCTTCGGCGTTCCCGAGATCGACCTCCAGGCCAGGCTGCAGCGCAAGTGCGACCTCTGCTACGACCGCACCTCCCAGGGCCTCGGCCCGATGTGCGCCACGGTCTGCCCGACGGGGGCGCTCTTCTACGGCACGCTCGACGAACTCCGGGCGGAACGCCCCGGCGTCGAGGTCGCCGACTCCTTCGTCTTCGGCGAAACGCAGGTACGGACAGGGGCCGCGATGGTCGTCCCCGCCGACAAGGCCCGGTGGCCGGTGCCCGGCGGGCTGCCGATCGTCGAAGTGAACGGAGTCGGCATCAGCGGCGCGGGCATCACCCGAGCCGACGGCACGGTGCCCCGGGCCAACGTGCCCGAGGCGTCCGGAGCCGGCCCCGACCGACCCGACAGCGTTCAGGGCGACGGCGATGCAGCCCACGGCGGTCGGGCCGACGGCGACCGGCCCGACAACGGTCAGGCCGGCGGCAGCCCGGCCACCGGCACGTCGGCCGGGGACGACAGCACCGAGGCGAACGGAGCGGACGTCAGGTGACCGAACAGGGCGAGCAGATCGTTCCCACCTCCCCAGGGGCCACCCCATCGGGAACCGCCTCCGGAACCACCTCCTCAGGGCCGCCCTCCTCCGGGGCCCTCCCTGCATCCGGGGCCGCCACGGCCTCCGGTGTCCCCACCGGCCCGGCGTCCCTCGCGCTTCAGGCGGCGGTCACCGATCCCTCGGCCCCGGCCGCGGACCCCACCGACGGTTCCGAGGCCGGGAGCGGCCGGCGGCCGACAGCCTCCGGCAGGAACGGCCCCAACTCCCTCACCACGCGGCGGGACTATCTGCGCATCGTGGCCGTCGTGTCCGGAGGCCTCGCGGCCGGGGGCCTCGCTGTCGCCGCCGGCGGGCTGCACCGGCAGGGCGACTCGGAGGGCGCTCCCGCAGCCAAGCGTGTCGCGACGGTGATCGGCGCGGGGGAGTCCGTTGCCTTCCGCTATCCGGGAGAAGACGACCGGGCGATCGCGGTGCGGCTCTCCGACGGTTCGCTCGTCGGTTACTCCGCGGTGTGCACCCATCTGGCCTGTGCCGTGTCGTGGCGTGCGGACCAGGGCTTCGAGGGCGAGCTGCACTGCCCCTGCCACCAGGGCGTATTCGACATCCGCACCGGCGAGGTCACCGCCGGCCCGCCACCGCGCGGCCTGCCCAAGGTGGTTCTCGTCGAACGGGCCGACGGCAGCGTCTGGGCCATCGGCACCGCACGCTCCGGCGAGAGCCTCGAAGAGGGCCTGTGCCGCCAACTGCTCAGGGACTACCCCGACACGGCTCGTGAGATCGGCTGCCCAGGCGTGCCGCCCGTGGGGAACGAACAGGTATGAGCGAGCACGACCCCAACCCCAACCCGCCGGGCTCCAACTCGCCGGGCGGCCCCAGCCCGTCGGGCCGCAATGAGCCCGGCCTCAATGAGTCTGTCCCGGGAGAGTCCGGCCGATCAGAGTCCGCCCCCGAGGAGCCCGGCAGAGACGAGCCCGGCAGGGACGAGCCCGGCAGGGAAGCGCCCGCCGCCCACGGACCGGGTTCGTCCCCGGCGTATGAACCGCCCCCGCATGTTCCGCCTTCCGGCGGAACAGCTTCCGGCAGCCCGCCGACGGGCGGGTCCGCGCCCCTTGGTTCTCCACCTCCTGGCTCTCCGCCCGTGGCTCCTGCCGCTGTCGGCTCTCCGCTCGCGGGTCCTCTGCCTGCCGCCTCGCCGCTCGAGGGGACTCCGCCGCCCCGGCCTCTGCTGACCGAGGCACCCCGGGAGCCCGGTCCCTGGGTCGGTCCCACCAGCGGCCACGGGGACCCCCGCGTCAGGCACACCGGGCCGGGGCCGGGTGCGGGCGGTGAACAGGAGCCGGCGCGGTCCTCGAAACTGTCCGTACGCCTCGCCCTGGCGCTGACCGTGGTCATGGGGCAGCTCTGGGGCCTGACCATCGCTGCGAATGAGTGGATGAGGGGCGATACCCGGACTGCCCAGTGGCTGGCGGGTTTTCTCGTGCTGTCCTTCGTCGTCGTGCTGGTGCTGTGGCTGATCGATCCGGAGGACCGCTGAGCCGGCCCTTCTCCCGGAATGCAGGAGCCCGAACCACGCGCCGGGAGCCGGCAGCCTGCGCCCCAGGCCGGAGGCCAGGGCCCGTCGGCATCGGGAGGAGCAGGGGAGCACGGACCGTGGTGCCCGACCCGTGGGGACGGGGCACGCAGCGCCGACCACCGGCCCGGGCCCCGTACCCTGGGAGCCATGAGCAGTGCCCCTACGCCCGAACCGTCCGCACCCGCCCCCGCGCAGGGGGCGTCCCGTGATCCGAGGGCCGCCAAGGTGGACTTCGACGACCCCTTCGGGCGGCCGTCCGCGGACGACACCGACCGTGGCTGGGGCGAGCGTCCGACCGAGGGCGACAGCGCCTCCGACCTGGCCCGGTTCCTCGACGAGAAGCCGCCGCACCACTTCTGAGGCGGCACCTCCTTCTGAGGCGGCCCCTCCTTCCGAGGCGGCCCCGCCTTTCGAGGCATCTCTGCCGTCCGAGGCAGCTGCTCCTCTCGAGGCGGCCCCACCTGCTGGGGCGATCTCTCCGCAGCTCGCGTACTCCACGCCTCCGGACCGGCAGCGGCAGCCGCCGCCCCGACAGGTCCTCCCCGAGCAGGTGCTACTTCTGTGTCGGAACGCGGCCGGTGCCGGGCCCGGAGGGGCCGGGGCCCTGCCAGTCGGAGCCGCCCTGCCGGGCGACCAGGGCGTCCCGGATCTCGGTGAGCAGCTCGATCTCCGTCACCTCGGTCGGCGTGGCCTCCACGGGCGCCTTGGCAGCCTGCCGGGCCTTGTAGCGGTTCATCGGAAGGATCATGAGGAAGTAGACGACCGCTGCTGTGATCAGGAACGTGATGGTGGCGCTGATCACCGAGCCCCAGAGGATGTAAATGCCCTCGGTGGCCTCGCCCGCCTTGTTCTTGGTGCAGGTGCCCAGGCAGAACGTGTAATGGTCGAGGTTCTGGGTCCCGAAGGCGCCCACAACGGGGTTGATGATGCCCTTCACCACGGTGTTCACGATGTTGGTGAACGCCGCTCCGATGACCACCGCAACCGCGAGATCGACGACGTTCCCGCGCATCAAGAACTGCTTGAAGCCGTCCAGGATGCCCTTGTTCTCCTCGCTCACCGGGGTGCCTCTCTCTGCGTGCACGATGAATGGAACAGATGGTTCCGCAATGTACGGCAGGGCAGCGGCGGGCTGTCCAATCACGCACCCCGGGCGTGGCAGCGACAGCCGCTCCCGAGGTGCCGGCGGCGGTGGACCGCCGGGGCAGCCCCGTTCGTACGGCAGCGGGCTGCTCCCGTAACGCACCCGGGAGCGCCCGTACTGCACCGGGCAGGAGCCGCACCGCCTGGGGAAGCGTCGTCGGGGAATCGATTGTCGGGGACGTGACCGTCATGGCCATCACCAGCCTGCCGCGAGGAGGTTCTCGCTCGGACGCCCCCCACGATGCACGGATGTTCCCCATCCCGCTGAGGCCTGTGGACAACCCCTCGATTGTGGACAAGGCGGTCACCCTCAGGGGTTCACAGCACCCACAGAAGTCTCCGCTGGCCCCCAAGAGCCAAGAGCCAAGAGCCAAGAGCAAGAGCAAGAGCCAGCCCCACTCAGCGGCCGGCGCCTCCTACAGCCGAGGCCGCCCCCTACGGCAGCTCGATCCCCGGGTCGAGCCCGTCCAGAGCCCGCGCGCAGAAGCAGTCCCGGTCGCCGTTCTCCGGCAGCCCGCCCACTGCGTCGAAGAGCACGGTCCGCAGGCGTGAGACATTCGCGGCGAAGACCTTGAACACTTCCTCATGGGACACGCCCTCGCCCGTCTCCGCCCCCGCGTCCAGGTCGGTGACCAGCGTCAATGAGGTGTAGCAGAGGCCCAGCTCGCGGGCGAGCACCGCTTCCGGGTGGCCGGTCATCCCGACCACCGACCAGCCCTGCGCCGCATGCCACCGCGACTCGGCCCGGGTCGAGAAGCGCGGGCCCTCGATGACGACCAGCGTTCCGCCGTCCACCGGCTCCCAGTCCTGTCCCCGGGCGGCGGTCACGGCCGCCTTCCGGCCCACGGGGCAGTAGGGGTCGGCGAAGCCGAGATGCAGCACGTTCGGCACCTGCGCGGCCCGGGGCTCCACTCCCGCGGGCGCGGAACCGGCCGTCGCCGGCAGCGGCTCGCCGTCGTAGAAGGTCTGGGTGCGGGTCTTGGTGCGGTCCACCAGCTGGTCGGGGACGAGCAGCGTGCCCGGGCCGTACTCCTCCCGCAGGCCGCCCACCGCGCACGGCCCCATCACCTGGCGCACGCCGACCGAGCGCAGCGCCCAGAGGTTGGCGCGGTAGTTGATGCGGTGCGGCGGCAAGTGGTGCTTGCGGCCGTGCCGCGGCAGGAAGGCCACCCGGCGTCCGGCGACCTCGCCGAGGAACAGCGAGTCACTCGGCGGCCCGTAGGGGGTGTCCACCGTGATCTCGGTCACGTCCTCGAGGAAGGAGTAGAACCCCGATCCGCCGATGACGCCTATCTCTGCTTGCGCGCTGACTGTCTCGACCATGGGATCACCCTATGGGGCCCCGGCCGGTTGTCACGGGCATGCATCGGACCCCGTCGCCTGGATCAGGCCACGGGGTCCGCTGAGTCCGTCGTCCGCGCCGCCCGGCCGGGCCGGGCAGGGCCGCGGAGAGGTGGTGCCGTCAGGCGGCGGAGGAGCTGCTCGCGCTGCCGCCGGTCCCGCTGCTCGTCTTCGCCGACGAGGAAGAGGACGACGAGGTCGAGGAGGAGCCGGCCGAGGACGAGGAGTCCGACGACGACGAGCTGTCGCTCTTGGCCGGGGCGGACGACGACTTCGCCGTGCTGCTCGACGACGAGCCGCGGCTGTCCGTCCGGTAGAAGCCGGAGCCCTTGAAGACGACGCCGACCGCCGAGAACACCTTGCGCAGGCGTCCTTCGCAGCTCGGGCACTCCGTGAGCGCCTCGTCGGTGAACTTCTGCACCGCTTCGAGGCCTTCACCGCACTGGGTGCACTGGTACTGATAGGTCGGCACTTGCTCCTCCTGGCACTCTCACTCGATGAGTGCTAACGACGGTCAATAGTGCAGCATTCCGCGGGATCAGTCCACTGCGACCGGCCTCACGGTGACCGAGCCCACGCTCCGCGCGCCCGATTCACACGCGTGCGCCGGCTTCCCGCACCCGTGTGCCGGTCTCCCGCACGCGTGCGCCGACTTCCCACAGCCGCACCTCGGCCCCTCACGCGCGGCCCCTCACGCGCGGCCTCTCACGCGCGGCCTCTCACGCGCGGGCTCTCGCAACGCGCGCTCTCACACCCGTGCGTCGGCCTCCGCGCCGTCCCGGTCCCCGGAGTCCCAGCTCCTGGTCGCGGAGCCGGCGACCACGCCACGGCCTCCGGAGTGCGACGCCGCGTCCGGGCTCGGCACCAGCCGCCCGCGCAGCACCACCAGGGTCAGCAGCGCCAGCGACGTACCGATCAGCGGGACGGTGAACGCCGCACTCGGGCCGAACCGGTCCGCCAGCTGTCCGGCCGCCGTCACCGCCGCCGCCTGCCCCAGGGCGACCGCCCCGGTCAGCCAGGTGAAGGCCTCGGTGCGGGCGGTCGCCGGAACCAGCGTCTCCACCAGCGTGTATCCGGTGATCAGCGCCGGAGCGATGCAGAGGCCCACCAGCAGGCCGAGGGCCCCGAGCAGCAGCGGCGAGTGCACCGTCCACAGGACCGAACAGGCCGGGGCCAGCGCCGCGTACGCCGTCAGCAGGCGCCGCCGCGCGGACGCCCGCCAGGCGATGGCCCCGCAGGCCGCACCGGCGAGCATGTTGCCCGCCGCGAAGACGCCGTACAGCGGGCCGTTCAGCCCCGGCTCCCCGATGTCCTGGGTGAAGGCGGTCAGGGCCACCTGCATGCCGCCGAACACCGAACCGATGCCCAGGAAGGCCGCCGCCAGCACGCGGACGCCCGGCACGGCCAGGGCCGAGGTGCGCGGTGCCCGCTCGCCGTCGGTCCCGGGCCGGGACACGGGGGGTGCGGTGCGGCGCTGGGCCGCGAAGAGCAGCCCGCCCGCCAGGGTCAGGGCGGCCTCGGCGACCAGGCCGGCCGCCGGATGCACCCCGGTGCACAGCGCGGTCGCCAGGACCGGGCCGATCACGAAGGTGAGCTCGTCGGTGACCGACTCGAAGGCGGCCGCGGTGGACATCAGCGGGTGGCCGTCGAGCTTCGCCGCCCAGCGCGCCCGGACCATGGGGCCCACCTGCGGCACGGAGGCGCCGGTCGGCACCGCGGCGGCGAACAGCGTCCAGAGGGGCGCCTGGCCGAGCGCGAGCGCCGTCAGCAGCCCGGCGGCCACCACGTGCACCAGCACGCCGGGCACCAGCACCCGGCTCTGGCCGAAGCGGTCCGCGAGCTTGCCGCCCTGCGGCGCGAACAGGGCCATCGAGACCCCGGTGACCGCCGCGACGGCGCCCGCGACGCCGTACGAGCCGGTCGTGTGCTCGACGAGCAGGACGATGCTGATGGTCAGCATCGCGAAGGGCTGGCGGGCGGTGAAGCCCGGGAGCAGGAAGGTCCAGGCGCCGGGGGTGCGCAGCAGCTGCCGGTAGCCGGGACGGGACGTGGTGACCGCGGATGCCACGGCCGTGCCTTTCCGCTGCCTGGTAGCGCACGTCCGACGAGACCGGCCCCTGAAACGGCGATCTCTCAGTACGGTGCGCCGAGAGCTGTCCTCTCGCGCATGTTCCGCGGTAGATACCGGGTCCGCACCGAGGTGGCTGAAGGGACCGCGGCCGCCATGCGGTCGCGCCAGCTCTGCATCAGGCAGAGTGGGTCGTCATTTGTGCGTCCTTGATTGTACAGGGCGGATCGGGGCCCCTCCTGTGATCCATGCGGCGCCTGTGGCCACTGGCCTGTGAAGGAGCGGCCGACGCCTCCCGCGATCCGGTGCGGGGGCAAGGGCCTGGTACGAGGGCATGGAGCGTGCGGCCCGCCACCGGTCCCGTCCGCCGTGGCTCCGTCCGTCCGGGATCGGCCGGCTCGGTCGGCTCGCCGTCCTCAGTGCGGGCCGTCCGGGCGCAGCCGGCTCGTCGGCTTGCCGCCCTCGGCGCGGGCGTCCGGGGTCAGCCGGCTCGGTCGGCTCGCCGTCCTCAGCGCGGGCCGCCCGGGCGCAGCCAGCTCGCCAGCTTGCCGCCCTCGGCCACCGCCCGGAGCCGCTTCTCGGTGGCGTCCCGCACCGGGTCCGTGGCCACCACCAGCAGCTCGTCGCCGCGCCGCAGCACCGTGGTCGGCGCCGGGACGAAGCTCTTCTCGTCCCGCACGACCAGGGTCACCGCGGATCCGGCCGGGAGGCGCAGTTCGCCGACCTCCACGCCGTGCATCTTCGACTCCTGCGGGACCGTGACCGACAGCAGGTGGCCGCGGAGCTTCTCCAGCGGCGCCGATTCGATGCCCAGGTCCGTCGTCGGCTCCCCGGCGCTCAGCCGCAGCCGCAGCCGCTGGGCGACCCAGGGCAGGGTCGGCCCCTGGGCCAGGGTGTAGACGATCACCAGCATGAAGACGATGTTGAAGATCCGCCGGCTGTCGCCCACCTCGTAGACCATCGGGATCGTCGCCAGCACGATGGGCACGGCCCCGCGCAGGCCCGCCCAGGACAGCAGCAGCCGCTCCGCCCACGAGGTACGGAACGGCGCCGTGCTCACCAGCACCGACACCGGCCGCGCCACCACCGTCAGGACCAGGCCCACCACGACCGCGGGCACGATGTCGTCCCCCAGCTCGTGCGGGGTGACGAGCAGGCCGAGCAGCACGAACATGCCGATCTGCGCCAGCCAGCCGAGCCCCTCCGCGAAGCCGCGGGTCGCGGGCCAGTGCGGCAGCTTGGCGTTGCCCAGGATCAGGGCGGCCACGTACACCGCGAGGAAGCCGCTGCCGTGCGCCAGCGCGCCGCCCGCGTAGGCGACGACCGCGATCGCCATCACCGCGATCGGGTACAGACCCGAGGCGGGCAGTGCGACCCGCCGCATTATGTAGGCCCCGAGGAAGCCGACCGTGATGCCCATCGCCGCGCCGATCGCCAGCTCCAGAGCGATCTTGCCGAGCAGCAGGTACCAGCTGTCGATCGGCCCGGTCGAGGAGAAGGCGACGACCAGGATCACCACCGGGGCGTCGTTGAAGCCCGACTCGGCCTCCAGGACGCCCGTCAGCCGGGACGGCAGCGGCACCCGTCGCAGGACGGAGAAGACCGCCGCGGCGTCCGTGGACGACACCACCGCGCCGATGATCAGCGACTGCCGCCACTCCAGCCCCACCAGGTAGTGCGCCGCGGCCGCGGTGATGCCCACGCTCACCGCGACGCCGACCGTGGACAGCACGGCGGCGATCGGCAGGGCCGGTTTGATCTCCCGCCACTTCGTGCCCAGACCACCCTCGGCCAGAATCACCACAAGGGCGGCGTAGCCGATCAACTGCGTCAGTCCGGCGTCGTCGAAGGTGACTCCGATGCCGTCCTGCCCTATCGCGACGCCGATGCCGAGGTAGATGAGCAGGCTGGGGAGCCCGCTGCGCGAGGAGACCCGGACCGCCGCCACCGCGATGAGGAGGACGAGCGAACAGACCAGCAGGAGTTCATTGAGGTGGTGAACAGTCAGGGGCCGAACCCTTTCTTGCGTTATCGGCAGGAACGTCCATTCCTGCCGATCGGTACTTCATTGCCTTACCTAATATTTTACCGGTTCTTGACGCGGGCCCGCCGTGGAAGCGGTCACCATCTCCGCCGATCCTGCCGAACACCCCCGCGCGAACGGTCCGGACGACGCGCGGCGGAGAGCGAATCGCGCCGGACGACGGACCGCCGAGCCGGAGCCACCCGTCCGGAGCCGTCGCCCCGGAACCCCGGAGCTGTCGCCCCGGAACCCCGGAGCTGTCGCCCCGGAACCCCGGCCCGTCGCCCCGGAACCCCGAGCCGCCGGACCACCCATCCCGTGGCGACGGAAACCGGACAGCCCGCCCGCCGGAACCGCACCGATCGCGCCACACCGGAAACGGCACCGGACGCTCGCGGCGCCCTTGCCGGCACCGACCCTGACTCCGCGTAGGGGCCGTCCGGGCACTGCGCCTAAGGTTGCTCCTGCATTCCCAGGACCACCCTGCCCCTCTAAGGACAGCGATGCCCGCCAACAAGACCGGCCCTTCAGGCAAGAGGAAGGGCCGACGCGCCCGGCTTCTCGTGTTCGCAGTCGTGCTGCTCCTCGTGGCGGGCTTCGGCTACGGCACGTACTGGAGCCTCAGCACCGTGCGCGCCTCCTTCCCGGAGACCACGGGTTCCGTCAAACTCGACGGCCTCTCGGGGCCGGTCCAGGTGAAGCGTGACGGCCACGGCATACCCCAGGTCTACGCCGACACGGAGGAGGACCTCTTCCGGGCGCAGGGATTCGTCCAGGCGCAGGACCGCTTCTGGGAGATGGACGTCCGTCGGCACATGACCGCCGGACGGCTGTCCGAGATGTTCGGCAAGGGGCAGGTCGAGACCGACGCCTTCCTGCGGACCATGGGGTGGCGCAAGGTCGCGCAGCAGGAGTACGACCACAAGCTGTCGCCGCAGACGAAGAAGAACCTGCAGTCCTACTCCGCCGGTGTCAACGCCTACTTGAAGGACCACAAGGGCTCCGACCTGTCCGTGGAGTACGCGGCGCTCGGCTTCACCAACGACTACACGCCCCAGAAGTGGACCCCGGTCGACTCGGTGGCCTGGCTCAAGGCCATGGCCTGGGACCTGCGTGGCAACATGCAGGACGAGATCGACCGTGCGCTGATGACCAGCCGCCTCACGCCGCAGCAGATAGAGGAGCTCTACCCCCAGTACCCGTACGACCGGAACGAGCCGATCGTCGGCGGCGGCGCGGTGAACCGGGCGACCAAGGAGTTCGACCCCCAGGCGACCGCCCCGCGGAACGCCGCGGCCGGCACCGCCGGGGCGGACGCCGCCCGCGGTGCCCGGACCCAGCTGTCGTCGCTGTCCAGGACGCTCAAGGGCGTCCCGGCGCTGCTCGGCCCGAGCGGTGACGGCATCGGCTCCAACTCCTGGGTGGTCTCCGGCAAGCACACCGCCACCGGCAAGCCGCTGCTGGCCAACGATCCGCACCTCGCGCCGCAGATGCCCTCGCTCTGGTACCAGATGGGTCTGCACTGCCGGAACGTCAGCGCCTCCTGCCGCTACGACGTGTCGGGCTACACCTTCTCGGGCATGCCGGGCGTCGTCATCGGCCACAACAAGGACATCGCCTGGGGCTTCACCAACCTGGGCGCCGACGTCTCCGACCTCTACCTGGAGAAGGTCACCAGCGACGGCTACCTCTCCGACGGCCGCCGCCGGCCGTTCAAGGTCCGCCGCGAGACCATCAAGGTCGCGAACGGGCCGGACCGGGAGATAACGGTCCGCTCCACCGGCAACGGGCCCATCGTCTCCGACCGGAACGAGGAGCTGGGCAAGGTCGGCCGGCAGGCGCCGGTCCGGGACGCCGCGCCGGACCGGGGCAGCGGCTACGCCGTCTCCCTCCGCTGGACCGCCCTGGAGCCGGGCCGCACGATGGACGCGGTCTTCGAGCTCAACGCCGCGAAGGACTTCGACGGCTTCCGCGCCGCGGCCCGCGACTTCGCCGTCCCCTCGCAGAACCTGATCTACGCCGACACCCGGGGCCACATCGGCTACCAGGCGCCGGGCCGGATCCCGGTCCGCGGCAAGGGGAACGGCCGCTACCCCGCCCCCGGCTGGGACTCCGACTACCGCTGGACCGGATACGTCCCGCAGTCCGCGATGCCCTGGGAGAAGGACCCGAAGCGCGGCTACATCGTCACCGCCAACCAGGCCGTGGTCGACGGCCGGAAGTACCCGTACCTGCTCACCGAGGACTGGGGCTACGGCGCCCGCAGCCAGCGGATCAACGACCTCATCCAGTCGAAGATCAAGGACAGCGGGAAGATCTCGACGGACGACATGCAGACCATCCAGCAGGACAGCAACAGCGAGATCGCCGAGCTGCTGACCCCGCTGCTGCTCAAGATCGACGTCAAGGACCCGTACGTCCGGGAGGCGCAGAAGCTCCTCGAGGGCTGGGACTACACCCAGGACCCGGACTCGGCGGCGGCCGCCTACTTCAACGCCGTCTGGCGGAACACCCTCAAGCTGGCGTTCGGCAACAAGCTGCCGAAGGAGCTCCGCGTCGAGGGCCAGTGCCTGCGGGTCCGCCCCGCCGACGACACCGGCCCGGCGGAGGACCTGAACGGCAACGCCCGGCTGGTGCGGGAGTGCGGCGAGCGGGAGGCCGAGTCGGCCCAGCCGGACGGCGGCGACCGCTGGTACGAGGTGGTGCGCTCGATCCTCGACGACGAGGACAACACCTGGTGGAAGACCTCCGGCACCGTGGGCAGCCCCGGCGACCGCAACCGGGACGAGCTGCTCGCGCACGCCATGAAGGACGCCCGCTGGGAGCTCACCGCCGAGCTGGGCAAGGACACCGACACCTGGAGCTGGGGCCGGCTGCACCAGCTGACGCTGCGGAACCAGACCCTGGGCGTAGACGGCCCCGGCTTCCTGCAGTCCGTGTTCAACCGCGGGCCGTGGAACCTCGGCGGCGGCCAGGAGGCGGTCAACGCCACCGGCTGGAACGCGGCGGGCGGCTACGACGTCGTCTGGGTCCCCTCGATGCGGATGGTCGTCAACCTCGGGAACCTCGACAAGTCCCGGTGGATCAACCTCACCGGCGCCTCGGGCCACGCGTACAACGCGCACTACGCGGACCAGACCGACAAGTGGGCCAAGGGCGAACTGCTGCCCTGGGCCTTCAGCGAGGCGAAGGTGCAGAAGGGGACCGAGGACACCCTGGCGCTGACGCCCTGACCCTGTCCCACCGCCCCGTCCCGGTTCCCGGCCGCCCCGCGCGGCCGGGGCCGGGACGGCGTCGTTTCCGGCCCCGGCCGTTCCGCCGTAGCGGTTCCGCTTCCGCCGGCCGGCCCGGGGCTACGGCTCCGTCGTGCGCCGCTCCCCGGGGCTAGGGCTCCGGCGTGCGCTGCTCCCCGGGGCCGAACCGGTGCACCCCGGACGGCGTCACCGCCGCGTGCACCGGGCGGTCGTGCTCCTCGGCCGGCACCGCGTCGAGCAGCTCGCCGTCGTACAGCAGCACCACCAGGGCCGGGTCCGCCCCGGCCGCGGCCAGCCGCTCCAGCACCCGGTCGTAGCTGCCGCCCCCGCGCCCCAGCCGCAGGCCCCGGCCGTCCACCGCGAGGCCCGGCAGCAGTACCGCGTCCGCGCCGGTGACCGCGTCCGGCCCCAGCCGCTCCCCGGCCGGCTCCAGCAGCCCCCGCCCGGCCTTCGCCAGCCGGTCCGCTCCCGCGTAGGTGCCCCAGTCGAGGTCGTTGTCGGGCAGGAGCACCGGCAGCAGCACCCGGACGCCCCGGTCGCGCAGCGCGTCCAGCAGCGCGCGGGTCCCGGGCTCGCGGCCCACCGAGACGTACGCGGCGACGGTGCGTGCTCCCGCGAGCTCGGGGAGTTCCAGGGCGTGCCGGGCGAGCAGCGCCGCCGTCGCCGGGACGTCATCCGCCGGAAACCCGGCCCTCACCGACAGGAGGTGCCGCCGCAACTCCGCCTTCGTAACCTGGCCCGCACTGTCCACGCGCACAAACCTCTCCTACGGAACGTAATAAGTGGAGTCTCATCTTCCGCTCATACGTACCGGTTATGGTTCTCCGCATGACTGAAGCGCGCTCCCGGATCAGCAAGGCTGTCATTCCCGCCGCCGGACTCGGCACCCGTTTCCTTCCGGCCACCAAGGCCACGCCCAAGGAAATGCTGCCCGTGGTGGACAAGCCCGCGATCCAGTACGTCGTCGAGGAGGCCGTGGACGCGGGTCTCGGGGACGTCCTCATGGTCACCGGTCGTAACAAGCGCCCGCTCGAGGACCACTTCGACCGCAACTACGAGCTCGAGGAAGCGCTGCGCCGCAAGGGCGACGAGTCCCGCCTCGCCCGGGTCCAGGAGTCCAGCGACCTCGCGACCATGCACTACGTCCGGCAGGGCGACCCCAAGGGCCTCGGCCACGCCGTGCTGTGCGCCGCGCCGCACGTCGGCGAGCAGCCCTTCGCCGTCCTCCTCGGCGACGACCTGATCGACCCCCGTGACCCGCTGCTCGCCCGGATGATCGACGTCCAGGAGCAGCACGGCGGCAGCGTCGTCGCCCTCATGGAGGTCGACCCCGCGCAGATCCACCTCTACGGCTGCGCCGCCGTCCGGGCCACCTCCGAGGGCGACGTCGTCCAGGTCACCGACCTCGTCGAGAAGCCCGACCCGGCGGACGCGCCCAGCAACTACGCCATCATCGGCCGGTACGTGCTCGACCCCGCCGTCTTCGAGGTGCTCCGCAAGACCGGGCCCGGCCGCGGCGGCGAGATCCAACTGACCGACGCCCTGCGCACCCTCGCCGAGACGCCGACCCTCGGCGGGCCCGTGCACGGCGTGGTCTTCCGGGGCCGCCGCTACGACACCGGCGACCGTGGGGACTATCTGCGTGCCATTGTCCGACTCGCGTGCGAACGTGAAGACCTGGGACCGGACTTCCGGACCTGGCTTCGCAGTTACGTCACGGAGGAGATGGAGCACGGTGAGCGACACCGCTGAACACGCCGCCGCGTCGGCCGGGCTCGGGGACACGTCCCCGGAGGAGTCCGGCGCGGCGGCACCGGTCCAGGACGACGACCGCGTCTGGACCGTCTCGGAGCACCTCGACGACATCGTGCGGCACGTCCGCCCGCTGGAACCCATCGAGCTGCAACTCCTGGACGCCCAGGGCTGCATTCTCGTCGAGGACGTCACGGTCCCGGCCGCCCTGCCGCCCTTCGACAACAGCTCGATGGACGGCTACGCGGTGCGGACCGCCGATGTCTCCGGTGCCTCGGAGGAGTACCCGGCCGTCCTCACCGTCATCGGTGACGTGGCGGCCGGCCGCGGCGAGCCGCCCACGGTCCGGGCGGGCCAGGCCGCCCGCATCATGACCGGCGCGCCCCTGCCACCGGGCGCCGAGGCCGTCGTCCCCGTGGAGTGGACCGACGGCGGCACCGGCGCGGGTCCGGTCTCCGGGATGCGCGCCGCCGGCCGGGCCCCGGAGGGCGCCGGCGGCGAGGTGGCCGTGTACCGCGCCGCCGAGGCCGGAGCACACATCCGCGCCCGCGGCAGCGACGTCGCCGCGGGCGAGCTCGCCCTCGCGGCGGGCACCGTCCTCGGGCCGCCGCAGATCGGGCTGCTCGCCGCCATCGGCCGCGCCAGCGTCCGGGTCCGGCCGCGGCCGCGCGTCGTCGTACTGTCGACCGGCAGCGAACTCGTCCAGCCGGGCGAGGAGTTGGGCCAGGGCCGGATCCACGACTCCAACAGCTTCGCGCTCACCGCGGCCGCCCGCGACGCCGGAGCCATCGCGTACCGGGTCGGCGCCGTGGCCGACGACCCCGACACGCTGCGCGCCACCGTCGAGGACCAGCTCATCCGCGCGGACATCATCGTCACCAGCGGCGGCGTCAGCGTGGGCGCGTACGACGTGGTCAAGGAGGCGCTCTCGCAGTTCGAGGGCGAGGAGGGCCGCGTCGACTTCCGCCGGATCGCCATGCAGCCGGGCAAGCCCCAGGGCTTCGGCCGCATCGGGCCCGACCGGACCCCGCTGCTCGCCCTCCCCGGCAACCCGGTCAGCTCCTACGTGTCGTTCGAGATCTTCGCCCGCCCCGCCATCCGCGCCCTCATGGGTCTGGAGGCCCGCGGCCGGGAGACGGTCCGGGCGGTGTGCCGGGAGGAGATCGGTTCCTCGCCCAAGGGGAAGCGTCAGTTCCTCCGCGGGTGGTACTCCGAAGGGGAGGTCACCCCCGTGGGCGGCGCCGGCTCCCACCTCGTGAAGGCCCTGGCCCATGCCAACGCGCTGATCGTGGTGCCCGAGGACGTCACCTCCGTGGCGTCGGAATCCCTGGTCGACGTGATCCTCCTCGGCTGAAACGCCGTTCCTGCCGGTACGGTGTCTGCCCACAGGACCGGACCGGGAGAACGATGAGCAGCGCCGAGCACCACCTCACCCACCTCGACGACACGGGCGCGGCCCGGATGGTCGACGTCTCCGGGAAGGACGTCACGGCGCGCACCGCGCGGGCGGCGGGCCGGGTGCTCGTCGCCCCGCGCGTCGTCGAGCTGCTGCGCGGGGCGGGGGTGCCCAAGGGGGACGCCCTCGCCACCGCGCGGATCGCCGGGATCATGGGCGCCAAGCGCACCCCCGACCTCATCCCGCTCTGCCACCCGCTCGCCGTCTCCGGGGTGAAGGTCGATCTGGCGGTGGCCGACGACGCCGTCGAGATCGAGGCCACGGTCCGCACGACCGACCGCACCGGCGTCGAGATGGAGGCCCTGACCGCGGTGACGGTCGCCGCCCTCACCGTGATCGACATGGTGAAGGCCGTCGACAAGGCCGCGGCCATCGCCGACGTCCGCGTCCTGGAGAAGACCGGCGGCAAGTCCGGCGACTGGCGGCGCCCGGCGGAGGCGGGGGACGAGGCATGAGCCCGGAGCCCACCGCCCACCAGGAGCCGCGGCCCCGGCCCGGCGGCCCGTCCGGGGAGAGCCCGGAGCGGGAGTACCGCGCCCTGGCCGTCACCGTGTCCAACCGTGCCGCCGCCGGTGTCTACGCCGACAAGGGCGGCCCGCTGCTGGTCGAGGGCCTCACCGCGATGGGGTTCCGGACCGACGGCCCCCGGGTGGTGCCCGACGGCGAACCGGTCGAAGCCGTGCTGCGCGAGGCCGTCGCCGCCGGGTACGACGTGGTGCTCACCACCGGGGGCACCGGCATCTCGCCCACCGACCGCACCCCGGAGATGGTCCGCCGGGTCCTCGACCACGAGATCCCCGGCATCCCGGAGGCGATCCGCGCCGAGGGCCTGGCCACGGTGCCCACCGCCGCACTGTCCCGCGGTCCGGCGGGCGTCGCGGGGACTACCCTGATCGTCAGCCTCCCCGGGTCCACCGGAGGCGTCCGCGACGGCCTCGCCGTGCTGGGCCGCCTGCTCGTCCACGCCGTCGACCAGATCCGCGGCGGCGACCACCCCAGACCCACGGGGAGCACGACCTGAACGCCTCCTGGCCGGTCGGACTGGCGGACGGTGACATCGCCCTTCGCCCCATAAAGCTGCGCGACCAGCGGGCGTGGCGGGAGGTCAACCGGCGCAACCGTGACTGGCTCCGCCCCTGGGAGGCCACCGTCCCGCCCCCCTCGCCCAGCGGCCCGGTCACCCACCGCCCCACCTTCCGGCAGATGGTGCGCCACCTGCGGGCCGAGGCGCACGCCGGCCGGATGCTGCCGTTCGTCATCGAGTACCGGGGCGAGCTGGTCGGCCAGCTCACGGTGGCCGGCATCACCTGGGGCTCGATGTGCTCGGGCCACATCGGGTACTGGGTCGACGAGGCGGTGGCGGGCCGCGGCGTGATGCCGACGGCCGTCGCACTCGCCGTGGACCACTGCTTCCGCGCCGTGGGGCTGCACCGCATCGAGGTGTGCATCCGCCCCGAGAACGCCCCGAGCCGCCGGGTCGTCGAGAAACTCGGATTCCGCGAGGAGGGGTTGCGGCCCCGCTATCTCCATATCGACGGCGCCTGGCGCGACCATCTGGTCTTCGCCCTGACGGCGGAGGAGGTACCGGAAGGGATGCTGGCCCGCTGGCACCGCGTCCGACCTGGATCGGCTCACAAATAAAATAAGTGTTCGAATTTCAGAGCGAGTTGACCGGTTGTGCGGTCCAGCTCTCTCAACAATCACAAAAAAAGTTCGGGATATCAGCCAGATCGTGCGACACACCGCGCCAATTGGCAGATGGCCTCATGCGGACCCCTCTACCGTGTGAGATGTGAGCAGCAGTGGCCTCATTTATGCAGTCATCGTCGGGGCCTGGGCCGCCTACTTGGTGCCGATGTGGCTCCGTAGGCAGGACGAGCTGAACGAAGCCCGTCCGACGGAACGCTTCAGCACCGCCATCCGGCTGCTGTCCGGACGGGCGGGGATGGAGCGCCGTTACGCCAAGGGCCTGGAGGAGCGTTCCTCCGGTGACGCGGACGCCTCCGGGGACGGAGACGGTTCCGCGGGACCGGACCGGGGCGCCGCCCCGGACGTCGTGACCGACTCGGTCGACGTCCGGGCCTTCGCCGTGTCCGCGTCCGAGCCGGCGCCGGCGCCGGCTCGCGTCGACACCGGGACCGGACGGGCGGACCGCGCCGCCACGGGCACCGGCCGCACCGAGCGCCCGGCGCGGCCCGCTGCCCACCCGACGCCGTCCGCCGCGCAGCGCGCCCGCCGTTCGAAGGTCCTGGCCCGCCGGCGCCGCACCACGATGGCGCTCTTCGTCGCCTTCACCGCCGGATCGGTGGTCGCCGCGGTCGGCGGAATCGCCTTCCTCTGGGCCCCGGCCCTGCCCGCGATACTGCTCAGCCTCTACATCGCCCATCTGCGGGCCCAGGAGCGCCGCCGCTTCACCTTCACCATGGACCGGCGCCGTGCCGAGGCCGCCGCCCAGCGGCTGCGCGAGCACCGGTCGCGGATCGCCGCGCGGCCGGAGCACGGCGACGCGGAGCCGCCCGCGGACGACGGTCCCGCGGACCCGGTCGCCGCGCCGGAGAGCACCTCGCCGCACACCGCGGGCCGCCGGGCACTGGTCGAGCAGACCGACCACGCGGAGTGGGTCGACCAGCAGCGGCGCAGTTCCGAGGGCGACAGCTGGGACCCGGTGCCGGTGCCCCTGCCCACGTACGTCACCGCGCCGGTCGCCCCGCGGGCCACCGGTGGGGTGGACCTCGACGCCCCGGACGCCTGGAGTTCCGCGCGGTCCAGCGTCGCCGAGCCGGCCGCGGAGGCCCCGCCGGCCGAGCCGGCCCCGGTTCCGGAGCCCGCTCCGGCCGCTCGCCGGCCCGCCGGCCGCCGGGCTCGTGAGCGCGGCCGCACCCCGCTCTTCGACCAGTACGCCGACGAGGACCGGCCGCGCGCGGCCAACGAGTGACGGCAGGGCCCGCCGGGGCGCACCGTGCGGGCCCACCAGCGCGGGAAGCGATTTCCGAGCACCCCGAGGAGGGTGCTAGAGTTTCACCCGTTGCAAGGGCCTGTGGCGCAGTCCGGTAGCGCACCTCGTTCGCATCGAGGGGGTCAGGGGTTCAATTCCCCTCAGGTCCACAGCAAGGCCGTTCTCGAGTTCGCTCGGGTTCGGTTGACGGGATCCCGCCGATCATCATGATCGGCGGGATCTCTGTCGTTTCCGGGGTCTTTGTCGTCCCGGGGTCCGTCCGGCGCCGTTCGGGGGTGTGGACGGCAGCGCATCGCGGCGGGAGCCGTGCTGATCCTCTGTCATGCGGTCGTGTGAGGAGTGCGGCCTCCCGGGGTTCGGGGGGCGGCGCTGGGCCGGGGGCAGGTCAACGGGTGCCTGGACAGCCGGTCTTGCCCCGTGGAGCGCGTGGCTCACCCGGTAGGGGTGAGCGGCCGGCGCGGGGACGGTGGGGTGTTGAGTCCCGGACGGCCGCCCGGTCAGGAGGAGCGGCCCTGTCGGTGCGGCTCGGCGGCTCCCTCGGGATCGCTGTGGTGCCGGTCCGCCAGTGCGGTGATTCCTGCCGTGGCGGCGGTGGCGAGGTCGGTGACCATCGCGTCGTCGACGGGCTGGTTGAGGATGTACAGGGCGGATGCCAGGGAGCCGAGCAGCAGCAGGTGGGCCATCGCGGGGTCGACGGTCCCGGCCAGCTCGCCGCGGGCCACGGCCTGTTCGATGATGTCGGCGAAAGCGGCCTGTTCGGTGGCCAGGAAGGTGTCCCGGAACCGGGTGTTCAGTTCGGGATTGACGGCAAGTTCGCTGATCAGGGCCGGTGCCAGCTGTCGGGCCGCCGGGGCTGCCATACGGGCGTGGAAGGTGCGGACCAGCGCCAGCAGGTCCCCGTGCAAGGAGCCGGTGCCGGTGAACGGGGGCAGCTGCTGCTCGTGCACGGTGGCGACGAACGCCATCTCGGCCTTGGAGGCGTAGCGGCGGTAGATCGCCGCCTTGCCCACCCCGGCGCGCGCCGCGACCTGGTCGACGGTCAGGGCCGGGTAGCCGGCTTCGTCGATCAGCTCACGGGTGGTCTCCAGGATCTTGTGATCCACGTGACTGTCCCGGGGGCGTCCACCCCGTTGCGTTCGCGCTGTCATGGCTGCATGATACGGAACGTGAGTATCGAAACCGTAGTATCGGAACTATGGTTTCGGATGTCGCCCGCTGTGCGGAGGCGACCGCGATGAAGTCACGCCGTGCGGCTTCACGACCAGCGAGCAGAACGGAGAACTCGGATGATCAAGTGGGCCGGCTGGATCGTCGTGTTATGCGGAACCGCGCACACGATCGGCGCCCTGACGGTGGAGAAAGCCGCGCGTCACGCCGGGACATGGTTCAGCGGCGGACTGTGGAGCGAGGACTTCACCGACATGAGCCCGGCGGGCAGCGCGTACTGGCTGAGCCTGTCGAGCTTCGGTATACCGCTCGTCCTGGTCGGCCTGACGGTGCTGTGGCTGGACCGCCGCGGGATCACCCCGCCGGCCTTCATCGGCTGGACACTGGGGGCCTGGACCGTCGTTGACGCCGTGGTCCTTCCGTTCACGCCGTGGCCCATCTTCGTGCTCGCGTGCGCCCTGCTGCTGATCGGAACCCGCCGCGCCCGCCGCGACAACCCCGCGCCTGAGGCCGGGCTTCGGCGAGCGTGACCACGGGCCCCGCCCGTGGCGGGCGGTGGAGGGTGCCGGCTCCCCGGCGGTGAGTGCACCGGCTCACCGGGAACCGTCCTTCTTGCCCAGGGCCGTTGACCCGACGTCGGAGCGTGTGGCGCGAAGTGCTGCGTCGCACATGGTTGTTGAGGGTCCGGCGTCCCAAGGGGAGCGCTCGGGGGGTGGTCGGGTGCCGATGGTGGCCGGTTGCGGTGCGGAGGCGGGCGCGCCGAAGGCCCCGGCCGGGTGGCCGGGGCCTTCGGGAAGGGGGTGACCCGCATCACCCGCCACGGGGGTCCGGGTGGACCGCCGCGGGGGTCAGGCCGAGGGCTCCTCGCTCGCCGCGGCGGTCGCGCCCTGCCGCTCGGCGGCGGCCTGCTGCTCGGCGACGGACTTGTGCACCTCCGCCATGTCCAGGTTCCGGGCCTGTCCGATGACGTCCTCCAGCGCGGCCTCGGGCAGGGCGCCCGGCTGTGCGAAGACCGCGACGTTCTCCCGCACGATCATCAGCGTGGGGATCGACTTGATGTCGAAGGCCGCGGCCAGTTCGGGCTGGGCCTCCGTGTCGATCTTGCCGAAGACCAGGTCCGAGTGGCGCTCGGCTGCCTCCTCGTAGACCGGCGCGAACTGTCGGCACGGGCCGCACCAGGAGGCCCAGAAGTCGATCAGAACGAAGTTGTTCGCGGAGACGATCTCGTCGAAGTTTTCCTTGGTCAGCTCGACCGTGCTCATGGTTTCCTTACCTGCTTCCGGATGACGTCGGCGGGTGTCCCCGTTGGGGGGAACGAGGGGGAGCCTGTCCGTATTCCGGTGGTTCATGTGGCCGACTTTGCGGCAGCGCGGAAGGATGGCCGCAGCACCCCACCGGCATCCCCGACCGAGAGGCGGCGCGCATGAGCCCCAGCGCGGAGGCACCCCAGAGTTACGAGCGGGAGGACGAGTACGACGTCGTGGTGCTGGGCGCCGGGCCGACGGGGGAGGTGCTCGCCGAGCGGGTGCGGGCCGCGGGGCTGTCCACCGCCGTCGTGGAGCGCGAGCTGATCGGCGGGGAGTGCTCGTACTGGGCCTGTATCCCCAGCAAGGCGCTGCTGCGCCCGATCGCCGCGCTCGCCGGGGCGCGGGCCGTCGAGGGCGCCCGGCAGGCCGTGAACGGAGGCCCGGACGCCGCCGCGGTGCTGGCCCGCCGGAACGGCTTCACCTCCGACTGGAAGGACGACGGCCAGGTGGCCTGGCTGGGCTCCGAGGGCGCCGAGATCGTCCGGGGCAGCGGCCGGCTCGACGGCCCGCGCCGCGTCGTGGTCCGGACGCCCGACGGGGGCCTGCGGCTGCTGCGGGCGCGGCACGCGGTCGCCGTGTGCACCGGCAGCCGGGCCGTGGTGCCCGATCTGCCGGGGCTGGCCGAGGCTCGTCCGTGGACCAGCCGGGAGGCCACCAGCGCGCAGAAGGTGCCGGGGCGGCTGGCGATCGTGGGCGGCGGCGTGGTCGGGGTGGAGATGGCCACCGCCTGGCAGGCGCTCGGATCGCAGGTCACGATGCTCGTCCGGGGCGGCGGGCTGCTGGAGCGGATGGAGCCGTTCGCGGGCGAGATGGTCACCGAGGGGCTGGCCCGGGCCGGGGTGGAGATGCTCATCGGGGTGTCGGCGACCGGCGTGCGCCGCGAGGCGCCCGGCGGGCCGGTGACGGTGCTGATGGACAACGGCCGGGAGATCGTCGTCGACGAGGTGCTGGTCGCCACCGGGCGCGCCCCGCGCACCGACGGCCTCGGGCTGGAGACGGTCGGCCTGTCGCCCGGGGGGTGGATCGAGGTGGACGACTCGTGCCGGGTGACCGGGGTGCCGGGGGACTGGCTGTACGCGGCGGGGGACGTCAACCACCGTGCACTCCTCACCCACCAGGGGAAGTACCAGGCGAGGGTGGCGGGCGCGGTCATCGCCACCCGGGCGCAGCACGTGCCCGTCCTGGAGCGGGACCGGTGGGGCGCGCACGTGGCGACCGCGGACCGGGCGGCCGTGCCGCAGGTGGTGTTCAGCACGCCGGAGGTGGCCGCGGTCGGGCTGACGGCGGCCGAGGCCGAGCGGCAGGGCCGCCGGGTGCGGGTCGTCGACTACGAGCTGGGGCAGGTCGCGGGCGCCTCGCTGTACGAGGACGGCTACCGGGGGCGGGCCAGGATGCTGGTCGACCTCGACCGGGGACATCTCATCGGGGTGACCTTCGTGGGGCCGGGGGTGGGGGAGCTGCTGCACTCGGCCACGGTCGCGGTGGTCGGCGAGGTGCCGGTGGACCGGCTGTGGCACGCGGTCCCGGCCTTCCCCACGATGAGCGAGGTCTGGCTGCGGCTGCTGGAGGAGTACCGCGGTCAGCAGCTGTGGCCGGTGGGCACGCCGGCGCTGACCGAGCCGCAGGCGATGGCGCCGGGGCCGGGCGTGGGGCGCTGAGTACGGGGGCGGGGAGCAGGGCCGGGCTCGTGGTGCCCGGTGGAGATCACCGGTCCGGGGCGGTCCGGGCGGACGGCTCCGGCGCCGGCGCCTGGCCGGAGGCGGCCGGGGCGCCGAGCGGCTTGGCGAAGCAGCGGCTCAGGGACTCGTGGCGGTAGATGCCGAACTTCGGTACCGCGGGGGCGTAGCCGCTGGAGGCGTAGAGGGCGATGGCCTCGGGCTGCTTGGTGCCGGTCTCCAGGACCATGCGCTGCCGGCCCGCCTGCCGGGCGCTGTCCTCCAGCGCGGCCAGGACCCGGCGGGCCAGCCCCCGCCCGCGGGCGTCGCGCACCACGAACATCCGCTTGATCTCGGCGTCGCCGTCCGCGTAGCCCTCGGAGCTCCCCTCCTGGGCGCGCCAGCCGCCGGACGCGACCGGCCGGCCCTCGTCGTCGTACATCACGAGGTACAGCCCCTGCGGCGGATCGAACTGGGACGGATCCATCGGGGTGAGGTCGCCGTCGCCGTAGCGCTCGGCGTACTCCAGCTGCACCTCGGCGTTGAGCCTCACGGCGTCGGGGTGGTCGTAGCGGACCGGGCGGATCTGCATGGGGGCAATCGTACGGTTGTGCGGGCCGAGTCCGGGGGCGCCGCGCGGAGGTCGGTATCGTGCCGGGATGCTCACTGTGACGACCGTGAATGTGAACGGGCTCCGTGCCGCCGCCCGGAAGGGATTCCAGGAGTGGCTGGCGGCGACCTCGGCCGATGTGGTCTGCCTCCAGGAGGTGCGGGCCGAGCCGGACCAGCTCTCCGCGCAGGTGCGGGAGCCCGACGGCTGGCACACGGTCCACGCTCCGGCGGCGGCCAAGGGCCGGGCCGGGGTGTCGCTCTACTCGCGGCGCGAGCCGGAGGGGGTGCGGATCGGCTTCGGCTCGACCGAGTTCGACGGCAGCGGCCGGTACGCGGAGATCGACCTGCCGGGCGTCACGGTCGCCAGCCTCTATCTGCCCTCGGGCGAGGTCGGCACGGAGCGGCAGGAGGAGAAGGAGCGCTTCATGGGCGAGTTCCTGCCGTATCTGAAGGGGCTCCGGGAGCGGGCGGCGGCCGACGGGCGTGAGGTGCTGGTCTGCGGCGACTGGAACATCGCGCACCAGGAGGCCGACCTGAAGAACTGGAAGGGCAACACGAAGAACGCCGGTTTCCTGCCGGAGGAGCGCGGGTGGCTGACCCGGGTCCTCGAGGAGGGCGCGTACACGGATGTGGTGCGGCGGCTGCACCCGGACGTGGCGGGCCCGTACTCGTGGTGGTCGTACCGGGGGAAGGCGTTCGACAACGACAGCGGCTGGCGGATCGACTACCACATGGCGACGCGGGGCCTGGCGGACCGCGCGGTCAAGGCGGTCGTCGAGCGCGCCGCCAGCTATGACCTGCGCTGGTCGGACCACGCCCCGGTGACGGTGGCGTACACGACCGGGCACTGAGACCGGCACTGAGACCCACTGCACTGAGACCCGGCACTGAGACCCACTGCACTGAGGCCTGCCGGGCACTGGGACCCACCGGGCACTGCGGCCCGGGGCCGGCGGACGGCCTGGGCGACGGACGGCGGAGGACAATCGAGCTGTGAGCGACGAGGGCACCACCCGGGACACCGGCGCACCGGCCGAAGGCCGGCGGACCACCGCGGGCCGGGACCGCGATGAGGAGGGCCGCGCCCGCAACGCGCGCCCGCGCGACGGTCTGGGGCGGCCGCTGCCGTACGGGGCGGCGGGTGTGGAACGCCAGCCGGAGGGCGTGGTGCGGACCCCGGACGCATCGCTCGCCGAGGGCCAGCGGCTGCTCGACACCGGCATGCCGTTCCATGCGCACGAGGTCTTCGAGGACGCGTGGAAGTCCGCGACGGGACCCGAGCGCGCGCTGTGGAAGGGGCTGGCGCAGCTCGCCGTGGGCGTGACCCATGCCGCGCGCGGCAACCGGCGCGGCGCCGTGTCCCTGCTCCGGCGGGCGGCGGAGGTGATTGCTGCGGCCGAGGGGAATCCGCCGTACGGCATCGATGCCGCCGGGCTGGCCCGCTGGGCGCGAGGGTTCGCGGACGAGCTGGCCGCCGCGCCGGAGGGCGGGCCGGTGCCGGCCGCCGCGCCGCGGTTGCGGGGCTGAGGGGCGCGGAGGGAGGCGGCCGGACAGGCTGACGTCGGCCTGGTCCGGCCTCGCCGGGCCTGGTTCGGTTCGGTCCGGCTCTGCTCGGTCCGGCTGGGCTGGGCTTCGCCCGACCAGGCCCCGACCCGACCGGGCCCGACCCGACCAGGTCCGATCCGGTCCAGCCCCCGCGGAGGGCGTCAGGCCGTCGCGTCCGTCCGGGGGCGCCGGTGGCCTCCGGAGCCCCGGATCTCCAGCTCGGCGAGGAGCTGCTCGGTGGCTCCGGCGACGGCCTCCACGGCCCGGTCGAAGACGGCCTGGTTGTGGGCGGCGGGGGCGCGGAACCCCGAGACCTTGCGGACGTACTGCAATGCGGCCGCCCGGATGTCCTCGTCGTCGACGTGGTCCATGGCGGGCGGGCGGAGCGTCTTGATGCTGCGGCACATGCCACCAGTGTGCTCCCGCACGGGGACGTGGCGCGGCTCGGTCGCCGGATGGAGCGTCGACCGTCCGTACGGGGCGGCCCGTACCGGTCCGCAGGCTCGCCCCGACGCGTGCCGGGCCGGTCCCGTTCAGGTGCCGGGCCGCTCCGGGAGCTCCTTCCGCCAGGCGTCCAGTTCGGCCCGGATCCTGCGGTCCAGGGCCATGGAGAGCTCGGCGTCGACGACGCCCTTGGCCAGCGGGCGCAGCCGTTCCACGGTGGCCGTGATGTCCGCCGTCTCCTCGGCGCCCGGCGGCTCGCCCGCCGCGGCCCGGGTGAGGGCGTCCGACACCACATGGGTGCGGACGAGGGAGGTGAACAGCTCGGCCAGGGCGTCGGTGTGGGTGCGGACGGCGCGGGCCGCGGCGAGGACGGCGTCGAGCGGGATGCCCTTCTCGACCAGCGTGCTGGAGGTGTCCAGCAACCGGCGGCTGACGTGCACGAGTTCGTCCCCGTCCACCGTCAGATAGCCCAGGTCGAGGGCTTCGGCGAGGTTCTCGGCGGTGATGTGGTCCGCGAAGTAGTCGGAGAGCGCCTCGGGGGTGAGGCGGACCGGGGTCTCGTCGGTCCAGGTGGCGCCGATGGCGTTCTCCAGGCCCAGGAGTTCGCCGACGTCGCGGCCGTTCTCGAACGCCGTGATCAGCTCGGCGATGCCGCCCAGGGTGTGGCCACGTTCCAGCAGGGCGCCGATGGTCCGCAGCCGCGCGAGGTGGTGGTCGTCGTACCAGGCGATCCGGCCCTCGCGGCGCGGCGCGGGCAGCAGCTTCCGCTCGCGGTAGAAGCGCAGGGTGCGGACGGTGATGCCCGCCTCCGCGGCCAGTTCCGCCGTCCGGTACTCGGTCCGTGGCGCGCGGGAGGGTTCGCGCGGCTCCGCGGAGGGGGCGTGCGCCTCGGGGCTCGGGGCGTGGGGTTCGTGCCTCTCGGGACTCGGGGCGGGGCGCTGGTTCCGTTCGGACGGGCCGCTCGTCCCGGGCGGTTCGCCGCTTCCGGGGGAGCGCTCCCGCGCCGGTGTGCCGCCGGTGGCCGGGGCCGGGTGGCCGGAGGGGTTCGCCGGGTCCCGCCGGCCCGGCGCCGTCGGGGCGTGGTCCCCCGGCCGGCGGTCCTGTGCGCTCCGTGTTTCCTCTGTCTCGGCCACACCGGAAGCCTATGCCGTCCCGTCGGCGGGCCGGGGCCGCGCGGCGAACGGCCGCGAGCCGGCCGGGCCCGCCTCCGGGCCGCCGCAACCGGCGGTAACTTCCGCTGCCGAACCCCTACCCCTGAGTACGTTCCTGCTTTACGCTCCCGATCACGCCAGTGATTGGTGGCGCGATCGTTTCCGGACGTTGGGAGGCGGCGGTCATGGCCGGACCGAAGGACGAACACGCACATGTCCGAGTCGCGGTGATCGGCTCGGGCTTCGGCGGTCTGGGGGCCGCCGTCCGGCTGCGCAGAGCCGGGATCACCGACTTCACGGTCCTGGAGCGGGCCGGCGCGGTCGGTGGCACCTGGCGGGACAACACCTACCCGGGCTGCGCGTGCGACGTCCCCTCGCACCTCTACTCGTTCTCGTTCGCCCCGGATCCGCAGTGGCCGCGGAGCTTCTCCGGGCAGCCGCACATCCGGGCGTACCTGGAGCGGGTCGCCGACACCTTCGGACTGCGCCCGCACCTCCGCTTCGACTCCGAGGTCCTGGCCATGCGCTGGGACGGCGACGCGCTGCGCTGGGAGATCGACACCGCGTCCGGGCCGCTCACGGCCGATGTGGTCGTCTCCGCGACCGGCCCGCTCTCCGATCCCAAGGTCCCCGACATCCCGGGGCTGGACTCCTTCCCCGGCGCGGTCTTCCACTCCGCGCGCTGGGACCACGGGTTCGACCTGCGCGGCAAGCGGGTCGCCATGGTCGGCACCGGCGCCTCGGCGATCCAGATCGTGCCCGAGATCCAGCCGGTGGTCGGGGAGCTGACCCTGTTCCAGCGCACCCCGGCCTGGGTGGTGCCGCGCCTGGACCGGCGGATCACCGAGCTGGAGCAGCGGCTGCACACCCGGCTGCCGGCCACCGGGGCCCTGCGCCGCGCCCTGCTGTGGGGCATCCGGGAGCTCCAGGTCGGCGCCTTCACCCGGCACCCCGGCCGGCTCGGCGTGCTGGAGGCCCTGGCCTCGGCGCACATGAAGAAGGCCGTCAAGGATCCGGCGATGCGGGCGGCCCTCACCCCGGACTACCGCATCGGCTGCAAGCGCATCCTGCTGTCCAACGACTACTATCCGGCGCTCGCCCGGCCCAATGTCTCGCTGGTCGCCTCGGGGCTGCGGGAGGTCGACGGCTCGGCCCTGGTCGCCGCCGACGGCACCCGCACCGAGGCGGACGCGATCGTCTTCGGCACCGGCTTCCACGTCACCGACATGCCGATCGCCGAGCGGATCACCGGCGCCGAGGGCAGGACGCTCGCCGAGGAGTGGAAGGACGGCATGCAGGCGCTGCGCGGCGCCAGCGTCCCCGGCTTCCCGAACTTCCTCACCGTCATCGGCCCCAACACCGGCCTCGGGAACAGCTCGATGATCCTCATGATCGAGGCGCAGCTGAACTATCTGACCGACTTCCTCGGCCGGCTCGGCACGCTCGGCGGGCGGGTGGCGCTCGACGCCCGGCCGTCCGCCGTCCACGCCTACAACCGGCGGCTCCAGGAGCGGATGCGGCGCACCGTGTGGAACACCGGCGGCTGCGACAGCTGGTACCTCGACAAGTCCGGCCGCAACACCACGGTGTGGCCCGGGACGACCGCCGAGTTCCGCAGGGTGACGCGGGAGGTGAACCTCGCCGAGTACGCGGTGCTGCGCCCGCCGCGGGATCCGGGCCGGGGTACCGCCCCGGCGGCCGTGGCCGGTTCCGACGGGGCTGTTTCCGATGGGACCGTTTCCGATGGGGCCGTTTCCTATGGGGCCGGTTCCGACGGGGCCGGGGAGGGCGTCCGGTGAGCCGCCGCAAGGGTTTCCCGGCCGCGGCCTTCGTGCCGCCCACGCCGGTGCGCGAACTGACCGCCGATTCCACTCACGGGTCCCGGCTGCACATCGAGGTGCACGGGCCCGAGGACGCGCCCGCGGTCGTCCTCGCCCACGGCTGGACCTGTTCGACCGCCTTCTGGGCGCCGGTCGTCCGGGCCCTCGCCGCCGAGCATCGGGTGATCCTCTACGACCAGCGCGGCCACGGCCGCACCCCGGCGACCGGCCCCGACGGGTACAGCACGGACGCGCTCGCCGACGATCTGGAGGCGGTGCTCGGCGCGGCACTGGCGCCCGGCGAGCGCGCGGTGCTCGTGGGGCATTCCATGGGAGGCATGACCCTCCTGGCCGCCGCCGGCCGGCCGGTGCTCCAGGAGCGGGCCGCCGCGGTGCTGCTGTGCAGCACCGGGAGTTCGCGGCTGCTGCGGGAGGCGCTCGTGCTGCCGCTGCCCTGGGCGGGCGTGCGGTACCGCGCGCACCGCGCGCTGCTCGGCTCCCGCGCCCCGCTCGGTCCGGTCACGCCGCTCGCCCGGCGGGTGCTCCGGTACGTGACGATGGGCCCCGGCGCGGACCCGGGCGCGGTGAACACCTGCGCCCGGATCGTGCACGCCTGCCCGCGCACCGTCCGGGCCCGCTGGGCGCACGTCCTCGCCGAGCTGGATCTCGACGGGCGGGCCGCGCGGCTCGCCGTCCCGGCCGCGGTGATCGTGGGCACGGCCGACCGGCTCACCCCGCCCGTGCACGCCCGGCGGCTGGCGGCCGCGCTGCCGCACTGCACGGGCCTCACCGAGCTGCCCGGCATCGGCCACATGACGCCGGTGGAGGCACCGGAGACGGTCATCGGGACGATCCGGGAGCTGGTACGGGAACGGCTCACCGGGGCGGGTCCGGGGGCCGGGACCGGCGACACGACGAACGCATCCGGATCGAGGAGCGCATCCGCATCGACGAACGCATCCGCATCGACGAACCCATCCGGACCGACGAGCGCACCCGCACCGAGGAGCGCATCCGGACCGGGGACGTCCGGACCGGGAAACGCCCGCGGAGCCATGGCCGAGGAGGAGACGGCGTGAACGCACAGGGAAGGCTGGAGGGCCGGGTCGCGGTGGTGACCGGTGCCGCCCGCGGTGTCGGCGAGCGACTGGCCCGCAAACTCGCCGCGCGCGGCGTGCGCGTCGCCCTGCTCGGCCTGGAACCCGAGGAGTTGCGGCAGGTCTCCGACCGGCTGCCCACCGAATCCGCGTACTGGCCGGTGGACGTCACCGATGCCGCGGCCATGGACCGCGTCGCCCGCGAGGTGACGGAGCGCTTCGGCCGGGTCGACATCGTCGTGGCCAACGCGGGAGTGGCGCAGGGCGGTCCGTTCGCGGACTCCGACGCCCGGTCCTGGAACCGGGTCGTCGAGGTCAACCTGCTGGGCAGCGCCACCACGGCCCGCGCCTTCCTGCCGGCGCTGCTGGACAGCCGCGGGTACCTCCTCCAGATCGCCTCGCTGGCGGCGATCGTCCCGGCGCCGCTGGGGTCCGCGTACTGCGCCTCCAAGGCCGGGGTGGAGGCGTTCGCGCACTGTCTGCGCGCCGAGGTCGGCCACCGGGGCGTCACGGTCGGGGTGGGCTATCTGAGCTGGACCGACACGGACATGGTGCGCGGCGTCGACGAGGACGCGGTGATGCGGGAACTGCGGCAGCGGCTGCCCTGGCCGTCCAACCGCACCTATCCCCTGGGGCCGGCGGTCGACCGGCTGGTCGCGGGCATCGAGCGGCGCTCCGCGCAGGTGTACGCGCAGTGGTGGCTGCGCGGCATGCAGGGCGTCCGCGGCGTGCTGCCGGGCCTCATCGCGACCGTCGGCGCCCGGGAGATGCGGCGCTTCGCACCCCGGCTCGCGGCGGCCCGCGGGGCGCGCACCGGTCTGGTGGGCGCCGGGGGAGCGGCGGACGAGAAGGCGCGCACGGACGGGTAGTGGCTCGGACGGGCCGGTGGCGGTCCGTCCGAGCCCGGAGAGGCCGGGTGCGGCGCACGGGAGCGGGCGGCGCTCCGGGGGACCGAGTGCTCCGGAAGCCGAGGTGCCGGTGGCCGAGGTGCCGGCCACCGAGCGCCCCCGGGGACCGACCGCCGCGTCCGGCGCTCAGCCCGACCGTCGCGTCCGGCCCCCCAGCCCGGCCCCCAGCCCGGCTCCCAGCCCGGCTCCCAGCCCGGCCCCAGCCCGGCTCCAGCCCGGCTCCCAGCCCGGCCCCAGCCCGGCTCCCGGTGCCGGTCAGCCCCCGTCCCGGGGCGGCAGTTCCGGCCGACGCAGGTCCGGTACGCCGGAGTGGTCCGGCGGGATCACCGGCGGATGCTGTTCCAGCAGGTCGAGCGCGACGGCCACGGCGTCGTCCAGCTGCCGGTGCCGGCCCTCGGCCCAGTCCAGCGGGGTGCGTTCCACCTCGATGTCCGGCTCGACGCCGTGGTTCTCCACGCCCCAGCCGTAGCCCTCGAACCAGGCGGCGTTCATCGGCACCGTGATGACCGTGCCGTCGCCGAGCCGGTGCCGGCCCGTCATGCCGACGACGCCGCCCCAGGTGCGCAGGCCCACCACCGGCCCCAGGCCCAGGAGTTTGAAGGCGGCGGTGATCATGTCGCCGTCGGAGGAGGTCATTTCGTCGGCGAGGCCGACGACCGGGCCGCGCGGGGCGTCCGACGGGTACGACACCGGCTGGGCGTCACGCGTCAGGTCCCAGCCCACGATGGTCCGGGTCAGCTTCTCGACCACCAGGTCGCTGATGTTGCCGCCCGCGTTGCCCCGGACGTCCACGATCAGCGCGTCCCGCGCCATCTCCATCCGCAGGTCCCGGTTGAACTGGGCCCAGCCGGAGCCGCCCATGTCGGGGATGTGCAGATAGCCGCACCGGCCGCCGCCGGCCTCCCGGACCACCGCGCGCCGTTTGGCCACCCAGTCCTGGTAGCGCAGCGGCCGTTCGTCGATGAGCGGCACGATCGCCACGCGGCGCGGCGGGCCGGTGCCCCCGGGCGGTTCGAAGGTCAGCTCCACGGTGGTGCCGCCGGCGCCCGCCAGCAGCGGGAACGGGCCGGTCACCGGGTCGACCGGGCGGCCGTCGACATGGGTGAGGACGGCGCCCTCGCGGATGCCGGACCCGGCCAGCGGGGAACGGGCCCGGGAGTCCGACGACTCGCCCGGCAGGATGCGGGACACGGCCCAGCGGCCGTCCCGGGTGTGCGCGAAGTTGGCGCCCAGCAGCCCGATCGGGCGCTGGTAGTGCGGCGGGCCCTCGTTGCGCCGGGCCGGGGCCACGTACGCGTGGGAGGTGCCCAGTTCGCCCAGCACCTCGCGCAGCAGGTCGGCGAACTCGTCGGGCGAGGCGACCCGTTCGACCAGCGGCCGGTACTGGTCCAGCACCCCGTCCCAGTCGACGCCGCACATGTGGCGCTCCCAGTAGTAGGCCCGGACGATCCGGCCCGCCTCGGCGTACGCCTGCCGCCACTCGGCCTCCGGATCGACCTCGTGCATGATGCGCCGCAGGTCGAGATGGACGGTGGAATCGCTGTCGCCGGTCTCGGTCGCCGGGACCGCGCTCAGGTCCCCGTCGTCGTTGACGACCAGCCGGGTGCCGTCGCCGCTGACCGCGAACCAGTCGAGACCGGAGGCCAGTTCGGTGCGCTTGGCCCGGACGACGTCGAAGTGCTCCAGCGTCGGCCGGCCCGTGGTGTCCGCCGGGTGCGCGAAGGTCTCGCCGAGCGCGCCGGAGATCGGCCAGCGCAGCCACACCAGCCCGCCGCCGGCGACCGGGCGCAGCGCCGAGTACTTGGAGGCGGCGACCGGGAACGGGGTGACCCGGCTGGCCAGCCCCTCGGCCTCCACCAGCACCGACCCGTCGCCCCGGGTGTCCACCGGGTCCAGACCGCCCGCCGCGGTCCGGCCCTCCGCCGACAGCGCGAACGGCGAGGGCGTCGCCGACGACAGCGGGACCAGGTAGGGGCGGCAGCCGAGCGGGAAGGAGAGGTCGCCGGTGTGCACGTCGTACACCGGGTCGAAGCCGCGCCAGGAGAGGAACGCCAGATAGCGGCCGTCGCCGGTGAACACCGGTTCCTCGTCCTCGAACCGCCCGTTGGTGACGTCGATGATGTGCCGGTCGGTCAGCCGGGCCAGTTTGATCTGGCGGAGCGAACGGCCGATGCCCGGGTGGGACCAGGTGAGCCAGGCCGAGTCGGGGGAGAAGGCGAGGTCCTTCACCGGTCCGTTGGCCGAGCGGATCACCTCGGTGACCTCGGCCTCCTGCTGCTCGGCGCGGGGGTCGGCGGGCCCGTCGGCGGGTGCGGCCGTCCCGCCTTCGCCGTCCGGTCCGTCGCCGCCTGCCGTCGCCGCGGGCTCGGCGGGCACCCGGAGGACCAGCAGCCGTCCGTCGTGCGTGGCCACCGCCAGCCGCTGCCCGTCGGGGGACGCGACCAGTCCGTGCACCCGGCCGAGCGCTCCGGCGGCCATCCGCTGCGGGGCCCCGGTGGTGCCCGCCCGGGGCAGCGGCGCGATCTCCACCGCGTCCTCGCCCTCGGCGTCGGTGATGTAGGCGACGCGCCCCGTCGCGCCGAGGATCTCCGGCAGCCGGATCCGTACGCCCGGCACGTCGGTGATGGTGCGGGCCGGTCCGTCGCGGTGGGTCAGCCAGTAGAGGCTGCCGCGCACACAGATCGCGCTGGCCCGGCCGGTGTCGTCCACGGAGAGCGAGTCGACGTGGGAGGAGGCCGGGATCTGGTAGCGGCGGCGCCCGGCCCGCGGGCCGCCGAGCCGGACCTCCAGCTTCCGCGGTGCCCCGGCGGGGGAGAAGTCCTCGGCCAGCCAGAGGTCGCCGGCGCACTGGTAGACGACCCGGGAGCCGTCGGTGGACGCGTGGCGGGCGTAGAACCGGTCGTGGTCGGTGTGCCGCCGCAGGTCGGAGCCGTCCGGGAGGCAGGAGTAGAGGTTGCCGATGCCCTCGTGGTCGGAGAGGAAGGCGATCCGGCCGGCCACGAACATCGGGCAGTCCAGATGGCCGTTCAGCTCCGGCAGCAGGCGGCGGCCGTGCAGGAACAGCCGCCCCTTCGCGCCGCCCCGGTACCGCTTCCAGGAAGCGGGCTCGTGCGGGGGCTTGCCGGTGAGCAGCAGGGTGCGGTGCTCGGTGCCCTCCGCCGGAGCGCCCGGGGGCTCGCCGGGGCCGCCCGCCGCGACGTCCGCGACCGCGATGTCGGAGATCGGGCCCCACGGCAGCCGCCCGCCGGGGCCGCCGTCCGTGGACACCTTGTAGCCCCAGGAGTAGTAGGAGAACGGCTGCCCGTGGGAGGCCACCGCGAGGATGTGCCCGTCCGGGGTCCAGCCGCAGACCCGGGTGTCGGTGCTGCCCCAGTAGGTGAGGCGGCGGGCGGGCCCGCCCGCGACCGGGGCGAGATGGATCTCCGGGTCGAGGCTGCGCCAGGTCGTGAAGGCGATCAGGGTGCCGTCGGGGGAGAAGCGGGGATGGCCGACGCGGGTCCGGTCGACGGTGATCCGGTGCGCCCGGCCTGGCGTCGCTCCCGCAGCGGGGAGGGGCGCCACCCACAGGTCGTCCTCGGCCGCGAAGCACAGCAGGCCGTCGTGGAGGTGCGGGAACCGGAGGTACGCGCCGTCGCTCACTGCAGTCCTCTGTTCGCTGCTCCGTCGCTTCCTCCCATGGTTTCGGCGGCACCGGAGCCCGGCAACTCGTGGTCGCCGTCCGGCTCCGGGGCCGGGTCCTGTGGTCTCCGGCGCCGGTTCCGAGTAACGGTGCCCGGCCCCGGCTCCGGCTCCGGCTCCGGCTCCGGCTCCGGGGAATGGTCTCCGGCCCCGGAGCCGGGTACCGCGGACTCCCCATCGAAACGGTTGCGTTTCGATGGGGAGCGGCCTACCCTCCTGGTGTACGAAACAGTTTCGTTCGATGTTCCTTTCTTCGATGGGAGGTCCTGGTGACTTCGGCTTCCGGCGCACCGGCCCGGCGCACCCGGCTCACCCCCGAGCGGGAGAGCGAGCTCTACGCGGCCGTGCTCGACCTGCTCCGGGAGCACGGCTACGACGCCCTGACGATGGACGCCATCGCCGCCCGGACCCGTTCGAGCAAGGCCACGCTCTACCGCCAGTGGAAGGGCAAGCCGGAGCTGGTCGCCACCGCCCTGCGGCACGGCGGGCCGGTCCCGCTGGCGGGCATCGACACCGGGAGCCTCCGGGGTGACCTGGCGGAGATGGTGAACTGCTCCAGCGACACCCAGATCGAGAAGGACACCGCCCTGCTCCGGGGGCTGGCCCACGCCGTCTACCGCAGCCCCGACCTGCACCGGGCCCTGCGCGAGCTGGTCATCGAGCCCGAACTCACCGGGCTGGAGCAGATGCTGGGGCGGGCGGTCGACCGCGGGGAGATCCGGGCCGGCCATCCCGCGCTGGAGTTCGTCCCCCACATGCTCATCGGCGCCTTCGTGGCGCGGCCCCTGATCGACGACCTGCCGATGGACGTCTCCTGTCTGGAGCAGTTCATCGAAGCCGTCGTGCTGCCCGCCCTCGAATCCTGACGCCCTCCGACGCTCCGTCCCGTCCCCCCGGAGCCCTGTCCCGTCCCTGCGACCCGCCGGCCCCTGTCCGTTCGACCGCACTCCGCCTTGCCCGGATCCGACATTCCTGACGCGCCGCTCTCGTCGTCGGGCCGTCCCAGCACGCCCTGTTCGACCCCTCGATCCCACGGGAGCAGTTCCGCCATGGCCACCTTCCTCTACCGACTGGGCCGGTTCTCCTACCGGCGCCGGTGGTTCGTCGCCCTCATATGGGTGGTGCTGCTGACCGCGGTCGGGTTCGGCGCCTCGTCCGCCGGCTCGCCGCCCGCCAACTCCTTCTCCATCCCCGGCACCGAGGCGCAGAAGGCCTTCGACCTGCTCGACGAGCGCTTCCCGGGCATGCACGCCGACGGCGGCACCGCGCGCGTCGTCCTCCGCGCCCCGGACGGCGAGCGGATGACGGACCCGGAGCACAAGGCGGCGGCCGAGAAGGTCGTCCGCGAACTGCGGTCCGGATCGCAGGTGGCCGCGGTCGTGGACCCGTACCGGGCCAAGGCCGTCAGCAAGGACGGGCGGACCGTCTACGCCCAGGTCTCGTACCGGGTCTCCGGCTTCGAGCTGGAGGAGTCCTCGCGGGACGAGCTGAAGGAGGCGGGGCAGCACGGCCGGGACGCGGGCCTGACCGTCGAGATCGGCGGTGACGCCCTCCAGGTGATGCCGGAGAGCGGGGCGTCCGAGGTCATCGGGATCGCGGTGTCCGCCGTGGTCCTGGTCATCACCTTCGGCTCGCTGCTCGCCGCCGGAATGCCGCTGCTCACCGCCCTGATCGGGGTCGGCATCGGGGTGTCCGCGATCACCGCGCTCGGCAGCGCGCTCGATCTGTCGAGCACCACCGCCACGCTGGCCACGATGATCGGCCTCGCGGTCGGCATCGACTACGCGCTCTTCATCGTCTCCCGCCACCGGACCGAACTCGCCGAGGGCCGCGAGCCGGAGGACGCGGTGGGGCGGGCCGTCGGCACCGCGGGCTCCGCCGTCGTCTTCGCGGGCCTCACCGTGGTCATCGCCCTCGCCGGCCTCGCGGTCGTCGACATCCCGCTGCTGACCAAGATGGGCTTCGCCGCCGCGGGCACCGTCCTGATCGCCGTCCTCATCGCGCTCACCATGATCCCGGCGCTGCTGGGCTTCGCGGGCCGCCGCGTGCTGGGCCGCAAGGCCCGCCGGAGCGACGCCCCGCAGCCGGCGGACAAGCCCAACGGCGGGACCCGCTGGGCGCGTTTCGTGCTGCGCCGCCCGGTGACCGTGCTGCTGGCCGGGGTGATCGGCCTGGGCGTGGTCGCCGTCCCCGCGGCCTCCCTGGAGCTGGGGCTGCCCGACGACGGCGCGCAGCCGACGAGCACCACCCAGCGCAGGGCGTACGACCTGCTGGCGGACTCCTTCGGCCCGGGGCTCAACGGCCCGCTGCTGCTGATGGTGGACGCGAAGGACAGCGACGACCCGCAGGCCGCCGTCCGCGCGGTGGCGAAGGACGTCTCCCGGCTCGACGACGTCGCGGCGGTCACCCCGCCCCAGTTCAACAAGCCGGGTGACACGGCGACGCTGACCGTCGTGCCCGACTCCGAGCCGAGCAGCCTCACCACCGAGGACCTGGTCAAGGAGATCCGCGGGAAGACCCGCGACGCCGCCGCCGACGACGGCGCGGACCTCATGGTCACCGGCACCACGGCCATGAACATCGATGTCTCGCAGAAGCTCAACGACGCTCTCGTCCCCTACCTGGGGCTCGTCGTCGGCCTGGCCTTCCTGCTGCTGATCCTGGTCTTCCGGTCCATCCTCGTCCCGCTCAAGGCCGCACTGGGCTTCCTGCTCTCGGTGGTCGCCGCCCTCGGCGCGGTCGTGGCGGTCTTCCAGTGGGGCTGGCTGGGCGACCTGTTCGGGGTCGAGCAGACCGGACCGATCATGAGCATGATGCCGATCTTCATGGTCGGGGTGGTCTTCGGTCTGGCCATGGACTACGAGGTCTTCCTGGTCACCCGGATGCGGGAGGCGTTCGTGCACGGGGAGCGGGCCGGCCAGGCGGTCGTCACCGGCTTCCGGCACGGGGCCCGGGTGGTCACCGCCGCCGCCGTCATCATGATCAGCGTCTTCGCCGGCTTCATCGGCAGCGACGAGTCGATGGTCAAGATGATCGGCTTCGGCCTCGCGGTCGCCGTCGCCTTCGACGCCTTCGTGGTGCGGATGACGATCGTGCCCGCGGTGCTCGCCCTGCTGGGCGGGAAGGCCTGGTGGCTGCCGCGATGGCTGGACCGGGCGCTGCCGCAGGTCGACGTGGAGGGCGAGGGGCTGCGGAAGCACCTCGGGGACGGGCCGGCGGGCACCGCGGACGACGGGGCGGGTGCTCCGGACGATGCGGCTTCGGACGGCGCTGCGGGGGCCTCGGAGGACGTGGCGGGCGCCACGGGTGTCCCGGCGGGCCGTGCGGATGTGCCGGCCCGGGCCGGTGCTCCGGACGGTGCCTCCACCTCGCACGATGTCCCCGCCCCGCACGGTGCCTCCGCCCCGCACGGTGCCTCCGTCCCCGCTCCGCGCGGTGACGAGGAGAGCGATCCGGAGTACAGCCGGACCTGAAAGCTCCGGGGGACGCGACAAAGAGCGGCTCCGTCCCCCGGACCGCGCCGTGTCCCGTGGGGACGGGGAACGGCGCACTTCGGGCCCGGCCGGTGGACTCCCCGAGGAGCCACCGGCCGGGCTCCGTTGCGTTCCGTTCCGCTACGAGACCCCGCGGCCCCAGACCCAAGATCCCCAGACCCCAAGACCCCAAGATCCCGAGACCCCGCGGCCCCGAGACCCCGAGATCCCGAGATCCTGCGGCCCCGAGACCCTGGGCCGGCGGCACCCGCCCACCGGTCCGGCCGCGGTGCCCCGCGGCCGGGCCCGCCCCCAGTACTCCCGCCGCATCCCCGGTCGGCCCGCTCCCAGCCCCGCACTCCCCCTCAGACCGGCGTCCGGACGTACTGTGCCTCCGCCTCCTCCAGGAGTTCCGCCGCCAGGTGGTCCAGCGCCCGGTCCAGCCGGGCCCGGTCCGCCGCGTCGGTGACGTCCCAGTCCTCCAGCCGCTGGTCCAGCCAGTGCCGCCAGGCGGCGGTCAGCCGGTCGATCTCGGCCCGGCCGGCGGTCGTCAGCCGGAGCCCGTCGCCGTCCCGCAGCGCGTAGCCCGCCTCCGCGACCCGCTGGAACACCGGATCCAGCACCTCCGTCGGCATCCGGTGCGCCCCGGCGATCTCGGTCAGCGACGCCCCGCCGCGCACCCGGGCCCGCCAGTGGATCTGGCCGATCGCCCAGGCCTGGTCGGGGGAGAGCGGACTGCCGCAGTCGGCCAGCAGCTCCCGGGTGACCGGCCCGCCGGTCCGGCGCATCACACCGGCCACGGCCCGCGCGAGCTGCTGGTCCGTGTCCGGGCTGTCGGGCGCGGCGAAGCCCTCGCCCAGGTCGGAGGCCTCCGCGCGGGCGCTGTCGCGCAGCGGCACCTCCTTCAGGAACAGCGCCACCGCGAAGCCGACCAGCGACACCGGGACGACCCAGAGGAAGACGTCGTTCACGGTGTCGGCGTACGCGTCGATGAACGGGGCGGCCCGCGCGTCCGGCAGCAGATGGAGCCCCTTCGGGCTGCGTACCAGCCCGTCCGGGACGCCGGGGGAGGCGGCGTGCGCCTCGGCGAGGTTCGGCTCCAGCCGGCTGCTGTAGAGGCTCCCGAAGACGGCGGTGCCGAAGGCGCTGCCCAGGGTGCGGAAGTACGTCACCCCGGAGGTCGCGGCCCCCAGGTCGTGGTACGGCACGGTGTTCTGGACGGCGATCGTGAGCACCTGCATGGTCAGGCCGATCCCCAGCCCGAGCACGAACATGTAGAGCAGCTCCAGCCAGACGCCGGTGCTGCTGCCCATGGTGGACATCAGGAACAGCCCGAGTGCGGTGAGCGCCGAGCCCAGGATCGGGAAGATCTTGTATCTGCCGGTGCGGCTGACCACCTCCCCCGCGAGCAGGGCGGTGGTCAGCAGGCCGATGACCATGGGCAGGGTGCGCACCCCGGAGGCGGTGGCCGTGATGCCGTCGACGAACTGCAGATACGTCGGCAGGTAGGTCAGGGCGCCGAGCATCGCGAAGCCGACGATGAAGCTGAGGATCGAGCAGACCGTGAAGACCGGATTCCGGAAGAGCTCCATCGGGAGCATCGGCTCCCGGGCCCGCAGCTCGACGAAGACGAACCCGGTGAGCAGCAGCACCGAGCCGAAGAGCAGGCCGAGGACCGTCGCGGAGGTCCAGGGGTAGGTGCTCCCGCCCCACTCCAGGCCCAGCACGAGGGCGGACGTGCCGAGCGCCGCCAGCACGATGCCCGCGTAGTCGATCACCGGGCGGGCGGCCGCGCGGATCACCGGGATCGTCCGGGCGGCCATGACGACCATGACGGCGGCGATCGGGATGTTGATGTAGAAGCACCAGCGCCAGGTGGCCTGGTCGGTGAAGACCCCGCCGAGGGTGGGGCCGACCACGGTGGTGATGCCGAAGACGGCGCCGAGCGCGCCCTGGTACTTGCCGCGCTGCCGCAGCGGGATGACGTCGGCGATCAGCGCCATCGCGGTGACCATCAGACCGCCGCCGCCGACGCCCTGGATCGCCCGGCCCCCGATCAGCATCGCCATGCTCTGCGCCGAGCCGGCCAGCAGGGAGCCCACCACGAAGATGCCCGCGCTCACCTGGAAGACGACCTTCCGGCCGAACATGTCGCCGAACTTGCCGACCAGTACGGTCGCGACGGTCTCGGTGAGCAGATAGGCCGTGATCACCCACGCCATGTGCCCGGCGCCGCCCAGCTCCGCCACGATCGTGGGCAGCGCGGTCGAGATGATGAGCTGGTCGAGGGCGGCGAGCATCAGGCCCAGAACGACCGTCGCGAACACCGCGTTGGTGCGGCGCCGGCTCAGCCGGGGCGGGGCGACGGAAGGTCCGGCAGCCGTCAGCATGGCGTCGACCTCCCTCGCGGATCGCCTGCCCCGCGCGCCCCGGATGACTCCTGCGCGGCGTCCTCTCCAGGATTTGGTCAGAACTCCGGCCCCGCCACCTCGGGCGCTTCGTGCGTCCCGGAGGCCCGCGGAGTGCCCCGCCCCGGCCGCACGAGAACCGCTCCAGGGCCGCCGCTAGAACCGCTCCGGACCGCCGCGAGAACCGCTCCAGGGCCGCTGGGGGAACCGTTCCGGAGCCCGCCGGGCCCCGCGGAGCTCCGCCGCGCGGAGCGCCGTCGTCCCGGACCCCCGTGTTCCGCGGTGACTGCGCTCTTGCATATGGTTCGCAGTCGGCGCCTATCATTGAATGTTCACCACAACGCCGGAGCGGAGCCCCGCCCATGCATGTCCCCGACGGATTCATCGACGCACCCGTGTCCGTGGCCACCGGCGTCGTCGCCGCTGCCGCGGTCGCCGTCAGCCTGCGCGGTGCCCGCCGTGAGCTGGACGAGCGCACCGCGCCGCTGGCCGGTCTCGTCGCGGCCTTCATCTTCGCCGTGCAGATGCTGAACTTCCCGGTCGGCGTGGCCACCAGCGGGCACCTGCTCGGCGGCGCGCTCGCCGCGATCCTCGTCGGCCCGTGCACCGGCATCCTCTGTGTCTCCGTGGTGCTGCTGATGCAGGCGGTGCTCTTCGCGGACGGCGGGCTGACCGCGCTCGGCGTCAATATCACCGACATGGCCGTGGTGACCGTGCTGGTCGCCTATTCGCTGTTCCGGCTGCTGGTGAAGGTGCTGCCGCAGAACCGCGGCTCGGTCACCGCGGCCGCGTTCGTGGCGGCCCTGGTCTCCGTACCGGCCGCGGCCGTCGCCTTCACCGGGCTCTACGCCCTCGGCGGCACGAAGGACGTGCCGCTGGGCACGGTGTTCGCCGCCATGGTCGGCGTGCACGCCCTCATCGGCCTCGGCGAGGCGGCGATCACCGCACTGACGGTCGGCGCCGTGCTCGCGGTCCGCCCCGACCTCGTCCACGGCGCCCGCGGTCTGCGGCCCTCGCTGGCCCTGCACACCTCGCCCGTCGCCGCCCCCGCCACTCCGTCCGGCGCCACCGCCATCGGACGCAAGCCCGCGGAGGACGGCCCGGCGCGCTCCGGGGAGGCGAGCGCCTGATGGCACGCACCGCGGATCACGACGAGAACGCCGCAGCACCGCAGGCCACCGCACCGCAGGCCACGCAGGCCACGGCTGAGAAGGCCACCGCACAGCAGGCCGCCGCACCGCAGGAGGACGCCGCCATGGCCACCGGGACCCCGTCCGCACCGGAATCCGGCACGCCCGCGCCGGGGAAGCGCGCCCGGCTCAGCACCCGGCGGCTGTGGATCATCGGTGTCCTGGCCGCGCTGCTGCTCGCGGGCGGTCTCAGCTACTACGCCTCCGCCAGCCCGGACGGCCTGGAGAAGGTCGCCGCCGACCACAAGATGGACACCAAGGTCGAGGTCCACACCTTCGCGAACTCGCCGCTCGCCGACTACCAGACCAAGGACGTCGAGAGCCCCCGGCTCTCCGGCGGCCTGGCCGGGGTGATCGGTGTCGGCGCGACCCTGCTGGTGGGCACCGGCTTCTTCTACGTCATCCGCCGCCGCAGCCCCGACACCGGTCCGGGCGACTCCTCCGCGTCGAGCTGACATGGGAGCGGGGCACGCCCACCGGCTGTACCGGCCCGGCGCATCGCCGGTGCACCGGCTCCCGGCGCAGTGCAAGATCGCGGCGGTGCTCTGCTTCGTGCTCGTCGTGGTCGCCACCCCGCGAGCGGCCGTCTGGGCCTTCGGCTGCTACGCGCTGCTGCTGGCCGCCGTGGCGGCCGCGGCCCGCATCCCGGCCGGAGTGCTGCTGAAACGGCTGCTCATCGAGGTGCCGTTCGTGCTCTTCGCCTTCTTCCTGCCGTTCGTGGCGAGCGGCCCCCGGACCGAGGTGCTCGGCCTCCAGCTCAGCGTCTCCGGCCTCTGGGGCGCCTGGAACATCCTGGCCAAGGGCACCCTCGGCGTCGCCGCCTCCGTGCTGCTCGCCTCCACCACCGAGCTGCGCTCGCTGCTGCTCGGCCTCCAGCGGCTGCGGCTGCCCCCGCTCCTCGTCCAGATCGCCTCGTTCATGATCCGCTACGGGGACGTGATCACCGACGAGATGCGCCGGATGCGGATCGCCCGGGTCTCGCGCGGCTTCGAGGCGACGGGCCCGCGCCACTGGAAGGTGCTCGCCACCTCGGCCGGCGCGCTGTTCATCCGCTCCTACGAGCGGGGTGAGCGGGTGCACCTGGCGATGGTCAGCCGCGGCTACGGGGGCAGCATGCCGGTGATCGACGAGGTGACGGCGTCCCGCGCCCAGTGGGCGTACGCCGCGGCCCTCCCCGCGGCGGCTCTCGTCGTCTGCCTGATGGGATGGACCCTTGTCTGACGACCTGGACCGCTTGTCCGACGACTCGTACCGCCCGACGACTCGGACTGCCCGATGGGATGGACCGCCTGATGGGATGGACCCCGTGACCGCCGCCCCCGCCCCGGACCCCGCTCTCGCCGGCGCCCCCGCGTCGCTCGAGGTCAGCCGCCTCGCCTACGCCTACCCCGACGGCCACCAGGCGCTCTTCGGCGTCGATCTGACCGTGGCCCGCGGCGAGCGGGTCGCGCTGCTGGGCCCCAACGGCGCCGGGAAGACCACCCTGGTGCTGCACCTCAACGGCATCCTCAGCGGCGGCGCGGGCAGCGTGAGCGTCGCCGGGCTGCCGGTGGCGCAGCCGAACCTCGCGGAGATCCGCCGCCGGGTCGGGATCGTCTTCCAGGACCCGGACGACCAGCTGTTCATGCCGACCGTCCGGGAGGACGTCGCGTTCGGACCGGCCGCGGCCGGGCTGCGCGGCCCCGAGTTGGAGGACCGGGTCGTCCGGGCGCTGGAGCGGGTCGGCATGGCGGAGTACGCCGCCCGGCCGCCGCACCACCTCTCGTTCGGGCAGCGGCGCCGGGTCGCGGTCGCCACGGTGCTCGCCATGGAGCCGGAGATCCTGGTCCTCGACGAGCCCTCGTCCAACCTCGACCCCGCCTCCCGCCGGGAGCTCGCCGACATCCTGCGGTCGCTGGACGTCACCGTGCTCATGGTCACCCACGACCTGCCGTACGCCCTGGAGCTCTGCCCGCGCTCGGTGGTGCTCAGCGGAGGTGTGATCGCCGCCGACGGCCGCACCCAGAACCTGCTGTGCGACGCGGAGCTGATGCGCGCCCACCGGCTGGAGCTGCCGTTCGGCTTCGATCCGCGCTCGGTGACGGTGCCCGCCGGCTGACCGTACCCACGGTAGCTACCCCCTAGTAACTTGATGCTCCGCCAGCCCGGTACGTTGAACCCGATGATGTTGAACGCACCTGTTCACCTGGGAGAGCGCAGCATGCTCCAGGACCTCGCGACCGCTGCTCCGGCCCGGTCGGCGACCTCCTCTCCGATCCGGCCGACGGAGATCGTCTACCTGGCGGAGGCCACCGCGCACGGCGGCCGTGACGGCTTTCTCCGCACCCCCGACGGGCAGCTCGACGTCCGGGTCGGCATCCCCCGCGAGCTGGGCGGCGACGGCGTCGGCACCAACCCCGAGCAGCTCTTCGCCGCGGGCTGGAGCGCCTGCTTCCACAGCGCGCTGGCCCTCGTCGGCGAGCGCGCCGGACACGACCTCACCACCGCCTCGGTCAGCGCCAAGGTGGGCCTCGGGCCCACGGAGGCCGACGCGTTCGGCTTCGACGTGGCGCTCCGGGTCTCCCTCCCGCTCCTCGACCAGGCACTGGCCGAGCGCTTCGTGGCCGAGGCCCGCCAGGTCTGCCCGTTCTCCAACGCCACCCGCGGCAACATCGACGTCTCGATCATGTTCTCCTGACGCTCCGCCCCCGGCCCGCTCCGCCGCCCCGGGCCGCCGGACGGGCCCCGCCGTCGGGCCGCCGCGGCGGCCCAGGCACCATGGGGAGGTTGTCGGGTTACGAGTCGTGGCAGGAGTACGCACCAGTGGTGGACGTCCAGGGCATGGTGGTGGACGGCTTCGAGCCGGTCCGGGACGCCTTCGTCCGTAACTTCGGCCTGCGCGGGGAGCGCGGCGCGGCGGTCGCCGTCCACACCCGCGACGGGCAGGCGGTCGACCTGTGGGCGGGCACCGCCGACGCCGACGGACCGGAACCCTGGCAGGAGAACACCGCGCAGATCGTCCGGTCCGCGACGAAGGGCGTCGCCGCCGCCGTACCGCTGATGCTGCATCAGCGCGGCCAGCTCGACCTGGACGCCCCGGTGGGCACCTACTGGCCCGAGTTCAAGGCGAACGGCAAGGAGCGGGTGCTCGTCCGGCATCTGCTCTCGCACCGCGCCGGGCTGCCCGTGCTCGACACCCCGCTCACGCCCGAGCAGGCCACCGACGGCGTCAGCGGGCCCCGGGCGATGGCCGCCCAGGCGCCCGCCTGGGAGCCCGGCACCGCGCACGGCTACCACGCCCAGACCTACAGCTGGCTGCTCGGCGAGCTGGTGCGGCGGATCACCGGACGCACCATCGGACGCTGGATCGCCGACGAGATCGCCGGGCCGCTCGGCCTGGACCTGTGGCTCGGACTGCCCCCGGAGGAGGCCCACCGGGTCGGCCGGATCGCCGACGTCGCGGCCCCCGAGCCGCCCGCCTCGCAGGGGCTGAAGGTCCGCCCCAAGAGCTCGGTCTCCGACGCCTACCGCGACCCCGACTCCCTCACCCGGCGCGCCTTCACCGCCATCGACCCGCTGCCGGACGAGAACGCCCCCGGTTACCGCGCGGCCGAACTCCCCGCCTCGGCCGGGATCGCCACCGCCCGCTCCCTGGCCCGGTTCTACGCCGCGCTGATCGGCCCGGTGCCGAACGGCCGCTGCCTGCTGGCGCCCGCGACGCTCACCCTCGCGCGGACGGAGGAGTCCACCGGACCGGACCGGGTCCTCGTCGTCAACACCCGCTTCGGCCTGGGCTACATGCTGCACGGCCCGGCGTCCCCGCTCCTCGCGCCCGGCTCCTTCGGCCACCCCGGGCGCGGCGGTTCGCTGGCGTTCGCCGACCCGGAGTCCGGCGTCTCCTTCGGCTACGTCACCAACGGCATGCAGCAGAACGTCACCGCGGATCCGCGGGCACAGGCCCTGGTCCGCGCGGTCCGGGACTGCCTGGCGGCACGGCGGGGTTGAGCCGGCCCGCGGCGCCGGGGCAGGTCCGGGGCCGCCGGCGTGCAGCGGTTCCCGGTTCCGGTGTCTGGGCCCGGCGGCGGTGCCTGGGCCGGTGCCGTGCCGTGCGGCGGTGCCGGGTGGCGGAACTCGGCAGCGCACGGCCCGGGATGCCCCGGGCGTGCGGAGCGACGGCCGGGCAGGAGGCGCGACGGCCGGGATGCACCGCGCCGGATCCCGTTGGACGATGGAGGAACACCGTCCATGCCGTCGGTCGTGCGCCGGGTCGGGCAGCCGGCCTCCGTTGCGTACGGGCCGGGCATGGACGCCCGACGCCGAGCCCTGCGGACGACCTGCCGGAGCACGGCCGATCGCGTCGCTGAGCCGTCGATCGTGCGGTTGTCGATCGTGCGGCTGAGGTCGACCGTGCGGCTGAGCCGGGGCGTTCGTGAGCCTGCTTCTCGCCGGTCCGGGCCGCCCGGACCCGTCGCCCGGCAGGGCCCCGCGTCGTACGCGCCGACGGAGGAGGCCACCATGTCCAGCCAGGCCCAGGAACGGCCGGGGCGGGCCGTAGCGGATCTGCCGTTCGAGACCGGCACGCTCGAAATGCTCCCGGACAAGGGCATTTCCTTTCCCGAGCTCCAGGAACTGGAGCTGGAGCCGCGGATCAGCCATATGCTCGGCCTCGGCCAGGACGTCATGCACACGGTGCGGGCGCTGTCGAAGACCATGACGTTCCAGGGGAAGCTGTTCACGGCGGCGCACGCCCCGATCGCCACCCTGGAGAACGTCACGGTGACCGCGACCCAGGCGTCCGACCCGCACACCGGCGTCCCGTTCGTCCACGTCACACTCGACTACTTCGCCACGTCGCACGGCTTCCGCACCGGCCGCGGCGCCCCGGGCGAACCGCTGGGCGCCCCGCAGGGCCTGTCCTTCCGGAACCAGGCCGGCGGCACCGTGTACTCCTGGGGATTCCCGTACGACGACTTCCGCCTGGAGTGCGGATGGGAGCGGCGGCACTGCTTCCACCACTTCTACGACAAGACCTTCGTCGGCTGGTTCGACGTGTGGGAGGGCATCCTCCACGAGGTGCGGGGCGTCTTCTTCCGCTGCTGAGAGGCCCTTTGCGCCGGTCGCCCGCCGACGTCGTGCCGCAATCGGCGCCGAAGCACACCGAAGCACACCGAAGCCCGTCGAACCGCGCCGAACCGGGCCGGGAATCCCGCCCGGGCGGGACCCCTCCGAAACGGCCCGGCCCCGCTTCTCCGTGTCTGCGCGGGGCCGGGCACCGGGGCGCGTCCGCCGGAAGAGCCCGCCGTTCGGATCGTCCCCGCCCTCAACTCGTATGCAGCATCAGCCCGATGCCCACCACCATCAGCGCCGCCGCCGCGATCCGGGGAGTGCCGAAGCGTTCCTTGAAGAACACCGTGCCGATGGCCGCCCCGACGATGATCGACGATTCGCGCAGCGCGGCGATCGGGGCGAGGGCGGCCCGGGTCTGGGCCCACAGGACCAGGCCGTACGCGGCGACCGAGAGCACGCCGCCGCACAGGCCCCGCACCGCGTACGGGCGGAGCTGGGCGGGCAGGGCGCCGCGCCGGGTGGCCAGGGCGACGGCGGGGATGGCCACGCCCTCCAGGATCATCAGCCAGGCGATGTAGCCCACCGGGGTGCCGGACGCCCGGACCCCCATGCCGTCGACGACGGTGTATCCGGCGATGGCCAGGCCGGTGCCGAGGGCGGCCAGGATCGCCGGCCAGTGCGGGCGGGTGCCCGAACCGCGGATGCCCCACAGCGCGAGGCCCACCAGCCCCGCCGACGCGACCACGACGCCCGCCGAGGCCCAGCCGTCCGGCACCTCGCCGACGAAGACCGCCGCGAGGACGGTCACCACCAGAGGAGCCGTGCCCCGGGCGATCGGATACATCTGTCCGAAGTCGCCCAGCCGGAACGACCGCATCAGCAGCGACATATAGGCGACGTGGAGCACGGCCGAGAGGAGCAGATACGGCCAGGCGTCCCGGGCGGGCAGCGGCGCCAAGCACGCCAGCACGGCGCCGCACACCGCGCCGCCGCCGCTCACCAGGGTGAACGCGACCAACTGGTCCTTCATGTGGTGGGCGATGGCGTTCCAGCCGGCGTGGGTGACGGCGGCGAGGAGCACCGCCGCCGCGACGAGAGGCGTCACGCCTCCCGCTCCCGCACGTCGGCGAGCGCGGCGCCCGCGTGGCCGATCAGGGTCTCCGGGTCGAGCGCGAACACCGTGTGCGGGGTGCCGGCCGCGGCCCACACCAGGTCGTGGCGGAGCAGCCCGCGGTCCGCGACGACCCGGGTGCGGGTGCGGTGTCCGAACGGCGGCACCCCGCCGATCGCATAGCCGGTGGTCTCGCGCACGAGCGCCGCGTCCGCCCGCCGGACCTCCGCCGCACCGAGTTCGGCCCGCACGCGCTCCAGGTCCACGCGGGAAGCGCCGTCCATGAGTACCAGCACCGGAACGCCGTCGGCCGCGAACACCAGGGACTTGACGATCTGGTCCAGCGAGCAGCCGACGGCGGCCGCGGCCTCGGCGGCCGTGCGGGTCGCGTCGGGGAAGCGGCGCACCTCGACATCGAGGCCGAGTGCGCGCAGGGCCTCCGCGAAGCGGGGATGGGCTGTGGGCTGGTCCGGAGTGTTGTCGGGTGATGCCATGGCCCCGACGCTAGCGGTAGGTGCATGGGCCACGCGATGGTGATTCCGCGCACGCCGGGGGCCGGTTGCCCCCGGCCCGCCGAACTCCCCGCGCGTTTCCGGGCCGGCCGGATCCGGTTGCCCGGGACCGGGTACGCGGCCCGTCGGCTGCGGCGAGGGTCACATCGGGAGCGACCCGGCGCGGACTCGGTACGGATCGTCGCGGAGACGGGCGGAACGGAGGGCCACGGTCGGGGCACGGGGCGGCCGGCGCGGCGCCCCCGTGGTCCGGGGACTCCGCGCCGGCCGCCTCACCGGTCCGTCACGACCAGCGCTGGAGCTTGCCGCCGGTGTCGATGCCCACGTAGAGGCCGTGCGAGCTGTTCGTCCCCAGGGTGCGCTTGGTGGCCTTGCTGGTGAGGCGCCAGCCGTTGGAGAGCTTCTTCTCGTACCACCTCTGGTTGCTGCTTCCGTTGCAGCCGGCCAGACGGACCCCGCCGTGGGACTGCTCCAGGCACTTGTCGCCGTCGTTCAGGGTGTAGGTGCCGTCGGACTGCTTCTTCTCGTACCAGGTCTGGTAGCCGAAGTCGCACTGGCCCATCGCGACGGAACCGGAGATGTGGTCCAGACACCGGTTGGTGCCCTTGTTCTTCCAGGTGACGGGCACACCGCTCGCCGCCTGTGCCGAGCCCGCGCAGAGCAGCGCGGGAGCGGCGACCGCCGCGGCCGCGATGATGCCGAACAAACGCTTCTTCATAGGATCCCCCTGGTGAATGGCCGCAGGCCGGGGAGGCTTTCGCAAGTCGGCTTCCCTCGGTCCGGCCGGTGACGGGCCTGCGCCGTGCGTGCTGTGTCGGGCGTTCCGCCCCTTCTTTAACGCACCGATGAGGGCGTTAAAGAAGATGATCACGGTAGCGAGCAGGGGTCTTCCACGGCAAACCGGCGCGCGGAAGCCGAAAAACGGCCGTGGGCCGCCCCCTTCCGCGTTCGGCGGAGGAGAGCGGCACACGGCCGCGTCGCACACAGGGATCCGGGTCCGGTTCCGGCGCGGATCGCGCGGGCGGGTCAGCCCCCCGCGCGCAGCAGCTGGGCCACCACCGGTCCGGCCGACGAGCCGCCGTGGCCGCCCTCGGGGACTACCGCCGCCGCGGCCAGGTCGCCCCGGTAAGCGGTGAACCAGCCGTTCGGCTTCTTCTGGCCGTCGACCTCCGCCGAACCCGTCTTGGCGCCGATGTCGCCGCCGAGCCCGGCCATCGCCTCGGCCGCCGTGCCCTGGGTGGCGGTCAGCCGCATCAACTTGCGCAGCTGCTGCGCGGTGTCCGCGGACAGCGGGCGGGCCGCCTCGGCGAGCTTCCGCTTGTCGAGGGACGGGGCGACCAGGTACGGCTGGTGGAACGAGCCGGTGCGCACGGTGGCGGCGACCGACGCCATGGTGAGCGGGTTCATCCGGACCCCGCCCTGGCCGATCAGCGAGGCCGCCTTGGGGGCCGCGGACTGCACCGGGACGGCGCCGTCGAAGGACGGCACGCCGGTCTGCCAGTTCAGGCCGATGCCGAAGACGTCCCGCGCCTCCTTGGTGAGTTCGGAGTCGCTCAGCTTCTCCGCCTGCGTGATGAAGGCGGTGTTGCAGGAGCGGGCGAAGCTCTGCTCGAACGTGCCGTTCTTGATCTCGAACTTCTTGTCGTTCTGGAACTTCCAGCCGCCGTACGGTGCGTACTTCGGGCAGGGGTGCTGCTTGCCCCAGCCGGCCAGCCCCTTGTCGATGAGCATCGCCGAGGAGATGACCTTCATCGTGGAGCCCGGGGCCAGCGAGCCCTGGAGTGCGGTGTTGTAGCCCTGGGCGGGAGAGTTGGCGACGGCCAGGATCTCGCCGGTGCGGGCCTTGCTCAGCACCACGGCCGCCTTGCCGTGCTTGCTGATGGCCTTCTCTGCCCGGGTCTGCAGCGCGGCGTCGAGGGTGGTGCGGAGCGTGCCGGGGGTGCCCTTGGAGAGCACCTTCAGCGTCTTGTCCGGCTGTTCGGCCTTCTTGCCGGCCGCGGAGGTGTCGGGGGAGGTGCCCGCGGTGTCGTCCGCGTCACCCGCCCGCTCGATCCACAGCTCCACCCCGGCCGTGCCGCCGGCCTTGTCGCCGTACCGCTCGCGCAGGCTGGCCAGCACACCGGAGAGCGCCGGGTGGGTCTTCTCGGTCAGCGCGGTGCCGTTGCGGTCGACCGCCTTGATCGGCGGTGCCTCGGCCTCGCCCGTCTTCAGCGAGTCCCCGGCGTGCAGCTCGGGGTGGACCACGGAGGGCTGCCAGTTCACCACGGCCCGCCCGGTCCGCCGCTCGCGCACCACGTCGAGCTCGGAGGAGTACGTCCAGGTGGCCGTCCGGTCACCGTAGGAGATCTGAGCCTCCACGTCGAACGGCACCGTGCTGCCGCGGCGGGCACCCGGGTCCAGCCGGACGTCGGAGATGTGCGCCTCCGTGCGGTAGGCGCGCAGCGCCGTCGCCGCGGCCTCGCGGTCGTCGGTGTACTTCGCCGCCTGCCGCGGGTCGCCGGAGCCCCACGCGGCGAGGAAGCCCCGCGTGGCCTTCCTGACCTCGGACGCGTCCGGCGGGCCGGTCTTCACCGACGGCTTGCCGTCCGCGGCCGTTCCGTCGGCCGGGCCGTCCAGCAGCGCGTACGCGCCGTATCCGGCAGCTCCCAGCACCGCGGCCGTGATGCCGCCGATGACAGCGGCCTTACCGCCACTCCGCATTGGAGAAACCCCCAGAGTGTCTCTCTGTCCTCTTAATCAATCGATTAAGAGCGCGATCGCGGCGCACTCTACGCGATTACACCCACGTGTCCAGCCACATGCGGTTCCGCCAGGCCTCCACCGGCAACGGCTGCCCGGTATAAATCGGGAAGAAGTAGATGAAGTTCCAGACGATCAGCAGGACCAGGACGCCCGCGCCGACCGCCCCCAGCGTCCGCCGCCGCTCGCTCGCCCCCCGCGGCCCCAGCAGCGCCCCGATCATCATCGTCACGGCGAGGCACAGGAACGGCACGAAGACGACCGCGTAGAAGAGGAAGATGGTCCGCTCCTGGTACAGGAACCAGGGCAGCCAGCCCGCGGCGATCCCGCACAGGACCGCGCCGGCCCGCCAGTCCCGCCGGAACGCCCAGCGGTAGAGGACGTAGAGCACCGCGAAGCAGCCGGCCCACCACAGCACCGGGGTGCCGAGCGCCAGCACCTCCCGGGCGCACTTGTCGGCGGCGTCCACCGGGCAGCCCGCCTTGCCGGGCCCGGGGGACTCGTAGAAGTACGAGACCGGGCGGCCGAGGACGAGCCAGCTCCACGGGTTGGACTCGTAGGTGTGCGGCGAGGTCAGCCCGACATGGAAGTTGTAGACCTCGGACTGGTAGTGCCACAGGCTGCGCAGGCTGTCCGGCAGCCAGCTCCACGCCCCGCCCCGGTGCGGGTCGGTCGACGCCCAGTCGCGGAAGTAGCCGCCGCGGGTGGCGAACCAGCCCGCCCAGGACGCGATGTAGGTGACGATCGCCACCGGCACCAGCGAGCAGAACGCGGGCAGCAGGTCGCGCCGGCCCGTCGAGCGGTACGCCCGGCGGGCGCCGGCGGTGCGCCGGGCCGCCACGTCCCACGCCACCGTGAGCAGGCCGAACGCGGCCAGCACATAGAGGCCGTTCCACTTCGTGGCGCAGGCCAGCCCCAGACACAGCCCGGCCGCCAGCCGCCACGGCCGCCACCCGAGCCGCAGCCGGTCTCCCACCTCGTCGGACGGGTGCACCGTCCCGTCCGGGTCCGCCGGGAGCGCCGCCGCCAGCCGGGCCCGGGTGCGGTCCCGGTCCACGAGCAGAGCGCCGAACGCCGCCAGGATCCAGAACATCAGCACCAGGTCCAGCAGCGCCGTGCGGCTCATCACGAAGTGCAGACCGTCCACCGCGAGCAGGCCGCCCGCCAGGCAGCCGAGCGCCGTGGAGCGGAACAGCCGCCGCCCGATGCGGCACAGCATCAGCACGGACAGGGTGCCGAGCAGCGCGACCATGAACCGCCAGCCGAACGGATTCAGCCCGAAGACCGACTCGCCCAGCGCGATCGTCCACTTGCCCACCGGCGGATGGACGACGTACGAGTGCTCGGGGCTGAGCGGGATGCGCTGCGGATCGCCCAGGATCAGGTCGTTGGCGTTCTTCGGCCAGGTGCCCTCGTAGCCGTACTGCAGCAGCGACCAGGCGTCCTTGGCGTAGTACGTCTCGTCGAATATCACCGCATTCGGGCTGCCCAGGTGCCAGAACCGCAGCAGCCCCGCGACCAGCGCGACCAGCAGCGGGCCGCCCCAGCCGGACCAGCGGGCGAGCCGCTCCGTCACGCGCGGGCCGAGGCCCAGCAGCGTCCACAGCACGGTGCCCGGCGGCGCGTACGGCGGCACCAGACGGTCCCGCAGCGGGGTCCGCGGCCGGTCCAGGTGGCCGAAGCGGCGCAGCCGCAGCTGCCAGGCGGTCGGCTTGGGGTGCGGGGCCGTGGCCCCCGGGGGCCGCTCGGCGCGCACCGGCGGCGCTCCTGTCGTACTGGTCACCGCGCCATCGTAGGGAACGCCGCTGTGCGATGACGCCCGCCCGCTCCGGGAGGGGGCGCACAGCCGGCGCGGCGCCGCCGGAGCACGGACACCGGGGCCGCCCGGACCCCTGCGAGGATGGGGGCGTGACTGGAACGCTGGTACTCGCAGGGACCCCCATCGGTGACATCGCGGACGCGCCGCCGCGGCTCGCCGCCGAGCTGGCCGCCGCCGATGTGGTGGCCGCCGAGGACACCCGGCGGCTGCGCCGGCTCACCCAGGCGCTCGGGGTGCAGCCCGCCGGCCGGATCGTGTCGTACTTCGAGGGCAACGAGAGCGCCCGCACCCCCGAGCTGGTCGACGCGCTCACCGGCGGGGCGCGGGTGCTGCTGGTGACCGACGCCGGGATGCCGTCCGTCTCCGACCCGGGCTACCGGCTCGTCGCGGCCGCGGTCGAGCAGGAGATCCCGGTCACCGCGGTCCCCGGGCCGTCGGCCGTGCTCACCGCGCTCGCCCTGTCCGGGCTGCCCGTCGACCGGTTCTGCTTCGAGGGGTTCCTGCCGCGCAAGGCGGGCGAACGCCTCGGCCGGCTCCGCGAGGTCGCCGACGAGCGCCGCACCCTCGTCTACTTCGAGGCCCCGCACCGCCTCGACGACACCCTCGCCGCGATGACCGAGGTGTTCGGCGCGGACCGGCGCGCGGCCGTGTGCCGGGAGCTGACCAAGACCTACGAGGAAGTGCGCCGCGGCCCGCTGAAGGACCTGGCCGCGTGGGCCGCCGAGGGAGTGCGCGGGGAGATCACCGTGGTCGTCGAGGGCGCCCCCGCGCCGGGCCGCCAGGAGCTCGGCCCGGAGGAGCTGGCCCGCCGCGTCGCGGTGCGCGAGGAGGCCGGGGAGCGCCGCAAGGAGGCCATCGCGGCCGTGGCGGTGGACGCGGGCGTACCCAAGAGGGAGGTCTTCGATGCCGTCGTGGCGGCAAAGAACGCGGAGCGAACGGGACCTTCGGAAGGTAAAGGACTAATCTGATAAGCAAAGGCCGCACGATGCGTGGGGCACTTTTCACAAACAAGCCCAAAATCTGAACCAACAGGTGGCAGGGCCTGCTGTGTTCCGGCCGGGCGGGGAGTCCACTGGAGGTGGGACGTCCCGGTCCCGGAGAGCTTGTCCGGTGGACAAGAGGAGCTGGCATGAGTGAGACCGCAGACACCTCGCGCAGTGTTCCCCCCGCACCCCGCAACGGCGGGTCGGAGCCGCCTGTGCACGAGGCCTACTCGTTCGCCTGTATGCGCTGCGGCCACGGCTGGGAGCAGGCGTACGAGATACGCCACCACACCGACGCCCAGGGCCGGTCCGTCGTCACCTACTACACGGACGGCCGCCGGGTGCCGTCCCCGCTGACCACGCCGGTCTGCGGGAACTGCGACGGCCATGTGGTGCGGATCATGCGCTCCGGCCAGATCCCGTCGGCTGCGGCGGCGCTGGGGGAGCAGGGCATCGCCGGCCCGCTGCTCTCGGCGGCCCCGATGCGGCCGCCGGTCGTGACCGAGGCGTCGGCGGAGCCGATCGTTCCGTCCCCGGCGGAGGCAGCCGTTCCGGCCCCGGCCGCCGCGGAGGACCGCGCCGCCGGCGCCGGTGGAACCCACCGCCGCCACTTCGCGGATCTGCTGCACGTCTTCCACCGCAAGTGACCGCGGTGCCACCCGGGGTGAGAAGCGGACGGCCGCCCGCTTCTCGCCCCGAGGGGTCCGCATAGGATCGCCGCCATGGCGGCAACAGCATCGGCATCCGGCGGGAACGGCACGAACGGCAAGCGGGACGACAAGGACGTACCGCCGCCGCTGCCCGAGCCGCTGCGGGTGCCCGTCGCCGACTCGCACACCCATCTCGACATGCAGTCCGGCACCGTCGAGGACGCGGTCGCCCGGGCCGCCTCGGTCGGCGTGACCACGCTGATCCAGGTCGGCTGCGACGTGAAGGGCTCCCGCTGGGCCGCCGAGACCGCCGCCGCCCACGACGGCGTCTGGGCGACCGTGGCGCTACACCCCAACGAGGCTCCCCGGATCGTCCACGGCGACCCCGACGGCTGGTCCCGGCAGGGCGCCCGGGAGGCCGGCGGGGAAGCGGCCCTCGACGCCGCGCTCGCCGAGATCGACGCCCTCGCCGCGCTGCCGCAGGTGCGCGGCGTCGGCGAGACGGGCCTGGACCGCTTCCGCACCGGCCCGGAGGGCATGGCCGCGCAGGAACTGTCGTTCCGCCGCCACATCGACATCGCCAAGCGGCACGGCAAGGCGCTCGTCATCCACGACCGGGAGGCGCACGAGGACGTGCTGCGGGTGCTGGCCGAGGAGGGCGCACCCGACACCGTCGTCTTCCACTGCTACTCCGGTGACGCCGCGATGGCCGAGATCTGCGCCGAGCGCGGCTATCTGATGTCGTTCGCCGGCAACGTCACCTTCAAGAACGCCCAGGACCTGCGGGACGCGCTGGCCGTCGCCCCGCTCGACCTCGTCCTGGTGGAGACCGACGCGCCCTTCCTCACCCCCGCGCCGTACCGCGGACGGCCCAACGCCCCGTACCTGATTCCGGTCACTCTGCGGGCCATGGCGGACGTCAAGGGCGTGGGCGAGGACACCCTGGCCGCGGCCGTGGCAGCCAATACCGCCCGCGCTTTCGGCTACTGACGGCGGCACCCGGACCGCCCCCGGTGCGCCCTCCCCGGCGACACCGCGTAGTCGGTTGACTTTGGAGCGTGACGAAACCTCCGCTACAGTCCCGGCCCGACACTGAAATCCGGGGACACCTCCCCGCGGCAGCCGGGGAGGGAGCCTCGTGAGGAATCCACCGGGCAGCCACCGGGCCGCGCGCGGCGGCCGGCGCGGCCGCACCTCGTCCCCGCAGGTCTACGGGCCGCGGGAAACCTCCGACGGTTCCGCCCCGCCGCCTAAGCCCCCGCCCGCTCCGCCGGTCCCCGGCCCCGCCGGCCCGTCGCCCCGCCGGCCCGTCCCGCATCCCCCGTCCGCCGGCCGCGGCGGGCCGGCCGAGGGGCCGCCGGAGCCGGGGGCCGGCCGGCCCCCGGGGCAGTACCCGCCGGTGAGCCGTCCGGCCGGTGCCGTCCCCGCCGGGGCCGTCGGAGGCCGGGCCGCCGCCCGGCTCGCCGCCCGCCGCAGACGCGCCGCCGAGCGCCCCGAGACGCTGCGGCGGCTGGTGCCGCAAGCCCTCGTCGTCGCTTTCCTCGCGGGCGGCACCGCCGTCTTCGTCGCCCACGACAAGACGGTCGAACTCACCGTCGAGGGCCGGCCCCGCACCCTGCACACCTTCGCGGGCGACGTGCGGGAACTGCTGGCCGACGAGGGGGTGCCGCACGGCCCCCACGACATCGTCGCGCCCGCGCCGGGGGAGGAGCTGACCGCCGGTGACCAGGTCGTCGTCCGCTACGGGCGGCCCGTCACCCTCACCCTCGACGGCCGCAGCCGCCGCGTCTGGACCACCGCCCGCACCGTCGACGGCGCGCTCCAGCAGCTCGGAGTGCGCGCCGAGGGCGCCTACCTCTCCGCCTCCCGTCACTCGGCCATCGCCCGCGAAGGGCTCGCCCTGCACGTCCGCACCGAGCGCACCGTCACCCTCCTCGCCGACGGCCGTGAGCAGACCGTCCGCACCAACGCGGCCACCGTCCGGGAGGCCGTCGCGCAGGCGGGCATCACCCTGCGCGGCGAGGACGTCACCTCCGCGCCGCCGGACAGCTTCCCCCGGGACGGGCAGACGGTCTCGGTGCTGCGCGTCACCCGCGGCACCGAGAAGCGCGAGCAGCCGATCCCCTACCGCCGGGTCGAACGCCCCGACCCGTCCCTCTTCACCGGCACCGAGGTCGTGGAACGGCAGGGCCGGCAGGGCGTCAAACGGGTTCACTACGAGGTGCGCACCGTCAACGGGGCCGACCAGAAGCCGAAGAAACTCCGGACCGAGGTGGTCCGCAGGCCGGTGGACGAAGTGGTGCGGGTCGGCACGGCCGCCCGGCCGGCGCGGGTCGCCGGCGCGGACGGGCTGAACTGGGCGGCCGTGGCGCGCTGCGAGTCGGGCGGGCGCCCCCGGGCGGTGGACCCGTCGGGGACGTACGGCGGGCTGTACCAGTTCGACCTCCGCACCTGGCAGGCGCTGGGCGGCCGGGGCCGCCCCCAGGACGCACCCGCCGAAGAGCAGACATACCGGGCGAAGAAGCTGTATGTGCAACGGGGGGCGAGTCCCTGGCCGCACTGCGGCCGTAAGCTTCACCAGTGAGCACGAGCCCCACCCCCGACGAGTCCGGCCCCCTCCTGGGCCCCGCCGACATCCGCGAACTGGCCGCCGCCCTCGGCGTGCGGCCCACCAAGCAGCGCGGACAGAACTTCGTCATCGACGCCAACACCGTCCGCCGCATCGTCCGCACCGCGGAGGTCCGGCCGGACGACGTGGTCGTCGAGGTCGGGCCGGGGCTCGGTTCCCTGACCCTGGCGCTGCTGGAGACCGCGGACCGGGTGACGGCGGTCGAGATCGACGACGTCCTGGCCGAGGCGCTCCCCGCCACCGTCGCGGCGCGCCTGCCGGAGCGGGCGGACCGCTTCGCCCTGGTGCACTCCGACGCGATGCACGTCGCCGAGCTGCCCGGCCCCCCGCCGACCGCGCTCGTCGCCAACCTGCCCTACAACGTCGCCGTGCCCGTGCTGCTGCACATGCTGGCGACCTTCCCCACCATCGAGCGGACGCTCGTCATGGTGCAGGCGGAGGTCGCCGACCGGCTCGCCGCCACCCCCGGCTCCAAGGTCTACGGGGTGCCCTCGGTCAAGGCCAACTGGTACGCGCACGTGAAGCGGGCCGGCGCCATCGGGCGCAATGTGTTCTGGCCCGCGCCGAACGTCGACTCCGGTCTCGTCTCCCTGGTGCGCCGCGCCGAGCCGCCGAACACCACGGCCACCCGGCAGGAGGTCTTCGCGGTCGTCGACGCGGCGTTCGCCCAGCGGCGCAAGACGCTGCGGGCCGCCCTCGCCGGCTGGGCCGGGTCCGCGGCGGCCGCCGAAGTGGCGCTGGTCGCGGCGGGCGTCTCGCCGCAGGCGCGCGGGGAGATGCTGACCGTCGAGGAGTTCGCCCGCATCGCGGAGTGCAAGGCGGAGATCAAGGGAGCCGGACTGTGAACCGTTCCGTGACCGTGCGGGTGCCCGCCAAGGTCAACGTCCAGCTGGCGGTGGGCGGGCTGCGCCCGGACGGGTTCCACGACCTGGCCAACGTCTTCCTCGCCGTCGGGCTGTACGACGAGGTCACCGCCACCCCGGCAGAGGAACTGCGGATCACCGTGTCCGGGCCGGACGCCGGGCAGGTGCCGCTGGACCGGACGAACCTGGCGGCGCGGGCGGCCGAGTTGCTCGCCGCGCGCCACGGCATCGCGCCGGACGTGCACCTCCACATCGCCAAGGACATCCCGGTCGCCGGAGGCATGGCGGGCGGCAGCGCCGACGGCGCGGGTGCGCTGGTGGCATGCGACGCCCTGTGGGGGACCGGCGCCTCCCGCGACGAACTCCTCGAGATCTGCGCCGAACTGGGCAGCGATGTGCCGTTCAGCCTGGTCGGCGGGGCGGCGCTGGGGCGCGGCCGGGGCGAACTGCTCACCCCGCTCGACGTCGGCGCGACGTTCCACTGGGTCTTCGCCGTCGCCGACGGCGGGCTCTCCACCCCGGCCGTCTACCGGGAGTGCGACCGGCTGCGCGCGACGGAGGGGCACGGCGCGGGCGTCGACCACGTACCGGCCCCGGAACCCTCCCCGGCCCTGCTGGACGCCCTGGCCGAGGGCGACCTCGCGACCCTGGCGTCCGCGCTGACGACCGGGGGCATGCCGACGGCGCCCGGGGGCGGCTCCAGCAACGGCCTCCAGGCCGCGGCGGTCTCGCTGCGGCCCTCCCTCGCCGACACCCTCGCCGCCGGGACGAAGGCCGGGGCGCTGGCCTCCCTCGTCTCCGGATCCGGTCCCACTTGCGCGTTCCTGGCCCGGGACGAGCAGGCGGCCCGGGCGGTCGCGGAGGGGCTGCTGGCGTCGGGCACCTGCCGCACGGCGCGGGTGGCCACGAGCCCCGCGGCGGGAGCGACGCTGTTGTAGGGCTCGGCGTCCGGGGCGGGGCCCGGCGCCGGTGCGGGTGCGTGGCCTGCCCGCGGACTCGCGCCCCGCTCGCGCTGTCGGCTGCACCGTCCGGAGGCGTCCTCTCCCCGAGCACGGGTCCGTTGGGGCCGACGGATCCGGAGGACCGTTTCTCCCCGAGCACGCATTGCCAAGAAGCCGTGCACGCAGTGCTCACGACTTCCCGCCGTGATCCGGGCATCCTGAACGACGTTCACCGCACGGCCGCCCCGCCATGCCCCGGCGGGGCGCGGGGCCGCCGGAGCGGACGGCGCCCGTGCACGGGCGCGGACCGGTGTCCGTCGGGCTACGGGGGGCTCGACGGGCACCGTCCCGGGGCGGGTCCGCCGATGGAACGGATCCGGCGTTCCGTACAGATCTCCGGCGCGCAGTACATTGAGCGGCATGTGCATCGAGCAGGCCTGGCACCGCGACCCCGGCACCGGAAGATGACCGAGCGACCCCCGCACGGTTCGGCCCGCCCCGGCGGGCGGACCGCCCGCACCCGCGCGGCCGTACTGGCCGCTGCCTTCGAGGAGCTCGACGACGGTGGGTTCGGCGCGCTCTCCCTCGACAAGCTCGCCCGGCGCTCCGGGGTCCACGTCTCGACCATCCGGCGGCGCTGGCGCTCCGTCGAGGGGGTCGTCGCCGACCTGCTCGCCCAGCACAGCACCACCATCGCCACCCCCGACACCGGGGACCTCCGCCAGGACCTGCACGAACTGGCCCAGGCGATCGCCGGGTTCCACGCGGCCCCGCGCAACCGCAACCTCATCGAAGCGATCGTCGCGGCCGCCGCCTACGACCCGAGCGTCGCGGAGGTCGTCCACGGCGCCTTCGCCGCCCGTACCGAGACGGTCACGCAGATCGTCAGCCAGGCGGTCGACCGCGGCGAACTCGCCCCGGACACCGACGCCACGGACGTCATCGCCGCGCTGAGCGCACCGTTCTACTACCGGCTGCTGATCAACCGGCGCCCGATCGACGACCGGCTCGCCCGCACCAGCGCCGAGGCCGCCTACACCGCCGCGCTCGCCGGGGTCTTCGGCCCCGGGCCCGGGCCGACGCCCTGACCCGAGCCGGTGTCCTCCCCCGGGCCGGCGCCCTGACCTGGACCGGCCCTGTCCGGCGCCCTGACCCGGACCGGCCCTGCCCGGCGCCCGTCCGTGCCGCCGCGCGCCCGGACCGTCTGGGTACGCGTACTCAGGCCGCCGGGCCCGGATTTGAGTACCACCGCCGTGCCGGCCGGCCGCACCGGACCGCGACGGTGGCTGCATGCACCCCAGCGTCAGCGACCTCGCCGCGGCCACGCCCGCCGCCCGGGACCGGTACATCGACCTGCTGCGGGCCGGATCGCTCGGCACCGTGGTCCTCGGCCACTGGCTGATGGCGGCGGTCTCCGTCGACCCGGACGGCCGCGCCGAGATCGGCAATCTGCTCGCCGTCGTGCCCGCCCTGCAGCCGCTCACCTGGCTGCTCCAGATCATGCCGGTGTTCTTCTTCGTCGGCGGCTTCTCGCACGCCCTCTCCCACCGCTCGCTGCAACGCCGCACCGAGCCCGGCCGGTCGGTGTACGCGGCCTTTCTGCGGGCCCGGCTCCAGCGGCTGCTGCGGCCCACCATGATCTTCGTCGCGGTCTGGGCCGCGGGGGCGCTCGCCGTCCAACTCCTCGGCGGGGACGGCCCGCTGTCCGACGTCGCCGCCCGGCTGGTCGCCCAGCCGCTCTGGTTCATCGGGATCTACCTCGCCATGGTGGCGTTCACGCCGCCGCTGCTGAGGCTCCACGACCGGTACGGCTGGGGCGCGGCGGCCGGCCTCGGCGCCGCCGCCGCGGCCGTCGACGTGGCGCGCTTCGCCTTCGGCGTGCCCTACGTGGAGTTCCTCAACTTCGCCTTCGTCTGGCTCGCCGTCCACCAACTGGGCTTTCTGCGGGCCGACGGCCGGCTCGCCGCGTCCGGGCTGCGGGTGCCCGCCGCCCTGGCCGCGGCCGGACTGACGGGGGCGGTGGCGCTCGTGGCCTTCGGGCCGTATCCGCTGTCCATGGTCGGCATGCCCGGCGAGAAGGTCAGCAACATGGCGCCGCCCACCCTCGCCCTCCTCTGCCACGGCCTGTGGCTCACCGGAGCGGTCGAGTTGCTGCGCGCTCCCGCCGCCCGGCTGCTGGCCCGTCCCCGCGTGTGGCGCGGGGTGATCGCGGCGAACGGTGTCGCGATGACCGCGTTCCTGTGGCACCTCACCGCCATGCTGGGCGTCTACGGGGCGCTGCTCGCCCTCGGCCTGCCGTTCCCCGCGCCCGCCACTTCCGGGTGGTGGGCGCAGGCGCCGCTCCGGCTCGCCGCGGCGGCCGGTGTGACGGCGCTGCTGGTCGCGGCCTTCCGCCGGTTCGAGCGCCCGGCGGCGGCGCGTCCCGATGGCCTGGCGTACGCCACCTCGCCGTCTCCGGACGCGGCGCCCGCGACCTCGCCGCACCCGGCCCCCGCGGCCCCGGCGTCGGCGGCCTCACCGCGGCCGTACCCGGCCCCCGCGCCCACCAGGAGGAACGCCGCCGCGGCTCCCCGCCGTGCCGCCGGCCCCGCCGCCGCCCTCGGCGTCACCCTCTGTCTCTTCGGGGTGCTGGGGCTGTCCATGGTGGGCTTCGGCGGCCTGCTGGAGGGCCGGACGGCGCTGCTGGTGGCCGTGCACGTCTCCGCTCCGGCGGCCGTGGTGATGTGTCTCGCCGGCTGGCTCCTCGTCGAGACCGCGGGCCGCGGCGCGGGCGAGGGACGGCGCGGCCCCGGCCACTGACCGTCCCGTCGGGGCCCCTGCCCCCACGCCCCGGGATCCAGGGGCCCCGCGAGGGGCGTCCCGGGAGCAGCGTCCCGGGGGGCCCGCACCAGGGCGCCCGGGGGCAGGGGCGGCACGGGCCGCCCGGCGCGGCGACTACTCTGGAAGGCCGATCAGCCGCAGCGTCGGCGCAGGCGCAAGATCAGGAGCGGAATGGCCACGAATCTCGTCAATCTGGAAGCCGTCGGCAAGGTGTACGGCACCCGTGCACTCCTCGACGGCATCTCCCTCGGCGTCAGCGAGGGCGACCGGATCGGCGTCGTCGGCCGCAACGGCGACGGCAAGACCACGCTCATCCGGGTGCTCGCCAAGCTGGAGTCCCCGGACACCGGCCGCGTCACCCACTCCGGCGGAACGCGGCTCGGCGTCCTCACCCAGCACGACTCCCTCGACCCGGCCGCCACCGTCCGGCACGAGGTCATCGGCGACATGGCCGACCACGAGTGGGCCGGCGACGCCCGGATCCGCGACATCCTCACCGGCCTCTTCGGCGGCCTGGACCTGCCGGCCTTCCCCGAGGGCCTGGACACCGTCATCGGCCCGCTCTCCGGCGGCGAGCGGCGCCGCATCGCCCTCGCCAAACTGCTCATCGAGGAACAGGACCTGATCGTCCTCGACGAGCCCACCAACCACCTCGACGTCGAGGGCATCTCCTGGCTCGCCCAGCACCTGCGGGCCCGGCGCTCCGCACTGGTGGTCGTCACCCACGACCGCTGGTTCCTGGACCAGGTCTGCACCCGGATGTGGGACGTGCAGCGCGGCGCCGTCCACGAGTACGAGGGCGGCTACTCCGACTACGTCTTCGCCCGCGCCGAACGGGAGCGCATCGCCGCGACCGAGGAGGCCAAGCGGCAGAACCTGATGCGCAAGGAGCTCGCCTGGCTGCGCCGTGGCGCCCCGGCCCGCACCAGCAAGCCGCGCTTCCGGATCGAGGCCGCCAACGAGCTGATCGCGGACGTGCCGCCGCCCCGGGACTCGGCGGAGCTGATGAAGTTCGCCAACTCCCGGCTCGGCAAGACCGTCTTCGACCTGGAGAACGTCACCGTCCAGGCGGGCCCCAAGCTGCTGCTGAAGCACCTCACCTGGCAGCTCGGCCCCGGCGACCGCATCGGGCTGGTCGGGGTGAACGGCGCGGGCAAGACCTCGCTGCTGCGCGCCATGACCGAGGCGGCCCGTACGGCCGGCGAGGCCCAGCCCGCGGCCGGCCGGGTCACCGTCGGCCGCACCGTCAAGCTGGCCCACCTCTCGCAGGAGGTCGCCGAACTCGACCCCACCTGGCGGGTCCTGGAGGCCGTCGAGGCGGTGCGCAGCCGCGTCGACCTCGGCAAGGGCCGGGAGATGTCGGCCTCGCAGCTGTGCGAGAAGTTCGGCTTCGCCAAGGAGAAGCAGTGGACCCCGGTCGGGGACCTGTCGGGCGGTGAGCGGCGGCGGCTGCAGATCCTCCGGCTGCTGATGGACGAGCCGAACGTCCTCTTCCTCGACGAGCCCACCAACGACCTCGACATCGAGACCCTGACCCAGCTGGAGGACCTCCTCGACGGCTGGCCGGGCTCGCTGATCGTCATCTCCCACGACCGCTACTTCATCGAGCGGACCACGGACCGGGTGTTCGCCCTGCTCGGCGACGCGACGCTGCGGATGCTGCCGCGCGGGCTCGACGAGTACCTGGAGCGCCGCCGGGAGGTGGCCGAGGCCGCGGCGCCGGCGCCCGCGGCACCCGCCGCCGAGAAGCCGAAGCCCGCGGGCGACACCCGCGCCGCGAAGAAGGAACTCCAGCGCATCGAGCGCCGTCTGGACCGCATCGGCGACCAGGAGGCCAAGCTCCACGCGCAGATCGCCGAGGACGCCACGGACTTCGAGCGGGTGGCGAAGCTCGACGCCGAGCTGCGGGAACTGGCGTCGGAGCGGGACGAGCTGGAGATGCGCTGGCTGGAAATGGCCGAAGACGTCTGATCTGTCGGGCTCGTTCGCTGTCGTTCCCCGGCTTCCCCTGACCGCCGCGCCGGTCCGGGGGCCGTGCAACGGCAGCGTCACGGGCGGGTCTCAGCTGTCCCATGGCTTCGGGACGCGACCGTGCCCTGTCGGAGCCGGGTGATACAAAGAAGCCCCGCTCGACTGCCGTTTGACCGGCGGGGATGCATGCCCGATTCGCTCCATCCTGGCACGGTCGAAAACCGGCCAGGATCGCGGGGGAGACCGGTCGGGTGGTGTACCCGCGCAAAAGAGGAAAGCTGATGTCACAGCCGCCCCAGCCGCCGAATCCGCCGCAGGGCGGCTTCGGTGCTCCCCAGGATCCCGCCTACGGGTACCCGCAGCAGCCCCCGAGCGGTGGGCCCGGGGACGGCTCCCCGCAGAGCCCCCCGCCGGTGAGCCCCCGGCTGGAGAAGACGCCGCAGAGCCCCGAGCAGCCGCCGGCCCAGCCGCCGCAGAGTGCGCCTCAGAGCCCGGCTCCCCAGACCCCGCCGCCTCCGCAGGGACCGCCCCCCGCGCCTCCGCAGGGACCGCCGCCCCCGGCTCCGCCGCAGGGCGGCGGCTTCGGCGCGCCCGGCCAGCCGGCGTACGGCTACCCGGCCCCACAGCAGAGCGACCAACCCGGTCAGCCCGGTCAGCCGGCCTACGGCTACCCGGCCCCCCAGTCGTACGGACAGCAGCCCCAACAGCCGTACGCGCAGCAGCCCTACGGCCAGCAGCCCTACGGTCAGCAGCCCAACCCCCAGCAGCCGTACGGCCAGCCGCCCCAGCAGCCCTACGGCCAGCAGGCGTACGGCATGTACCCGCCGCAGGCGCAGTTCCAGGGCGGCGGTGTGCCGCCGCAGTCCGGTGGTTCCCGCCGCACGCTGTTCCTCGTGGTCGGCGCGGTCGTCGCCGTGCTGCTGCTGGTCGTCGGTGGGGTGTTCGTGGCCGCCGGCGGTGACGACGACCCCAAGCACGAGGCCGGTACCTCCTCCGGCGGCAGCGGTGGCGACAGCGGCGGTTCGGGCGGCGGCAAGCCCGGACCCGCTGTCGAGGCCGAGCTGCTCGCCAAGCTCCCCCGGCCCGAGGTCGAGGAGCAGGTGACGACCGAGGGCCTCTGGGTCACCGACACGGTCTTCGCCAAGGGCGACGTCGACAAGATCGTCGGCTACGACGTCACCGGCGCCCACCGCAAGTGGCAGATCCCGCTGGCCGGTTCGATCTGCTGGGCGTCGCCGCACATCACCGCGGACGGCAAGGTGGCCGTCCTCTTCCAGGGGGCCAAGGTCACCAAGAAGACGGTGAACCAGGGCTGCACCGAGGTCGGGGTGTTCGACCTGAAGAAGGGCACGAGGGTCTGGCAGAAGTCGGTCAAGGTCGCTGACGAAAAGGTCCGGTTCGACGAGGTGACCATCGGCGGGGGCACGGTCGCCGCCGGCGGCACCGGCGGCGGCGCCGCCTGGAGCCTCGGCGGCAAGCGGCTCTGGCAGCCCAAGGCCGACTCCGACTGCGACGACGACGGCTACGGCGGCGGCACCAGGCTGGTCGCGGTGCGGCGCTGCGGCGACTACAGCAAGCCCAATATGGAGGTCCAGTCGCTCAACCCGGCCACCGGCGCGCCGACCTCGGTCTACAAGCTGCCCAGCGGCATCGAAGACGTCTATGTGGTCTCCACCGATCCGCTGGTCATCGGCGTCGACGCCGGTGACGACACCGGAAGCTCCGTCTCGGACTTCATGGCGATCGACGACAGCGGCAAGGCGGGCAAGCTGCGCAGCAAGATCGGGACGCGGAGCGGGGAGTACGCCCCCCGCTGCAGGAGCTCCGAGGTCGAGGGCTGCCGGTTGGTGGCCGTGACCAAGGACTCCCTGTACCTGCCGACCGGCGAGCACAAGGGGCAGGCCGAGTACGGGCGGACCAACGAGATCGTCGGATTCCGGCTGGACAGCGGCAAGTCCACGGGCAAGGCCCCCGCGGGCGAACAGCGCACCATGCTGCCGCTGCGGACGGACGACGACGGCAACGTCATCGCCTACGTGAAGCCCACCTTCGACAAGGGCGGCCAGGTCGTGAGCATCGACCCGGACTCGTACGACGTGTCGGTGCTGCTGAAGATGCCGAAGTCCGAGGCCCGGACGGAGAGCGCCTACTCGCCCGACAACCAGCCGTTCGTCTACGAGGGCAACCGGCTGTACATGACCCAGAAGTACGCCACCGACCGGGAGCCGCTGCCCGGTCAGAAGGAGTACGCCGGGCTGGTGTTCGGCGCCCCGTAGCCGTCGCCGCGGGTTCTCCGCTCCGGCTTCCCGGCCCCGTCCGTACCCCTGGGTACGGGCGGGGCCGGTCCGGTTCCAGCCCCTATCGGCCCTGAATGGCAGGGATTTCGGCATTCGGTGAGGCTTCTCCCCGGTATCGGGCACGTGGCTCCGGCCGAGCGTGTAGCTTCCGGGGACACGAGGCCCAGGGGCTTCGGGGGATTGGGGGGAGAGCTCATGGGCGTACGGCTCATGGTGGTCGACGACCACCGGCTGCTCGCCGAGGCACTGGCCTCGGCTCTGAAGTTAAGAGGCCACCGGGTGCTGGCCGCGGCGGCGCCGTGTGCGGGGGCGGCCGAGCTGGTGGTCAGCAGGGCCCCGGAGGTGTGCCTGCTGGGGACGGCGGCGCCGGCCGACCCGGGGGCGTTCGATCCGGTGGTCCGGATCAAGCGGGAGCGGCCGCAGGTCGCGGTGGTGGTGCTGGGACCGGTGACCAGCTCGCGGGGGATCGCCGCGGCGTTCGCCGCCGGGGCGTCCGGCTACGTCCGGCACGACGAGCGGATCGAGGGCGTCGAGCGCGCGATGGTCAAGGCCCGCGCCGGGGAGGCGGCCGTCGCCCCGCAGCTGCTCCAGGGCGCCTTCGCCGAGCTCCTCAACCCGGCGGTGCAGCCGGACGACGAGGCGGCGCGGCTGCTGGAGATGCTCACCCCCCGCGAGGTCGAGGTGCTGGTGCGGGTCGCGGAGGGCGAGGACACCCGGCTGATCGCGGCCGGGATGGGCATCGCGTCGAGCACCGCCCGGACCCATGTGCAGCGGGTGCTGATGAAGCTGGGGGTCGGCTCCCGGCTGGAGGCGGCGGCGCTCGCCGCCCGCACCGGGCTGCTGGAGCGGGCCGGCGCACCGGCGGGGCCCCGGCCGGATGAGCAGGGCGGGGCCGCCGGGCGCTCATAGACCCCTTACTCGTGGGCGCTGATCAGACCGCGGGTGCTGAGCACGATGTACACGCCGTTGGCGTCGAGCCCGGCGTCGTGCTCGGTCGCCTCCAGCGTGGCGGCGACACCGTCGTGACCGATGATCTGCGCGCGGTACCCCTGCTCGCCGACCTTCGTGACCTTGGCCGTCCAGCCGCCCGCGATCTTGAAGGTGCCCGGTCCCTGGTGTCCGCCGCCCATCCAGGAATGGACCTGGCCGTCCAGCGTGAGCGTGACGAACATGTCGTTGGCGTCGAGCCCGGCGTCGCCGTCCTTCGTGTCCAGCGTGGCCAGGACCGAACCGCGGGCGACGATCCTGGCGCGGTAGTGCTGGTCGCCGAGCTTGGTGATCTCGGCCTTGCTGATGCCGTCCGCCAGGGGCTGGGTGCGGACCGGGGATGCCGCCTTGCCGCCGTTGGCGGTGGGCGAGCTGCCCGGCTGCTTCGCGGTGCCCGCCTTGGTGCCGACCTCGGCTCCGGCGGAGGAGCCCGTCTCACCGGACTGGGCGGCGGCCGCGCTCGTGTCCGTCCGGCCTGCGGGCTTCGCGCCGGCGTTGTCCGAGCCGGAGCAGGCGGTCAGGGTCAGGCCGGCGGCCGCGACCAGGGCCGCGGCGGCAACGCGCAGGGTGCGGCGACGAGCGGTGCGGGCAGTGGTGTCGAAGCTCATTTCGGGTCCCCCCAGGACAGTCGGTCTTGTGTCTCCTCGGTACGTCACCACTCTGCTCGGGGCCGCTGTCGGGAGGCTGCCGCTCCGCTAACACCCGGCTAACACGCCGATGAGCAGGGGAAGGACGCCAAGGGGAAGCCGAAGTACCAGGTGCGGCCGTCCAGTTGGGAGGCGGCCGGAACCCACGACACCCCCTGGCATCCGGGCCCGGCCGCACCGGACCGCTCCGCTACGGCGTCTCCTGCTCCGTTGCCTCCGGCAGCGGCGGCGGAGGCACCGCGGGCCGCAGCTTCAGCCAGAGCAGGAACGCCAGCCCCAGGGCGAGCATCGACAGGCCCGTCCAGAGGTTGATGTTGATGTCCTGGGCCTTCTTCAGGTCCGCTTCGGAGGCGGTGATGCCGGCGACGGTGACGATGACGCCGTAGACGACGAACAGCCCGCCGATGATGCGCCGCACGTCGAAGAGCCGGGCCGCGGTCGCGGACTCCTGCTCGAGCTCCTCGACCTGCTGCTGGTACTCGTACTCGCTCATGGTGTGTTACCTCGGCCTCAGATGGAGAACGGGACGTAGCAGAGGGCGGCGAGGATGATCGCGCCCCAGCCCAGCAGGGCGGGCTTCCGGTACCAGGCCTCGTCTCCCGCCGCCGGGGGCTCGGCCATACCGGGCGAGGTGGTGCCGTACACCAGGCCGGCCAGCGACTCGACCGGCTTGGGCTTCGTGAACAGGGACACCCCGACCATCACCACGCCGCCCACCACGAACGCCACGATCGCGGAGACGAAGTTGGCCCCCTGGTCGCTGGGGATGTCGATGACACCCTCCTTGTAGAGCCAGAAGTAGTTGACCATCGCGGCGACGGTGCCGGTGAGCAGCCCCCAGAACCCGGCCGCGGCGGTGGCCCGCTTCCAGAACATGCCGATGATGAAGACGCAGAACAGCGGCACGTTGAAGAACGAGAACAGCGTCTGCAGATAGTTCATGATGTTGCTGAACGAGGAGGCGATGAACGCGGTGCCCATGCCGCCGAGCACACCGGCCGCCGTCACCACGCGCCCGGTCGCCAGGTAGTACCGGTCCTCCCGGCCCCGCACGACGTACGCGGCCCAGATGTCGTTGGTGAACACCGTGTTGAACGACGAGACGTTGGCCGCCATGCCGGCCATGAAGGCGGCCAGCAGACCGGTCACGGCGATGCCCAGCACACCGTTCGGCAGCAGGTCGCGCATGAGCACCGGGATCGCGTCGTTGTACTCCAGCCCGCTGCCCTCCTTGCCCAGGTCCGGCTCCATGACCAGGGCGATCAGCCCGGGCAGGACCACGACCAGCGGAATGAATATCTTGGGGAACGCGGCGATGAGCGGGGTGCGCTTCGCGGCGGAGAGGTTCTTGGCGGAGAGCGCGCGCTGCACCTCGGCGAAGTTGGTCGTCCAGTAGCCGAAGCTCAGGCAGAAGCCGAGACCGAGCACGATGGTGAGCCAGTTGGCGCCCAGCGGGTTGGAGGAGCCGATGCCGGTGCCCTCCCAGGCGCTGATGAAGTGGTCCCCGTGCGCGCCGGTGAGCTTGTCGGTGAGCCCGTCCCAGCCGCCGACCCGCTTGAGGCCGACGACGGTGAGCGGGATGAGCGCGGCGAGGATCACGAAGAACTGCAGCACTTCGTTGTAGATGGCGGAGGAGAGCCCGCCGAGGGTGATGTAGGCCAGGACGAAGAAGCCGGCCACGACGATCGCCACCCACTGCGGCCAGCCGATCAGCGCCTCGATCACGATCGCCATCGCGTACAGGTTGACGCCCGCGACCAGCACGGACGCCACGGAGAAGATGACCGAGCTGAGCAGGTACGAGGACGGTCCGAAGCGGTGCAGCAGGAACTCCGGGACGGACCGCACCTTCGAGCCGTAGTAGAAGGGCATCATCACCAGGCCGAGGAAGACCATCGCCGGGATGGCGCCGACCCAGTACCAGTGCACGGTGTACGCGCCGTACTGGGCGCCGTTCGCCGCCATGCCCAGGATCTCCAGGGCGCCGAGGTTGGCGGCGACGAACGCGAGGCCGGTGACCCAGGCGGGGAGGGACCGCCCGGAGAGGAAGAAGTCGAGGCTCGTCCGCACGCTCCTCCGGGCGGCGAATCCGACGCCGAGCACGACGGCGAAGTAGATGCCGAGGATGGTGTAGTCGAGCGCGTTGGTGGGGAGCCGGAGCCCTGCGGCCAGATGGTCCATGGATCACTCTCTTCGGGAGGACGGGGACGCCCGTCGGCCGCGGCCCGCAGGCCGGGACCGGAACGAACAGAAACGTACGCCCATGTGGTCCGAACGTGAATGGTTCTGGTGGGGCCTGTTGTTCGTCCGTGATGATCGCGCGCCCTATGCGGGGCTTTGCCCGGGGTGGCCTCACGGCATTGGTCCGGCTGTTGGCTTGTGATTAACTGTGTTTGTTTATGTTTGCAAGATGTGGCCGAGGGGGCCTCGGATGAAGAAGACGGCGACCCGGCTCGCGGACGGCCGTGAGCTCATCTACTACGACCTCCACGACGACGCGGTGCGCGACACCCCCGACCGCAGGCCGCTCCCCGAGGTCGCCACCGCCTCGGAGGTCCGCCTCGACCCGCTCCTCGGCGACCGGGTGGTCATCGCCTCGCACCGGCAGACCCGCACCTACCACCCCCCGGCCGACGCCTGCCCGCTCTGCCCGTCCCGCCCGGGCCGGGACAGCGAGATCCCCGCCGACGACTACGACGTCGCCGTCTTCGAGAACCGCTTCCCCTCCCTGGCCGGCGACTCCGGCCGCTGCGAGGTCGTCTGCTTCACCTCCGACCACCGCGCCTCGTTCGCCGACCTCACCGAGGAGCGGGCCGGTCTCGTCCTCGACGCCTGGACCGACCGCACCGCCGCCCTGTCCCGGCTGCCCGCCGTCGAGCAGGTCTTCTGCTTCGAGAACCGCGGCGCGGAGATCGGGGTCACCCTCGGCCACCCGCACGGCCAGATCTACGCCTACCCCTTCACCACGCCCCGCACCGAGCTGATGCTGCGCTCCCTCGCCGCGCACCGGGAGCGCACCGGCCGGAACCTCTTCGACGACGTCGTGGCGGACGAACGCGCCGACGGCCGGCGGATCGTGCTGGAGGGGGAGCACTGGACGGCGTTCGTGCCCCGGGCCGCCCACTGGCCGTACGAGGTGCACCTCTACCCCCGGCGCCGGGTGCCGGACCTGCCGGCGCTGGACGACGCCGCGCGCACAGAGTTTCCACAGCTCTATCTGGAACTGTTGCGGCGCTTCGACCGGATCTTCGGCGCGGGCGAACCGCCGACCCCGTACATCTCGGCCTGGCACCAGGCGCCGTTCGGCGGCTGGGAGGGCCGGGGCGCGGACCGCGCGGACTTCGCACTCCACCTCGAGCTTTTCACCATTCGCCGCACTTCCGGCAAGCTGAAGTTTCTCGCGGGTTCCGAATCCGGCATGAATGTGTTCATCAACGATGTGCCGCCGGAGGCCGCGGCCGAGCGACTGCGAGAGGTAGCGAACCAGTGAGCAACGGGCAGCAGGGCGAGCAGCCGGAACGGCGGAAGAAGTACCTGGTCACCGGGGGCGCCGGCTATGTCGGCAGCGTCGTCGCGGCGCATCTTCTGGAGGCGGGCCACCAGGTCACCGTGCTGGACGACCTGTCCACCGGCCACCGCGCGGCGGTTCCGGCGGACGCCGAGTTCGTCGAGGGACGCGTCCAGGACCTGACCGCTCCGGACGGCGCGGCCCGGCTCGACGCCTCCTACGACGGCGTCCTGCACTTCGCGGCCTTCTCACAGGTCGGGGAGTCCGTGGTGAACCCCGAGAAGTACTGGCGGAACAACGTCGGCGGCACCACCGAGCTGATCGCCGCGATGCGGGAGGCCGGGGTCCGCACCCTCGTCTTCTCCTCCACGGCCGCCACCTACGGCGAGCCCGACACCACCCCCATCCGCGAGGACGCCGTCACCGCGCCGACCAACCCCTACGGCGCCTCCAAGCTCGCCGTCGACCACATGATCGGCGGCGAGTGCGCAGCACACGGCCTGGCGGCCGTCTCGCTGCGCTACTTCAACGTCGCCGGTGCGTACGGCGAGTACGGCGAGCGGCACGACCCCGAGTCGCACCTGATCCCGCTCGTCCTCCAGGTCGCCCAGGGCCGGCGCGAGGCCATCTCCGTCTTCGGCGACGACTACCCGACCGCCGACGGGACCTGCGTCCGCGACTACATCCACGTCGCGGACCTCGCCGAGGCCCACCTCCTCGCGCTGGACGCCGCCCGCCCGGGCGAGCACCTGATCTGCAACCTCGGCAACGGCAACGGCTTCTCCGTCCGCGAGGTCGTCGAGACCGTCCGCCGCGTCACCGGCCACCCGATCCCCGAGGTCGTCGCCCCCCGCCGCGGCGGGGACCCGGCCGTCCTCGTCGCCTCCGCCGACCGGGCCCGCGCCCTCCTCGGCTGGCAGCCGGGCCGCGCCGACCTCGCGGGCATCGTCGCCGACGCGTGGACCTTCGCGCAGAAGCGGGAGAACGAAGCGTGACCGACCCGCTCGCCGCCGCGTTCCGGGAGCTGTACGGCGCCGCGCCCGAGGGGGTGTGGGCCGCTCCCGGGCGGGTGAACCTCATCGGTGAGTACACCGACTTCAACGACGGGTTCGTGCTGCCGCTCGCGCTGCCGCGCACGGCCGTCGCCGCCGTCTCCCGGCGCACCGACGGGCTGCTGCGGCTGCACTCGGCCGACGTGCCGGGCGGCGTCGTGGAACTCCGCGCCGACGAGCTCACGCCCGGCGGGCGCAAGGACTGGGCCGGCTACCCGGCCGGCGTGGTGTGGGCGCTGCGCGACGCGGGCCACCCGGTCACCGGCCTGGACCTGCACCTCGAATCCACGGTGCCGACCGGCGCCGGGCTGTCCTCCTCCGCGGCTCTCGAGGTCGTCACCGCCGTCGCCTGCAACGACCTGTTCGAGCTGGGGCTGAAGACCTGGCAGCTGGCCCGGCTCTGCCAGCGCGCGGAGAACGTCTTCGTCGGCGTGCCCGTCGGGATCATGGACCAGACGGCCGCCGCCTGCTGCACCGCGGGCCACGCCCTCTACCTCGACACCCGCGACCTCTCCCAGCGGCAGGTCCCCTTCGATCTCGCCGCCGAGGGCCTGCGGCTGCTGGTCGTCGACACCCGGGTGCAGCACGAACTCGGCGACGGGGCGTATGCCCAGCGGCGCGAGGGCTGTGAAGAGGGGGCGCGTGCGCTGGGCGTGCACGCTCTCCGGGACGTTGTACCGGAGCACCTGGGCGAGGCCCTGGGGCAACTGCACGACCCCACCGTGCGCCGCTACGTCCGTCATGTGGTCACCGAGAACGCGCGCGTCCAGCAGGTCATCGCCCTGCTGGACGCGGGGGACACCCGTTCCATCGGGCCGGTGCTCACCGCCGGACACGCCTCGCTGCGCGACGACTTCGAGGTCTCCTGCGCCGAACTGGACCTGGTCGTCGAGGCGGCGAACGCGGCGGGCGCACTGGGCGCCCGGATGACCGGCGGCGGCTTCGGCGGTTCGGCGGTCGTCCTGGTCACGGAGGCGGACGCGGACGCCGTCGCCGCGGCGGTCACCGAAGCCTTCGCCGCCGCGGGTCTGCGGGCCCCGCGGATCTTCCCGGCCGTGCCCTCGGCGGGCGCCCGCCGCCTGGCCTGACGCCGCCCGGCCTGACGCCGGGCCGGCCGGGGCGCGCGGCCGGCCCGCCGAACCGTTCCCGGCGCCGCTGAGCAGGGCGTTCCGCCCGGGCGGGGTGCCGGGTGCGCCCTGCCGGGCCGCCGCTCGGGACCCCGTGTGCACGACGAGGAGGCAGGCCGCGCCCCGCGCCGTCGGCGGGTGTGCCCGGGGCGGTGGGGGCACCGGGGGGAGAGGCCCGTATCCGTCGTGCCCGGCCGTTCCGGGGCCGGCGTCCGGCGGGCGCCGGCCAGCGGCGGCCCGGGCCGGGCATCCGGCTCACCCTGGGCGGCCAGCGCAAACAGTTTTCCCAATCGCCTTCCCTCACACCGGTGCCGCCGTACTCTGATGCTCAGCACCGGTGGGGGCCGGTGCTGTTCAGGGGGCGAGACAGTCGGTACGGCGCCCGGGGCGGGGCAGTCACAGCACGGCGGCGGCCGTGCGACCCATGTGGTTCTCCGCCGCGTGCGCCGTACCCACTTTGCCCGTCACCCCGAGACATGGGGGGCTTTATGTCACGGATCCGGGTCCTGGTGGTGGACGACCACCGCATCTTCGCCGAGTCGCTCGCCGCGGCCCTGGCGGCCGAACCGGATGTGGAGGTGTCGGCGGCCGGCAGCGGTCCCGCCGCGCTGCGCTGTCTGGACCGCGCGGCCACGGAGGGGCGCCGGTTCGACGTCCTGCTGGTCGACGCCGACCTGGGCGCCGTCCCGCCCCCGGACGGCCGGGGAGCCTTCGGCGCGGTGCCCGAGGCCGTCGGCGAGGGCGCGGTGGACGGGATATCGCTGGTCGCCGGGGTCCGTTCGGGCCAGCCGGGGGTGCGCACCGTGGTCATCGCCGAGCGCGACGACCCGCGCCGCGCCGCCGCGGCCCTCCAGGCCGGTGCCTCCGGCTGGGTCGCCAAGGACTGCTCGCTGTCCCGGCTGCTCTCCGTCATCCGCGGGGTGCTGCGGGAGGAGACGCATCTGCCGCCGGCCCTGCTCACCGGTGTGCTGCGGGAGTTGACCGCGGCCCGCAAGCACCGGACGGAGAGCGAGCGGCTGGTGGAGTCGCTGACCCCGCGGGAGCGCGAGGTGCTGCGCTGCATGGTCGCCGGGCTGGGCCGGAAGGCCGTGGCCGAGCGCCTCTTCCTCTCCCCGCACACGGTCCGCACCCATATGCAGAACGTGCTGGGCAAGCTCGGGGTGCACTCCACCCTCGCGGCGGTGGCACTGGCCCGCCGGGCCGGCGTGGGCCCCGTCGACCTAGCCGGGGACGTTGTCGAACGGGGCGGTCAACTGGCGTAGCAGTCCGGCCAGTTCGCCCTGCTCGCCGCGGGACAGCCGGGCGAGGATGGCCCGTTCCTGGTCGAGCAGCCCGGCCAGGGAGCGGTCGGCGCGGTCCTGCCCCTCCGCGGTCAGCCGGACCAGCACGCCGCGCCGGTCGCTGGGGTCGGGCAGCCGCTCGACCAGGCCCTTCTTGGCCAGCCGGTCGATGCGGTTGGTCATGGTGCCGGAGGTGACCAGGGTCTGGGTGAGCAGCTGCCCCGGCGAGAGCTGGTACGGGTTCCCGGCCCGGCGCAGTGCGGTGAGGACATCGAACTCCCAGGGCTCCAGGCCGTGCTCGGCGAACGCCAGCCGACGGGCCCGGTCGAGGTGCCGCGCGAGCCGGCTGACCCGGCTCAGCACCTCCAGGGGTTCCACGTCGAGATCAGGGCGCTCCCGGCGCCACGCCGCGACCAGCCGATCGACCTCGTCCTCCATGGCGATCAGTGTAGTAGGTCTGTCGACGTGAAGTCTCTTGACGTCAAGAGATATTCTGGTCAACGTATGGGCATCGTCGGCGCGTGAAGCGACTCCGCTTCCGGCCCGTCCGCTCAGCAAGGGGGCAACACCTGTGCCAGAACCCATATGGGACCCGGATCAATACCTCCGCCACTCCGGCCATCGGACCCGCCCGTTCCACGACCTGCTCCACCGCATACCCGAGCTGCCGTCCGGCAATCGTCCGGCCCGCATCGCCGACCTCGGCTGCGGCCCCGGCAACGTCACCACCCTGCTCGCCGACCGCTGGCCCGACGCCCGCATCACCGGCCTCGACAACTCCGCCGACATGCTCGCCCAGGCCGCCCGGTACGCCGGCCCCACCCCGGGCGGCGGCAGCCTCGACTTCCGGTCCGCCGACGCCGCCCGCTGGGTCCCCGAGGAGCCGTACGACCTGATCGTCTCCAACGCCGCCCTCCAGTGGGTCCCCCGGCACACCGAGTCCTTCCCCGCCTGGGCCGACGCCCTCACGCCCGGCGGCGTCCTCGCCTTCCAGGTCCCCGGCAACTTCGTCTCTCCCAGCCACGCGCTGCTCGGCGAACTCTGCGACACCCCTCAGTGGCGGGACCGGCTCGGCAGCCACGGACGGCGCTTCGTCCACGTCCTCGAACCCTGGGAGTACCTGACCCGGCTCACCGACCTCGGCTTCGACGCCGACGCCTGGGAGACCACCTACATCCAGCTGCTCCAGGGCGAGGACCCCGTCCTGGACTGGGTGAAGGGCACCGCCCTGCGGCCGGTGCTGACCGTTCTCGCCGACGACGGGCCGGCCCGCGAGGAATTCCTCGGCCAGTACCGCGACCTGCTCCGCAAGGCCTACCCGCCCGGCCCGCACGGCACGGTCTTCCCCTTCCGGCGGATCTTCGCCGTCGCCCGGAGGCTCACCTGATGATCAGCGCCATCGGTCATGTCCGCCCGGCCGCGCCGTCCGGAGCCGAGGGCCTCCTCCGCGCCGTCCGCGCCAGGGCAATCGGTACGACCGGGATCCCGGAACCGCCGGTGCTCGCCGCCCGCGGCGGTTACCGGTCCGCCGCCGGCGCGGTGCGGCCGTTACGGAAAGCCGGAAAGGCGCGGCCCGGAATATAGAGCCGCCCGCGCCCCGGCTTCCGGTACCGCCTCAGTTCCGCCGGTGACCGACGAGCCGGGGCTTCGGCTCCAGGCCGTCCAGACCGTGCCAGGCCAGATTCACCAGGTGCGCCGCCACCTCGGCCTTCTTCGGCTTCCGCACATCCAGCCACCACTGGCCGGTCAGCGCCACCATGCCGACCAGCGCCTGCGCGTACAGCGGCGCCAGTTTCGGCTCGAAGCCCCGGGCCTTGAACTCCAGCCCCAGGATGTCCTCCACCTGCGTGGCGATATCGCTGATCAGGGAGGCGAAGGTGCCCGTGGACTGGGCGACCGGGGAATCCCGCACCAGAATGCGGAAGCCGTCCGTGTAGGTCTCGATGTAGTCCAGCAGCGCGAACGCCGCCTGCTCCAGCAGCTCCCGGGGATGGCCCGCGGTCAGCGCCCCGGTCACCATGTCCAGCAGCTGCCGCATCTCGCGGTCCACGACGACGGCGTACAGCCCCTCCTTGCCGCCGAAGTGCTCGTAGACCACCGGCTTGGACACCCCGGCCTTCGCCGCGATCTCCTCCACCGACGTGCCCTCGAAGCCCTTCTCGGCGAAGAGCGTGCGGCCGATGTCCAGCAGCTGCTCCCGGCGTTCCTTGCCGGTCATCCGCACCCGGCGGGCGCGGCGGCCTCCGGAGGCGGAGGCCCGGTCCTTCTCACTGCTGCTGTCGATCGCCACGCCGTCAATCATGCCGCCTTCGCGTCCTCGGCCTTGCCCGGGTCGGCCTTGCGGCGGGAGTCGATGCGCTCGGCGGTCGGCCAGCGGACGTCGTACGCCCAGCCCAGCTTCTCGCACCAGCGGATGATCCGGGCGCTGGAGTCGATCTGTCCGCGCATCACGCCGTGCCGGGCGGAGGTCGGGTCCGCGTGGTGCAGGTTGTGCCACGACTCACCGCACGACAGCGCCGCCAGCCACCAGACGTTGCCCGACTTGTCCCGGGACTTGAACGGCCGCTTGCCGACCGCGTGGCAGATCGAGTTGATCGACCACGTCACGTGGTGCAGCAGCGCGACCCGCACCAGCGAGCCCCAGAAGAACGCGGTGAGCGCGCCCTGCCAGGACCACGTCACCAGGCCGCCCACCAGCGGCGGCAGCGCCAGCGACAGCACCGTCCAGTAGACGAACTGGCGGGAGATCCGGCGGATCACCGGGTCCTTGACCAGGTCCGGGGCGTACTTCTGCTGCGGCGTCTGCTCTTCGTCGAACATCCATGCGATGTGGGCCCACCACAGGCCCTTCATCAGTGCGGGCACCGTCTCGCCGAACCGCCACGGCGAATGCGGGTCGCCCTCGGCGTCGGAGAACTTGTGGTGCTTGCGGTGGTCGGCCACCCAGCGCACCAGCGGCCCCTCGACCGCCATCGACCCGGCGATCGCCAGCGCGATCCGCAGCGGGCGCTTCGCCTTGAAGGAGCCGTGGGTGAAATACCGGTGGAAACCGATCGTGATCCCGTGGCACCCCAGGTAGTACATGAACACCATCAGGCCCAGGTCCAGCCAGCTCACCCCCCAGCCCCAGGCCAGCGGCACCGCGGCGACGAGCGCCACAAACGGAACCGTGATGAACAGGAGCAGAGCGAGCTGCTCGATCGATCTCTTGCTGTCCCCGCCGAGCGTGGCGAGGTCGGTGTCGGCGGACGTCGGGGCGTCGTCGATCACATCGGGGCTTGTGGTCATGCGGGCGTCCCTCGTCGGGCTGGAAGCTCGGGCTATGGAAACGGAATCTGGCTACGGAACCGTAACCTACGGCTTCGTAAGTATGGCAGGGCTCGATGAACGGGCAAGAGGGCTGTGAAACGGCGTGGCAGCGGCCACCTATCCTGGTGACCGTCGGACAGCGCGGTCCGCACCCCGCCAGACGTGCTCATCCCCTGCAAGGAGCCGCACCTGTGAGCAGTGCCGACATCACCCCCGAGACCAGCGACAACGCCGCGCTGCGAGCCGATATCCGCCGCCTGGGAGACCTGCTCGGGGAAACCCTCGTGCGCCAGGAGGGCCCCGCACTCCTCGATCTCGTCGAACGTGTGCGTGCCCTCACCCGTACGGACGGTGAGGCCGCCGCACAGCTGCTCGGGGAGACCGACCTGGAGACCGCCGGCAAGCTCGTACGGGCGTTCTCCACCTACTTCCACCTCGCGAACGTGACCGAGCAGGTCCACCGCGGCAAGGAGCTCCGCGCCCGCCGCGCCGCCGAGGGCGGCCTCCTCGCCCGCACCGCCGACCGGCTCAAGGACGCCGACCCCGAGCACCTGCGGGCCACCGTGGCGCATCTCACCGTGCGCCCCGTCTTCACCGCACACCCCACCGAGGCCGCCCGCCGCAGCGTCCTCAACAAGCTCCGCCGGATCGCCGCCCTGCTGGAGGAGCCCGCGGACAGCGGCGACCGCCGCCGCGCCGACCTCCGCCTCGCCGAGAACATCGACCTCGTCTGGCAGACCGACGAACTCCGCGTCGCCCGCCCCGAGCCCGCCGACGAGGCCCGCAACGCCATCTACTACCTCGACGAGCTGCACGCCGGAGCCGTCGGCGACGTCCTCGAGGACCTCGCCGCCGAGCTCGACCGGGTCGGCGTCGAGCTGCCGTCCGGCACCCGCCCCCTCACCTTCGGCACCTGGATCGGCGGCGACCGCGACGGCAACCCCAACGTCACCCCCGCCGTCACCCGCGAGGTGCTGATCCTCCAGCACGAGCACGGCATCTCCGACGCCCTGGAACTCGTCGACCAGCTCCGCGGCCTGCTCTCCAACTCCATCCGCTACACCGGCGCCACCGAGGAACTCACCACCTCGCTCCGCACCGACCTGGAGCTGCTCCCCGAGATCAGCCCCCGCTACAAGCGCCTCAACTCCGAGGAGCCCTACCGGCTCAAGGTCACCTGCATCCGGCAGAAGCTCCTCAACACCCGCGAACGGCTCGCCAAGGGCACCCCCCACGAGCCCGGCCGCGACTACCTGGGCACCGCCGAACTCCTCGACGACCTCACCCTCGTCCAGGAATCCCTGCGCGCCCACCGCGGCGGGCTGTTCGCCGACGGCCGCATGGACCGCACCATCCGCACCCTGGCCGCCTTCGGGCTCCAGCTCGCCACCATGGACGTCCGCGAACACGCCGACGCCCACCACCACGCCCTCGGCCAGCTCTTCGACCGGCTCGGCGAGGAGTCCTGGCGGTACGCCGACATGCCGCGCGACTACCGGCGCAAGCTCCTCGCCAAGGAACTCCGCTCCCGCCGCCCGCTCGCCCCGCAGCACGCCCCGCTCGACGCCGGCGGCGCCAAGACCCTCGGCGTGTTCACCACCATCGGCGAAGCCCTCGAACAGTTCGGCCCCGAGGTCGTCGAGTCCTACATCATCTCCATGTGCCAGGGCGCCGACGACGTCTTCGCCGCCGCCGTCCTCGCCCGCGAGGCCGGACTCGTCGACCTCCACGCCGGCTGGGCCAGGATCGGCATCGTCCCGCTGCTGGAGACCACCGACGAGCTCAAGGAGGCCGACCGCATCCTCGACGAGATGCTCGCCGACCCCTCCTACCGGCGGCTCGTCGCCCTCCGCGGCGACGTCCAGGAAGTGATGCTCGGCTACTCCGACTCCTCCAAGTTCGGCGGCATCACCACCTCCCAGTGGGAGATCCACCGCGCCCAGCGCCGGCTCCGCGACGTCGCCCACCGCTACGGCGTGCGGCTGCGCCTCTTCCACGGCCGCGGCGGCACCGTCGGCCGCGGCGGCGGCCCCTCCCACGACGCGATCCTCGCCCAGCCGTGGGGCACCCTCGACGGCGAGATCAAGGTCACCGAGCAGGGCGAGGTCATCTCCGACAAGTACCTCGTGCCGTCCCTGGCCCGGGAGAACCTGGAACTCACCGTCGCCGCCACCCTCCAGGCCTCCGCGCTGCACACCGCGCCCCGCCAGTCCGACGAGGCGCTGACCCGCTGGGACGCGGCCATGGACACCGTCTCCGACGCCGCCCACAGCGCCTACCGCCGGCTCGTCGAGGACCCGGACCTGCCCGCGTACTTCTTCGCCTCCACCCCCGTCGACCAGCTCGCCGACCTGCACCTGGGCTCCCGGCCCTCCCGGCGCCCCGACAGCGGCGCCGGACTCGACGGACTGCGGGCCATCCCGTGGGTGTTCGGCTGGACCCAGTCCCGGCAGATCGTCCCCGGCTGGTTCGGCGTCGGATCGGGCCTCAAGGCCGCACGCGAAGCCGGCCTGGACACCGTCATCGACGAGATGCACCAGCACTGGCACTTCTTCCGCAACTTCCTGTCCAACGTCGAAATGACGCTGGCCAAGACCGATCTGCGGATCGCGGAGCACTACGTCGACACCCTCGTCCCCGACGACCTCAAGCACGTCTTCGACGTCATCCGGGCCGAGCACGAGCTCACCGTCAAGGAAGTCCTCCGCATCACCGGCGGCACGGAACTCCTCGACTCCCAGCCCGAGCTCCAGCAGACCTTCCGGGTCCGCGACGCCTACCTCGACCCGATCTCCTACCTCCAGGTCTCGCTGCTGCACCGGCAGCGCGCCGAGACCGAGCGCGGCGAGGAGCCCGACCCGCTGCTCTCCCGCGCCCTGCTGCTCACCGTCAACGGTGTGGCGGCCGGCCTCCGCAACACCGGCTGACGCGCCTCCGAGCGGAAAGCATCAGGGGCCGGCCCGTGCGGGCCGGCCCCTGATGCGTGCTGGGAGCGATGCGCGGTCGGTGACGCGTGGCCGGACTGGCCGGCCCTCAGGGAGCGCGTGCAGCGATACGCGCTCCGGATGCGTGCTCTGGGATGCGGGTTCAGGACTGTGTGCTCTGGGATGCGCTCCGGGCTGTGTGCTCCGGGCTGTGTGCATCTGGGATGCGCGCTCCGGGCTGTGTGCTTTCGGGACAGGCGCTCAGGGCTGTGTGCCCAGGGCTGTGTGCCCGGGGATGTCCGCTCAGAGCACCGCGAATGACACGCCCATCAGCGCCACACCCGCGATTCCGAGCCCCCACGCCGTCCGGCGCATCCGCAAGCCACCCGCCACCACCACGGCCGCCAGCATCAGTGCGCCCGCCAGCGGCACCCAGGCGTGCAGCACCCCGCCCCAGCCGGTCCGCACCACCTCGTCCGTCCCCGGCTTCACCGCGACGAGCAGCCGCTCGCCCTCCCGGTGCGTGACCGCCTCGTCGACCGACACCTTCCGCCGGTCCCGCCCGCCGGTCCCCGTCGCCACGAACGGGCCCGTGCACGACTTCTCACCGCACCGGGCCACCGTCATCGTGCCCAGCTCCCGGCCCTTCGTCAGCATCGAGTACTGCGCCGTCCCCCACGACGTCCAGACCCCTGCCACCAGAATGACCAGGGCGACCGCCGCCATCAGCAGATTCCTACCGAGCAGCAGCAGCCCGAAGGCGCTTTCACCCGCCCGTCTCACCCGGCTGCGCTTCGTCGAGGATCTGACCATGGCGGCGATCCTTGGCCATAGCTGAACGCTGGGTCAACCTCAGGTCGGCACCTTGGGCGGGGCTGTCCCCTTAAGAGTTGTACGTACCCTGAGCCCGCTCCAGACCGTCCAGCATCAGACCCTCCACCGCGTCCGCCGCCCGGTCCACGAAGTACCCCAGCTCCTTGCGTTCCGCCCCGGAGAAGTCCTTCAGCACGAACGACGCCACGTCCATCCGGCCCGGCGGACGCCCGATCCCGAACCGCACCCGGTGATAGTCCGGACCCTGCGCCTTCGTGATCGACTTCAGACCGTTGTGGCCGTTGTCCCCGCCGCCCAGCTTCAGCCGCAGCGCCCCGTAGTCGATGTCCAGCTCGTCGTGGACCGCCACGACATGGGCGAGCGGGACCTTGTAGAAGTCCCGCAGCGCCGACACCGGGCCGCCCGACAGGTTCATGAACGACATCGGCTTCGCCACGATCACCCGGCGGCTCGACGGCCCCGGCGGACCGAACCGCCCCTCCACCACCTGCGCACGCGACTTGTGCGCCTTGAACCGGCCGCCGATCCGCTCCGCCAGCAGATCCGCCACCATGAAGCCCACATTGTGACGGTTCGCCGCGTACTCCGGCCCCGGATTGCCCAGACCCACCACGAGCCAGGGGCTGTCCACGTCGCTCATCTACGTCTCTCCTGCTGCGGATCGAACCGTCCCGTACCGGCCGGATCGTACGGTGCCCCGCGCCCGGCCGCCCTGCACGACAGCCGCCCCGCTCCAGCGGAGCGGGGCGGCTGCCGACACCTCGGAAGAATCCGGGACGATCAGGCCTCGGCGGCCTCTTCGCCCTCCTCGGCCTCCTCGCCCGCCGGCTCCTCGGCCTGCGCGGCCAGGACCTGGAGGACCACCGCGTCCTCCTCGACGGCCAGGGAGGTGCCCTTCGGCAGGGTGATGTCCTTGGCGTGGATCGAGGCACCGGCCTCCAGGCCCTCCACGGAGACGGTCACGCCCTCCGGGATGTGGGTCGCCTCGGTCTCGACCGGCAGCGCGTTCAGCACGTGCTCGAGCAGGTTGCCGCCCGGCGCCAGGTCGCCCTCGACGTGGATCGGCACCTCGACGGTGACCTTCTCGCCCTTCCGCACGACCAGCAGGTCGACGTGGACCAGGAAGCCGCGGATGGCCTCGCGCTGCACGGCCTTCGGGATCACGAGCTGGGACTTGCCGTCGACCTGCAGGTTGATCAGGACGTTCGGGGTCTTCAGGGCCATCATCAGGTCGTGCGCCGGGATCAGCACGTGCGACGGCTCGGCGCCGTGACCGTAGATGACACCCGGGACCTTGCCGACGACGCGGTTGCGGCGGGACGCACCCTTGCCGAACTCCGTACGGGCCTCAGCGGAAATCTTGTACTCAGCCATGACTGCGCTCCTCGCAGGTGGTGCTTCCGGGGGAAGCATGGATCCGACGGCCGTCACCCGGCCCACGACAGACCTGCTACGAAGAGCGCGTCGATAACGGACCACCACTCATGTGAGCGGTGTCCCTCGCCGAGCAACCCGCTGATTCTACCCGGCCGCCCGGCCGCCCCCCAAACCGATCACCCGGCGCCATCACCGCGGGACCCCGCACACACGGAAGCCCCCGGTGTCCGGAGTTCTGAACTCCGGACACCGGGGGCTTCCCGCAAGGCTCGACGCCCACCGGCAGCCGCGCTCGGCGACAGCCGCAGCCGGCACCGTCAGGCAACCGGCACCATCAGACAGGCGGCACCGTCAGCACCGGCACCGTCAGGCCTGCTCCTCGAACAGGCTCGTCACCGAACCGTCCTCGAACACCTCACGCACCGCACGCGCGATCGTCGGCGCCATCGACAGCACCGTGATCTTGTCCAGCTCCAGCTCACCCGGCGTCGGCAGGGTGTTCGTGAAGACGAACTCGCTCACCTTCGAATTCTTCAGCCGGTCCGCCGCCGGACCCGACAGCACACCGTGCGTCGCCGTCACGATGACGTCCTCCGCACCGTTCGCGAACAGCGCGTCCGCCGCGGCGCAGATCGTGCCACCGGTGTCGATCATGTCGTCGACCAGGACGCACACCCGGCCCTCCACATCACCGACGACCTCGTGCACCGTCACCTGGTTCGCGACGTCCTTGTCCCGCCGCTTGTGCACGATCGCCAGCGGCGCGCCCAGCCGGTCGCACCACCGGTCCGCCACCCGCACCCGGCCCGCGTCCGGCGACACCACGGTCAGCTTCGACCGGTCCACCTTCGCGCCCACGTAGTCCGCCAGGACCGGCAGCGCGAAGAGGTGGTCCACCGGGCCGTCGAAGAAGCCCTGGATCTGGTCGGTGTGCAGGTCGACCGTGAGAACCCGGTCCGCACCAGCCGTCTTCAGCAGGTCCGCCACCAGACGCGCCGAAATCGGCTCACGGCCACGGTGCTTCTTGTCCTGACGGGCATAACCGAAGAACGGAAGGATCACCGTGATGCTCCGAGCGGAAGCCCGCTTCAGAGCGTCAATCATGATCAACTGCTCCATGATCCACTTATTGATGGGAGCCGTGTGGCTCTGCATCAGGAAGCAGTCCGCGCCTCGCGCCGACTCCTGGAAGCGGACATAGATCTCACCGTTGGCGAAGTCGAAAACCTTCGTCGGGACCAGGCCGACACCCAGCTGGTGCGCGACCTCCTCGGCCAGCTCGGGGTGGGCGCGGCCGGAGAAGAGCATCAACTTCTTCTCGCCGGTCGTCTTGATCCCGGTCACAGCAACAGTCTCCTTGCCAGCAGAAAAATGGAGGGGACACTTTTCGTGTGGTTATCACGGTACGCCCCGCACGGCGCACCCGTTGACGGTCACTGCCCGCCGTCGGTCTCCTTGCGAGCAGCCGAAGCGGCCTGCGCGGCGGCACTGCCAGGGCGCTTACGAGCCACCCAACCCTCGATATTGCGCTGCTGGCCGCGCGCGACCGCCAGCGCACCCGGGGGCACATCCTTGGTGATCACCGAGCCGGCAGCGGTGTAAGCACCGTCCCCGACCGTGACCGGAGCCACAAACATATTGTCCGAGCCCGTCCTGCAGTGCGAGCCCACCGTCGTGTGGTGCTTGTGCTCTCCGTCATAATTCACGAACACACTCGCCGCACCGATATTGGTGTACTCACCGATCGTGGCGTCACCGACATAGGAGAGATGCGGCACCTTCGCGCCCTCCCCGATCTCGGCATTCTTCATCTCCACATAGGTGCCGGCCTTCGCCTTCCGGCCCAGCCGTGTCCCCGGCCGCAGATACGCATACGGCCCCACGTTCGCCTCCGCACCGACGCGCGCACCGTCCGCCACCGTATTGATCACCCGGGCGCCCTCGCCGACCACCGTGTCCGTCAGCGTGCACCCCGGCCCCACCTCGGCACCCGCGGCCAGATGCGTCGCACCGTGCAACTGCGTCCCCGGATGCACCACCACGTCCGGCTCGAACGTCACCGACACATCCACCCAGGTCGACGCCGGATCCACCACCGTCACACCACTCAGCATCGCCCCGCGCAACAGCCGCTCGTTCAGCAGTCGGCGCGCCTCCGAGAGCTGCACCCGGTTGTTGATCCCCAGAATCTCCCGGTGATCCGCCGCCACCGCGGCCCCCACCCGGTGCCCCGCCTCCCGCAGAATGCCGAGCACATCCGTGAGGTACTCCTCACCCTGGCTGTTGTCCGTACGGACCTTCCCCAGCGCATCCGACAGCAGCGCGCCGTCGAACGCGAACACCCCCGAATTGATCTCGGTGATCGCCCGCTGCGCCTCGGTGGCGTCCTTGTGCTCGACGATCGCGGTGACCGCGCCGTCCGCGGGGTCCCGCACGATGCGGCCGTAGCCGGTGGAGTCGGGGACCTCGGCGGTGAGCACGGTCACGGCGTTGCCGTCGGCGGAGTGGACGTCGGAGAGCCGCTGGAGCGTCTCCCCGGTCAGCAGCGGAGTGTCGCCGCAGACGACGACCACGGTGCCGCCGGCCGGCGCCGCGTCACCGCCCCCGGCCAGCTCCTCCAGGCCCATGCGGACCGCGTGGCCGGTGCCGTTCTGCTCGTGCTGCACGGCGGTACGGGCGGCGGGGTCGATCTCGGCGAGATGGGCGGAGACCTGCTCACGGGCGTGGCCGACGACCACGACGAGGTGCTCCGGGTCGAGCTCACGGGACGCGGCGACGACGTGGCCGACGAGGGAGCGACCGCAGAGGGAGTGCAGGACCTTGGGGGTCGCCGACTTCATGCGGGTGCCCTCACCCGCTGCAAGGACGACGACGGCTGCCGGGCGGTTGGCGCTCACGGGTGTGCCCTTCGGCTTCGGGTGGTGGACACCCGCAGGATACCGGGGTGATTCGGACCGGAAACGCGGGCGGGTCCCGACCGGAAACGGTCAGGACCCGAAGAAGGGGAAGGCGAGCTCCGCTGCCAGGACTCGAACCCGGACTTACTGGACCAAAACCAGCAGTGCTGCCGATTACACCACAGCGGATAGCAAACTTGGCCAGCCCGGACAAGCGTCCGGACCGGTTGCCTAGATCGTCGATCCGGCCCCCACCACTATGCCGTACCACCAGCCCTCGATGCGACGGTAAAGGTCGGCGCCGTCCCGGACGGAGACCGTCAGGCAACCGCGATAGGCGGGCCCGGTGTTCGTCCGCACGGTGCGCGGATTGTGCCGCTTGAGCGTCGTCGCCCCGAGTGCCGTGACGTCGGTGCCGGCCGGCTCCGCCCAGAAGTGCTCGGCCGCGGGCACGTCGGCCGACTCGTGGATCGTCACGTGGAAGGTCAGTCGCTCGCGGTCCACCCCGAGGAGCCGCAGCCAGGCCAGATAGACGCGGATCATGTCGGGGTCGCTGTTGATGAACCGGACGCGCTCGCTCGGCCGGGCGGGCTTGGACTTCGTCCCCTCCGACCAGTACAGACCCACCCCGACCAGGAACAGCTCCCGGTCGGTGAGCCGGCCGACCTGCCGTGCGGCCGCGAGTTTCGTCTGCTGCCGGGTGATGTCCCGCTGCCGCCGGTGGGGTACCCAGCGGGCCTCGGCCATCAGGCGGGCGTGCTCGCTGCGGCGGTCGGGTTTCGGGAGGTCCCGGACCCAGAGCGAGACCGAGCTCTTCGAGACGCCCAGCCGGGTCGCGATCGCGTCGTACGTCTCTCCTGCCCGACGGAGTTCCCGGGCGCGTTCCCGTAATTCGGTTTTGGCTTGAACCATATGGTCAGCCTGCCGGTGCATTCCCCCGTCATGTATCGAAAATCTGCCTGATTCATTGTTTCGTGTGGAAATCATGGATATCACGGGCGTTCACCGGGGTTGTCCCTGCCGACGGGGACCCGGAATTCACCGGCATCCGCCCGTACGCTGGTGCGTATGACCACAACGGGGGTAGTCACGGAGAGCGGTGCCCAGGCGCCGGGAGGGCCGTGGTGGTGGGCCAGACGGCGGAGCATGGTGCTCGACATCGTGCTCGCCGTCGTCGCTGCCGTGGAGTGCGTGTTCGAGGGGATGGCCTTCGCACACGAGGTACGGATTCCGGTCACGCTCGGGGTGCTGCTGGGGCTGGTGTCCGGGGCCTCGCTGGTGCTGCGGCGGCGGTGGCCGGTCGCGGTGGTGCTGGTCTCGATCGCGGTGATCCCGGCGGAGATGGGTTTTCTGCTCGGCATCGTCGCGCTGTACACGCTGGCCGCCTCGGAGGTGCCGCGCCGGGTGACGGTCGCGGTGGCGGGGATGTCGCTGGCGGGCACGCTGCTGATCACGTTCCTCCGTTTCCACCAGGACGTGCAGCAGGAGGGCTATGCGCCGCCGGTCTGGGTGACGGTGCTGGTCTCGGTGCTGATGGCGCTGGGGCTGACCGCACCGCCGCTGCTGCTCGGGCTGTACGTCGGGGCGCGCCGCCGGCTGGTGGAGAGTCTGCGGGAGCGTGCGGACGGACTGGAGCGGGAGTTGTCGCTGCTGGCGGAGCGGGCCGAGGAGCGGGCCGAGTGGGCGCGGAGCGAGGAGCGGACGCGGATCGCCCGGGAGATGCACGACGTGGTGGCGCACCGGGTCTCGTTGATGGTGGTGCATGCGGCGGCGTTGCAGGCGGTGGCGTTGAAGGATCCGGAGCGGGCGTCGCGGAACGCGGCTCTGGTGGGGGACATGGGGCGGCAGGCGCTGACGGAGCTGCGGGAGATGCTGGGGGTGTTGCGGACGGGTGAGGGGTCGGTGTCCGTGGCGGGCCCGGAGGGGGCTGTCGCGGGTGTGCCGGGTGCCGCTGCGGGTGCGGGTGCCGGTGGTGCGGCGGCCGGTGGCGGGGTGTCGGAGGGCGCGGCGGGTGCGGCGGGTGCGGCGGGTGCGGTGCGGCCGGTGGTGGCCGAGGGGGCTGCGGCCGGGGTGCCGGAGGGTGTGCCGAAGGGTGTGACGAAGGGTGTGTCGCCGGGTGTGTCGCCGGGGGTGCCGGCGGGGGACGGTCCGCAGTTGAGCGAGTTGGGGACGCTGGTGGGGGAGTCGCGGGCGGCGGGGATGGTCGTGGAACTGTCGGTGGAGGGGGAGGAGCGGTCGTACGCGCCGCAGGTGGAGCAGACGGCGTACCGGGTGGTGCAGGAGGCGCTGACGAATGTGCACAAGCATGCGGCGGGGGCGCGGGCGCGGGTGAGGCTGGCGCGTCGGGAGGCCGAGGTGGCGGTGCTGGTGGAGAACGGGCCTGCTGCCGAGGGGGGTTCGGATGCGCGGCTGCCGAGCGGGGGCAATGGTCTGGTGGGGATGCGGGAGCGGGTGCGGGCGCTGGGCGGGGGGTTCGTGTCGGGGCCGACGGAGGCGGGGGGGTTCCGGGTTTCGGCGGTGTTGCCGGATCGGGGGGCGGGTGCGGGTGCGAGTGCGGGGGGTGGTGCGCCGCGTACGGCGTGAGGTTCGGTGCGGTGCCGTGCGGATGCCGGATGCCGGATGCCGGATGCCGGATGCCGGGCGTCGTTTGTCGGGTGCGGGTGCGGGTGTGTGGTGGGTTTCGGGGGTGGGGGGGGGGGGGGGGGGGGGGGGGGGGGGGGGGTTTTTTTTTTTGGGGGGGGGGGCCCACAAAAACACACAAGCCGGCACCC
>NZ_JBIASV010000017.1:0-119782 GCF_042891165.1 Streptomyces sp. NPDC001922 | reverse complement strand
GGGGGGGCCCCCGGGGGGGGGGGGTTCCGGAACGTATATTTACGGCCCTGGCGGGCCACAAATACACGGCAGCTTCCGGAACCCCCCACCCCTGCGCCCCCACCCCCTTGCGTTCACCCGGCCCTGCGGCACCGCGCCCTGACGGTCGGGCTACCGGGCCCTCACCGTGTGACGTCCAGGCCAACCGGCCCGGTGCTCCCTTGCGTTCGCCCGGTCCTGCGGCACTGTGCCCTGACGGTCGGGTCACCGGGCCCTCGCCGCGTGATGGCCAGGCCACCAGGGCGGTGCCCCTTGCGTTCGCCCTGTTCTGCGGGGCTGCGCCTCGGTGGCCGCCTCGCCCTGTCGCCCCGGAGTCGTTGCTTTCGCCTGGCCCGGCGCCGCCGTTCCCTGATGTCCGGACCGCCGGGCGTTCGCCCGGCCCTGCTGCTCCGTCATTTGGTCCGGGCCTCGGTTGGCGCGCGGCTTGATGTCGGCGCTCATCCCCTTGCGTCCGGGGTTGGTTGTCCGGTGTTCGGTGGGGCGGTCAGTGGGTGGCGGTCAGGCGGGTGGGGGTGGTGCCGGTGAGGAGGGTGGCGAGGGCCTGGTCGACGTCGGCGCCGAGGTACCAGTCGCCGGTGTGGTCGAGGCTGTAGACGCGGCCTTCGGCGTCGATGGCGAGGGCGGCTCCGGTGCCGCCGGTCTCCTCGCCGAGGGGGCAGATCTCCGTGCCGAGGGCACGTCCGAGGTCGGCGAGGGTGCGGGCGAGGTGGAGGCCGCGCAGCGGGTCGACGACGAGCGGGGTGGGGGCGATGTGGCGTCCGGGCCCGGCGGGGACGATGCGCAGGCCGCCGAATTCGGCCCAGGCCTCGACGGCGGCGGGGAAGACGGTGTGCCGGTGTCCGACGGGGGAGGTGTGGGCGCGGAGGGCGTCGGCCCAGATCTCGGCCTGGGTGATGTTCCAGCGGCCGGGTTCCCAGCCGGCTTCGCGCAGTGCGGCGTCGACGGGTACGGGGAAGCGGGTGGCGGCGGTGCGGTCGAAGGCGCGCACATCAGCTCCCGTTCGTCGGGTCGATGGCGCGGACGCCGAAGTGGGCGAGGAGTGAGGCGCAGGAGCGGCAGGGCGGGGCGTAGGCGCCGTGTTGCGGGTCGCCGTCCTCACGGATGCGCCGGGCGGTGAGTTTGGACTGTTTGAGGGCGCGCCGGGCTTCGCCGTGGGTGAGGGGTTTTCGGGAGGCGCGTTTGCTGCGGGCCGATTCGGTGCCGGTCAGGTAGCGGGAGAGCAGCAGTGCTTCGGGACATCGGCCCGTGAAGCGTTCCCGACGGTCGGTGGGGAGGGTGTCGAGGAAGTCCTGCACCAGGGGGTGGAGGGCGGTCGGCCGGCCGCCTTTGGGTGCGGTGGCGGTGAGGGTTTCGCCGCGCACGGAGAGGGCGGCTGCGACGGCGGGCAGGATGCTGTCGCGGCGGTGGAGGAGCGGGGGCGGGCCGACGGTGTCGTCGGTGCTGCTCCAGCTGAGCCGGGGGTCGCCCGGTGGTGGTGCTGCTTCGGTTGCGCTCATGGTGGTGCTTCCCTCCCGTGCAATCCCCCGAGTTGCGGGGACAGCCTGCCAAATGGGCAGGCGGATGGGGAAGCCGAGGGGGAGGCTGCGGCGCGTCGTTCGACCGGTGGTCACGGGTGGGTGACGGGACGTCACCGATGGATGCTCACCCGCGTGGGCTGTGCCTGGTGGGTGCGGTGTGCCGTGCGGTGCGGGCGGGGAGCCGTCCGGCCGGTGCGGGTGCTCCGGTGCGGGCTTCGGGCCGTGGTCCGCGGGGGCGGGCCCGGCTGCGTCGGCAGCGCATAGGCTGTGCGCATTCAGCCAGACGCAGCAGGGGGCATCCGCCATGACGACAGGTCGGCTCGGGCAGCAGGCCGCGCCACCGAACACGGCCTACGCCGGGCAGGTCGTGCACTTTCCGGATCCGGTCCGGGCCGCTCGGCACCCGAAGGGTGTGCGGGTGGACGGGGACGGTTTCCCGGATTTCTCCCCGTATGCCCGGGCTGCCGCGGAGATCGCCGAGCCTCCGGAGGGTTTCGGTGTCGACGAGCTGCGGCTGACGGACTACGTGTCGGCGAATGCCGCGCTGCACGCCGACGGGCACGAGCTGTGGGGCAGTCTGCCGCCGGTGGCCACGCCGCACGGCTGGACGTGGCATCACGTGGCGGGGACGCGCCGGATGGAGCTGGTCCCGGTCGAGGTGAAGGCGCTGTTGCGGCACCACGGCGGGCTGGCGACGGCCGCGGTGGACCAGGCCAAGCGCGGTACGCGGCCGTTGCAGGAGACCCGGCCGGCGCACTTCGGGCTGCCGGCGCGGTCGTTGGCGGTCACCGAGGAGCAGGTGGCCGGGGTGGAGGAGGATCTCGGCTACCGGCTGCCGGGGGCGTACCGGGCGTTCCTGAAGGCGGCGGGCGGCTGTGCGCCGGTGGGAGTGGCGCTCGACGCGGAGCTGGGGCTGCTGGTGGACCAGCCGTTCCTGGCGGTGCGGGACGAGGCCGCGGTCAATGACCTGGTGTATGTCAACAAGTGTCTGCGGGACCACCTGACCAAGGACTATCTGGGCGTGGCCTTCGTGCAGGGCGGCGTGGTCGCGGTGAAGGTGAAGGGGCAGGCGACGGGGTCGGTGTGGTTCTGCGCGTACGACGACGCGCGGGACCGGGACGGCCTGTCGGTGCAGGAGCGGGTCGAGGAACTGCTGCTGCCCTGCGGTGACGATTTCGACGACTTCCTGCAGCGGCTGGCGGGCAGCCCGCCGGAGCTGGAGACCGTCGCGAACCTGATGGTGGACGGTGGCTTCGCGTGCGCCGTCCCGGTGGAGGGGTGAGCGCGATGGTGACGTTCGCGCAGGCGCAGGAGCGCGGGGAGCGCTGGGTCAACACCGATGTGGCCCCGTACCAGCAGCGTGAGGTGCGGGTGCGGGAGTTCGACCTGGGTTTCGTGGTGTGGGCCGAGGGCCGGGAGGGCGGTCCGGGGGACGGCGGTTCCGCGGACGGCTGCCGGGCCCGGATGGTGATCGCCCGGGACAGCGGGGAGGCCACGCTGTGGCCGGGGCTGCCGGTGGGCGAGGTGATCCGCCGGTACGAGGAGCTGTACGGCGTGGCCGATGACGAGGCCGCGGCGGATGTGCCGCCGCAGCGGATCGATCTGGAGGCGACGTCGTTCCTGCTGACGCCGCCGCAGTGGCTGCAGGACGCGGCGGATGCGATCGGCATTCCGGATCAGCGGTCGCAGGGGTCCGGGTCGGTCGCGGGCGGTGCGCCGGCGGGGGACGGGGGCGGTTCGTCCTCGGCCGCGGCGCCGGACTGGCCGGAGGCGGGTTCGGGTGCCGGGTCCGGCGCGTCGGCGGAGTACGAGCCGACGTCCTCGGACGGTGTTCCCGCGCGGCCGGGCGGCTCGTCGGACGGCGCGGGTGCGTCGTCGGGGGGTACGCCGTGGGCCGACGCGACGCCGCGGGGCGATGACGACGACCGGTCCGTGGGCCTGCCGCAGACGGTGTTCGCGCCTCCGCTGTCCGACGTGGACGGGGGCGGCACTCCGCCGCCCGCGGCGAGTGCCGAGGCGAAGACCGCACTGATGTCGGGCGGCAGCCAGTTGCCGCCGACCGCGGTGTCCCCGGCGCTGGGCAGTGAGGCGGATCCGGGCCGGGGCGGGCCGGCAGCCGGGGCTCCGCAGCAGCCGCCGGGCGCCCCGGACGCGGGCCGGCAGCCGGGGCCGAACGCCGCGGACATCGCGGACGCGGACACGGCGCGTGCTCCGCGCGGTGCGGGCCCCGGTACTCCGCCGCACGGCGCTCCGGGCGTGCCGCCCGGTACTCCGCAGCCGCCCGGTGCGCCGGGCACTCCGGGGGCGGGCGCTCCGGCGTCGGGCCCGGGTGCTCCGGGCGCGCCGGCGGGCGGCTACATCCCGACGCAGCTGGCTCCGGCGCTGCCGCTGGAGAGCGCGGGCCCGAACGGTCCGCAGCCTCCGGGTCCTCCGCCGGGTGCTCCGGGTGCGGGTGCCGCGCAGCCTCCGGGTGCTCCCGGTGTTCCGGGTGCGGGTGCTCCGCAGCCTCCGGGGCCGCCGGGCGCTCCCGGCCAGCCGGGTCAGTCGGGTGGTGTGCATCATGCGGCGACGATGCTGGCGGGTCCGGGCACGGGTGGTCCGGGTGCTCCGCAGCCTCCGGGTCCTCCGCCGGGCGTTCCGGGTGCGGGTGCCGCGCAGCCTCCGGGTGCTCCCGGTGTTCCGGGTGCGGGTGCTCCGCAGCCTCCGGGGCCGCCGGGCGCTCCCGGCCAGCCGGGTCAGTCGGGTGGTGTGCATCATGCGGCGACGATGCTGGCGGGTCCGGGCACGGGTGGTCCGGGTGCTCCGCAGCCTCCGGGTCCTCCGCCGGGCGCTCCGGGCCCGGCCGCCCCGCAGCCTCCGGGCCCTCCGGGTGCTCCCGGGCAGCAGGGCGTACCGGGGCAGACCGGTGCGCAGGGCCAGCAGGGCGCGCCGGGTGGTGTGCATGCCGCCGCCACCGTGTTCGCGCCGCCCGGCGGCGCGCCGATGCCTCCGCAGGGCGGTCCCGGCACCCCGCAGCCCGGGATGCCGCCCGGCGCCCAGCCGCCCCAGGGCGCGCCGGGCATGCCCCAGGGCGCTCCCGGTGTGCCGCAGGGTGCGCCCGGTGTGCCGCCGGGCGGGTACGGCTACCCGCAGGCCCCGAACGGTCAGCCCATGGTCGGCCCCGGCTACATGGCCGTCCTCCGCTACCGCGCGCAGGACGGCTCCGAGCAGCAGCTCATCCGCCGTTCCGCGCCGGGCCTCCCGCACCCGGAGTGGCAGATCCTGCATGAGCTGCGCGCCCTGGGAGTGCCGCCGCAGCAGGTGCTGGAGCTGCACACGGAGCTGGAGTCCTGCGATCTGCCGGGCGGCTACTGCGCCCGGATGATCCGGGAGACCTGGCCGCAGGTGCGGATCAGCCACACCGCGGCGTACGGCCTCGATCACGCCTCCCGCCAGCAGGGCGTACGGCATCTGATCGACCATCAGGGCGAGCTGCACCAGGTGGCGGACGGGCCCGCGCGGCCGGCGCCGAACCGGGTGCCGCTGCCGCACCCGAGCCAGGTGCAGCGGGTTCCCCCGGTTCCGGCGGAGGGCCTGGCGCACGAGCTGATGCAGGCGTTCGGTCCGCAGGGCGTGTTCCGCTTCGACCAGCGTGCGGTGTCCCGGCAGGGCGTGCCGGACGTGGTCGGGCAGACGCTCGTCTGGGCCGGGCTGCCGCTGGACATGGGCCCGTTCTTCTGGGCGCAGGCCCAGCCGGGCCGTCCCGTGCCCACGCTGGCGGAGCTCGCCGCCGAGCGCGCGGTGCAGCCGGCTCCGGACGCGGCGTCGTACCTGGTGATGGGCAGCGACTTCGGCCGTCAGCTGTGTGTGCAGTACGGCACGGCGGCGATCGTGGCGGTGCCGGTGGAGGCGGGCCCGGGCGGGCAGCCGGTGGCGCCGCAGTTCGTCAATTCCGGGCTGCCGGAGTTCGTCCGCTGCCTGGCACTGCTGGGCCGGATGTGGCGGCTGCGGTTCGGGCTGACGCCCGACCAGGCGGGCCGCTGGACCGTCGACTTCCAGGCGCAGCTGGCCGCGCTGGACCCGGCGGCCCTGTCGTCGCCGGAGAACTGGTGGGCGGTGCTGCTCGAGCAGATGTGGGACGGGCTTCTGTAGCGCCGCCCCGACGAACGGGTGTGCCGGACCGGGCGTCCGGCCTGTGGAAACAGGCCGGACGCCCGGTCCTTTTGTGCTGCCGGTGTCCGGTGGTCCCGGGGCCGCGGTTGCCCCGGATGCCCCGTCCGGCCGTGGTGCGGCCGGTGGGGAGGTTCCGTACTCGGGTGCTCTCGGCGCATCCTTGGGCAGGAGTGTGGCGGAGTGTCGCGTTATGAGTGGATCGCTCCGATCCAGAAAGATGGCGCGCAGAGCGTTGCATGACGGACCAAAAGGGGCTTCAAGATGAGTGCGTCTGTGTCACCTCACGGCTTCGCCGTCGTACGCGGCCGGGAACGCGGCTACGGTCCCGGGCAGGTCGACCGTGCCGTGAGCCGGCTGTCGGCCGACCGGGACGAGGCCTGGGAGCGCGCGGCGCGGCTCACCGTCCTCGCCAAGGAACTGGAGGAGGAAGTCCAGCGGCTGCAGGCCGAGGTCGCGGCACTCCCGCCGCAGACGTACGAGGCGCTGGGGCCGCGGGCGCAGGAGATGCTCGCCATCGCCGAGGCCGAGGCGGCGGGCCTGCGGGAGCGGGCGGACGCCGCGGCGCGGGAGTTCCGGGAGGAGGCGGAGGAGGAGGCGCTGGCGGTCCAGGACGGGGCGCGGACGTATGCCGTCGAGGTGCGGGGCGAGGCGGAGGCGTGGGCCGAGCGGTGTGCGGTGGCGGCCCAGCGGGTGGTCGACGACCTGCGGACCGGGGCCCGGCAGGACGCCCAGGAATGGCGTACGGACGCGACGGCGGTGCTGACGGAGGTGCGGCAGCGGACCGCCACGCTGCTCGCCGCACAGGAGCAGGAGATCGCGGAGCGGGCGGCGGAGGCCGAACGGGCGATCGCCGACGCGGAAGCGGAGTCGGACGCCCGGATCGAGAGCCTCTTCGAGCGGGCGGAGTCGACTCTGGGGGAGGCGCAGCGGGCGCACGCCGAGGTGGAACAGGCGGCGCGCGCCTGGCAGGAGGACGCGGAGACGCGGGGCGCGGAGCTGGTGGCGCGGGCCCGGGCGTGGGAGGAGCGGGTGGAGCAGGAGACGGAGCGGCTGCTGCAGGAGCACGAGCAGCAGCGGGAGGAACTGCGGGAGCACATGGCGCGGGTGCGCAGCACGCTGGCGGGGCTCGCGGGCGGGATGGAACGCGATCCGGGCGCGGTGCCGGGTCCGGCGCCGCGCCCGGAGGGCTGACGGCGGGCGGTTGGCGTCCTCCGGGCGCGGCGCCCCGGGCGTTCTCCGTGATGTGAGGGTGCCGGTCGTGGTGTTGCCGTGCCCGACGTCGTACTCCATCGGGCCCCGGCCGGGTGGGGCGTGGACGCCACGAGGGCCGGGCGGGCCGGTCCTCAGTCCGTCTCGCCGTCGGGCAGGACCGGGAAGCGGCGCGGCGCCAGGAGCAGCAGGACGAGGAAGGCGAGGGCGGCTGCCGCGGCGGCCCCCACGTACACATGGTCGACGGCGGTGTCGACCGCGCGCCGCAGGTAGTCCGCTGCCGGGGCGCTGAGTGACCCGGGGTGCTCCAGGGCGTGGGAGACGGAGTCGAGGTCGTCGGGGAGCCCGGAGCGCATCGCGGCCGGTGCGGTGGCGAGGTGTCGGGCCAGGGTGGCGTTGGCGACGGCTCCGAAGAGCGCCGCTCCGACGCTCTGGCCGACCTGCCGGCAGAAGAGAACGGATGCGGTGGCGGTGCCGCGCTCGGCCCACCGGACGGTCGACTGCACGCCCACGATGAGCGGCAGTTGGAAGATGCCGAGGGCGGCGCCGAGCAGCAGCATGATCAGGGCGGGCTGCCAGGGGGCTCCGGGGTAGGGCAGCAGGGGGAAGGCGAGCAGGATCAGGGCCGCGGCGCCGATGCCGACGAGGGCGCTCTGCCGGAAGCCGATGCGGTTGTAGACGTGGCTGCTGAGCGCGGCGGACAGCGGCCAGCTCAGCGTCATGACGGAGAGGACGAATCCGGCGGCGATGGGGCCGAGGCCGAGGACGGACTGGGCGTAGGTCGGCAGGAACACGGTCGGGGCGATCATGAGCAGGCCGAGCGCGCCGAGCGCCAGGTTGACGGCCGCGATGGTGCGCCGTTTCCAGACCCAGCCCGGAATGATCGGTTCTGCCGCCCGCCGTTCGATGGCCACGGTGGCCGCCGCGCACAGCGCTCCGGCACCGAACAGGGCGAGTGACGGGGCGGACAGCCAGGGCCAGGCGACCCCGCCCTGGACGAGGGCGGTGAGCAGCAGCCCGCCGCAGGCGAACACGGCCAGGGCGCCGGCCCAGTCGATGCGCGGCTTCCGGTCGCGGGCTCTGCGGGGTTCGTGCAGGTGGCGGAGGACCAGCCACACCGCGACCGCGCCGACCGGCAGGTTGATCAGGAAGATCCACCGCCAGTCCGCGTAGGCGGCGAGGAGCCCGCCGACGGCGGGTCCGGCGACGGCCGACACGGCCCAGACCGTGGACAGCCGGGCCTGGATCCGGGGCCGTTCCTTCAGCGGGTAGAGGTCGGCGGCGATGGTCTGGACGGTGCCCTGGATCGCCCCGCCGCCCAGTCCCTGCACCACCCGGAAGGCGATCAGCACGGACATGTCCCAGGCGCCGGCGCACAGCAGCGAGCCCGCGAGGAACAGGCTGATTCCGCAGACGAGGACCGGCTTGCGGCCGAAGGTGTCGGACAGCTTGCCGTAGACCGGCAGCGTGACCGTGACGGCCAGCAGGTAGCCGGAGAAGAGCCAGGAGAAGACGGAGAAGCCGCCGAGGTCGCCGACGATCTGCGGGACGGCGGTCGAGACGATGGTGCCGTCGAGCGCGGCCAGCGCCATCGCGAGCATCAGCGCGGCGACCACGGGCCCGCGGCGGGCCGCCGCCGGGGAGCCGGAGGCAGGCGCCGCGTCCCGGCTCGTACGTCCTGCGGTCCCGCCCACGCTTCCCCCTCCACCGGTCTGTGTACCCCACACCCTTCCATGCCGGGGGAGTCCGGAGAACGGGTCGGAGGGCGTGGCTCGGACCGGCGGCCCGGGTGCCCCGGTCATCGGCGGTGGGGTGGGTGATGTGTCCTGCCGGTCACCGTCGGCCGCTCATCTCCGGCCGCTGGTCATCTCCCGTCGGTCATCCCTTAGGGGGAGGCCCGCGTCTTCTCTCCTCCCATGTCTCGTCCCGGCGGAGGAGGTGGGCGATGCCCGCCGCTCCCTAACCTGTGGGAGCGGGCCCGACCCGGAGGCGGGCCCCGACCGGGGGCGCATTCGGTGCCGCGCAAAGCCGCCACTGAACGCGATCACGACGGCCCGGGTGTGCTGCGGGGGAGCACACCCGGGCCGCGGCGTCTCGTGGGCCTGGGTTCCCCGCGAGGCGGACTCGCCACTTCCTGGTCGCGTCCCGGTCGAGCTTCCCGAGGGCGGCGTCGGATGCGCTTGCAGTAGCGTGCTGGCCAGTCCAACTACCAGCGAGAGTACGGAAGTTGAAAATGCGACAGCGAGCACGAATTCCCGCGGCTGCCCTGCTGGCGGCTTCGGCGATGCTGCTGGCAGCCTGCGGAGGGGAGTCCGAACCCTCCCCGAAGGGGATCGAAGGGGCAAAGAAGGGCGGATCGGAGACTCCGAGTGCGTCGCCCTCGGCCCCTGCGGGCAGGCCGAGCGTCGAGTTGCCCGACGACCTCGAAATGAACTTTGCCTGGGGTGGAACCGGGAAACCTGCGGAGAATGCCGTTTACAGGGACGCCGAACAGTTCTTCCGGGGAATGAAGCGGGCCAGCGCGCGGAATGATCTCAAGGACCCTGCCTACCTGTTCTACTCGAAGAGCGGCGGCACGAAGTACGCCGCTACGCAGATCGGTCTGAACATCAAGGAAAACCTGGCTCCCACCGGGAAGGACCGGTACTTCGACGGCAAGGTGGCCATCGAGGGCGGGACCGCCGGGCTGGTGACGTGCCGGGACCAGAGCAAGGTGTTCAGCAAGAATAAGAAGACGAATAAGGTCTACAGGAACGCCCCTGACCCGAAGACTAGCTACAGCCGTTACACGCTCCGTCTGGAGAAAAGTTCCAAGGGCGTATGGAAGGTCTCTTACGTCTACGTGACCGAGGGAGTGAAGGAATGCATGCCGTGACCGTCCGCATGCCGCCGAACGCCGTCGGTCACGCCGAAGGCATCGTCTGAGTCACCCACTCCTCGCGGCGTGGCGCCGGCTGCGGGCTCGGGATGCACCGTCGCGCCCGGCTCCTGGGGCGGCGGACGCGAGCCCACCCCCGGCACGTCGGAGCGTGGGGCGTGAGCCCGTCCCCAAGCCCCTGCTGCCCGGCGTTCCAGCAGGTCACAGCCCAGGCCCCCCGCCCCTCTCCCGCTGCTCGCCCCCGGCTGTCGGTGCAGCGACGTAGTCTGGACCACCCCGGCCCGTTTCCACGTGTCGGGCGGTGTGCGTTGTCCGCCGCGTTCGTCATGTCCACACGTTCGTCATGTCCACCCCGGGACGGGAAAGCCTTCATGAGCCTGCACGGTCTGCTCGACGTCGTCGTCAATGATCCCGCGCTCGCGGAAGCGGTGAAGGCAGCCGCCGACGGCAACCGCCCGCAGGTGGATCTCGTCGGCCCGCCCGCCGCCCGTCCCCTCGCCATCGCCGCTCTGGCCCGCTCGGCCGAGCGGCCCGTTCTCGCCGTGACCGCCACAGGGCGGGAGGCCGAGGACCTCGCCGCCGCCCTGCGGTCGCTGCTGCCGCCGGACGGCGTGGTCGAGTACCCGTCGTGGGAGACGCTGCCGCACGAGCGGCTGTCGCCCCGGTCCGACACCGTGGGCCGCCGCCTCGCCGTGCTGCGCCGGCTGGCGCACCCGGCCTCGGACGACCCGTCCGCCGGGCCCGTCAGCGTCGTGGTGGCGCCGATCCGCTCCGTGCTGCAGCCGCAGGTCAAGGGCCTGGGCGACCTGGAGCCGGTGAGCCTGCGGGGCGGGGACACCGCCGATCTCGGCGAGGTGACGGACGCCCTCGCCGCGGCCGCGTACTCCCGGGTCGAGCTGGTCGAGAAGCGCGGCGAATTCGCGGTGCGCGGCGGCATCCTCGACGTCTTCCCGCCGACCGAGGAGCACCCGCTCCGGATCGAGTTCTGGGGCGACGACGTCGAGGAGATCCGCTACTTCAAGGTCGCCGACCAGCGCAGCCTCGAAGTCGCCGAACACGGCCTGTGGGCGCCGCCCTGCCGTGAGCTGCTGCTCACCGAGGAGGTGCGCACCCGCGCCGCGGCCCTCGCCGAGCAGCACCCCGAGCTCACCGAGCTCCTCGGGAAGATCGCCGAGGGGATCGCCGTCGAGGGCATGGAGTCGCTGGCCCCCGTCCTGGTCGACGAGATGGAGCTGCTGCTGGACGTGCTGCCCGCGGGCAGCATGGCCGTCGTCAGCGACCCCGAGCGGGTGCGCACCCGGGCCGCAGACCTGGTCGCCACCAGCCAGGAGTTCCTGCAGGCGTCCTGGGCGGCCACCGCCGGCGGCGGCGAGGCGCCCATCGACGTCGGCGCCGCCTCGCTGTGGGGCATCGCCGACGTCCGGGACCGGGCGCGCGAGCTGGGCATGATGTGGTGGACGGTGAGCCCGTTCACCACCGACACCGAGCTGGAGGGGGACGCGCTCCGGCTCGGGATGCACGCCCCCGAGACCTACCGCGGCGACACCGCCCGGGCGCTGGCCGACACCAAGGGCTGGCTGGCCGAGGGCTGGCGCGCCGTCTACGTCACCGAGGGGCACGGCCCGGCGGCCCGTACCGTCGAGGTCCTGGGCGGCGAGGGCATCGCCGCCCGGCTCGCCGACGCCGGGGGCCGGGCGGGCGACCTCGGCGAGATCGCCCCGTCCGTGGTCCATGTGGCCTGCGGCTCCATCGACTACGGCTTCATCGACCCGGGCCTCAAACTGGCGGTGCTCACCGAGACCGACCTGTCCGGGCAGAAGGCCGCGGGCAAGGACATGGGCCGGATGCCGGCCCGCCGCCGCAAGACCATCGACCCGCTGACACTCGAACCGGGCGACTTCATCGTCCACGAGCAGCACGGCGTGGGCCGGTACGTGGAGATGGTGCAGCGCACCGTCCAGGGCGCCACCCGCGAGTACCTCCTCGTCGAGTACGCCCCGGCCAAGCGCGGCCAGCCCGGCGACCGGCTGTTCGTGCCGACGGACCAGCTGGAGCAGGTCACCAAGTACGTCGGCGGCGAGGCCCCGACGCTGCACCGGCTCGGCGGGGCGGACTGGACCAAGACCAAGGCGCGGGCCAAGAAGGCCGTCAAGGAGATCGCCGCCGATCTGATCAAGCTCTACTCGGCGCGGATGGCGGCCCCCGGGCACACCTTCGGCCCGGACACCCCCTGGCAGCGGGAGCTGGAGGACGCCTTCCCGTACGCGGAGACGCCCGACCAGCTCACCACCATCGCCGAGGTGAAGGAGGACATGGAGAAGTCGGTCCCGATGGACCGGCTGATCTGCGGAGACGTCGGCTACGGCAAGACGGAGATCGCGGTCCGCGCGGCGTTCAAGGCGGTGCAGGACGGCAAGCAGGTGGCGGTCCTGGTCCCCACCACGCTCCTCGTCCAGCAGCACATGGGCACCTTCTCGGAGCGGTACTCCCAGTTCCCGGTGGCGACCCGCGCCCTGTCGCGGTTCCAGACCGACACCGAGGCCAAGGCCGTTCTGGAAGGGCTCAAGGAGGGCTCGGTCGACATCGTGATCGGCACCCACCGGCTGTTCTCGTCCGAGACCAAGTTCAAGGACCTGGGGCTGGTCATCGTCGACGAGGAGCAGCGCTTCGGTGTGGAGCACAAGGAGCAGCTGAAGAAGCTCCGCGCCAATGTCGACGTCCTCACCATGTCCGCGACCCCGATCCCGCGGACGCTGGAGATGGCGGTCACCGGCATCCGCGAGATGTCGACGATCACCACGCCGCCGGAGGAGCGGCACCCGGTGCTGACCTTCGTCGGCCCGTACGAGCAGAAGCAGATCGGTGCGGCCATCCGCCGTGAACTGCTGCGCGAGGGCCAGGTCTTCTACATCCACAACCGGGTGGAGTCGATCGACCGGGCCGCGGCGCGGCTGCGGGAGATCGTTCCCGAGGCGCGGATCGCCACCGCGCACGGGCAGATGACGGAGGGCGCCCTGGAGCAGGTCGTCGTCGACTTCTGGGAGAAGAAGTTCGACGTGCTGGTCTCCACCACCATCGTGGAGTCCGGGATCGACATCTCCAACGCCAACACCCTGATCGTCGAGCGGGGCGACAACTTCGGCCTGTCGCAGCTCCATCAGCTGCGCGGCCGGGTGGGCCGGGGCCGGGAGCGCGGCTACGCCTACTTCCTCTACCCGCCGGAGAAGCCGCTCACCGAGACCGCCCACGAGCGGCTGGCCACCATCGCCCAGCACACCGAGATGGGCGCGGGCATGTACGTCGCGATGAAGGACCTGGAGATCCGCGGCGCGGGCAATCTGCTCGGCGGTGAACAGTCCGGCCACATCGCGGGGGTGGGCTTCGACCTGTACGTCCGCATGGTCGGCGAGGCCGTCGCCGACTACCGGGCCTCCATCGAGGGCGGCGCCGAGGAGGAGCCGCCGCTGGAGGTCAAGATCGAGCTGCCGGTCGACGCGCACGTCCCGCACGACTACGCGCCCGGCGAGCGGCTACGGCTCCAGGCCTACCGGTCGATCGCCGCCGCCACCTCGGAGGAGGACATCGCCGCGGTCCGCGAGGAGCTCACCGACCGCTACGGCAAGCTGCCGGAGCCGGTGGAGAACCTCCTCCTGGTCGCCGGACTGCGGATGCTCGCCCGCTCCTGCGGGGTCACCGACATCACCCTCCAGGGCTCCAACGTCCGCTTCTCGCCGGTGGAGTTGCGCGAGTCGCAGGAACTGCGGCTCAAGCGGCTGTACCCGCGCACGGTCCTCAAGCCGAACACGCAGCAGATCCTGGTGCCCCGTCCGGCGACGGCCCGTATCGGCGGCAAGCCGCTGGTCGGCCGGGATCTGCTGGCCTGGACGGGCGAGTTCCTGACGACGATCCTCGGCTCCTGAACCCTGGGGTGCGCCACCGGGGCGGCATGCCCCGGTGGCGCACAGGACGCGGATTCGGTGGAGTGGTGTACCGGTAGGGGCCGGCGCCTCGGATCCGAACCGGTCGGCTCCTGAGGGGGCGGGCTCTCGGGGGCACGCTCCGGGAGGACCTCTCCGGCCTCAACTCCCCAGCAGGGAAACCGACTTGAACGGGCCGTCGTCCTCGCGCCCGTCGATACCCCTGCCGCAGCTCCCGCAACAGCCGCGCCGCCGTACCGGCCGGCGCGCGGCCGGGCGCAGGCGCGCCGCTCTATGCTGCCCTTCGGATCGCTGGATCGTCGCAGCTCATCGTGGGGGGCCGGGCCATGCACACCGAGGGGCACACGGATCGCGGACGGGCCGCGCGACGGAGTGCGGCGGGCGCCGCCGTACTGCTGGCCGCGGGGCTCCTGCTCACCGGCTGCAAGGGGATCGACCCGCCCGGGGACGGCGGCTCCTCGGCATCGGCCCCGGCCTCCGGGCCCGGACGCGCCGTCAGCCCGCTGCGGAACCCCGACGGTACGAAACCGGGGCTGGCCGCCATCACCTCGGCGGCCGAGAAGGCGCAGGCCAGAGCCGTCATCGAGAAGGTGACGACGAAGGGCCGCGGCCCGCGGACCGGATACGACCGGGACGCGTTCGGCTACGCGTGGATGGACTCGGCGGACGGGGTGCCGCTGGCGCGAAACGGCTGTGACACACGAAACGACCTGCTGAAACTCCACGGTCGGAACGTCGAGTTCCGTACGGGTTCCGACTGCGTGGTCGTTTCGATGGACTTGCACGACCCATACACCGGCAAGGACATCGCCTGGAAGAAGGCGAAAGCCACCGAGGTGCAGATAGACCACGTGGTGCCGCTCTCGTACGCCTGGCAGATGGGCGCCGCCCGCTGGAGCGAGGGGAAGCGGCAGCGGCTGGCCAACGACGTGCTGAACCTTGTGCCGGTATCGGGTTCCGCGAACTCCGCCAAGCGTGACTCCGGTCCGGCGTCCTGGCTGCCGCCCAGCAAGGCGGTCCGCTGTTCGTACGCGGTGCGGTTCGCGCAAGTGGCAGCCAAGTACGAACTGCCCGTGACGTCGGCGGACAAGACCATGATGCTGCAGCAGTGCGGCGCTTGAGGGGCCAGACGTTCGGCAGCTCTGCAGGCCGCTGCTGTCAGACTTGGGCACCCCGGTTCTCGTCTCCGCAGGCACCCTTTGGGCCACACCACCAGGAGGAACCAGTGTCATACCCGCAACGCACCACCCCTGAGGAGAAGCTTGCCGACGCGAAGAAGCAGCTGAGCCTCCCGCGTATCGTCGTGATCTGCGGCTCCACCCGTTTCATGACCGAGATGACCGAGGCCGATCTGCGGGAGACCAAAGCCGGAAAGATCGTCGTCAAACCGGGCTGTGACATGAAGTCGCCGCACGTACTTTGGTCCGATCCTGTCGAGGCCGAGGCGCTGAAGGTTCGACTCGACGATCTGCACCGAGCGAAGATCCGGCTCGCTGATGAGGTGCTCGTAGTCGGCGACTACATCGGAGACAGCACCCGAGCCGAAATCGCCTACGCCCGGTCGCTGGGCAAGCCCGTGCGGTTCACGCACCCCGAAGTCGCCCCCGACGCCTGACCGCCCACCCCCACACCCTCCGCAGTCACCCCTTGGTGGAGCTTCGTGGAAGACGGGCGGGATGCGTAGCAGCGCTATGACGGCATCGGGCACGGTGTGCGCGGTCTCGCGGGGGAGCGCGGGGATGCCCCGGCCAGCCGCTCGGCGCTCGGCGATGAAGGCCAGAGCCCGTTCGCGTGCCTGGCCGTGACCGAGGTTCCGGCCCTTGCGTGCTGCTTCGAGCGCGGCTACCTCCCGCTGTGCGGCGAGGATGTCGTCGCCGGCCGTCTCCACGTAGAAGACCGCCGCCTGCAGCAGTGGCGCGAGTACCTCCTCGGGGATGCGAGGGGTGGCGTTCTCTCCCTTGATCCGCCGCACCCCGGCGACGGCGTAGGCGCTGCGGCCATTCCAGGGCAGCTGCCAGTACGTCGGGCGAGCCGGCACGCGCGGGTGACGCCGGCCGACAAGCGGATGATGCTGCGGCAGTGCGGCGGGTGACCGGGGCCTCGTTTCCCGGTCCCCGTACTGCCCGGGGCCCGGTCCCCGTACCGCCCCGGGCACCGGTACCGGGCGTTCCGGACGGGCCGCGTACCCAAGTGACCGCGGAATCGTTGGTCGAATCAGTGGCTACGGTCCCGCGGACTCCCTAACATCGATCAACGCCGGATCGATATGCCCGCTCGTCGCACGCCACCGTCCCTCATGGAGGGTTTCGCCCGCACGCTGTGCCGATCTTTGCCGGGAGGCTTGATGCTGCCGTACCGCCCGAGGAACCGCTGGACCGCGCTCTCCGTGACCGCCGCCGCACTGCTCACCGCGTCCCCGCTGCTCACCGCCTGCGGCAGCACCCCGCACCCCGGTGCCGCGGCCGTGGTCGACGGCGACCGGATCACGGTGTCCCAGCTCCAGGACACGGTGGAGGGGGTACGGGAGGCACAGCGCAAGGTCCCGCAGTCCGCGCAGCTCATCCAGGACACCGGGCAGCTCAGCCGGGCCACCCTGAACAGCATGATCTTCGACAAGGTGCTGGCCCGGGCGGCCGAGGACGCCGGGATCGCGGTCAGCCGCCGCGACATCCAGCGGGCGCAGACCGCCGCCGAACAGGGCGCGGGCGGCGCGGCGCGGCTGCGGGCCCTCTGGCTCCAGCAGTACGCCATCGGTCCCGGCCAGGTGACGGACACCGTCCGCAACCAGCTCATGATGGACCGGCTGGCGCGCTCGCTCGGTGTGGAGCCCAACGACCCGAAGGGCCAGAGCAAGCTGGGCCGTGCCCTGCAGCAGGCCTCCGGATCGATGGGTATCGACGTCAATCCGCGCTACGGCACCTGGGACGAGAAGAAGGTGCTGCTCGGCACGGTGAAGGAGAGCTGGCTCCGCAAGGCCCCGCCGGCCCCCGGCGAGCCGGCCTGACGCCGCACCGCCGCAACCGCCGGCCCCCGGAGCACCGCCCGTCGGACCCGCGGGCCCCGACCACCCGCGCCCATCGGGACCGCGGAGCAAAGCGATGGCGGAGTAATGGGGCCGCGGAGCACAGGGATGGCGGAGCAAAGGGGCCGCGGAGCGCGGGGATGGCGGAGTAGAGGGACCGGAGATCAAAGGGATCAGGGGGCAAAGGGACCGGGGCGCACCGCCATCACCGGGCACGGGGTCCGACCGGGCCCCGACCGGCGGCCGGGTGCCCCCGCCCGGTGGGTTACGTTCGACGCGTGACTGCAGACGCCCCCGGCCGAATCGTCCTTCTCACCACCAGCCACCGGGTCGCCCCCGGGCTGCTGTCCTGGCCCGCCTGGCAGGTGCTGCACGGCGCCGACCGGGTGCTGTGCGCCGACCCGGCCCACCCGCAGCTGCCGTATCTGCGCGAGGCCGGGATCACGGTCGAGGAGGCGGCACCGGACGCCCAGGAACTGGTCGACGACAGCGCGGGCGGCCGCACCCTCGTCGTCATCCCGTCCGGTGAGGGCGACGCCCGGCTGACCGACGGGCTCGCCCGGCTCGCCGGATCGGGGCGGGTGCAGATGCCGGACCTGGAGCTGCTGCCCGCCTCGTACGACCTGCCGGGCGCCCGCCTCCTGGACCTGGTGCAGGTCATGGACACCATCCGGGCCGAGTGCCCGTGGAGCAGCGCCCAGACCCACGAGGGCCTGGCGAAGTACGGCATCGAAGAGGCCTACGAGCTGGTGGAGGCCATCGAGGCGGGGGACCGCGAGGAGCTCCGGGAGGAGCTGGGCGACGTCCTGCTCCAGGTCGTGTTCCATGCGCGCATTGCGCAGGACGACGCGGAGGAGCCGTTCTCCATCGACGACGTGGCGGGCACCATCGTGGAGAAGCTGATCCACCGGCACCCCCATGTCTTCGGGACGGAGACCGCCGAGAGCGCCGAGGACGTCAAGGCGCACTGGCGCCGCACGAAGGCCGCCGAGAAGCAGCGGGAGTCCGTCACGGACGGCATCCCGCTGGGGCAGCCCGCGCTGGCCCTCGCCACCAAGCTGGCCTCCCGGGTGCGGACGGCGGGGCTGGAGGTGGCCGAGCCGGTGTCCGCGGGCGGCGGTGACCTCGGCGAGCGGCTGCTGTCCCTGGCCGTCCGGGCGGAGGCGGAGGGCGTCGATCCGGAATCGGCGCTGCGGGCGGCCGCCCGCGCCTACCGGGACGCCATCCGGATGGCCGAACAAGTCGAGTGACCCCCCGCGACCCGGGTACTCGTCCGATATGTACCAGCAGCTGAGCTCGGACATCGCACTCCGGGACTACCTGGTCGGCATCGCCCCGCTGGTGGTCGGCATCATCGTGGTGCTTCTGCTGATCGGGGCCGTGTGGCTGGGGTACCGCGTCCGCTCGCGGGAACCCGACCCGCCGCAGCAGCCCCAGCCGCGCGGCGGTGCCTGGGAGACCCAGGTCGAACACCGGAGCGGGGAGGCCCCGCCCAACCACGGGCCCGGTCACCAGGACGTGGCCCGGCCGCGCACGGATGTGTCCGAGTACCGCGAAGGGGACGAGGTCCCGCGGGACGGCGTCCGGCGCATGCCGTACGAATTCGGCTCCGGGTCGCGGACCAAGGACGACGGGGAGCCCCGGAAGTGGGACCACGGCGGCAGCGGCCACGGCACGGGGTGACCCGCCGCGCGTGACGCGCCCGGACGGCGCGCACGCCCCGGCGGGACCCCGGCCCTTCGGGCCGCGGTCCGGGGGAGCGCTGCGCCCATGGGCCGACGGCCACCCGTCCGACGGGCCCGGTGGGAGCGGCACATCACATCACCCCACCGTTGACGGGGCATCAGCGGCATCGCGAGACTGCCTGCCATGGCGATCTTCGGGCAGGGCGGGCAGTGCAGGCGGACCCGGCAGGGCGGCACCCGGCGGCAGGGCGTACTCCGGGCGGCGGCCGCGGCCGCACAGCAGCTGACCCGGCCCGACGGCCACGGGCGCGGTGCGCTCGCCGCGTTCGGAGCGCTCTCCGCGGCCGACCTGGTGGGCGTGAGCAGCAGCCCGCGCGGCCTGTCCCGGGCCGCGAAGCCGCTGCTCATGCCCGCGCTCGCGGCCCATGTGCTGCGCCGCCGCCCCGACACCTCCGCGCCGGTCCCCAAGGCCCTCGTCGCCGGGCTCGCCTTCGCCGCCGCCGGTGACACGGCGCTCCTCTTCGACGAGCACAAGCCCGCCTTCCTCCTCGGAATGGCGGCGTTCCTGGGTACCCAGGTCAGCTACACCGCGGGCTGTACCGGACTCGGCGCACTCCGCGGCATCGCGCGGAAGCCCTGGCCGGCGGTCGGCTGCCTGGCGGGCTGGGCCGCGGTGAACGCCGCCCTCGCGCCGACCCTCGACAAGCAGCTGCGGCTGCCGGTCGCCGGTTACAGCCTCGCGCTGGTCGCGATGACGGCCACCGCGCTCGGCGTCGGCGGCCGGGTCGGCGCGGGCGCCGCCGCCTTCCTGGGCTCGGACCTGCTGATCGGGCTCAAGGCGGCGGGCCGGGAAGTGCCCTCCCAGGAGGTGCTGATCATGGCCGGGTACCTCCTCGGCCAGTACCTCCTCACCTCCGGCTGGCTGGAGCACCACGACGCCCGGCAGACCGCGTAACGTCCTCCGGCTCCCGGCTCCCGGCTCCCGGCTCCCGGCTCCCGGCTCCCGGCTCCCGGCTCCCGGCTCCCGGCTCCCGGCTCCCGGTGACCCGGCTCCCTGCTCCGGGGACCTGGGACCCGGCCCCTGACTCCCGGGGCACTGGCTCCGGCTCGTAAGACCCAGGCTCCGGGACCCTGGCCCGGCTCCGGCTCGCAAGCCCCAGGCTCCAGCTCCAAGCCCCCGGCTCCGGAGTCTCCCGCGGACGGGCGGCGGGGCCTCCCGGCGGGGGCGGTTACGGTGAAGCGTGCCCCAGGAAAACCCCGATCCGACCCCGGACGCCACAGCCCCGGACGCCGAGACCCCGGACATCACAGCCCCGGACGCCACAGCCCCGGACGCCGAGACCCCGGACATCACAGCCCCGGACGCCACCACCGCGGACCGCCGGACGCCGGAGGCCACCGCCCCGGAGCCCGCAACTCCGGATGCCGCCGCCCCGGCCCCCGAGACCCCCGGCGCCCGGGACCGAGACGCCTCCGACCCGGACTCCCCGCCCCAGCTCTTCGGCTGGGAGTTCGCCGCCGACCCGTATCCGGCGTACGCCTGGCTGCGCGAGCACAGCCCCGTGTACCGGACCGCGCTGCCCAGCGGCGTCGAGGCCTGGCTGGTGACCCGGTACACCGACGCCCGGCAGGCCCTCGCGGACGCCCGGCTCTCCAAGAACCCCGTCCACCACAGCGAGTCCGCCCACGCCAAGGGAAAGGTCGGCATCCCCGGCGAGCGCAGCGCCGATCTGATGACCCATCTGCTCAACATCGACCCGCCGGACCACACCCGGCTGCGCCGCCTGGTGTCCAAGGCCTTCACCCCGCGCCGGGTGGCGGAGTTCGCGCCCCGGGTGCAGGAGCTGACCGACCGGCTCATCGACGGCTTCGCCGGGAACGGCACCGCGGACCTCATCCACGAATTCGCCTTTCCCCTCCCCATCTACGCCATCTGCGACATGCTGGGCGTACCGGCCGAGGACCAGGACGACTTCCGTGACTGGGCCGGGATGATGATCCGTCACGGCGGCGGACCGCGCGGGGGAGTGGCCCGCTCGGTCAAGAAGATGCGGTCGTACCTCGCCGAACTGATCCACCGCAAGCGGGCGGAACCGGGCGACGACCTCATCTCCGGCCTGATCCGCGCCAGCGACCACGGTGAGCACCTGACCGAGGGCGAGGCGGCCGCGATGGCGTTCATCCTGCTGTTCGCCGGCTTCGAGACCACGGTGAATCTCATCGGCAACGGTATGTACGCGCTGCTGCGCCATCCCGTTCAACGGGAGCGGCTGCAGCGCTCCCTGGCGGCCGGCGAGACGGAGCTGCTCGCCACCGGCGTCGAGGAGCTGCTGCGCTACGACGGCCCGGTCGAGCTCGCCACCTGGCGCTTCGCCACCGAGCCGCTGAGGCTCGGCGGGCAGCGGATCGCCGCCGGGGACCCGGTGCTGGTGGTGCTGGCCGCTGCCGACCGCGATCCGGAGCGCTTCGACGCGCCCGGCACCCTCGACCTCGCCCGCCGTGACAACCAGCACCTCGGCTACGGCCACGGCATCCACTACTGCCTGGGCGCACCGCTCGCCCGGCTGGAGGCGCAGACCGCGCTGGCCACCCTGCTCCGCCGCCTGCCGGATATGCGGCTTGCGGTGGAAACGGATGAATTGCGGTGGCGTGGCGGGCTCATCATGCGGGGGCTGCGGACCCTTCCGGTGGAGTTCAGCCCTACAGGAAGTGAAGGTCTGTCAACTACGTGACCAATACGTGATCTCGACTACATCGTCTTGTGACTGCCGTGGGCCGCCGCTACTTTCAAGCGGTCCCCCCACGGCTCCCTGTCACTCGCTCGAAAGGCAACCGCATGCGTTCCGGGAACGGTCGACACCGCCGCCCCCGTCAGGCACCCGCCATCTTCGTCACCGTCGGCATGACCGGCGCGGGCATCGCGATGCCGCTGCTCGGGGCCACCGGCGCCCAGGCGGCGGACGCCGACACCTGGGACCGGGTCGCCCAGTGCGAGAGCGGCGGGCTGTGGAGCGCCGACGCCGGCAACGGCTTCTACGGCGGCCTGCAGTTCACCCAGGAGATGTGGGAGGAGTACGGCGGGCGGGACTACGCGCCGCGCGCCGACCTGGCCAGCCGCTCCCAGCAGATATCGGTGGCCGAGAAGGTCCTCGCCGACCGCGGGCCGGAGGCCTGGCCCAGTTGCGCCACCAACGCGGGGCTGCAGGAAGGGGGCGAGGCCCCCGACGTCGACCCCGGCAGCACCGAGCCGCCGGGCCCGCTGGAGTCCCTGCTGCCGCTCGACCCGGAGTACTCCGACGGCGCGTCGTCCTCCGGCAGAGCCGACGACGCCGACCGTGCCAAGAGCGGCGACGCCGATGACGACGAGGCCGACGGCAAGCAGCGCGAGGGCGAGAAGAGCGGCGACGAGAAGAGCGACGGCGCGGACGGCGACAAGAGCGGCGACGACAAGAGCGACGACGACAAGGCCGACGCCGACCGGTCGGACAAGAGCGACGGCGCGTCCGGCGGGAAGGACGGCTCGGGCAAGGACGGCTCGGACCAGGACGGCGAAGGCACCGGCCGGCACCGTGGCTCCCCCGCCGACGAGAAGGAATCCGGCGACGAGGAGCGCGACAGCGGACGGCACGCCTCGCGCGGTGAGGACCGGGCCGACACGTCCGCGGACGGCCGGTACACCGTCCAACCGGGTGACAGTCTGTCGGATATCGCTCAGGAGTACGCCCTTCCCGGTGGTTGGAGCGCGCTCTACGCGTCCAACGAGGACGTCGTCGGCTCCGACGCGGACGTGATTCGCCCAGGCCAGAACCTCGATCTGGTCGATTCCGAAGGGTAGTTCGAGCCCCTTTCGACCGTTGTGGGTGCGTGAGAGAAGCATCTCATCGGCCCAACGCGCCTGTCTGGACGGTCGGATGGCCCCGTACCCGCCCTCACCTGCGGTGATGCGAGTGACGGGCGGGCCGGGAGGGGTGAGACGGTCGGGATGTCGCACTTTGAACCCGCGGGGCGGGTGTGCTTACCGTCGTGTCCGCTCGCCACCGCGGGCGCCTCCGACCGTCACGCCGAATCCTGCCGGCGGCCGGAGGGAATCGTCGCGAAAGCGCCGTAGGCAGGAGCGGGGGACCCAAGGTAAGTGCCGGACACGTCCGTTGAAGGATGAACGGACCGACCGGCTAGGGGTGAAGCCCGGTGCGCAGGCACCGGGCCGGGCACTCACAGCCCGAACCCGACAGCTCACCTCGCAGGCGTCGGTGAGGAGACCGTTCCATGCTGCTTTCCGGCAAGAACAAGCACCGCCGTCCGTCCAAGGCCGTCCGTATGGCCGCGCTCGCCGGTCTGGCGGGCACGGCTGTGGCCGCCCCGCTGATCGGCGCCACCTCGGCCTCCGCCGCCTCCGTGGACACCTGGGAGAAGGTCGCCCAGTGCGAGTCCGGTGGCAACTGGTCCATCAACACCGGCAACGGTTACTACGGTGGCCTGCAGTTCTCCCAGTCCAGCTGGGCCGCCGCGGGCGGCACCCAGTACGCCCCGCGCGCCGACCAGGCCACCAAGGAGCAGCAGATCGCCGCTGCCGAGAAGCTGCTCGCCCAGCAGGGTCCGGGCGCCTGGTCCTGCGCCGGGGCCGGCGGCCTCACCGCGGGCGGCCCGGCCGCCGGTGTCGACACCGGCTCCTCCTCCGGCGGCGGCGCCGCGGAGGACCGCGGTGCCCCGGAGCACGCCGACCGCAGCGACCGCCCGGCCGCGGCCCCGCAGAAGCAGGCCGCGCCGAAGGCCGTCAAGAAGGGTGACGGCGAGTACAAGGTCAAGACCGGCGACACCCTCGGCACCATCGCGAAGGCCGAGGACGTCAAGGGCGGCTGGAAGAAGATCTACGACCTGAACAAGGACATCGTGGACGACGCCGATGTGATCTACCCGGGCCAGCAGCTCCACCTGAGCTGATCCGCCTCCCGCCGCCCGCCGCCCGGCCCCGGCCGGGGCGGCGGGCGGCGGGCCTGCCGCCCCGGCCCTGGCGCTCTGCCCCCGGACGCGCCCGGCCGGGGCGTGCTTTTGCGGGCCTATGGGCGCCTTTTTGTCTCGCCGGGCGGGCAGAGGCCGACCGATGCGGCCGGTCCGGTTAGGCTCGTGGCGCAGCGCCACTGAGACACTGCGAATCTGCGTCACACCTATGAAGGAGATGCTCGTGCCGTCCATCGACGTCGTCGTAGCCCGGGAAATCCTCGACTCGCGAGGCAACCCCACGGTCGAGGTCGAGGTCGGCCTCGACGACGGCAGCACCGGTCGTGCCGCCGTCCCCTCCGGTGCCTCCACCGGAGCCTTCGAGGCCCTCGAGCTCCGCGACGGTGACAAGAGCCGCTACAGCGGCAAGGGCGTCGAGAAGGCCGTCCTCGCCGTGATCGAGCAGATCGGCCCGGAGCTCGTCGGCTACGACGCCACCGAGCAGCGGCTGATCGACCAGGCGATGTTCGACCTCGACGCCACCCCGGACAAGTCCTCGCTGGGCGCCAACGCCATCCTCGGCGTCTCGCTCGCCGTCGCGCACGCCGCCTCCGAGGCGTCCGACCTGCCGCTCTTCCGGTACCTCGGTGGCCCCAACGCCCACCTGCTGCCGGTCCCGATGATGAACATCCTCAACGGCGGCTCGCACGCCGACTCCAATGTGGACATCCAGGAGTTCATGATCGCTCCGATCGGCGCGGAGTCCTTCTCCGAGGCCCTGCGCTGGGGCGCCGAGGTCTACCACACGCTGAAGTCCGTGCTGAAGGAGCGGGGCCTGTCCACCGGCCTCGGCGACGAGGGCGGCTTCGCCCCGAACCTGGACTCCAACCGTGAGGCCCTCGACCTGATCGTCGAGGCCATCCAGAAGGCCGGCTACACCCCCGGCCAGGACATCGCGCTCGCGCTCGACGTCGCCGCCACCGAGTTCTACAAGGACGGCGCGTACGCGTTCGAGGGCAAGTCGCTCTCCGCCGCCGAGATGACCTCCTACTACGCCGAGCTGGTCGCCGCGTACCCGCTGGTCTCCATCGAGGACCCGCTGAACGAGGAGGACTGGGAGGGCTGGAAGACCATCACCGAGCAGCTCGGTGACAAGGTCCAGCTCGTGGGTGACGACCTGTTCGTCACCAACCCGGAGCGCCTCTCCCGCGGCATCGAGAGCAACACGGCCAACGCCCTGCTGGTCAAGGTCAACCAGATCGGCTCGCTGACCGAGACCCTGGACGCCGTCGAGCTGGCCCAGCGCAACGGCTACAAGTGCATGATGTCCCACCGCTCCGGCGAGACCGAGGACGTCACCATCGCCGACCTGGCCGTCGCCACCAACTGCGGCCAGATCAAGACCGGCGCCCCGGCCCGCTCCGAGCGCGTCGCCAAGTACAACCAGCTGCTGCGCATCGAGGAGATCCTCGACGACGCCGCGGTGTACGCGGGCCGCTCCGCCTTCCCGCGGTTCCGCTCCCAGTAAAGGGGGCCTTGCACCAGGCTCGCCACGGCGGGGCCGCCGCACACGGCCCCGCCCGGCATCCGGACGTCCCCGTCCCCGGTCCCGTACCGTGGCCGGGGACGTTCGTACTGGACACGGAGAGCCGGTACGGGGAGCGACAGGGGAGGCGACGTGGCCGGAGACCGGGAGCGGTTCTCCACCGCGACCAGACTCAAGGCCCTCGGCGAGCAGGCCGCCGCCCGGGTCTACCGGGCCGGCCGGCGCGCCGGACCGCCGCGCCGCAGCCGGCTCACCGGCCGGGCGGCGCTGCTGGCCCTGGTGGTCTGCTCCCTCGTCGTCGCGCTCGCCTACCCGATGCGGCAGTTCGTCTCGCAGCGTTCCCAGATCGCCGAACAGCAGCGCCGCGCCGAGCGGGCGCGCGCCGAGGTCGAGCGGCTGCGCGACGAGAAGGCCCGCTGGCAGGACCCGGCGTACGTCGAGCGGCAGGCCCGCGAGCACCTGCACTATGTGCGCCCCGGCGAGACCGGCTACACCGTGGTCCGCGAGGGCGGCCCCGACACCGTCCGCAGCCGTGACGAGGAGGCGGCCGCCCGCCCCTGGTACAGCGAGCTCTGGGACGGCGTCGACCGCGCCGACGCGGGCCACCGGACCCGATAGGCGACGCGGGACACCGATCCCCGATCAACCGACCGAACCGACGAAGAGATCTGCGCAGGCATGGACACGCCCCCTCCCTCGACCGACCCCACCCCGCCGACCGACGCCGATGTGACGGCGATCGGTGAGCAGCTCGGCCGCGTTCCGCGCGGGCTGCGGGCGATCGCCCACCGCTGCCCCTGCGGGCTGCCCGACGTGGTGGAGACCGCGCCGCGCCTGGAGGACGGCACCCCGTTCCCGACGCTGTACTACCTGACCTGCCCGCGCGCCGCCTCCGCCATCGGCACGCTGGAGGCCGACGGCGTCATGAAGGACATGACGGCCCGGCTCGCCGAGGACCCGGAGCTGGCAGCCGCCTACCGGGCCGCGCACGAGGACTACATCCGGCGCCGGGACGCGGTCGAGGTGCTCCAGGGCTTCCCCAGCGCGGGCGGCATGCCGGACCGGGTGAAGTGCCTGCACGTGCTGGTCGGCCACTCCCTGGCGGCCGGCCCCGGGGTGAACCCGCTCGGCGACGAGGCCATCGCGATGCTGCCCGAGTGGTGGCGGAAGGGCCCGTGCGCGGGCTGCGGCCCGGCCGGGGCGGCGGAGGAGGCGCAGTGACCCGGGTCGCCGCGGTCGACTGCGGTACGAACTCCATCCGGCTCCTCGTCGCGGACGCCGACCCGGCCACCGGGAGCCTGACCGAGCTGGACCGCCGGATGAAGATCGTCCGGCTCGGGCAGGACGTGGACCGGACGGGACGGCTGGCGCCCGAGGCGCTGGAGCGGACCTTCGCCGCCTGCCGCGAGTACGCCGAGGTGATACGCGACCTCGGTGTGGAGGCCCCGGCCCGGCTCCGCTTCGTCGCCACCTCCGCCTCCCGGGACGCGGAGAACCGTGCGGACTTCGTCCGGGGCGTGGTCGACATCCTCGGGGTGGAGCCCGAGGTGATCACCGGCGACCAGGAGGCCGAGTTCTCCTTCACCGGCGCCACCAAGGAGCTCGGCGGCGCCGGCGACGGGACGTCGCCGTTCGAGGAGCCCTACCTGGTCGTGGACATCGGTGGCGGCTCGACCGAGTTCGTGGTGGGGGACGGCGCGGTCCGCGCGGCCCGTTCGGTCGACATCGGCTGTGTGCGGATGACCGAGCGGCACCTCGTCCGGGACGGGAAGGTCGTCGACCCGCCGACGCCCGGCCAGGTCACCGCGATCAAGGCCGACATCGCCGCCGCGCTGGACGTGGTCGAGGAGACGGTCCCGCTGCACGAGGCCCGCACGCTCGTCGGGCTGGCGGGCTCGGTGACCACGGTCGCCGCCGTCGCGCTGGGCCTGAGCTCCTACGACCCCGCCGCGATCCACCACGCCCGCATCCCGGTGGAGAAGGTCCGGGAGATCACCGGCGACCTGCTGACCTCGACCCACGAGCAGCGCGCCGCCAGCCCGGTGATGCACCCGGGCCGGGTCGACGTGATCGCCGCGGGCGCCCTGGTACTGCTCTCGATCATGGAGCGGACCGGTGCCCCGGACGTCGTGGTCAGCGAGCACGACATCCTCGACGGCATTGCGTGGAGCGTGGCGGCCGACGCGCACTGACGGTTCGCGGCGCCGTACGGGCCGCCCCGGAGCCATGGGCTCGGGGCGGCCCTCGGCGTTCAGCGGGTTCCCCGGCAGCGGGTCCCCGGCGTTCAGCGGGTCCTGGCGCGTGCCGGAGCGCGGCATTCCCGCACGCCTCCGGGCCTCCGGTGAACGGGGCGTTGACCTCTCCCGTCGTGCCGATGCCAGGGGTGCGAACCGCCCCGGCAGGGCCTCCGGAGGGGGCCTTGGGGGCCCCTGCCGAAAAAGCTTCGTGAAACTCTTCACATGAAAAAGTGCCCCCGCGACCGCTCTGGAGGGCTGTAAACCCCGGATAAGTGCCCGCTCCGCCTCCGAAGTCGGGGTCGCCGCCCTGTTTCGGGAGTGTTGCGCCGCGTCGGTCCGCTTCGGGCCGCATGGTGTGTCGGCGGACACAATGCCAGTTCAGGGGGGTGTTCAACGCCCCTGCCTACACTGAGGTTCCGTCCGTCGCCATGACCTCGGTCACGGCGGCGGCGGAGTGTAGCAGAGGGGTGCCCGATGCTTGTGAAGGGGCTCACGAGCACCCCCCGGAGGGGTGCTGGATACTCGAATCATGAGCACCACGGAGCGTCCCAGGATCCTCGTAGTAGGCGGTGGGTACGTAGGCCTGTACGCGGCACGCCGCATCCTCAAGAAGATGCGGTACGGCGAGGCGACCGTCACGGTCGTCGACCCGCGCTCGTACATGACGTACCAGCCCTTCCTTCCCGAAGCCGCCGCCGGCAGCATCTCCCCGCGGCACGTCGTTGTCCCCCTGCGACGCGTGCTTCCCAAGGCGGAGGTTCTCACCGGCCGGGTCTCCACCATCGACCAGGACCGCAAGGTCGCCACGATCACGCCGCTCGTCGGCGAGGCGTACGAGCTGCCGTTCGACTACCTGGTGGTGGCCCTCGGCGCGGTCTCCCGCACCTTCCCGATCCCGGGCCTGGCCGAGCAGGGCATAGGCATGAAGGGCGTGGAGGAGGCCATCGGCCTGCGGAACCACGTCCTGGAGCAGCTCGACAAGGCCGACTCGACGACCGATGAGAACGTCCGCCGCAAGGCCCTGACGTTCGTCTTCGTGGGCGGCGGCTTCGCCGGCGCGGAGACCATCGGCGAGGTCGAGGACATGGCCCGCGACGCCGCGAAGTACTACCCGAACGTGGAGCGCGAGGACATGCGCTTCGTGCTCGTCGACGCCGCGGACAAGATCCTCCCCGAGGTCGGTCCCGAGCTCGGCAAGTGGGGCCTGGAGCACCTCCAGAAGCGCGGCATCGAGATCTACCTCAGCACCTCGATGGAGTCCTGCGTCGACGGCCACGTCGTGCTCAAGAACGGCCTCGAGGTCGACTCCAGCACCATCGTGTGGACCGCCGGCGTCAAGCCGAACCCGGCGCTGGCCCGCTTCGGCCTGCCGCTCGGCCCCCGCGGCCACGTGGACACCACGCCGACCCTCCAGGTCAACGGCACGGACTACATCTGGTCCGCGGGCGACAACGCCCAGGTGCCGGACCTCGCCGCCCGGTCCGCCGGCGTCGAGAACGCCTGGTGCCCGCCGAACGCGCAGCACGCGCTGCGCCAGGCCAAGGTCCTCGGCGACAACGTGATCTCCGGGATGCGGGGCTTCCCGCAGACCGAGTACAAGCACGCGAACAAGGGCGCCGTCGCCGGTCTCGGCCTGCACAAGGGCGTCGCGATGATCGTGATGGGCAAGGCCAAGATCAAGCTCCGTGGCCGCCTCGCCTGGTACATGCACCGCGGCTACCACGGTCTGGCCGTCCCGACCTGGAACCGGAAGATCCGGGTCTTCGCGGACTGGGCCCTCGCGATGTTCCTCAAGCGCGAGGTCGTCTCCCTCGGCGCGATGGAGAACCCCCGCGAGGAGTTCTACGAGGCCGCCCGCCCGGTGCCGGCCGCCGTGTCCGCCGAGAAGGCCGCCGGCCCGTCGGAGAAGGCCAAGGCCTGACGCCGCAGGGCAGCACAGAGCAGTAGTCCGGAGGGACGTCCGCCATCCGTGGTGCGGACGTCCCTCCGGGCGTTCCGGGGCCGGTTCGCCGAACCGGCCCCGCGGTGCGTCCGGGCACCCCGGCACCACCCCGGCCTGCGGGGTCCCTTCCGGCCCGTGGGGGCCGCCCTCCGGTGCGGACGCCCGTTCGGGTGCTTTTGGCGGGCCCGGCCCCGAGCCTCGCCGGATGCCGTGGGCCCCGAGCCGACACTGGCTTCTGCGCCGGGCGCCCCCGGTGCGGGGTGGTTTGCGGGCGCATTTCGGCGTATGGACTGTAGGTGCTCTTTGCCGTTCTCTTACGCGGCAACAGGACTGCGTTCCGGGTCCGTTGGCGTTGATACAGGTGATGGACCCCGTCGATCCGCCGTCACGGAGGTGTACGACATGGCCGAAGCCGCGTCGCGGCTCACCGCACTTGCCGAGGAACTGCTGGGATCACCTCTCCCGGTCCGCATTCGTGCCTGGGACGGCAGCGAGGCCGGCCCACCGGGCGCCCCCACCCTGGTGCTGCGTCACCGCCGCGCCCTGCGCCGCCTGCTGTGGCGGCCGGGGGAGCTCGGGCTCGCCCGGGCCTGGGTCGCCGGCGAGATCGACTTCGACACCGATCTCTACGAGGGCCTCGACCGGCTCGCCGGCCTCCTCTGGGAGCGCGACCCGGGCACCGGTGGGGGCGGCGCGCTCGGTCGGCTGACCGCGCTGCGGGACCCCGGGCTGCGGTCCGCGGTCCGGGAGCTGGTCACGCTGGCCGGTCCGGGCCTGCCGCCGGCCCCGCCGCCCGAGGAGATGCGCAGCCGCACCGGAGTACTGCACAGCCCGCGCCGCGACAAGGCCGCCATCAGCCACCACTACGACGTCGGCAACGACTTCTACGAGCTGGTGCTCGGGCCGTCCATGGTCTACTCCTGCGCCTACTGGGAGGAGGGGGCGTCGCTGGAGGAGGCGCAGCGGGCCAAGCTCGACCTGGTCTGCCGCAAGCTCGCCCTGCAGCCGGGGGACCGGCTGCTGGACGTCGGCTGCGGCTGGGGCTCGATGGTGCTGCACGCGGCGCGCGAGTACGGCGTGCAGGCCGTCGGCATCACCCTCTCCACCGAGCAGGCGGCCTACGCCCGCAAGCGGATCGCCGACGCGGGCCTCACCGACCGGGTGGAGATCCGCGTCCAGGACTACCGCCACGTCACCGACGGCCCGTACGACGCGGTCTCCTCGATCGGGATGGCCGAACACGTGGGCGCCGCCCGCTACCGGGACTACGCCGCCGCCCTGTACGGCCTGCTGAAGCCCGGCGGGCGGCTGCTGAACCACCAGATCGCCCGCCGTCCGGTGGGGGACGAGGAGGGCTACCGGGTCGACGCCTTCATCGACGCCTACGTCTTCCCCGACGGGGAGCTGGCGCCGGTCGGCCGCACGGTCTCGCTGCTGGAGGAGGCCGGGTTCGAGGTGCGGGACCTGGAGGCGATCCGCGAGCACTACGCCCGCACCCTGCGCCGCTGGGTGGCCAACCTCGAAGCGGGCTGGACGGACGCCGTCCGCCTCACCTCGCCCGGCCGGGCCCGGGTCTGGCGGCTCTACATGGCCGCGTCCGCGCTCTCCTTCGAGCGCAACCGGATCGGTGTCAACCAGGTCCTCGCGGTGCGGACCTCCGGCTCCGGGGACGCGGGGCTGCCGCTGCGCAGCCGCGACTGGCGGAGCTGAGCCCGCCGCCCCGGCGTGCGGGGCGGCACAACGGACAGGGCCCGTCCGCACGGTGCGTACCGTGCGGACGGGCCCTGCCGCCGGGGGTCATTCGGCCTTGATGGCCTCCAGGGCGTTGAGCCGGGCGGCCCGCCGGGCCGGCCAGACCGCGGCCAGGACGCCGACCACCGCGGCCGCCGCCAGGAAGACGCCGATCCGGTCGAACGGGATCTCCATCGCGTAGGTCTTCACCTCTTCGCCGATGGACCGGCCCGCCGCCCAGGCCAGGAAGATGCCGAGCCCGATCCCCAGCAGGGCGCCGAACAGCGAGATCACCACCGACTCCAGCCGGACCATCTGCTTGACCTTGGCGCGGTCCAGGCCGATCGCCCGCAGCATGCCGATCTCGTGCTTCCGCTCGAACACCGACATGGCCAGGGTGTTGACGACACCGAGCACCGCGATGAGCACCGCCATGCCGAGCAGGCCGTACAGCATCTTCAGCATCAGGTTGATCATCTCGCCGAACTTGTTGCTGATGTCCTCCTTGTCCATGATCTGGATGCCGGGGTTCTTGCCCAGTTCGTTCACGATGGCGGTCTGCGCCGCCTCGGAGGCGCCCTTCTCCATCTTGACCAGCACCTGCTCGTCGCCGGGCTTCTCCAGGTGCGGGGTGACCACGGACGTGGCCACGTAGATGCCGTGGACCATGTCGTTGGCGTGGTAGATCCCGACGACCTTCAGCCGGTCCTTCTTGCCGTCGTCGAACTTCACCGGGAGCGGGTCGCCCATGCCGAGGTGCAGGTCGTCGGCGGTCTGACGGTCGATCACCGCTCCCTTGTCCGCCAGGCCGGCGAACGAGCCGCTGGTGAAGTCCGGGCCGAGCAGCCGGTCGACGGACTTCGGGTCGACGCCGTTGAAGGCCGAGTAGCTGCCGTCCGCCTCGCCGTACGCCTCGCGGACCGGGCTGGTCGCCGCGACACCGTCCAGCTCCGCCAGCTTCTCGCCCACCTCCGGGGCGAGCGGCGAGTAGTTGGCCATGCCGACGGTGTAGTCGGCCTTCAGGGAGTCGGCGGCCATCCGGTCGAGGGCGCCCTGCGTGGAGGTGGCCAGCACGGTCATCGCCGTGATGAGGGTGAGGCCGATCATCAGCGCGGCCGCGGTGGAGGCGGTGCGGCGCGGGTTGCGCAGCGCGTTCGCCCGGGCCAGCCTGCCCGGGACGCCGAGGCGGTCGAGCAGCGGCGTGGCGGCCGCGATGACCGGGCGGGACAGCAGGGGCGTCAGCACGATGACACCGATGAGCAGGCATCCGGCGCCGCCCGCCATGACGGGGTTGCCGTCCTCGCCCATCGAGGCGCCCAGGAGGACCAGCGCGCCGCCGAGCGCGGTGATGACCGAGCCGATGACGTTCCGGACGACCAGACTGCGGGTGGTGGGCGTGGCGTGGACGCTGTTCATCGCGGCGACCGGCGGCACCTTCGCGGCGCGGCGGCCGGGCAGCCAGGCGGCGAGCATGGTGACGACGACACCGACGACGAGCGAGACGAGCCCGGTGGCGGGCGCGATGACCAGTGGCCCGTCGGGCAGCGAGGCGCCGGTCATGGTGATGAGCGAGCGCAGGCCCACGGCGACGCCGATGCCCAGCAGGAAGCCGGAGGCCGCCGCGACCACGCCGACGAGCAGCGCCTCGACCAGGACGGAGCGCGTCACCTGGCGGCGGGAGGCGCCCACCGCGCGCATCAGGGCGAGCTCCCGGGTGCGCTGGGAGACCAGCATGGTGAAGGTGTTGGCGATGATGAAGATGCCGACGAAGAGCGCGATGGCGGCGAAGTAGAGGAGCGTGCTGCTCATCGACGCGGTCTGCTTGGCGATCATCTCCTCCTGCTCGGCCGCGAGGGTCCGGCCGGTGACGGCCTCCGCGTCCTTCGGCAGGATCTTCTCGACGGCGCTCTTGAGGGCTTCCTCGGAGGTGCCGGAGGCGGCCGCGACGGTGATCTCGTCGTACTCGGAGGTCTTGTCGAGCGCCGTGCGGGCGGTGGCGTTGTCGAACAGCACGAGGCTGCCGCCGGCTATGACATGGCCGTCGTCGGTGTGGAAGACGCCGGTGATCCTCGGCTTCATCACAGGCCCGTTGGTGGACAGCCGGACGGTGTCGCCGACCCGGTAGCCGGTGCGTCCGGCGGTGGCGCTGTCCAGCGCGATCTCCCCGGAGGACCGGGGGGCCCGGCCGGTGGAGAAGGAGTAGCGGGCGTCCTTGCCGTCGGGGCCGGGGACGTAGTTGGCGCCCATGGTCCCCCAGTCCTTGCCGACCAGCTTGCCCTGCTTGTCGGCGAGCGCGGTGAAGCCGGAGACGACGCCGGTGGCGGACTCGGTGCCCGGCAGCTTCCGGATCTTCGTCAGCAGTCCGTCGGTGAGCACGGCCTCGGGCTCGGACGCGCCGTCCTCGGGCATGGCAGCGTTGCTGCGGACCGACACGGAGGTGTGGTCGAAGCTTCTGGACATCTTGTTCTTGTAGGCGTCGCCGACGGTGTCGGTGAAGACCAGGGTGCCGGAGACGAAGGCGACGCCGAGCATCACGGCGAGCACGGTCATCAGCAGTCTGGCCTTGTGCGCGAGCACATTGCGCAGGGCGGTTCGGAACATTGGCTTTCCTGAGGGAGAAGCCCCCGCCCCGGTCTCGGGGCGTGCCGGTGGCAGCAGGGGCGGAGGGCGGACGACGGAGCGCGGCGGAGCCGCGGGACGGCCGGGCGGCGCGCGACGGCGGACGAGGAAGGGCGCGACGCGGAACGACGGGGGCGGCCGGCGGCGGGCCGCTCGGCGACCGGTGGAGCGGGCGGCCGGTGGCGGGCCGCTCAGCGACGGGTGGTGCGGGCGGCCGGTGGTGCGGGGCGGCGGGTCGGCCGTGGGTTCAGCTGGTGCGGCCCTTGGCGTCGAAGCGCTTCATCCGGTCGAGGACGCCGTCCGCGGTCGGTCCGTGCAGCTCGTCGACGATCCGGCCGTCGGCCAGGAAGATCACCCGGTCGGCGTAGGAGGCGGCGACCGGGTCGTGGGTCACCATCACCACGGTCTGGCCCAGCTCCCGCACGGAGTTGCGGAGGAAGCCGAGGACCTCGGCGCCGGACCGCGAGTCCAGGTTGCCGGTGGGCTCGTCCGCGAAGATGATCTCGGGCTTGCCCGCCAGGGCGCGGGCGACGGCCACGCGCTGCTGCTGGCCGCCGGACAGCTCGGTCGGCCGGTGCTTCAGCCGTCCGGAGAGCCCCACGGTCTGCACCACCAGATCGAGCCACGTCGCGTCGGGCTTGCGGCCGGCGATGTCCATCGGAAGGGTGATGTTCTCCAGCGCGTTGAGGGTCGGCAGCAGGTTGAAGGCCTGGAAGATGAAGCCGATCTTGTCGCGGCGCAACCGGGTGAGCTGCTTGTCCTTCAGTCTCGTCAGCTCGGTGTCACCGATGAGGGCGGATCCGGACGATATGGAGTCCAGGCCCGCGACACAGTGCATCAGCGTCGATTTGCCGGAGCCCGAGGGGCCCATGATCGCGGTGAACTCGGCGCTGCGGAACTCCACGGAGACCCTGTCGAGCGCGACCACCTGGGTCTCGCCCTCGCCGTAGACCTTCGTCAGATCCGTGGCGCGGGCGGCCACCGCGGTGCGGGAGGCGGTCTGGACGCCGGAAGAGGTGGTGGTCACGGAAGGGTGCTCCTGTCGGACGGTGCTGTTCGTGAGGACCGCTCCATCGTGCTGGCCGAGGGGGCCCTCCGTAATCAGTCCCGACGCCGGTTCCGTCGGCAGTCCTGGGAGGTAGCCCGGCGTCGCCGGGTCCTCCTTGGGGATGACAGCACCCCTGAGAGGGGCGGCCATTTTCCGTCAATCCCGGCCGAACAGGTGACCCGGGCCATCCGGCCCGACAAGGTCTCTACCACTGTCAGCGCCTTGCTGACGCCCCCTCAGCTGCCAATAAAATCAGACAACCTCGTTCTGTCGCAGGGCTGTTCAGGGGGCGGGCCCGGATAGGCTCGGGCTGCGCTCTGGGGAGGACCGTAAGACGTTCGGACGGTTCGGGAAGCCCGCCCGGATGGTGGAATGCAGACACGGTGAGCTTAAACCTCACTGGCCTTCGGGCCGTGCCGGTTCAAGTCCGGCTCCGGGCACCTCGCCATCCCCCCGGGCGCACTCTTCGTGCCCGTCCGGTCGCGACACGTGGCTCCGGGATCCTCTGGGGGGCTCACCGACTCCTCCCAAAGATCCTCCTCCGGTACTAGAGTGCATCCTTTGCTTACCCATTACTCTTGGGGCAAGGTCGCGCCCGACGGCCATGGAGGAATGAGATGAGGAGCAGCAACCCGGTCTTCTCGCGACGAGGGTTCAGCCGCGACACCGGCTACGCGGGCTTCAACGCGCCGCCGCAGGCCGGGGGCCCCGCCGCAGCCCAGCAGGGCAACCCGTACGCAGGCAACCCGTACGCGCAGGCGCCCGGCAACCCGTACGCCCAGCAGGCGGGCAACCCGTACGCGCAGCCCGCCGACCAGCACACGCAGATGGCCGACCCCTACGTACAGGGAGCGCCGCCGCAGGCCGGCCGGATGACGATGGACGACGTCGTCATGCGGACGGGCATGACGCTCGGCACGGTCATCGTCGGTGCCGTCGCGGGCTGGATCGCGCTGTCCGGACAGGGCCTCGGCCTCGCCATCGGCGCCGGTCTGGTCGCGATGGTGCTCGGCCTGGTCCAGGCGTTCAAGCGCAAGGCGTCGCCTGCCCTGATCCTGACGTATGCGGCATTCGAAGGCCTGTTCCTCGGCGGTCTCAGCGGCGCGATCAACGCCCAGCTCGAGGGCGCCCCGATGCAGGCGGTCCTCGGCACGCTGGCGGTCTTCGTCGGTGTGCTGATCGCCTACCGGACCCGGCTCATCCGGGTGAACCAGCGCTTCTACCGCTACGTGATGGCGGCCGCCATCGGCTTCGTGCTGCTGACCGCCGTGAACCTGCTGTTCATGGCCTTCGGCGGCGGTGACGGTCTCGGCTTCCGCACCGGTGGCATGGGCATCCTCTTCGGCGTCATCGGCGTCGTCCTGGGCGCCTGCTTCCTGGCGCTGGACTTCAAGCAGGTCGAGGACGGCATCGCCTACGGCGCGCCGCGCGAGGAGTCCTGGCTCGCGGCGTTCGGTCTCACCCTGACGCTGGTGTGGATCTACCTCGAACTGCTGCGCCTGATCTCGATCCTGCGCGGCGACTGACGCACGGGTCCCGGCGCACCGCGCGCCGTACGGACACCGCGAAGGGCCCGGAGGCACTGCCTCCGGGCCCTTCGGCCTGTGCTCGGACGGGTGGTGGTGTGCGCGGCCACGGCCGGGCCGGGCACCCGGGCGCGTCCTAGCCGCGCTTGCGCGCGGCGCGCCTCAGATCGTGTTCATGGATGATCGCTTTGGCGTGGCCGTAGGCGAGCTCGTGCGCGCCGCGGAGCCAGTTGACCTTTTCCTCGAAGCGGAGGAGAGCGGGGCCGTCATCGACGGTGCGCAGCCAGTCGGAGACTTCACGACCAGTGCACTGGGGGATACGGGAGAGCAGGTTCCGGTGGGTCTCTTCGGAGAAGACTTGGGACATCAGCGCCTCCGGACGCGTCCATTGCCGGTTCACTTGCGTGTGCCGGATTGGTCCTTCCGGACACCGTGCCCGACTGTCCGCCCGTTGGCAACAGGCCCGGGGCGGCGCATAGGCTCGCGCCGTGCTTGATGTGACGCCCTTGGTGGCTGCCGTGGACAGTCTGGCCGACCGGCTGCGGTCGGCCCCGCAGAGCCGCCTCCAGCGGGGCGCCGCCGACGAGGGGCTGGCGCTGGCCCGGGAGTTGGCCCGGCGGGCCCACGGCATCGAGTCCCCCGGGGCGGAGCCCCGGCCGATGCCCGAGGTGGGCATGTTCGCGGTGGCCGACCAAGTGGCGGTGGCGGGTCACGATCTGGCGGAGGCACTCCGGAGCGCGTCCGGCGCACAGCCGGCCGCCCCCGCGCCGGGGGGCGCCGACCTCGCCGACGCCGTCGCACTGGTGGAGGCCGCGGCGGAGCGCTGCGGCCTCTGACACGTGCCGGTACGCGGGCCGGGCGCGCCATGGGTGGTGGTGCCGGGCGCCCGGTCGGCCGGGGGCCGGTTCGGGGCGTGCCCGGAGCCGGTTCGGGGCGTGCGGCGGGCCGGTGGCGCCGGGTGGCGTTCCGGCGGGCGCGTGCCGACGTACGGGCACGGGCCCGGTCCGGGCGTGCCGGGGGACGGTGCCGCCGAGGGGCGCGCAGGCGGGCCGGCCCGGGGCGGTCGGCTCACGGTCCGACGCCGGTACGGCCGGCTCCGGGGGCGGCTCCGGGGGACGGCTCCGCGGGCGTCAGAGCGAGGCGATGACGCGGTCCGCGAGGACGAACACGCTCTCCTCGCCGTAGGCGAAGGTCATGGCGTAGGCGCCGGAGATCCCGGAACCGCCCAGCAGTACCGGCGCGTTGCCCGCGCGCAGCGCCGCGGCGAGCTGTTCCGCGGTCTCCCGGTCGCCCGGCGTCATGCAGATCGTGGTGCCGTCCGCGAAGACGTACACGTCCAGGGTGCCGAGCGGGCCGGGGCGGACGTCGGTGAGCGGGGTGGCGTCCTCCGCCAGCTGCTCCAGCCGGGTCACGGTGCGCTCGTGGTCCGCGACGGCGGGCACCGAGGTGCCGCCGCCCGTGTCCTGGGAGTTGGCGGGGTGCGAGGGGTGCCGCCGGCGGGCCGCGGCCAGCTCCGGGGACTCCGCGGACTCCGGGACGTCCTCGGCGGGCACGCCCGGCTCCTCGATGGCCGCCTCCAGGGCGTCCAGCGCGTCGAGCGCCTCGGCACCCAGGAACGGCTCCACCCCGGCGAAGTCGGTCTGGCGCGGCAGATACAGCGGGGCCTCGTCACCCGGGCCGGTCAGCGGGCCCAGCAGCGGGGGCGAGTCGGCCGCGTCGCGGGCCTCCTGCGCCGCCCAGAACGCCCGCGCCTCGGCGAGCTCCCGCTCGCGCTCCTCGGCGAGGGCGTCGGCGACGGCCGCCCGTATCTCCTCGGCGGGCACCGCGCGGGCGGCGGGGACGGCGGCGGACTCCGCCGCGGCCGGTCGGGCGAGCTCCGCGCGCAGGGCGGTGAGCTGCTTCCGCAGACCACGAGCAGTGTGCAGGGCCGCTGCGCCCAGAGCCGTGGCGGCGACCGCGGCCAACAGCAGGGCAAGGGACATGGCGCTCACTGACGTACTCCCGATTCGACTGGATCCCCCGAATTCCTACCTCAGCTTGTCGTGCGCCGCCTCCCTCGGGCAGTGCAAAACGTCCTGAAACGGTCGGGCCCTTGGACCTTGTCCGTCCACGGGCAAGGGTTCGACCTGCACAAATGAAGCTCCCCCAGGACATACATCACATCCTGGGGGAGATTCGGTCACGGCCGAGTGGCCGGTGCGGACGCCCGTATCCCGGGCTGTCGCGCGCCGGCCGGCGGCGCGTTCCCCGGGGGTCGGTTCCGCTTCGCTTCCGCTGCGGGCCGCGGGTGACTCCGGCTCCCCGGAGCGTCTCTGCCCTCTGCGGCGGCTCGGCTCAGCCGCGTGCTGCTGCCGGTCGCGTTCCGCTTCGCTTGCGGCGGGCGGGGGCGGGGCCTCGTTCCTCGTTCCCGGGCCGGGCCGTTTTCCCGGGCCGGCCCCGGCCGCCGTCGGCGCCACCCGGACGAAGGCGGCCGGCATCCTCCCCCGGCAGGTTGCTCAGCTCAGCCGCTCGATGACCATCGCCATGCCCTGCCCGCCGCCGACGCACATGGTCTCCAGGCCGAACTGCTTGTCGTGCCACTGCAGGCTGTTGATCAGCGTGCCGGTGATCCGGGCGCCGGTCATGCCGAAGGGGTGGCCGACGGCGATGGCGCCGCCGTTGACGTTCAGCTTGTCGATGTCGATGCCCAGGTCGCGGTAGGAGGGGATGACCTGCGCGGCGAACGCCTCGTTGATCTCGACCAGGTCGATGTCCCCGATGGACAGCCCGGCCCGCCGCAGGGCCTGCTTGGACGCCTCGACCGGGCCGTAGCCCATGATCTCGGGGGAGAGGCCGGAGACGCCGGTGGAGACGATGCGGGCCAGCGGGGTCAGGCCGAGCTCGCGGGCCTTGGTGTCGGACATGATCACCAGGGCGGCGGCGCCGTCGTTCAGCGGGCAGCAGTTGCCCGCGGTGACCAGGCCGTCGGGGCGGAACACCGGCTTCAGGCCCTGCACGCCCTCCAGGGTGACGCCCGCGCGCGGACCGTCGTCCTTGCTGACGACCGTGCCGTCGGGGGTGGTCACCGGGGTGATCTCGCGCTCCCAGAAGCCGTTCTTGATGGCCTCCTCGGCGAGGTTCTGCGACCGCACGCCGAACTCGTCCATGTCCTGGCGGGTCACGCCCTTGAGGCGGGCCAGGTTCTCGGCGGTCTGGCCCATCGCGATGTACGCGTCCGGGATCAGGCCGTCCTCGCGCGGGTCGTGCCAGTCGGTGCCCTCCTGCTCGGCGCGGGCGGCCGTACGGGCCTCGGCGTCGGCGAACAGCGGGTTGTGGGTGTCCGGCAGGCCGTCGGAGCTGCCCTTGATGCTGCGCGAGACGGTCTCGACACCGGCCGAGATGAAGACGTCGCCCTCACCGGCCTTGATGGCGTGCAGCGCCATCCGGGAGGTCTGGAGCGAGGAGGAACAGTAACGGGTGATGGTGCAGCCCGGCAGGTGGTCCATGCCCAGCTGGACCGCGACGATCCGGCCCAGGTTGTGGCCCTGCTCGCCGCCGGGGAGGCCACAGCCGAGCATCAGGTCGTCGATGTCGCGCGGGTCCAGCTCGGGGACCTTGGCGAGCGCGGCCTGGATGATCCCGGCGGTCAGGTCGTCCGGGCGGACGTCCTTGAGGGAGCCCTTGAAGGCGCGTCCGATCGGTGTGCGGGCGGCTGAGACGATCACGGCTTCGGGCATCACGGCTCCAGAGGGAATGAGGTGGCGCGCGCGGCGCCTGGTCGGGGCGCCGGGCCACGGCGGGCGGGACGGCGGAACTGTGTGGGAAGTTACCTGCACGTACTGCCGAGGTCACGGCTTGGGTGCTGTGACGCGGGCCTCTTTTCTAAGCGCCCGCTCAGGTGTCGTCGGGGAGTGCGGGAGCCCGGCAGCCGTGGCCCGGCGCCGCCGACCGGGGTGTACCCGCGGCCCGGACCCGGCAACCGGCGGATCCGGAGCCGTTCGTTGACAGCTCCGGCCCCGCGGCCGGCTCCGGTCGGCGGGCCCGGATCGCCGGTCGCGGGCGTCCCGTTTCCGCCGGTCGCGGGCCCGCTTTCCGTCGGCCGGCGCGTCCGGATCTCCGGCCGGCCGGCCCCGGTCCGCCCACCGGAGCGGACGGGACGAGGTGCCCGCCGGGTCAGTCCGGGCCGTGCACCGTCGAGTCCGGCCCCCGCACCCTCGCCCGGGCCGCGCCCGGCAGGTCGCTCGGCGGGAGACGCCGCCGGCGGCGGCGCTTGAGCAGCACCCACGGGCCCCGGATGCCGACCGGCGCGGCCGCCGCGACCTCGGTGCCGCCCTCGGCGGCCGCCTGCGCCGCGGCCTCCGCGACCGGCAGGATGCCCTCGTGCCGTGAGGCGTCCGGGCGGTCCTCCGCCGCGGGCCACAGCCCCAGCACCGCGCAGAGCGTCGGCAGCACGGCCATCGCGGCGGTGGCGTAACCCTCGGCCGACGGGTGGTAGTTGTCCGGGCCGAACAGCTCCCGCGGATTCGCCTCGAACTCCGGGCCGAGGAGATCGCCGAGGGAGACCGTCCGGCCGCCCTGTTCGACCGCGCCGATGGTCTGGGCCGCGGCCAGCTGGCGGCTCATCCGGCGGGCCACCCAGCGCAGCGGCTGGTAGACCGGCTCGATGGTGCCCAGGTCGGGGCAGGTGCCGACGACCACCTGGCAGTTCTTCTCCCGGAGCCGGCGCACCGCGTCCGCCAGCAGCCGCACCGAGCGGGCGGGCGGCATGCGGTGGGTGACGTCGTTCGCCCCGATCATGATCACGCAGACGTCGGGCACCAGGCTGCTGTCCGCGAGCAGCAGCGCGACCTGCCGTTCCAGGTCGTCGGACTGGGCACCGGGGAGCGCCACGGTCCGCAGGTCCACCGGGCACTCGGCGACCGCCGCCAGCCCCGAGGCGAGCAGCGCGCCCGGTGTCTGCCGCGGCCGGTGCACCCCCTGCCCGGCCGCCGTGGAGTCACCGGCCAGGGCGAGCCGCAGCGGCCGGTGCCCGGCCTGCCGGGCGAAGGCCAGTCCGTAGCGGCCGTCCGCGTTCGGCGGGAGGTCGCCCGAGCCGCCCACCACCCGTCGCGCCAGCTGCACCTCGGTCATCAGCAGCCCGACGGTGGCGCCGCCCAGCAGCCCGATCCCCCCGCCGCCGTATGCCGCCGCCGCCGCGATCCGCCGCGCCACCCTCGCCCTCGACATCGACATGTGTCCGGCCCGCCTCCCGCTGTCCGACCGTGCCACTGGTTAGGTGCCCCGTGCGGCCGGTCCCGCAACGCCTCCGTACGGCGGGCCCCGGCGGAATAGGCTGGGCAGGCACGGGCCCGCGAGAGCGGCTGCCCGCCCGACCGCGGAGACCCCGCCTGACTTGGAGAACGTCGTGCAGTATCACGATTCGATGATTGAGCTCGTCGGCAACACCCCGCTGGTGCGGCTCAACAACGTGACCGAGGGCATCCAGGCGACCGTCCTGGCCAAGGTCGAATACTTCAACCCGGGCGGGTCCGTGAAGGACCGCATCGCCGTCCGGATGATCGAGGCGGCCGAGGAGTCCGGCGCGCTGCAGCCAGGCGGCACCATCGTGGAGCCCACCTCCGGCAACACCGGGGTGGGCCTGGCGATCGTGGCCCAGCAGAAGGGCTACAAGTGCATCTTCGTCTGCCCGGACAAGGTGTCCACCGACAAGATCAACGTGCTGCGGGCGTACGGCGCGGAGGTCGTGGTCTGCCCGACCGCCGTCGACCCCGAGCACCCCGACTCGTACTACAACGTCTCGGACCGGCTCGTCCGGGAGACGCCCGGCGCCTGGAAGCCCGACCAGTACAGCAACCCGAACAACCCGCGGTCGCACTACGAGACCACCGGCCCGGAGCTGTGGGAGCAGACGGCGGGGAAGATCACGCACTTCGTCGCGGGCGTCGGCACCGGCGGCACGATCAGCGGCACCGGCCGGTACCTGAAGGAGATCTCCGAGGGCCGGGTGCGGATCGTCGGCGCGGACCCGGAGGGCTCGGTGTACTCCGGCGGCTCCGGCCGCCCGTACCTGATCGAGGGCGTCGGTGAGGACTTCTGGCCCACCGCGTACGACCCGAAGGTGACCGACGAGATCGTCGCCGTCTCCGACAAGGACGCCTTCCAGATGACCCGCCGGCTCGCCAAGGAGGAGGGCCTGCTGGTCGGCGGCTCCTGCGGCATGGCGGTCGTCGGCGCGCTGAAGGTCGCCGAGGGCCTCGGCCCCGACGACGTGGTGGTCGTGCTGCTGCCGGACAGCGGCCGCGGCTACCTCAGCAAGATCTTCAACGACGAGTGGATGGCGGACTACGGCTTCCTGGAGGAGGCCGGGACCAGCGCCCGCGTCGCCGACGTGCTGGCCTACAAGGAGGGCGCCCTGCCCTCGCTCGTCCACATGCACCCGGACGAGACGGTCGGCGAGGCCATCGACGTGCTGCGCGAGTACGGCGTCTCGCAGATGCCGATCGTGAAGCCCGGCGCCGGCCACCCCGACGTGATGGCCGCCGAGGTCATCGGCTCGGTGGTGGAGCGGGAGCTGCTGGACGCGCTCTTCGCCCAGCGCGCGTCGCTCACCGACCCGCTGGAGAAGCACATGAGCCCGCCGCTGCCGCAGGTCGGCTCGGGCGAGCAGGTCGCCGACCTGATGTCGGTCCTGGAGCGGGCCGACGCCGCGATCGTGCTGGTGGAGGGCAAGCCGAAGGGTGTGGTGAGCCGGCAGGACCTGCTCGCGTTCCTGGCGAAGGACGCCAAATGACCCTCCCGGGCCGGGCCTTCGCGTAAGAGGTACGTATGCGTCACGCGCCCGCAGCACGGACTTAACACGGGTGGGGCACCGTAGGGGATGTCGGCAAGGACGACACCGGCTTCCACAGGCGGCGCCCAGGACCTCCGGAGCGGCTCCCGGACCTCCGTGGCGCCCGGACGTGGCAGACCGGCCCTGACCCGGCCCGCGTCCCCCGCGGGGACCGCCGTCGTCCCGCCCCCGGCCTCCCGGCCGGGGTGCGGCGGTCCCCGCTCATCCGCTTCCCCTCTGCGGCCCCGGCTCCGGCCGGGGCCGCAGGGGTTTCCGGCGTGCGTGGCCCACGGCGTCACGGTTCCCCGGCTCGGGCCCGCCGTGCCCCGCGCGCTACGGTCACGGTGACCGCAACCGGGGGCCCGGCCCCCAACCGAACCGGGGACGTCCCCGGGGTGAAGGAGCGCATCCGTGACCGGAGTTCTGCTGCCCTCCCTGGCCGGGCCGTACGGCGCCGACCGTCCCGACGCGCTCACCGTCGCCGGGCGCTCCTCCTCCCGGGAGGAGCTGGTGGGGGCGGCCGGCGCGGTCGCCGGACGGATCGCGGGGGCCCCGGCCGTCGCCGTACGGGCCGACGCGTCGCTGGAGACCGTGGTGGCCGTGGTCGGCGGGCTGCTGGCCGGGGTCCCGGTCGTCCCGCTGCCGCCCGACGCGGGACCGGCCGAGCGGAGCCACATCCTGCGGGACTCGGGCGCCGAACTGCTGCTCGGGGGCGACGGCGCGGACGGCGTGGAGGGCGTCCCGGTGGACGTCCGGGAGCGGGCCGACTGGAACAAGGCCGAGCCCGCGCCGGACACCACCGCGCTGATCCTCTACACCTCCGGCACGACCGGAGCCCCCAAGGGCGCGCTGATCCCGCGCGGGGCCGTCGCCGCCGATCTGGACGCCCTGGCCGAGGCGTGGGCGTGGACGCCCGGCGACACCCTGGTCCACGGGCTGCCGCTGTTCCATGTGCACGGCCTGGTGCTGGGGGTGCTGGGGGCGCTGCGGGTCGGCAGCCGCCTGGTCCACACGGGCCGGCCGACGCCCGGGGCGTACGCGGCGGCGGGCGGCTCCCTGTACTTCGGCGTCCCCACGGTGTGGGGGCGGGTCGCCGGGGACGCCACGGCCGCGCGGGCGCTGAGCGGCGCCCGGCTGCTGGTGTCGGGCAGCGCGGCGCTGCCCGCCCCCGTCTTCCGGGACCTGGCGGAGCTGACCGGGCACCGGCCGGTCGAGCGGTACGGCATGACCGAGACGCTGATCACCGTCAGCGCGCGGGCCGACGGGGACCGCCGGCCCGGCTGCGTCGGCACCCCGCTGCCCGGCATCGCGACCCGGGTCGTCGCCGAGGAGGGGGGCGGGATCGGGGAGCTCCAGCTCACCGGCCCGACCCTGTTCAGCGGCTACCTGGGCCGGCCCGAGGCGACCGCCGCGTCCTTCACCGACGACGGCTGGTTCCGCACCGGCGACATCGCCGCCGTCGAGCCCGACGGCACCCACCGCATCGTGGGCCGCGCCTCCACCGACCTGATCAAGTCCGGCGGCTACCGGGTCGGTGCGGGTGAGGTGGAGAACGCCCTGCTGGACCACCCCGCGGTCCGGGAGGCGGCCGTCGTCGGCGTCCCGCACGACGACCTGGGGCAGCAGATCGTGGCCTATGTCGTGGCCGACGGGGCCGGTGAGGACGAGCTGATCAACTTCGTGGCCGGGCACCTGTCGGCCCACAAGCGCCCGCGCCGGGTGGTCTTCCTGGAGGCGCTGCCCCGCAACGCCATGGGCAAGCCGCAGAAGCGCCTGCTGCCGCCGCTCTGAGCTCGTCCTCCCGGGCGGGCCGGCCGGACTGCGGAAGGGTGCGCCGACCGGGGCCGCCTGTATATGGTCATGCAGAGCTCATGGTGGCTGAATAGGCGCCGCCGCGGTCCCCGGGCCGGGACGGACACGGCGCCTTCGGCCCGGGCCCGGCCGCCGACGGACGACGCGACGCGGCCGGATCCCCGCTCGCCCACCGGACCGCGGGCGGAGCTCGGCGCACGACGGACAGGGAGGACCGGATGAGCGACGCGGACACCGGCGGCACGGAGGGCGCGGCCGCCCGGCTGCAACAGCTCTTCGAGGGACACCGGCTGACGCCCACGCAGCGGCGCATCGCCCACTGCATGGTGCGGCGGGCCGCGGACGTCCCCTTCCTGTCCAGCGTCGAGCTGGCCGAACTCGCCGGGGTCAGCCAGCCGTCGGTGACCCGGTTCGCGGTCGCCCTGGGCTTCGACGGCTACCCGGCGCTCCGCAGGCACCTGCGCGAGGTCGCCCCCGCGGAGCGGCCGGAGGCGGAGGCCGCGGCGCTCAACGAGTACCAGCAGGCGGTCCAGGCCGAGATCGGCAATCTGCGGCACCTCGCGGCACTGCTCGCCGACCCCGCGCCGGTGGAGCGCGCGGGACGGCTGCTGGCCGGATCCCGTCCGCTGCCGGTCCTCGGGCTGCGGGCGGCCTCCGCCCAGGCCCGCGGCTTCGCCTACTTCGCCGCCAAGGTGCACCCGGACGTCCGGCTGCTCGACGAGGGCGGCACGATGCTCGCCGACCGGATCGACGCCGCGGCGCGGGCGGGGGCGAACGCGCTGCTCTGCTTCGCGCTGCCCCGCCACCCGCGGGAGGTCGTGGACGCCCTGGAGCACGCCCGGGAGTCGGGCCTGACCGTGGTCACCGTGGCCGACAGCGCCTTCGCCCCGGTGGCCGGGCACACCGATCTGCTGCTGCCCGCGGCCGTCGGCACCGGGCTCGCCTTCGACACGGCCTGCGCGCCGATGCTGCTGGGCCGGGTCCTGCTGGAGGCGATGTGCGACGCGCTGCCGGACGCGCAGGCGAGCCTGGAGGAGTTCGACGCACGGGCCGCGGCGCGCGGGCTGTTCGTGGACTGAGCGGGCTGTTCGCGGACTGAGGAGCGCCCGCCGGGTGTGTGGCCCGGCGGGTCACGCCCCGTCGGAGGAATGTCCTGTCGGCGCCCCCGGCCGTCGGACCGTCGCCGTCACCCGCCCGCCCTCACGCCCCGGCCCTCACGCCCCGCCGTCACGCCCCCGTGAAGGCGTCCCGGAAGCCGCCACCGCTCTCCGCGACCAGCTCCTCCACCGTCTGCTGGGGGCGCGCCATCGCGAAGCGCACCGGTTCCGCCGGCCCGCCGGTGAAGCCGTGCACCGCCGGGCGCGGCAGCGTGTTGTAGGCGAAGTGGTTGGTGAAGTAGTACGCGCCGGTGTCGAGCAGCGCGACGAGGTCACCCGCCTCGACCGGCGGCAGGGGGCGGTTCTCGGCCACCAGGTCGCCCGCGAAGCAGCAGGGCCCCGCGACGTCCTGGGCGACGGCCGGTCCGGTCCGGGGCCGGCCCTGCGCGTCGTACGCCTCCACCCGGAGCGGCCAGGCATCGGGGACGAAGACCGTACGGGTGGCCAGCTGGGCCCCGGCGTGGGTGACCGCGATGGGGCGCCCGCCCGCGCTCTTGGTGTACTCCACCCGCGCCAGCACCAGGCCGTTCTTGGCCAGCAGCGACCGGCCGAACTCGGTGACCAGCCCGTACCGGCCGTCGAGCAGCCCGGGGACGGTGTCCCGCAGCACCTGCGCGTACTCCCGGAAGGTGGGGGTCGTCTCGTCGGAGCCGAAGTTGACCGGGAGGCCGCCGCCGATGTCCAGGGTGTCGACCTGCCGCCGGCCGGCCGCCGCGTTGATCTCCTCGGCCAGCTCGTACGTGGCCCGGACGCCCTCCGCCATGAGCTCCAGCGGGACGCCCTGGGAGCCGGTGTGGGCGTGCAGCCGGGTCAGCCACGGCCGCTCCGCGTAGGCGCGCAGCACCCAGGCGCGGGCCCCCTCGTCGCGCAGCGCGACCCCGAACTTGGAGGTGGCGGTGGCAGTGCTCAGCGCGCCGATGGATCCGCCGCCGACCTGCGGATTGACCCGCAGTCCGAGCGGCGAGCGGCTCGGCGCGGCGGCGACCGCCGCGTCGATCCGGGCCAGCTCCTGGGGGTTGTCGGCGTTGAGGGCGATGCCCAGCTCCAGCGCCTCGCGCAGCTCGGCGGGCGTCTTGGCGGGGGAGTCCAGCACGGTGTCCTCGATGGGCACCCCGGCCGCGCGGGAGAGCGCGAGCTCCCCGGGGCTGGCCACCTCGCAGCCCACCCCCTCCTCGGCGAGCAGCCGCAGCACCGGCACCAGGGGCGCGGCCTTCACCGCGAAGGCGTGCAGTACGGGGGTGCCGGGGGCGGTGACCTCGTCGAACGCCGCCCGCAGCGCGGCGGCGGACTCCCGGATGCCGGCCACGTCCAGCAGTCCGACGACCGGCTCCTCCGTCCCGATCAGGCCCTGCTCGACGGCGGCCCGTACGGCCCGCTCGCGCCGCGCCGCCCGGTCCTCGTCGCTCCCGGCCGCGATGCCCCCGCCCGTGGTCTCTGCCGCCGTGATGTCCCCCGCCGTGGTGTTCCTGTCCGAGGTGCTCATGAAGCCACTCCACCATCCGCCCGCCACCTCTGGCCAGAAATGACCCGGATACAGTGGCGGCCGCCGACCGAGGAGGAGCCGTGGCCGGGGAGCAGGGGCGGGCGGGGCGGATGCTGGGGGCGAACCTCCGAGCCCTGCGCACGGAGCGGGGCCTGTCGCTGTCCGAGGTCGCCCGCAGGTCGGGCGTGGCCAAGAGCGCGCTGTCCCAGCTGGAGGCGGGGCTCGGCAACCCCACGATCCAGACAGTGTTCAGTTTGTCGAACGCCCTCAAGGTGCCCGTCTCCGATCTGCTGACCGAGCGCACCGAACCGGACGTGCTGCTCGTCCGCTCCGCCGGCCTCGAAGTGCTGAGCAGCGAGGCCGTGGACCTGCGGATCCTGCGCCGGATCGAACCCCGGGGCGGGGTGCTGGAGGTCTACGACCAGCGGGTGCGCCCCGGGGCCCGGCAGTACTCCGAGGGGCATCCCGGCGTGGAGCACGTGGTGGTCACCGCGGGGGTGCTGCGCGTCGGCCCGCCGGAGGACCCGTACGAGCTGGGGCCCGGCGACTACGTCTGCCTGCCCGGGGCGCGTCCGCACATCTACGAGACCGCGGGCGACACGCCGGTCTCCTCGGTGCTGGTGATCGAGTACCCCGAGGGCATTGACCGCTCCACGGTGCCGCACTAACGTCACTGCCGTTCTTTCTAGAGAACGGCGGTGCGGTGCATGCTCGTCCTCCGGAAACACCCCGACGTGATCGTCGTCGGCAGCGGCATCACCGGCGCGGCCTGCGCCGAGGCCCTGACGCGCCGCGGCTTACGGGTCGCCGTCCTGGACCGCGGGCCGCTCGCCTCCGGCACCACCGCGTGCGGCGAGGGCAACCTCCTCGTCTCCGACAAGCCGCCGGGCCCCGAACTCGCCCTCGCCCAGGCCTCCCTGCGCCGCTGGCCGCGGCTGCTCGCCGCCCTCGCGGACGAACTGGGCCCGGGCGCGGCCTGCGAGTACGAGCCCAAGGGCGGGCTGGTCGTCGCCACCGGCCCCGAGGAGGCCGGCGCCCTCACGGAGTTCGCCGCGGCCCAGCGCGCCGCCGGCGTCACCGCGCAGGCACTCACCCCGGCCGAGGCCGCGGACCGGGAACCGGGCCTGACGCCGGAGGTGCGCGGCGCGGTGTTCTACCCGGAGGACGCCCAGCTCCAGCCGGTGCTGGCCGCCACCGCGCTGCTCGCCGCGGTCCGCGCCCGCGGCGGGGAGGTCCGGACCGGCATCGAAGCGGTCGGCGTCGACCGGACCGGCGACCGGGTCACCGGCCTGGTCACCCGCTCCGGCACCGTCCCCTGCGGCGCGGTGGTGAGCGCCTGCGGCCCGTGGACCGCGTCCTTCGCCGCCGCGGCCGGCGCCCCGCTGCCCGTCCTGCCACGGCGCGGCATGATCCTGGTCACCGCCCCGCTGCCGCCCGGCACCGTCCGGCACAAGGTGTACGACGCCGGGTACGTCGGCGCGGTCGGCAGCGACGACGCCGACCTGAGCACCTCGACCGTGGTGGAGTCGACCCGGGCCGGCACCGTCCTCATCGGGTCGAGCCGGCAGCGCGCCGGCTTCGACGACACCGTGCGGATCGACGTCCTGCGCCGCCTCGCCCGCCGGGCCGCCGTCCTCTTCCCCGGCCTGCGGAACGTCCCGGTGATGCGCGCCTACGGCGGCTTCCGCCCGTACACCCCGGACCATCTGCCGGTCATCGGCGAGGACCCGCGGCGGCCGGGGCTGTGGCACGCGACCGGCCACGAGGGCGCGGGAATCGGCCTGGCCGCGGCCACCGGCGAACTGCTCGCCGAGCTGTACGCGGGGGAGCGGCCGCATCTGGACCCGGAGCCGTTCCGGGTGGACCGTCCGGGACTGGAGGAACCGCCGTGCCCACAGTGACCGTCGACGGGGAGCCGCGCGGCTTCCGGCCCGGACAGACCGTGGCGGCGGTGCTCCTGGCCGCGGGCCGAGTCTCCTGGCGCACCACCCGGACCGGCCGCCGGCCGCGCGGCGTCTTCTGCGGGATCGGGGTCTGTCACGACTGTCTGGTGACGGTCAACGGCCTGCCGGACGTGCGCGCCTGCCTCCGCGAGGCGGCCGACGGCGACGCGATCGGCACCGCGTCATGAACGCCGTGGTCGTGGTGGGGGCCGGACCCGCCGGGATGGCGGCGGCCCTCGCCGCCGGCGCCGCCGCGGACGTCGTGCTGCTCGACAACGGCGCACGCCCCGGCGGCCAGTTCCACCGGCAGACGCCCACCGGACCACCCGCCGCGCCCGCCCGGGCGGTGCTCGGCCATCCCCGGATCGACCACCGCCCGCACACGTCCGTCTGGGCCGTCGAACCGGGCCCGGACGGCACCCACCGGATCCACACCCAGCAGGGGCCCGCCGACGCCGCCCGGCCGGTGGACACCCTGGACGCCCGGTCGCTGATCCTCTGCCCCGGCGCGTACGACCGGGCGCTGCCCTTCCCCGGCTGGGACCTGCCCGGCGTCTGCACCGCGGGCGCCGCCCAGGCGCTGGCCAAGGGACAGGGGCTCGCGGTGGGCCGCCGGGTGGTCCTCTCCGGCACCGGCCCGTTCCTGCTCCCCGTCGCGTCCGCACTGCTGGACGCGGGCGCCGAGCTGCTCGGCGTGTACGAGGCGGGCACCCCCGCCCGCTGGCTGCGCCGGCCCGTCACCGCGCTCCGGGACGGTCGCGCCAAACTCCCCGAACTCGCCGCGTACACCGCCCGGCTGGCCCGCCGGAACGTCCCGTACCGCCACCGCACCGCGGTGGTCGCGGCGCACGGCGCGGACCGCGTCGAGGCGGTGACCGTGGCCCGCCTGGACCGGGACTGGAACATCCGCGCGCTCCGGCGCATCGACGGAGTGGACGCCGTCTGCGTCGGCTTCGGCTTCACCCCGCAGCTCGAACTGGCCGTCGCCGCGGGCTGCTCCCTGCGTCCCGGCCCGGACGGCCACCCGGTCGTCGCGGTCGACGCCCGCCAGGCCACCTCGGTGCCCGGGGTGTACGCGGCGGGCGAGATCACCGGCATCGGCGGCGCGGACCTCGCGGCGGCCGAGGGCACCGTGGCGGGCGCGGCCGTCATCGGCGCGAACACACCGCGCGCCGCGGCCCGCGTCCGGGCCGGCCGCCGGTTCGCCGCCGCGCTCGCCGCGGCCCACCCGGTCCGCCCGGGCTGGCCCGGCTGGCTCACCGACGACACCCTCATCTGCCGCTGCGAGGAGGTCGGTTACGGCGACCTGCGGACCGCGCTCCGGGACCGCGGCGCCGACGGCATGCGGGTCCTGAAACTCACCAGCCGCGCCGGCCTCGGCCCCTGCCAGGGCCGGATCTGCGGCCGCAACACGGCCGAACTCGCGGGCCTCCCCCCGTCGGACCGCCGCCCGATCGCCCAGCCGATCCGCCTCGGAGACCTGGCCGAACCACCGCCACAACCGCCGTAGCGCCCAGGGGCCGACCCCGAACACCTGGGGCCACAGGACCGGTCGACGGCAGGGCGCGGTGAACAGAAGCGGCCGGGCAGGTCCGGGGACGCTACGACGGGGGTCGGTCCGGACGTCAAGGAATGGGGCCGCAGGGCTGGGTGGACGTCAGGGGGTGGGGGCGCAGGGGTGGGGGGTTCCGGAAGCTGCCGTGTATTTGTGGGCCCCCAGGGCCCGTAAATATACGTTCCGGAACCCCCCCCCCCCCCCCCCCCCCCCCCCCCGCCCCCGAAACCCACCACAGGCCCGCACCCAACAACGACACCCGGCGACCCACAGGGACCCCGCACCCCGCAACCCCGCACCCGGCACCCCGTACTCCGCACCCGCAGGGACACCGCCCCCGGCACCCGCAGGGACCCCGCACCCGGCACTGGCAGGGACCCCGAACCAGCACACCCCGTCACCGCAATCCCGCGCTCCACACCCCGCCCGAGGAGGACCGCCACCATGCCCCCCGACACCGCCCACACCCGTCACCCCGGCCACCCCGACGCCAACCCCACCCCCAACCCCCTCACCGGCGTCATCGTCGCGACCGCCCTCCCCTACACCGAGGCCCCCACCGCCCCCGCCGCCCTCCGCCCCGACCTCGACCGCTACGCCGAGCACTGCCGCTGGCTGGTGGACAACGGCTGCGACGGCGTGGGCCCCAACGGCTCCCTCGGGGAGTACTCCTCGCTCACCGACGCCGAGCGCCGCGCCGTCGCCCGGACGGCCGTCGAGGCGGTCGGCCGGGACGCGGCCGTCGTCGTCGGAGCCCATGGCCCCGGCGCGCACCAGGCCCGCCACTGGGCCGAACTCGCCGCCGAGGACGGGGCGGACGGGGTGCTGGTCCTGCCGCCGACGATGTACCGGGCCGGCACCGCCGAGGTGGTCCACCACTTCACCGAGGTGGCGAAGGCGGGCCTGCCGGTCATGGCGTACAACAACCCGATCGACACCAGGGTCGACCTGACCCCCGAGATGCTGCGCGAGATCGCCGCGATCGACAACGTCGTGGCGATCAAGGAGTTCTCCGGGGACATCCGCCGCATCCTGCACATCCAGGAGCAGGCACCGCGGCTCGCCGTCGTCGCCGGCGCCGACGACCTCGTGCTGGAGGCCCTGCTGATGGGGGCCACCGGCTGGTTCGCGGGCTTCCCGAACGTCTTCCCCGCCGAGTGCGTACGCCTCTACGACCTGGCCCGGGCGGGAAAGCTCACCGAGGCACGGGCGCTCTACGAACCCCTGGTCGCGGCCTTCCGGTGGGATTCGCGCACCGAGTTCGTGCAGGCCATCAAGCGGGGCATGGATCTCGTCGGCCGGTACGGCGGTCCGAGCCGCCCGCCGCGCGGTCCGCTGACCGGGGAGTCCCTCGCCCGGCTCGACGCCGATCTGCGGCAGGCCATCGCGTCACTGGAGCGGTTCGAGGCCGGCCCGATGCTGTCCGAGGGCGAGCCGATGCCCAGCACGACCGGCCCGATGTCCGGCACGACCGGCCTGATGTCCAGCACGACCGGCCCGATGTCCGGCACGACCGGATCGACGCCCGAGGCGGCCGGCCCGGCCCCGGCGGAGGCCGACTGATGCGCGCGGCCCGGTACTTCAGCGCGGTCGACTCGCACACCGAGGGGATGCCCACCCGGGTCGTCACCGGCGGGGTCGGCCCGATCCCCGGCGGCACGATGGCCGACCGGCGCCGGTACTTCGTCGAACACCTCGACCACATCCGGCAGTTGCTGGTGAACGAGCCCCGCGGCCATGCGGCGATGAGCGGCGCGATCCTCCAGCCGCCGACCCGGCCGGACGCGGACTGGGGCGTGCTGTTCATCGAGGTCTCCGGCTGTCTGCCGATGTGCGGGCACGGCACGATCGGGGTGGCGACGGTGCTGGTGGAGACCGGCATGGTCGAGGTGACCGAGCCGGTCACCACGGTGCGGCTGGACACCCCCGCCGGTCTCGTCGAGGTCCGGGTGGCGGTCCGGGACGGGCGGGCGGAGCACGTCACGCTGCGGAACGTGCCGTCGTACGCGGACGAGCTGGACGCGGCCGTCCGGGTGCCCGGCCTGGGGGAGGTCCGCTATGACATGGCGTACGGCGGCAACTTCTACGCCGTCGTTCCGCTCGAACGGCTCGGCATCCCGTTCTCCCGGGAGCACAAGGACCGGATCCTCGCCGCGGGCCTCGACCTCATGGCGGCGATCAACAAGGAGCGGCGGCCGGTGCACCGGGAGGACCCGGCGATCTCGGGCTGCCACCACGTCCAGTTCACCGCCCCGGGAACGGCGGCCCCCGAATCCACAGCACGCGAATCCACAGCACCCGGAAGCACAGCACGCGAATCCACAGCACCGGAATCCACTGACCCCGCCCCCGCGGCCGCCCCCACTCCCGACCCCACCCCCGTCAGCCACGCCCGGAACGCCATGGTCATCCACCCCGGCTGGTTCGACCGCTCCCCGTGCGGCACCGGCACCAGCGCCCGTATGGCGCAGCTCCACGCCCGCGGCGAACTGCCGCTGCACCGGGATTTCGTCAACGAGTCGTTCATCGGCACCCGCTTCACCGGCCGTCTGGTCGGCACGGCACAGGTCGGCGGGAGCGAGGCCGTCGTCCCGACCGTCACGGGCCGCGCGTGGATCACCGGGATGGGCCAGTACCTGCTGGACCCCTCGGACCCGTTCCCGTCCGGCTTCACCCTGTAGCGCCGCCGCGGCTCCGGCCGGATCCACCCCTGCCCGGCCGGAGCCACCCCCCCGGTCCGGCCGGAGCCGCACCGCTCCCGCCCGGAGCCGCACCGCTCCCGCCCGGAGCCGCACCGCTCCCGCCCGGAGCCGCACCGCTCCCGCCCGGAGCCGCACCGCTCCCGCCCGGTTCCCGCCCCGCCCGATTCCCGCCACCGCACCCCTCCCGGCCCGGCGGCCGGGACCCGGTCGCCGGATTTCCGCCGTGGCGCCGCCTCCCCCTGTTGACTACTCCTATTCACCCAAGGAGTATGTGCAGTGCCCTATTCAAAGGTGCCGTATTCACCGGTGCCCCATTCAGAAGTGTCCGACTCAGGAAGGTCCCGGTCCCCGCCTCCGGCGGACGGTCGCGGGCCGATGGCAGGGAGGCAGTGCCGATGTCAGGACCGCGACCCGTGCGAGCACCGCGTGGTACGGAACTGAGCACTCCGGGGTGGCAGCAGGAGGCCGCCCTGCGGATGCTGCAGAACAACCTCGACCCCGAGGTGGCCGAGCATCCGGACCGGCTCGTGGTCTACGGCGGCACCGGCAAGGCGGCCCGCGACTGGCGCTCCTTCGACGCCATGGTCCGCACCCTGCGGACGCTGAAGCAGGACGAGACGATGCTCGTCCAGTCCGGCCGTCCGGTCGGCGTCATGCAGACCCACGAGTGGGCGCCTCGCGTGCTGATCGCCAACTCCAACCTGGTGGGGGACTGGGCCAACTGGGAGGAGTTCCGGCGGCTCGAAGCCCTCGGCCTGACCATGTACGGCCAGATGACGGCCGGTTCCTGGATCTACATCGGCACCCAGGGCATCCTCCAGGGCACCTACGAGACGTTCGCGGCGGTCGCCGCCAAGAAGTTCGGCGGCAGCCTGGCCGGGACGATCACGCTCACCGCCGGTCTCGGCGGCATGGGCGGCGCCCAGCCGCTCGCCGTGACCATGAACGACGGCGTCGCCCTCTGCATCGACTGCGACCCGCGCGCCATCGAGCGCCGGATCGAGCACCGCTTCCTGGACGTCCGGGCGGACAGCCTGGAGCACGCGCTCGCCCTGGCCACCGACGCCCGCGACCGCCGCAAGCCGCTCTCCATCGGGCTCCTCGGCAACGCCGCCGAGCTGCTGCCGCGGATGCTCGCCGAGGGCGCGCCGATCGACATCGTCACCGACCAGACCTCCGCCCACGACCCGCTCGCCTACCTCCCGCTCGGCGTCGACTTCGCCGACATGGCGTCCTACGCGGCGGAGAAGCCCGCCGAGTTCACCCAGCGGGCCCGGGAGTCCATGGCGCGGCACGTCGAGGCGATGGTGGGCTTCCAGGACGCGGGCGCCGAGGTCTTCGACTACGGCAACTCGATCCGCGGCGAGGCCCAGCTCGCGGGCTACGAGCGGGCGTTCGCCTTCCCCGGCTTCGTCCCCGCGTACATCCGGCCGCTCTTCTGCGAGGGCAAGGGCCCGTTCCGCTGGGCGGCGCTGTCCGGCGACCCGAAGGACATCGCGGCCACCGACAAGGCGATCCTCGACCTCTTCCCGGAGAACGAGTCCCTGGCCCGCTGGATCAGGATGGCCGGGGAGCGGGTCCACTTCCAGGGCCTGCCCGCGCGGATCTGCTGGCTGGGCTACGGCGAGCGGGACCGGGCGGGGGAGCGGTTCAACGAGATGGTCGCCGACGGCACCCTCCAGGCGCCGCTGGCCATCGGCCGCGACCACCTGGACTGCGGCTCCGTCGCCTCCCCGTACCGGGAGACCGAGGCCATGCTCGACGGCTCGGACGCGATCGCCGACTGGCCGCTGCTGAACGCCATGGTCAACGTGGCCTCCGGCGCCTCCTGGGTCTCGATCCACCACGGCGGCGGCGTCGGCATGGGCCGTTCGCTGCACGCCGGTCAGGTCACGGTCGCCGACGGCACCGCGCTCGCCGGGGAGAAGATCCGCCGGGTGCTGACCAACGACCCGGGCATGGGCGTCATCCGCCATGTCGACGCGGGGTACGACCGGGCCGACGAGATCGCCGGGGAGCGCGGCGTGCGCGTCCCGATGCGTGAGGGCGAGTCCCGTTGAGTTCCTCCTTCCACGAGATGTGGGCGGAGCTGCTGCCCATCGGCCGCAGCTCCGCCACCGGCGGCTACCGCCGCTACGCCTGGACCGGGGCCGACGCCGACTGCCGGGCCTGGTTCCGGGCCCAGGCCGAGTCCCGGGGACTCGCCTACGAGCTGGACCGGAACGGCAACCAGTGGGCCTGGCTGGGCGACCCGGCGGCCGGGAACGCCGTGGTCACCGGCTCCCACCTGGACTCCGTGCCGGACGGCGGTGCGTTCGACGGCCCGCTCGGCGTGGTCTCCTCCTTCGCGGCCCTCGACGAGCTGCGCGCCCGCGGCGCGCGCCCCGACCGGCCGCTGGCGATCACCAACTTCGGGGACGAGGAGGGCGCCCGCTTCGGGCTCGCCTGCGTCGGCTCCCGGCTCGCCGCCGGACAGCTCACCCCCGAGCGGGCCCATGAGCTGCGGGATGCCGACGGTGTCAGCCTCCCGCAGGCCATGGAGCGCGCCGGATACGACCCGGCGGGCATCGGGCCCGACCCCGAACGGCTCGCCCGCATCGGCGCCTTCGTCGAGCTCCACGTCGAACAGGGCCGGGCGCTCGCCCTGCCGTCGGACGGTGCCCCGGAGGGTTCGCCGGTGGGGGTGGCGTCCGCGATCTGGCCGCACGGCCGCTGGCGCTTCGACTTCCGGGGCGAGGCCAACCACGCGGGGACGACCCGGATCGAGGACCGCCGCGACCCGATGCTCACCTATGCCGAGACGGTCCTCGCGGCCCGTGCGGCGGCGGTGCGGACCGGTGCGCTCGCCACGTTCGGCAAGGTCGCCGTGGAACCCAACGGCGTCAACGCCATCGCCTCCCTCGTCCGCGGCTGGCTCGACTCCCGGGCGCCGGACGAGCAGACGCTCGACGCGGTCGTCGGCGAGATCGAGCGCACCGCCACCGGGCGCGGCGCCCGGGACGGCGTCGCGGTCGACGTCACCCGTGAATCCTTCACCCCCGTGGTCGAGTTCGAGCACGGCCTCCGGGACAAGCTCGCGGCCCTGCTGGGCCGGGACGGCACCCCCGTCCCGGTGCTGCCCACCGGCGCGGGACACGACGCGGGTATTTTGTCCGCCTCGGTGCCCACCGCCATGCTGTTCGTACGGAACCCCACGGGCGTCTCGCACTCACCCGCCGAGACGGCCGCCGAGGACGACTGCCTCGCCGGGGTGAGCGCACTCGCCGACGTACTGGAGGGCCTCGCGTGTCGCTGACGGCGCAGACCTACTGGGCGGAACACGCCTGGCTGAACGGCGTGGTGGAGCCGTCAGTGATCATCGACACGGCCACCGACGGGCGGATCACCGCCGTGCGCGCCGGCGTGCCGGCCCCGCCCCCGGGATCGGTCGCGCTGCGCGGCCTGACCGTCCCCGGGCTGGCCAACGTCCACTCGCACGCCTTCCACCGGGCGCTGCGCGGCACCGTCCAGGTCGGCTCCGGCACCTTCTGGACCTGGCGCGAGATCATGTACCAGTTCGCCGCCGGGCTCACCCCCGACAGCTACTTCGACCTCGCCCGCGCCGTCTACGCCGAGATGGCGCTCGCCGGCGTCACCGCGGTCGGCGAGTTCCACTATGTGCACCACGCCCCCGGCGGCGCGCGGTACGACAACGCGAACGCCATGGGGGAGGCGCTGATCCGCGCCGCGGCCGAGGCCGGGATCCGCATCACGCTCCTCGACACCTGCTATCTCTCCTCCGACATCGGCAAGCGCGGCCGGGGCGTCGCCCCCAACCGGCACCAGCTCCGGTTCAGCGACGGCAGCGCCGAGGCCTGGGCGGAGCGGGTCTCGGCCCTCGCCGGCGCCGACCACGGCGGCCACGCCCGGATCGGCGCCGCGATCCACTCCGTACGGGCCGTCCCGGCGGCCGAACTCGGCACCGTCGCCCGGTGGGCCCAGGACCGCGAGGCGCCGCTCCACGTCCACCTCTCCGAACAGACCGCGGAGAACGACAGCTGCCGGTCCGTCCACGGCATCAGCCCCACCCGGCTCCTCGCCGACCACGGGGTCCTCGGCCCCCGCACCACCGCCGTCCACGCCACTCACCTCTCGGCGGAGGACATCGCCCTGCTCGGCGGCTCGTCCACCGGCGTGTGCATGTGCCCCACCACCGAGCGCGACCTGGCCGACGGCATCGGACCGGCCAAGCGGCTCCAGGACGCCGGCAGCCGGCTCAGCCTCGGCAGCGACAGCCATGCCGTCATCGACCTGCTGGAGGAGGCACGGGCGATGGAGCTGGACGAGCGGCTGCGCACCCGCGCCCGGGGCCACTGGACGGCGTCCCAACTGCTGCGGGCCGCCACCGAACAGGGCCATGCCTCGCTCGGCTGGGCGGAGGCGGGACGCATCGAGGAGGGCGGGCTCGCCGACCTCACGACGATCGCCCTGGACTCCGCCCGCACCGCCGGACCGGTGCCCCGGCTCGGTGCCGAGACGGCGGTATTCGCCGCGACGAACGCCGACGTCCGGCACACGGTGGTGGCGGGCCGGCACATCGTCCGCGACGGAACCCACCAGCTCGTCCCGGAGGTCCCGGTGGCACTCGCCGACGCGATCGCGGCCCTGCGCACCTGACGGACCGGCACCCGGCGTCCCCGGCGGCCCCGGACCGGCCGGGACCGCCGGCCCCGGCCCGCCCGCCGGCCCCGGCCCGCCCGCCGGACCGGACGACTCCGGACCGGACGACTCCGGACCGGACGACGCCGGACCCGACCACGCCGGACCGGAGGACTCCGGACCCGACCACGCCCACAGAGCGCCCGAGCGCCGAGCGCCCGACCACACCACCCCCGACCGCCCTGTCCCCGACCACCGAGCCCCCGACCACCGAGCCCCCGGCAGCCCCGCGCCTGCCCGGCCCCCGTCCGATCGCCCCGCACCCGAACCACCCGCGGCTGAAGGAGCACAGCGCGCATATGGCCACCACCGCCATCACCCACATCGCCGGCCTCGTCACCAACGACCCCTCCCTCGGCTCGGGCCCCCTCGGTCTGATCCAGGACGCGGCGGTCGTCATCGACGACGACCGCATCGCCTGGGTCGGTGCGTCCAGTTCAGCACCCGCCACTGACAACCGGGTCGACGCCGGCGGCCGCGCGGCCCTCCCCGGGTTCGTCGACTCCCACTCCCACGTGGTCTTCGCGGGCGACCGCACCGAGGAGTTCAACGCCCGCATGTCGGGCCGCGGCTACACCGCGGGCGGTATCCGCACCACCGTCGCCGCCACCCGCGCCGCCTCGAACAACGTCCTCGACGCCAACGCCGCCCGCTACGTGCGGGAGGCCCTCGGCCAGGGCACCACCACCCTCGAGATCAAGTCCGGTTACGGCCTCACCACCGAGGACGAGGCCCGGTCGCTGAGCATCGCCGCCGCCCACACCGACGAGGTGACGTTCCTCGGCGCGCACATCGTGGCCCCCGAGTTCGCCGACGACCCCGCCGCGTACGTCGGCCTCGTCACCGGCCCGATGCTCGACGCCTGCGCCCCGTACGCGCGGTGGATCGACGTCTTCTGCGAGCAGGGCGCCTTCGACGGCGACCAGGCCCGCGCGATCCTCACCGCCGGTGCCGCCCGTGGCCTGATCCCCCGGGTCCACGCCAACCAGCTGTCCTACGGCCCCGGAGTCCAGCTCGCCGTCGAACTCGGCGCCGCCTCGGCCGACCACTGCACCCACCTCACCGACGCCGACGTCGACGCCCTGGGCCAGAGCGGGACGGTGGCGACGCTGCTGCCGGGCGCCGAGTTCTCCACCCGTGCGACGTACCCCGATGCGCGCCGGCTGCTCGACGCGGGGGCCACGGTCGCGCTCTCCCCGGACTGCAACCCCGGCTCCTCGTTCACCAGCTCCATGGCCTTCTGCATCGCCCTCGCCGTCCGGGACATGGGCATGACGCCCGACGAGGCGGTGTGGTCGGCGACCGCGGGCGGAGCGGCGGCGCTGCGCCGCACCGACGTCGGCCGGATCAGCCCCGGCGCCCGCGCCGACCTGGTCCTCCTCGACGCGCCCTCGCACGTCCACCTCGCGTACCGGCCCGGCGTGCCGCTCGTCTCGGCCGTCTGGCACCGCGGCGAGCTCGTCTGACCGAACCCCGCCGAGCCCGCCCCCGGAGCCCCGGCGCCGGGCGCGGCCGGGCATCAGCCGGCCTCGCCCGGAAACAGTCCGCCCCCGGCCCGGAGACGGCGCCGGACACCGTCCCCCGACATCGCGCCCTCCCGTCAACGCACCCGCCCGTCACCGCTCCTCGACGCCCGGACGTGGCCTCCCCCGCGGCGGGCCAGGCGTGTCGCCCCGGCCCCCGCCGGCACCGGCATACGGTGTCCGGGCGGAGGCGGGCATGCGGCGGCCGGGCGTCCCGCTCGCCCGGGCCCCTCGCCCAGGACCGGGGAAGGAGCCGCGTCCTTGCAGGCGACACGCGGAACGCCCCTGGTGGTGGCCATGGTGGCGCTCACGGTGACCACGGGGATGATCGAAGCCGTCAGCTTCCTCGGGCTGGGCCAGGTCTTCACGGCGATGCAGACCGGGAACCTGCTGTTCCTCGGCTTCGCCCTGGCCGGCGAGGGCGGCCTCTCCGCCGCGGCGTCGGGGCTCTCCCTCGGCGCGTTCGCGGTCGGCGCCGTCCTCGGCGCCCGGCTGGAGGCGAAGGCGTACGCGGTACGCCGGCGCTGGTTCCTCGGCGGCCTGCTGGCCGAGGCCGTCCTCCTCGGCGGCGCCGCCCTCGTGGCCTGGGGGAGCGACCGCTCCGGCGAACCCCTCACGACCCACCGCTACGCCCTGATCACGCTGATGGCCCTGGCCATGGGGCTGCGCAACGTCACCACGCTCCGGGCGGGCGTCCCGGACCTGCCGACCACGGTGGAGACCCGGGCGCTCACCGCGCTGCTCAACGGCCCGCCGGTGGGGCGGACGCCCGGAGCCGGCGAAGCCGTCCATCCCGCGCTCCGCCGCACGGCGTCGGTGGCCGCGATGTTCACCGGGGGCCTCGTGGGCGCCTGGCTGCTGCACGAGGGCCGGCACGCCCCGGGGGTACTGCTGGTGGCCGCCGTCGTGGTGCTGGCCGTCGCGCTCGTGTACGGCGTCGCTCCCCGCCGCCGCCCTCCCGAGGCGGAGAGCTGAACCGTGAGCCGGTCCGGTGCGACCGGCAGGCATGACGGCGCGTCCCCCGGGCAGGCGAACGTCAGGGAAACAGCGGCGGCGCGCGCCGGGGTTGCGCCGCCCGGTACCAACCGAACGACACGACGGCCGAACAACAGGACGGCAGCTTGACGGTGCTTCTGAGGCCTCCCGCCATCGGACGGCTCCCCACGCCCGGGGAGCCTCCCGCCGTCGGACGGCGCCCTGCCCCCGGGCAGATGCCCGTCACCGGACGGCTTGCCGTGCCCGGACAGCCTGCCGCCCCCGGCCGGGGAGCGGGACAGCGAAAAGCGCCGCCGGGCCACGGACGGCGTACGGCCGTCCACGGCACCCGACGGCGCCCCGTGCTCACCCGCGCGTCGCAGGACGGCGGCAGCGCCGGAACCCTGCGGGATCCGGCTCCGGGAGCGTCCCGGCGTGGGTCACTCCTCGATCATCAGGCCCTTGCGCAGCCGACCCAACGTCCGCGACAGCAGCCGGGACACGTGCATCTGCGAGATGCCCAGCTCCTCGCCGATCTCGGACTGCGTCATGTTGCTGACGAAGCGCATCGACAGGATCTTGCGGTCCCGCTGCGGCAGTTCGGCGATCAGCGGCTTCAACGACTCGACGTACTCGATGCCTTCGAGGCCGTGGTCCTGGTAGCCGAGCCGGTCCGCCAGCGCGCCCTCGGTGTCGTCCTCCTCGGGCTGGGCGTCCAGCGAGCTCGCGGTGTACGCGTTGCTCGCGGCCATGCCCTCGGCGACCTCGTCCTTGGTGATCCCGAGACGTTCGGCGAGCTCGCCCGCCGTGGGCGCCCGGTCCAGCTTCTGCGCCAGTTCGTCCCCGGCCTTGGCCAGGTCGAGGCGCAGCTCCTGGAGCCGCCGCGGTACGCGCACGGACCAGCTGGTGTCCCGGAAGAACCGCTTGATCTCACCGATGATCGTCGGCATCGCGAAGGTGGGGAACTCGACGCCGCGGCTGAGCTCGAAGCGGTCGATCGCCTTGATCAGCCCGATGGTGCCGACCTGGACGATGTCCTCCATCGGCTCGCTGCGGGAGCGGAACCGGGAGGCCGCGAACTTCACCAGGGCGAGGTTGAGCTCGACCAGGGTGTTGCGGACGTACGCGTACTCGGGCGTCCCCTCCTCGAGCGATTCGAGGCGGGCGAAGAGCGTCTTGGACAGGGCCCGTGCGTCCACTGCGCCCACCTCGTCATAAGGCGGGATCTCGGGAAGCTCGGCGAGGACGTCCTCGCTGTGGCCCTGGAGCTCGTATTCGACCTGCTCGGTGTCGATCTGCTCGGTCAGGGGGTCCACCCGCCGGGGGGAGGGGGCGGTTGTCGACGTCGCGGTCCGTGCGCTTTCATGGGCGCTGTCAACGGTGCGCGGTGCGTCGAGCCGGGGTGACATGGTCTCCTCCATCATTCTCGGCGTATGGCTGCCGATGCCGATATCTCCTACTGCGGTGTGCGGCGCCTCCGAGCCGGCCGTGGTTGAACGTGTCTCTACTAGCCCTACCCGTTCGGACCCGAACAAAGCAAGGCCAGAATGTGGCGGTATGACCGTTTCGAGGGGATGTTCGGCTACCAGACGGCGTATCGAAGGCGTAGGGTTCTCAGTGCGCCGTCGCAAGCAACCAGAAGGGGTGCGCATGGACCGCGGGATGGTCGGCAGTACCAGTCGGGGCCGACTCCAGGTCGAGGTTCGGCACCACGGGTCCAGCGCTGTCGTGACGCCTGCGGGTGAGCTCGACCACCACACTGCCGAGCTGCTGCGGGAGCCGCTGGAGGAGTGCGTGGACCAGGGGCGTTCGCGCCTGGTCGTCGACTGCTCACGGCTGGAGTTCTGTGATTCCACCGGCCTCAATGTGCTGCTCGGTGCCAGACTGAAGGCGGAGGCGGCAGGCGGCGGTGTCCACCTGGCCGGCATGCTCCCGGTGGTGGCGAGAGTGTTCGAGATCACGGGTGCGGAAGCGGTCTTCACCGTGCACGACACCCTGGACGAGGCACTCGCCGACTCACCGACCGACTGATCGTTCCACCCCTCCGCTCAGGGGCGTGATGTGCGCCGTTACATGCGTCACACGTTTCGTACCGAAGAAGTGGGTGTTCTCACCGATCGGTCGGGCAGGAGACAGCTGAATCTGATGAATCCGTCAGGTACTCGTTACCTGCCTATCGGCGAATCGGTGAGGTGAAGCACTGATGAGCACCACTCGGCCGTACTCGCCGGGCGACCGTGGCCCGGAGTCGGACGGTGCTTCCCCAGCCGTTCCCGCGGCCGGACAGGTGCGGAGGCTGCGACTCAACGGAGCCAGCGGCATCGTCCCGAGTGCCCGGGACTTCACGCGGCAGGCGCTCTACGACTGGGGCTGGCTGCCCGCGTCCACCGGCGACCAGCGCGCCGCGGCCGAGGACGTCCTGCTCGTCGTCTCCGAGCTGGTCACGAACGCCTGTCTGCACGCCGAGGGCCCCGAGGAGCTGCGGGTCGGCTGCGTCGGGAAGGTGCTCCGCCTCGAGGTCGTCGACCTGGGGACGGGCTCCCCGGCGCCGCGTACCCCGCACCGGGCCGGCCGGCCCGGCGGCCACGGCATGTTCATCGTCCAGCGGCTGTGCCTGGACTGGGGGGTCGTGCGCAACCCCGAGGGCGGCACCGGCAAGACCGTCTGGGCGGAGCTGGCCGCACCGGCCTAGCGCCGCCGGCTTCACCGTTCCTTCCCCGAACACGCCGATCCGGCGTGTTCTTTGTCTTCCCTCCTTGACGGGCCCGGCGTACTGTCGGCGCCCGATCTGATGTGCCGTCAGCAAACTCCGCCGGGCGGCACGCGCCGAGAGGGGAGCCCGAGGTGTCCCACACGAAACGCCGGCCGGCCTGCCGCGGGGGCGCTCTCGCGGTGGCCGCGGCAGTGGCCGGGTCCGCCGCGCTCTGGGCGGCTCCGGCCGCCCATGCCGATGTCGTGGACGTCAACTACCAGTGCAAGACGCCGATCGGGGACAAGAGCGCGGTGTCGCCGATCGACATCAAGAGCGTGCAGAGCGGCGGCTCGTACAAGCTCACCATGTCCTTCCGGAAGGGTGTCTCCTCCAGCCCCGTGGAGCTGGGCAAGGGGGCGATGAACCCGAGTGCGCTGATCAAGCTGGGCGGCGCGGAGAGCGGCACGCTGCCCGTCTCGGGGCCGCCGAACCCCGAGGCGATCCCCGCCAACACCCCCATCAAGATCACCGACCTGTCGGGTACGTACCGGCCGAAGGCGAGCGGCAAGGTCACCTTCACCGCCTCCACCCTCACCATCAAGGCGCTGGGCACCACCACCACCTGCACGCCCAAGAACAACCCCGGGCCGTCGCTGACGCTCGATGTGCAGGGCACGGGCGGGGGCACCGGCTCGGGTTCCGGTACCGGCTCCGGTTCGGGCTCCGGCGGGGGCACCGGCTCCGGTACGACGGGCTCCGGGGGCGCGCCCGCGGGTCCGTCGGGCGGCGACGCGCTGCCGCAGACCGGACCGGCCGACTCGGCGGTCGCGCTGGGCACGCTGGGCGGGACCGTGCTGCTCAGCGGGGTGGCCGGAGCGCTCTGGCTGACCCGGCGGAACCAGCGGCCGGCCCGTTAGGGAGCTGTCGTCCGGACCGGGCCGGGATCGCGGGCCCGCATCACGCCTCGTCGCGGCGCCGTCGGTCGCCATGGCTCCGTCATGACTTCCGCCTGCGCCGTGGGACGCCCCCGGCCAGCCCGGGGGCGTCCCCGCACCGGACCCGCACCCGCCGCACGACAGCCCAGCCCGCCCGCCAGGTCCGCACAACAGCCTCAGCCCTCCGCCTGATCCTGCCGCACGACAGTCCAGCCCGCCCGGTCCGCACGACAGCCTCAGCCCTCTGCCTGATCCGCAACGACAGACCCAGCCGCCCGCCCGGGGCGGCCGCCGCGGGCGGATGTGCCCCGCCCGCGGCGGCCCGGGGCCCCGCCCGTCCACCCGCGAGCGAACCTCTGGAGCCGCCGATGCCGCCCCGCCCGCGCAGCGCCGTCCTGTGCGCCGCCACCCTGTCCGCGGCCGCTCTGACCGTGCTGTGCGGGCCGCTGGGCCCGCGCCCCGCGGCTGCCGCCGGGCCCGGCGGCCCGGAACGGCCGGCGGGCGGACCGGACTGGTCGGTCGCCCCCGCGTCCGGCGGCGCGGGCGGATCCCGGGCGGACCGGCGGCCGTACGTCTACCTGGAGGGCCGGCCCGGTGCGGTGCTCCAGGACCGGCTCTCGGTCACCAACCGTGCCGACCGGGCCCGCACGGTCCGGCTGCGCGGTCGCACCGGCCCGGAGACCGGCTCGGAGACCGGCGCGGGCGTCCGGGTCTCCTTCGCCGCGGCGGCGGTGCGGATCCCGGCGCGGACCCGCGCCGACATCCCGTTCACGGTCGGCGTCGCCCCGGACGCCGTCCCCGGCGAGCGGTCCGGGGCGATCACCGTCACCGGCGGCAGCCGCGCGGCGGACGTCCGGATCCATCTGCGGGTCACCGGGCCGACGCTGCCCGCCCTGGCGGTCGAGGACGTGTCCGTCGTACGGACCGGGGCCGCCGCCGAGATCCGCTACGCGCTGGTCAACCGGGGGAACACCGTCCTCCGGCCGCGCCTCGCCGTGCGGGCCGAGGGGCTGTTCGGCGAGGTGCTGCACCGGGACGCCCGCCCGCTCCGGCTGACGCTGGAGCCGGGGCGGCGGGTCCGGCTCACCGAGCGGTGGCCCGGGGCACCCCGGCTCGACGCGGTCGACGTACGGCTCGTCGCCACCGCCGCGGGCGGCGCGCACGCCGCGGCCACCGCCTCGTACTCCGGGGTCCCCCGGTACGCGGCCGCGCTGCTGCTCGGCCCGGTGGCGGCCGCGGGAGCGTGGTGGGCCCGGGCCTCCGGACGGCGGCGCGGTGCCGGGGGGAGCGGCCCCGAGGAGGCGGGGTCCGACGAGAGCCGCCCCGACGAGAGCCGCTCTGAGGGGAGCCGTCCTGGGGGGAGCGGCCGAGGGGGCCGGCCGCGAGGCCGGGATACGGACGGCCCGACGCGGGAGCGTGCGGGGGTGGAGCGGTGATCGGCTACGGTTCCCGGCCGGTGCCGCGCGGGCGGCGGGCCCGGGCGGTGTCGCGCTCCTCCGAGGTGCTCCGGATCCGTGCAGCGGTCAGGGCGGGTTCCCGGGCGCCCGCCCCGGAGCCACCGGGTGGCGCTCCTCGCCGCGCTGACCTGCGCAGAGTCTTACGCACCGCCCTGTGGCCCGCGCGCCGGTACGCCGCCGCGCGGTGGCCCGTCCAGGCGGTGGCCCTCCTCGCCGCCGTGTTCCTGTGCGCGCTGCTCCCGGTGCGGACGAGCAGCGCCGTCGACGTCCCCGCCTCCGCCGACGGCCCAGCCTCCGTCACCGTCCCCGCTTCCGCCGCCGCGGCGGCAGCCGCCGTCGGGCCCGCGCTGCGGCCCGCCGCAGCCCCGGACGCCCGCTCCCCGAAGAAGCCGGCCCCCGCCGTCACCGTGTCGAAGAAGAAGGCCGGTGCCGGGGGCAGCATCACCGTTCGCGGTACGGGATGGCGGCCGAAGGCGCTGCTCACCCTGCTCATCTGCGGTCAGAACATGATCGGCGGGACCAACGCCTGCGCCAACGCCGACGGCCGCGCCGTCACCACCCGCTCCGACGGCACCTTCCGCAGGGAACTGCCGGTGAGCGAACCGCCCAAGCCCTGCCCGTGCGTGGTCCACGCGGCGACCGTGGAGGGCGCAGCGGCGTCCGCGGACGCCGCGTTCGCCGTCGCCGGACACCCGGTGAGGCCGCTGCCCCGGGAGGGCGGCACCGGCCGGCTCACCGTGCTCGACGCGCGGCTGGACGGGTCGAGCGGGCTGCTGACCTGGTTCGGCGCGCCCCCGCAGCGCCGGCTCGTGCTGACCGTCGGCAACGTGGGCTCCGCGGCCGTACGGAACCCGGTCTTCCGGGTGGGGACGTCGCACGGGGTGTTCGCCCCCGCGTGGGAGGAACAGCAGTGGCGGGGGACCGTACCGGCCGGGCGCCGGGCCCGGATCGCCCTGCCGGTGGAACTGTCCGCGGGTGCGCACGGCGACTACCTGGTGTCGCTGAAGTACGGCGACACCGTCCTCACCGAACAGCCGTGGGGCGTGGGCCGGCCGTGGGGCGTCACCCTCTTCTGGCTGCTGCTCTGCGTCGTCGTGCCCGCCGCGGTCTTCCGGATCGGGATGGCGGTCGTCGACCGGGTGCGGCCCCGCGCCCCGTCCCGCACCGGACGCCACCGCACCCGGCGGCTCCGGGACCCGGCCCCGCCCCGGCGCGGCGGGAGGCCGTACGCCGGGCAGCCGCCCGGCACCGGGCAGCCGTACACCGGGAAGCCGCGCACCGGGAGACCGCGCTCCGGAGAGCCCGGCACCGGCGAGGAGTCCGGCCGGGTCCGGGCAGGGGACGGCGGCGCCGGTGACCTGCCCTGGTTCAGCCCGGACACACTGCCCGGCTCACCAACCCCTGTCTCCGCACCGTCCGATGACCCCACGACGAAAGGAAACACGTGACCACGCAACGGAGGATGAGCGCGGCCGGTGTCGCGCTGATGCTCGGCGGCGCGGGGATCGTGATCGCCGCGAGCCCGGCGCAGGCAGCCGACGTGAGTTACGCGACGGAGTGCGTTCCGCCCCCGATCTCCGGAATGGATCCGGTGCAGGGCACCACGAAGGTGGAGGTCCGGGCACCGGCGACGGCCAAGGTCGGCGACGAGGTCGAAGTGGTGTGGAAGACGGTGGAGGCCGCTTCCAGGAATCCCGGCATCCTCGATCTGTCGAAGGACACCGTCCAACCGACCGGGAAGATGACGGTGGCCGGCGCGCAGACCGGTGAACTGGCCGTCGCAGGACCGCGCCAGAACCCGCCGATCCCCAAGAACAGCCCCATGGTGCTGTCCGAGATGAAGGGAAAGCTGAAGCTGACCGCGGCCGGTGAGGTGACCGTGTCGCCCGGCTTCTACAACATCAACGTCAACAAGCCGATCTCCACGGACACCAAGTGCTCCCCCAAGGAAACCGTCAAGCCCGGGGCGACCATCAAGGTCACGGACGGCGGCGGCACTTCGGGCGGCACGTCGAGCGGCGGGACCTCCGGCGGCAGCACGGGCGGCACCACGGCGGGCGGGACGTCCAGCGGCGGTACGACGGCCGGTGGGACGTCGAGCGGCGGTGCGTCCGGCGGAAGTTCGGCCTCCGGCGGTACGACGGCCGGCGGGACGACCGGCGGCGGGGGCGACCCCGACGGCACCGACCACCCGGGCAAGGAGGTCTCGGTCGACTACGCCTGCAAGACGCCGATCGGTGACAAGAAGGCGACCTCCCCGGTCCGGATCAACGCCCGGAAGGACGGCGGCGCGTTCGGTCTCACCGTCCAGTTCGGCAAGTCCGTGATGGACAGCCCGGCCGACATCCCCGCCGACTCCGTCAAGCCGTCCATGGCCGTCACGGTCGGCGGCGCGGACAAGGGCTCGGTCACCGTGGAGGGCGCCACCAACAAGGACCCCATCAAGTCCGGTGAGCCCATCGAGATCCCCGACCTGAAGGGCACCTACAAGCCCGGTGCGAGCGGGAAGGCCACGCTCACCCCGGGCGTGCTGACCGTCAAGGCCCTGGGCACGACCACCACCTGCACCCCGGAGAAGGACCCGGGGGTCTCCCTCGAACTGGACACCACGGCCCAGCAGGGCGGGGTCGCCGGCGGCGGGAGCGGCGGCACCGGCGGTGCCACGGGCGGCGGTTCCGGTGCGGCGGGCGGCTCGGCCGCGGCCGGGGGCGGGCTCGCCGAGACCGGTGCGGGCGACCACGGCGGCCTGCGGGCGCTGGCCCTGGTGGCGGGCACCGTCACGCTGATCGGCGGCGCCGTCTTCACCTTCACTCCCTGGCGGAGGCTGCGCGGCCTCCGCTGACGCACCCGGCGGCCCTCCGGCCCGCCGGACGGGCCGCCATCCGTCGACGGGCCCGGGCCCGTGACCACGATGGCGCCCGGGAACGCCGCAGGGCCCCGCACGCAGCCGCGTGCGGGGCCCTGCGCACCGTACGGGCCGGACCGCGGCCCGGTCCGTACGGCAGCGTCGTGGGGACGGTCAGTGGACGTCGCCCATCAGCTGAATGATCTTCTTCCGGTAGGCGTAGACCGCGGCACCGGCCAGGACCGCCATGGTGGCCTCGGTCGCCACCACGGCGGAGCCGCTCAGGTCGACACCGCCGATGGAGAGCAGTCCGGTGATGCAGTCGCCGGCGGTGACGGCCAGGAACCACACGCCCATCATCTGGCTGGCGTACTTCTCCGGAGCCATCTTGGTCGTCACGGAGAGGCCGACCGGGGAGAGGCAGAGCTCACCGGCGGTCTGGATCAGGTAGATCGAGACGAGCCACATCGGGCTGGCCTTCGCCCCGTCCGCGGCCATCAGCATCGGCACGACGAAGACGAAGAACGAGCCGCCGATCATCAGCAGCGAGAGGGCGAACTTCACCGTGGTGCTGGGCTCCCGGTCGCTGCGCGCCAGCCACAGCCACAGCCAGGCGAAGACCGGGGCCAGCGCCATGATGAACAGCGGGTTCAGCGACTGGAACCAGGACGACGGGAAGTCGATCCCGAACACCTCGCCGGCGGTCTTGGTCTCCGCGAAGGCGGCCATCGTGGAGCCGCCCTGGTCGTAGATCATCCAGAAGATGGCGGCGACCACGAAGAACCAGATGTAGCCGCTCACCTTCGTCTGCTCGACGGCGGTGAGCTCCTTGTCGCGCTTGATGCGCACCAGCACCGCGGCCGGGATGATCAGGCCGAGCAGGGTGATCGGGACCAGCGCCCAGTTGAGGGTGAAGTTCCCCGTGAAGGTGACGATGCCGTAGAACACGGCGGCGACGACGAGCCAGAGCAGACTCTTGATCAGAGCGGAGTTCCGCTCCTCGGCGGAGAGCGGGGTGGGGACGACGCTGCTCTGTGCGTCGAGGTGCCGCGAGCCGATGAGGAACTGGACCAGACCCAGACCCATGCCGACGGCGGCGAGCCCGAAGCCGAGGTGCCAGTTGTACTGCTGGCCGACCGTGCCGATCACCAGCGGCGCGAAGAAGGCACCGAGGTTGATGCCCATGTAGAAGACGGTGAAGCCACCGTCGCGGCGCGGGTCCTGCGGGCCCTTGTAGAGCTGGCCGACCATCGTGGAGATGTTGGCCTTCATCAGGCCCGAGCCGAGCGCGACGAGCGCCAGGCCGAGGAAGAACATCGCCTCGCCGGGCGCGGCCAGCGTCAGGTGACCCGCCATGATGACGCTCGCCGCGATGGCGACGGTCTTCCGCGGGCCCCAGACCCGGTCGCCGAACCAGCCGCCGGGCATGGCCAGCAGGTAGACCATCGCCATGTAGACGGAGTAGATGGCCACCGCGTCGGCCTCGGGCATGCCCAGCCCGCCGCCCTGGGCGTCCTTGTCGGCGTCGGGGCCGCCGGAGATCAGATACACGACGAGCAGCGCCCGCATGCCGTAGAAGCTGAACCGCTCCCACATCTCCGTCATGAACAGGGTGGCCAGACCGCGTGGGTGGCCGAAGAAGGTCTTGCCGCCGGCAGGGGTCTCCTGCGGGGAAGCGCCCTTCGTCTGGCTGGATGCCATGGTGGGATCCTTGCTCGCTCGGGACGCGCCGCCGCGGGGTGGGCGCCCGGAATGGGGGGAGGACGGCACCGGAGCAAGCAAGCACACAGGACCGCATCCGTGCACCGTGCGGCGCGCGGACCGGCCCAGAGGTCCTTCACCTTGTCCCATGCCGGTGGTACCGGCCCTGCACCGCAAAGGGACCCTCGGCGTGTCCTACGAGCCAAAGGTCCCTGAGGTGCTATGGGCGCATCGCCACCTTACGTCACAGTAGCGTGCTATATGAAAGGACTTGAGATATGGATCACAGCCGCTGTGGGAACTGTTGACGCGTATCCGACGGTAACTGACAGCCCGTCCAACGAGTCCTCCGGGGGCTCCGTCCGAGCGGCCCCGCCCCACCACCTGCGCGGACTACCATCGGTCCATGACCCGAGTACTGCTCGCCGAGGATGACGCATCCATCTCGGAGCCGCTCGCCCGCGCACTGCGGCGCGAGGGCTACGAGGTCGAGGTGCGGGAGGACGGTCCCACCGCACTCGAAGCCGGCCTCCAGGGGGGTGTGGACCTCCTCGTGCTCGATCTGGGCCTGCCGGGCATGGACGGCCTCGAGGTCTGCCGGCGCCTCCGCACCGAGGGCCACGTCTTCCCCGTCCTCGTGCTCACCGCCCGCGCCGACGAGGTGGACACCGTCGTCGGTCTCGACGCCGGCGCCGACGACTACGTGACCAAGCCCTTCCGGCTGGCCGAACTCCTGGCGCGGGTACGGGCCCTGCTGCGCCGGGGGGCCGTCGAGACCCAGCAGCAGGCGCCCGCCACGCACGGCGTGCGGATCGACGTGGAGTCGCACCGCGCCTGGATGGGCGAGGAGGAGCTCCAGCTGACCGCCAAGGAGTTCGACCTGCTCCGGGTGCTGGTGCGGGACGCGGGCCGGGTGGTGACCCGCGACCAGCTGATGCGCGAGGTCTGGGACACCACCTGGTGGTCCTCCACCAAGACCCTCGACATGCACATCTCCTGGCTGCGCAAGAAGCTCGGCGACGACGCGGCGAACCCCCGCTACATCGCCACCGTCCGGGGCGTCGGCTTCCGGTTCGAGAAGAGCTGACGCCGCTGACGGGCGCGCCGCTCACGGCGCGTCCCGGACGCGGAGCTCTCCGCGTCCGCGGAACGGGAGGCCGGTGATGCGACATCATCGGATACCGGGCGGCGGAGACATCCGCCGCGCTCCGCTCCAGAGCGGACCCGATTCGCGAAACCGGCCCGGAGGGCACTGTGCGCCGCCGTCTGATCAACTCCACGCTCGCCGTGGTGCTCGTGGTGATCGCCGTCTTCGGCGTCTCCCTCGTCATCGTGGAAACCCGAACCATCGAGAACAGCGCCCGGGAGAGCGTCGAGTCCGAGGCGGTACGCCTGGTCAGCATCGTCGACAGCCGGCTCCTCGGCGGGGAACGGGTCAGCACCGAGGTGCTGCGCGACCAGGTCGGCCCCGGGCGCTACGCCCGGATCGAGATGCCCGGCCGGCAGCTCATCGAGGTCGGCAAGCCGCCCGGCGGCGGGGTCATCGAATCCCGTGAGACCGGCGAGCGGGGGGAGACGGTCACCGTCCAGGCGCCCGCCGCCGCCGTCAGTGAGGAGATCGGCCGGACCCTGCTGATCATCCTCGCGGTGGCCCTGCTCGCCGTCGTCGCCGCCGTCCTGCTCGCCGTACGGCAGGCGCACCGGCTGACCGCCCCGCTCACCGACCTCGCGGAGACCGCCGAGCGGCTGGGCTCCGGCGACCCGCGCCCCCGCCACCGCCGCTACGGGGTGCCGGAGCTGGACCGGGTCGCGGACGTCCTGGACGCCAGCGCCGACCGGATCGGACGCATGCTGACCGCGGAGCGCCGGCTGGCCGCGGACGCCTCCCACCAGCTGCGCACGCCCCTGACGGCGCTCTCCATGCGGCTGGAGGAGATCTCCGCGACGGACGACCCGGACACCGTGAAGGAGGAGGCGACGATCGCGCTGGGGCAGGTCGAGCGGCTCACCGACGTCGTGCAGCGGCTGCTCACCAACTCGCGCGACCCGCGGACCGGCTCCGCGGTCGCCTTCGACCTCGACGAGGTGGTCAAGCAGCAGATCGAGGAGTGGCGCCCGGCCTACCGGAGCGCGGGGCGGGCCATCGTCTGCTCGGGCACGAAGGGGCTGCGGGCGGTCGGGACCCCGGGTGCGGTGGCCCAGGTCCTCGCCACGCTGATCGAGAACTCACTGATGCACGGCGCGGGACCGGTGGCCATCCGCACCCGGGTCACGGGCAACCAGGTGGTGGTGGAGGTCACGGACGCGGGCCCGGGCGTGCCGCCCGACCTCGGGGCCCGGGTCTTCGAGCGCACCGTCAGCGGCCGGAACTCCACCGGTCTGGGGCTGGCGGTCGCCCGGGACCTGGCCGAGGCGGACGGCGGCCGCCTGGAGCTGGTGCAGCAGCACCCGCCGGTCTTCGCGCTCTTCCTGAGCCGTGAGGCGGGCCACTAGGCCCTGTCGTCGAGGCGGGCCGGCCGGCCGGGCGGGCTCCCGCGGCCGTGGGGCGGGCGCCGGGAAACGGCGGCCTGAGCGGCGCCGAGCCCGTGCACCGAGCCCCTGCGCCGAGACCCTGCACCGGGCCGGGGGCCGCCGGGGCTACTTGATCCGGCCGGACTGGTAGCGGGCCTCGCCGAGCAGCGCGTCCTCCTCGAGGAACGATTCAGCGGTCTCCACCGCCTCCCGCGCCGGAAGCCCGCGGAAGACCCAGGTCCGGTAGGACCAGAAGCGGAACGCCGTCCCGATCCCGAGCCCGATCACGTTCTTCGCGACGTTGTCGGCCACGGTCGAGGTGAAGCCGAAGCCGTAGTGCGAGAGGGCCAGGATGCCGTTCTCGATGATCAGGCCGATGCCGCTGAACAGCAGGAACAGCGAGAGCTCCCGGCTGCGGTGGGACTTGTCGGAGCTCCGGTAGGTCCAGTAGCGGTTGCCGATGTAGTTGGTGCCGATCGCGACGACCGTGGCGATGACACCGGAGCGCACCACGGCCAGGCCGAAGGCGTGGATGCACAGGTTGAAGACGACGAAGTTGACCAGGAAGCCGACGGCGCCGACCGTCCCGAATTTGGCGAGTTCGCGGGCCAGCTGCCGCAGCCGCGAACGCAGTGTGGGCCGTTCACTCATAGGGATCGTGTGGCTCCGTGGTTGGCGTTGATCGTCTTTGTCCGGCTTCCTCATGCTAACCAGGGGCCGGGCGGCCCGCCGCCCGGACGGTGCCGAAGGCGGCCGTCCGGGGCGGAAACGGAACGCAGCCGGAGCAGTACCGTCGAATTGGAGGATCCTCCAATGGCGAAAGGTGCGCCGCTCCGGGGTCCGGATACTCTGGTCGGGTGACATTCCCGGTAGTCGGCATGGTCGGTGGCGGTCAGCTCGCCCGAATGACCCACGAGGCGGGCATCCCCCTCGGCCTGAAATTCAAGCTCCTCAGCGACACCCCGCAGGACTCTGCGGCACAGGTCGTCAGCGAGGTCGTCATCGGCGACTATCGCGACCTCGACACCCTTCGTGCTTTCGCACAAGGCTGCGACGTGATCACCTTCGATCACGAGCATGTGCCGACCGAGCACCTCCGTGCCCTGGAAGCCGATGGCATCCCGGTGCGCCCCGGTCCGGACGCCCTGGTGCACGCCCAGGACAAGGGCGTGATGCGGGCCAGGCTCCGGGAGATCGGTGCGCCGTGCCCACGGCACCGGATCGTCTCCGGCTCCGAGGACGTCGAGCGGTTCGCCGTCGAGGAGGGCGACGGGTACCCGGTCGTCCTCAAGACCGTCCGCGGCGGGTACGACGGCAAGGGGGTGTGGATCGTCCGCGGCCAGGAGGAGGCGGCCGAGCCGTTCCGCGCGGGCGTGCCGGTGCTGGCCGAGGAGAAGGTCGGCTTCGTCCGGGAGCTCGCGGCCAACGTCGTCCGGTCCCCGCACGGCCAGGCGGTCGCCTACCCCGTCGTGGAGTCCGTCCAGGTCGACGGCGTCTGCGACACCGTGATCGCCCCCGCCCCGGGGCTGTCCGAGGAACTCTCCGCCCGGGCGCAGCAGCTGGCCCTCACCGTGGCCGAGGAGCTCGGCGTGGTCGGCCATCTCGCGGTGGAGCTGTTCGAGACCCGCGGCGCGGACGGAACGCCCGGGATCCTCGTCAACGAGCTCGCCATGCGCCCGCACAACTCCGGCCACTGGACCCAGGACGGCGCCATCACCTCCCAGTTCGCCAACCATGTGCGGGCCGTGCTCGACCTGCCGCTCGGCGACCCCCGCCCGCGCGCCACCTGGACCGTGATGACCAATGTCCTCGGCGGCGACTTCCCCGACATGTATCCGGCCTATCTGCACTGCATGGCCCGGGACCCGCAGTTGAAGATCCATATGTATGGCAAGGACGTGAAGCCGGGCCGTAAGGTCGGCCATGTCAACACCTACGGCGACGACCTCGCCGAGGTACGCGAGCGCGGCCGGCACGCCGCGGACTACCTGCGCGGGACCGTCGTTGAATAGTTCCGTGGCCGAAGAGGAGAGCTCAGGAATGACCGCCCCGTCCCCCGGCCACGACTCCGGTACCGGCACCGGACCCTCCGCTCCCCTCGTCGGCATCGTGATGGGCTCCGACTCCGACTGGCCGGTCATGGAGGCCGCGGCCCAGGCGCTCGACGAGTTCGAGGTGCCCTACGAGGTCGACGTCGTCTCGGCCCACCGGATGCCGCGCGAGATGATCGCGTACGGCGAGCGGGCCGCCGAGCGCGGCCTCAAGGCCGTCATCGCCGGTGCGGGCGGCGCCGCCCACCTGCCCGGCATGCTCGCCTCGGTGACCCCGCTGCCCGTGATCGGCGTTCCGGTGCCGCTGAAGTACCTCGACGGCATGGACAGCCTGCTGTCCATCGTGCAGATGCCCGCGGGCGTTCCGGTCGCCACCGTCTCGGTCGCCGGCGCCCGCAACGCCGGGCTGCTGGCCGTCCGGATGCTCGCCGCCCACGACGACGAACTCCTCGGGCGGATGCGGCAGTTCCAGGACGACCTGAACGAGCAGGCCACCGAGAAGGGCAAGCGGCTGCGCGCCAAGGTCGACGGCAGCGCCGGCTTCGGCTTCGGACAGTAGGGGGAGACCGTGACCGATCATCTCGCCGCGGCCGGGGAGCTCCTGGCCGCCCACCCCGTCGTCGACGGACACAACGACCTGCCCTGGGCCCTGCGGGCGCAGGTCCGCTACGACCTCGACCGGCGGGACATCGCCACCGACCAGAGCGCCCACCTCCACACCGATATCCCGCGGCTGCGGGCGGGCGGCGTCGGCGCGCAGTTCTGGTCGGTGTACGTCCCCGCCGACCTGAGCGGCGACGCGGCCGTCAGCGCCACCCTCGAACAGATCGACGTGGTGGGCCGGCTGATCGACCGCTACCCGGCCGACCTGCGCCGGGCGCTGACCGCCGACGACATGGAGGCCGCCCGCGCCGAGGGCCGGATCGCCTCCCTGATGGGCGCCGAGGGCGGCCACAGCATCAACTGCTCGCTGGCCACCCTGCGCGCCCTGTACGAGCTGGGCGTCCGCTACATGACGCTCACCCACAACGACAACATCCCGTGGGCGGACTCGGCGACCGACGAGCCGCGGCTGGGCGGCCTCAGCCGGTTCGGCGAGGAGGTCGTCCGGGAGATGAACCGCACGGGCATGCTCGTCGACCTCTCGCACGTCTCGGCCGGCACGATGCGGGACGCGCTGCGCGTCTCCGAGGCACCCGTGGTCTTCTCGCACTCCTCGGCGCGCGCCGTCTGCGACCATCCGCGCAACATCCCGGACGACGTGCTGGCGCTGCTGCCCGCCAACGGCGGCATCGCCATGGTCACGTTCGTACCGAAGTTCATCCTGCCCGCGGCCATCGAGTGGACGCTGGCCGCCGACGAGAACATGCGTGCCCACGGTCTGCACCCGCTGGACACCACCGAGCCCGGGATGACGGTGCAGCGGGCCTTCGAGGCGGTCCGCCCGCGGCCGGTCGCCACCGCGGCCACCGTCGCCGACCACCTCGACCACATGCGCGAGGTCGCGGGGATCGACCACATCGGCATCGGCGGCGACTTCGACGGCAGCGCCTTCACGCCGTCCGGGCTGGACGATGTGGCGGGTTACCCGAACCTGGTCGCCGAACTGCTGCGGCGCGGCTGGTCGTCGGCCGACGTGGCCAAGCTGACCTGGCAGAACGCCGTCCGCACGCTGCGGTCCGCGGAGGACGTGGCGCGCGGGATCCGGGCGGATCCGCGCCGCGGCCCGTCGAACGCGACCATCGAGGAGCTCGACGGCGCGGCCGTCGACGCCCGCACCTGAGACGGCGGAAGGCCCGCCCGCCCCGGCGTTCCGGGGCGGGCGGGCCTTCCGAGGTCCGTCCCTTCAGGAGGGCCGCGGTGCCGGTGTGCCCGGCACGGCGGGGTCAGGCGCGGGGCCGCCCCAGCGCCCGGTACGTCCAGCCCGCCTCGCGCCAGCGCTCCGGGTCCAGCGCGTTCCGCCCGTCCAGCATCCGCCGCTCCGCGACGACCTCGCCCAGCGCCGCCGGGTCGAGCTCGCGGAACTCCTGCCACTCGGTGAGGTGCAGCACCACATCCGCGCCGCGGGCCGCGTCCAGCGCGGTCGGCGCGTAGCCCAGGGTCGGGAACAGCCGGCGGGCGTTCTCCATGCCCTTGGGGTCGTAGATGGTGACCTGGCCGCCCTGGAGGTGGATCTGACCGGCGACGTTGAGCGCGGGGGAGTCCCGCACGTCGTCCGAGTCGGGCTTGAACGCCGCGCCCAGCACGGCCACCCGCTTGCCCAGGAAGCTGTCGCCCACCGCCTCGCGGGCCAGCTCCACCATCCGCGCCCGGCTGCGCATGTTGATCGAGTCGACCTCGCGGAGGAAGGTCAGCGCCTGGTCCGCGCCCAGCTCACCGGCGCGGGCCATGAACGCCCGGATGTCCTTGGGCAGGCAGCCGCCGCCGAAGCCGATACCGGCCCGGAGGAACTTCTTCCCGATGCGCTCGTCGTGGCCGATGGCCTCCGCGAGCTTCACCACATCGCCCTCGCCCGCCTCGCACACCTCGGCCATCGCGTTGATGAACGAGATCTTGGTGGCCAGGAAGGAGTTGGCGGAGGTCTTGACCAGCTCGGCGGTCGGGAAGTCGGTGACGACGAACGGCGAGCCCTCGCCGATGGGGGCCGCGTACACCTCGCGCAGCTGCTTCTCCGCGCGCTCGCCGGCCACTCCGACGACGATCCGGTCGGGGTGCAGGGTGTCCCGGACGGCGAACCCCTCGCGGAGGAACTCCGGGTTCCAGGCCAGCTCGGCGTCGGCCCCGACCGGGGCCAGCTCCGCCAGCCGCGCCGCCAGCCGCTCCGCGCTGCCGACCGGCACGGTGGACTTGCCGACCACCAGCGCCGGCCGGGTCAGATGCGGGGCCAGCGACTCGAAGGCGCTGTCCACGTAGCTCATGTCACACGCGTACTCGCCGTGCTTCTGCGGAGTGTTCACACAGACGAAGTGGATGTCGCCGAACTCGCCGGCCTCGGCGTAGGAGGTGGTGAAGCGCAGCCGCCCGGTGGAGCCCTCGTGCCCCGCGACGTGCTTGCGCAGCAGCTCCTCCAGCCCCGGCTCGTACATCGGCACCCGGCCCGCCGCGAGCATCTCGATCTTCTCGGGGACCACGTCCAGACCCAGCACCTCGAAGCCCAGCTCGGCCATGGCGGCGGCGTGGGTGGCACCGAGGTATCCGGTGCCGATCACAGTGATCTTCGGGGCCATGTATCGCTCCGTGGTCGAACGGTCTGGACTGCGCGCCCGAGCATAGTCGGGCCGCGGACCGGGCATGGGGCCCGCTGTCGGCAAGCTCACGTATGCCCGGATGGGGCATCGCCCCTAGACTCGGGTTACTTAACGGTAGTTAGCATTTGGGAGTGAGGACCCGTGGCGCCCTCGGGGAGCACAGCGAACGACTTTGACCTCTACCGGCCGTCCGAGGAGCACGACATGCTCCGGGACACGGTGCGCGCGCTCGCCGAGGCGAAGATCGCGCCGTTCGCCGCCGAGGTCGACGAGGAGGGCCGCTTCCCGCAGGAGGCCCTCGACGCCCTGGTGGCCTCGGACCTGCACGCCGTGCACGTGCCCGAGTCCTACGGCGGCGCGGGCGCCGACGCCCTGGCGACCGTGCTCGTCATCGAGGAGGTGGCGCGCGTCTGCTGCTCCTCCTCCCTGATACCGGCGGTCAACAAGCTGGGCTCGCTGCCGGTCATCCTCTCCGGCTCCGAGGAGCTGAAGAAGAAGTACCTGGGCCCGCTCGCCAAGGGCGACGCGATGTTCTCCTACTGCCTCTCCGAGCCGGACGCCGGCTCCGACGCCGGCGGCATGAAGACCAAGGCGGTCCGGGACGGCGACCACTACATCCTCAACGGTGTGAAGCGCTGGATCACCAACGCGGGCGTCAGCGAGTACTACACGGTCATGGCCGTGACGGACCCGGAGAAGCGCACCAAGGGCATCTCGGCCTTCGTCGTCGAGAAGTCGGACGAGGGTGTCTCGTTCGGCGCCCCGGAGAAGAAGCTCGGCATCAAGGGCTCGCCGACCCGCGAGGTCTACCTGGACAACGTCCGGATCCCGGCCGACCGCATGATCGGCGCCGAGGGCACCGGCTTCGCCACCGCGATGAAGACGCTCGACCACACCCGCATCACGATCGCGGCGCAGGCGCTCGGTGTCGCCCAGGGTGCCCTGGACTACGCCAAGGGCTACGTCCAGGAGCGCAAGCAGTTCGGCAAGCCGATCGCCGACTTCCAGGGCGTGCAGTTCATGCTCGCCGACATGGCCATGAAGGTCGAGGCCGCCCGCCAGCTCACCTACGCGGCCGCCGCCAAGTCCGAGCGCGGCGACAGCGACCTCACCTTCCAGGGCGCCGCCGCCAAGTGCTTCGCCTCGGATGTCGCCATGGAGGTCACCACGGACGCCGTGCAGCTGCTCGGCGGCTACGGCTACACCCGTGACTACCCGGTGGAGCGCATGATGCGCGACGCCAAGATCACCCAGATCTACGAGGGCACCAACCAGGTCCAGCGCATCGTCATGGCGCGCAACCTGCCGTAGCCCCCGGCACGCCGGCGTACCCAGAGCCGGCATACGCAGAGCCGGCATACGCAGAAGGGCTCCACCGACCGGTGGGGCCCTTCTGCGTACGAGGAACGGTGTGCGGCGGGACGGTCAGTCGCTGGAGACGGTGACCTTCTCGTCGTTCTTGAGCTGGCTCACCAGCTGCCTGACCTTGGCCTTGTCCCACTGGAGGTTGCCGCCGACGCTGCCGGAGGTCGGCATGTTCATCTGCTTGCCCTCGCCGCCGGAGACGCTCTTCATCGCGAAGAACATCTCGGACAGGTCGAACAGGCCCATGTCCTTGTCGACCACCAGGGTGTCCAGGCCCGCGCCCATCGTCGGGTAGAGCCGGAACGGGTTGAGCACCGTCGACGGGGTCGCGGTCTGGCTCGCCAGCGCGGAGAGGAACTTCTGCTGGTTCTTCGTCCGGTCGAGGTCGCTGCCCGGCAGGGCGTAGCGGGTCCGGACGAAGGCGAGCGACTGCTGGCCGTCGAGCGTCTGCTTGCCCGACTTGAAGTCCGCGCCCGACTTCTCGTCCTTGAAGCCCTTGGGGATGTTCATCTCGACGCCGCCGACCGCGTCCACGATCTTGGCGAAGCCGCCGAAGCCGATCTCCGCGTAGTGGTCGATGTGCAGACCGGTGTTGGACTCGACGGTGCGGACCAGCAGCTGCGGGCCGTCCTCGGCGTAGGAGGCGTTGAGCTTGGTGTGCCGGCCCTGGCCCGGGAAGAGCTTGCCGGAGTCCGAGCCGCGGTAGGACGGGATCTCCACGTCCGAGTCGCGGGGCAGCGAGATCATGGTGTTCCCGCTGCTGCCGACGTGCAGGATCATCATCGAGTCGGTGCGCTTGCCGTTCGCCGACCCGGTGTGCAGCCGCTTCTTGTCCGCGGCGGTCATGCCCTCACGGCTGTCCGAGCCGACGATCAGGTAGTTGGTGCCCTCGCCGGTCTCCGGGCGCTCGATCACCTTGCTGAGGTCGACCCGCCGCTGGAGCTTGGAGTCGGCCCAGAAGTAGGTGCCGATCGAGACCGCCAGCAGCGCGACGACCAGGGTGATCGCGCCTATCTTGATCCGGCGGCGCCAGTCCGGCGCCGGGCGGCCGTACGGATCCCCGCCGGCCCGGCCCCCGCGCCCGCCGCCGTAGACCTGGCCGGTGTTGTAACCGTTGTCGTACTCCGCGTAGTCGTCAGGGCCCCGTTGGCCCGGGACGGAGCCGTGTTGCGGCGACAGATGCGGCGGAAGCGGCGGCTCCGCGTGCTGCCCGCCGCCGTAGCCGCCACCGCCGCGCTGCACATGGCGCATGGCGCGGGCGGACTCGGGACGCGAGCTCCCACTGCCGCGTCCGTACCTGTCCCTGCTGTCGCCGGTCCATCCCTCAGGCCAATCATTCATAGGCAGAAGTGTGCCTGCCCGGGGGGACCCTCTTACAGGGTGAGTGGCGAATCGCACCTGGCCTGTAGCAGATCTGATGCAAAGAGGGGAAGGCGGGGGCGGGGTGTTTCCCCGCATATGGTGGACGGCATGACTGACCAGGCCCAAGCCCCGGAGGGCGAGATTCCGGGCAAGCCCACCGCAGCCTCCCGTACCACGCTGTCACACATCATGACCGGCAGTGACACCAACCTCCTCGGCACCGTCCACGGCGGCGTGATCATGAAGCTGGTCGACGACGCGGCGGGCGCCGTCGCCGGGCGGCACTCCGGCGGGCCGGCGGTCACGGCGTCCATGGACGAGATGGTCTTTCTGGAGCCCGTCCGGGTCGGCGACCTGGTGCATGTGAAGGCCCAGGTCAACTGGACCGGCCGGTCCTCCATGGAGGTCGGGGTCCGGGTGATGGCCGAGCGGTGGAACGAGTCCACGCCCGCCTCCCAGGTCGGCAGTGCCTATCTGGTCTTCGCGGCGGTGGACGCGGACGGCAAGCCGCGGCGGGTGCCGCCGGTGGTCCCGGAGTCCGAGCGCGACAAGCGGCGCTACCAGGAGGCGCAGATCCGGCGCACGCACCGGCTCGCCCGGCGCCGCGCCATCAAGGAGCTCCGCGAGAAGCGGATCGCCGACGGCTTCGACGCCTGACGGCGGGCGACCGACGCCTGAAGAACGACGCCTGACGATCGACGCCTGACGATCGACGCCTGACGCACGACGGCGGGCGACAGCGGGCAACCGGACGTCCGCCGGGGTGGTCCGCAGGGCCCGGCTCAGCGGCCCGGCTCAGCGGGACGTTCAGCGGCACATGATGTGGTCGCCGGTGAGCGCCGCGTCGTCCAGCGCCCCGGCCACGCGCACCCGCTGCACGGACCGGAAGTCCGGTCCGACCGTGACCCGCATCACCGGGCCCTGGCCGTACACCGGCCGCAGTTCGGCGCCGGGCAGCGCGGTGGCGAGCGCGCGGGCCGAGCGGTCCCAGCCCGGGTCGTAGCCGATGACGGTGCGCCGTACCGGGGCCGCCGCGGTCACGGGGGCACCGGAGGTGACGAAGCCGGCCTTCCGCAGGGCCGTGTCCGCCCGGGTGCCCAGGCCGGCGCGGTCGGTGCCGTTCTCCACCTGCACCCGGATCCGCTGCGGCGCGACATCGACCGGCTTGCCGCGGCCGCCCCGCCGGTGGCGGACGGCGAGCGGCCGGTCGGCGCGGAGGGTGCGGAAGATCTTCGTGGCCTTCGCGGTGTCCCAGCGGACGGTGGAGCCCAGGCCCGGCACCCGGTACCCGGCGTCCGCGACCGGCACGGAGACGAACTCCGAGGAGGCCGGGGAGAACCCGCGCATCGCCCGGCCGAGGTCCATCAGTTCGTCCGCGCCGAGCCCCCGGTCCGCGCGGACCGAGCCCACCAGGGTGCCCGCCACCTTGTTGAGCAGCACCGGGTTCATCAGCACCCCGCCGCTGGTGACGCGCTGCACCAGCGCGGCCATGAAGTGCTGCTGACGGCGCATCCGGCCGAGGTCGGCGGCGCCGTCCACATGCCGGGAGCGCACGTACTGCAGGGCCTCGCCGCCGTTCAGCCTGCGGGTCCCGACCGGCAGGTCCAGGCCGGTGTAGCTGTCCCGCATCGGGCGCACGGCACAGATCTTCACCCCGCCGAGGGCGTCCACGGTCCGCATGAAGCTGGTGAAGTCCACTTCGAGGTAGTGGTCGATGTGGATGCCGGTCATCTGCTCGACGGTGCGGACGGTGAGCCGGGGACCGCCCTGGGCGTAGGCCGCATTGATCTTCCCCGGGTGGGCGGGGAACTGCTCCCCGGTGGCCGGGTCGGTGTGCTCGGGCAGCTGGACGTAGCTGTCGCGCGGGATGCTGACGATGGACGCGCGGTCCCGGTCCGCCGAGAGATGCACCACCATGATGGTGTCGGTGCACCGGCAGGGGGCGCCGCCGAGGTGGTACTTCCGCCGGGTCGCCGGGTCGAGCCGCTCCCGCCCGTCCGTGCCGACGACCAGGAAGTTCAGCCCCTCGGTGCCGCGCGGCCGGTCGTTGAGGCCCGCGAAGGGATCGACCCTGCCGATCGCGGTGTCCAGCCCGGTCACCATCGCGTGCCCGGCTCCGGCACCGGCCAGCAGGAGCGCGGCTCCCGCCATGGCCAGCCGCACCCCCCAGCGGGGGCGGCGCGGCGGGGGCACGGTGCGGGGGTGCGGCTGGGTGGGGGGAGCCGGGGCGGTCACAGATGACACCTCCGCGGGCGCGTGGGGCGTGACCGAACTCACGGTAGGTCCATACGATCTGCATCCCGTGGCCCCACGCCGCCCGCGGACCGCCCTGCCACTCGGCCGCGTACGGGCGTGTCGGCCATTCGCGGTAACGTGAGTGCCGACCTGCAGTCTCCGGGGGCGCGGCCCCCGTACCCCCGAGGACCCACCGTTGCCCGCAGCACCCGAAGCGAAGCTCCCGGCCGTCTCCGTGATCATGCCGGTGCTCAATGAGGAACGTCATCTGCGCAATGCGGTCCGGCACATCCTGGAGCAGGAGTACGCCGGTGAGCTCGAGGTGGTGATCGCCCTCGGCCCGTCGGCGGACCGGACGGACGAGATCGCCGCCCAGCTCGTGGCCGAGGACTCCCGGGTGCACACCGTGCCGAACCCGACGGGCCGCACCCCCGCCGCGCTCAACGCGGCCATCAAGGCGTCCCGGCATCCGGTCGTGGTGCGGGTCGACGGGCACGGCATGCTCTCCCCGGACTACATCGCCACGGCGGTGCGGCTCCTGGAGGAGACCGGCGCGCAGAACGTCGGCGGCATCATGCACGCCGAGGGGGAGAACGACTGGGAGCACGCCGTCGCCGCGGCCATGACCTCCAGGATCGGCGTCGGCAACGCGGCCTTCCACACCGGTGGTGCCGCGGGCCCGGCCGAGACCGTGTACCTCGGTGTCTTCCGCCGGGAGGCGCTGGAGCAGCAGGGCGGCTACAACGAGGAGTTCATCCGGGCCCAGGACTGGGAGCTGAACTTCCGGATCCGCGAGGCCGGCGGGCTGATCTGGTTCTCCCCGGAGCTGAAGGTCTCCTACCGGCCGCGGCCGTCGGTGCGGGCCCTCGGCAAGCAGTACAAGGACTACGGCCGTTGGCGGCACGTGGTGGCCCGCTACCACCAGGGCTCGATCAACCTCCGCTACCTGGCTCCGCCGACCGCGCTGACCGCCATCGCCGCCGGAATCGTCGTCGGCGCGGCGCTGACCCCGTGGGGCTTCCTGGTCCCGGGCGGGTACCTCGCGGCCATCGCGGCGGGCTCGGTCCCGGCCGGCCGCGGCCTCCCGCTGAAGGCCCGGCTGCGCATCCCGGTCGCGCTGGCCACCATGCACATGGCCTGGGGCTGGGGCTTCCTGACGAGCCCCCGGGCGCTGGCGCGGAAGGTCATCGCCAGCCGGCGTCCCGCGGTGCTCGCCGGATAGCCGACCGCCACCCGTTGCGCAGCAGGGGCCGGACCCGTCGGGTCCGGCCCCTGCTGCGCACGGCCGCTGTCACCAGACGTTCGCCGGGTTCACCTTCATGCAGGCGGACTTGTCGTCGCCCTTCAGCGCGTCGGCGCTGTCCGGGGCCTTGTCGTCGCCGGGCTTCTCGGACCCGCCGGACTTCGGGTACTCCATGCCGGTCCGCCAGTCGGCCCCGATGACCAGGGTGACCTGCGAGACCTCCGCCGCCGGCCGCACCGCGCTGTCCGGCAGACCCAGGGCCTCGGCCACCGCCTGGGCGTCACCGCGCTGGTCCGCCTTGGGGTACGAGACCGTGGTGTCCGCCCGGGACTTCGGGGTCGCGTCGGTGGTGGCCTGGGAGAAGCCGAGCCGGGTGAGCTGTCCGGCGATCGTGGCGGCCCGGCCGCGGACCGCGATCTGCGCCGCGGTGCCGGTGCCGTTCTGCACGGTGACCGGGATCTCCCCCTTGGGGGCGGCCGGGTCGCTGGGCGCGGGCTTCTTCTTCGGCCCGTGCTTCTTCTTGTCCTTGCCGTCGAGCCCGACGTCGTTCCGCATCAGCGAGAAGGTCTTGTCGGCGTCGCCCGGCTTGGGGATGACATGGGCGGGGTTCTGCGCGTCGGGGACCCAGGGCATCGTCGCCATGGTGATCCGCTTCGTCGGCACCCGCTTGAGGTCGTTGCCCAGGTCGTACAGCTTCTTCACGGTGCCCAGGCCGTCGTCCACGGTGAGTGCCTTGGTGGCCGCCTCGGCGAGGTCGGTGAGCTTGTCCGGGTCGGTGAGCTTCGTTCCGGCCTTGAGCTGGCGCACCATCGAGTTCATGTACAGGTGCTGGGCCTTGGCCCGGCCGATGTCGCTGCCGTCCTCGAAGCCGTGCCGGGTGCGCAGCCACTGCAGGGCCTGCACGCCCTTGATGGTCGAGTCGCCCTTCTTCAGCCGCAGCCCGGACTTGGCGTCGTACACGTTGCTGTCCACGCAGACCGGGACGCCGCCGACCGCGTCGGCCATGTCCACCACACCCGAGAAGTCGATCATCATGAAGTGATCGATCGGGATGCCGGTGAGCTCCTCCCAGGTCGCCACCGTGCAGCCCGGACCGCCGTGCGCCAGGCTGGAGTTGATGGTGTCGCTGGTCTCCGGATAGACCTTGTCGCTGTCCTTCTTGTCGGTGCACCGCGGGATCGTCACCCGGGTGTCGCGCGGGACGCTGATCACCGACATGTTGCTGCGGTCGGCCGAGACGTGCAGCAGCATCTGCACATCGGCGAGCGCCGGGCGGTCCCGGTCGGCCCGGGCCCCGCCCAGCTTGACGTTCTCCTTGGACTTCCTGCTGTCCGAGCCCAGCAGCAGGATGTTGAGCGGCGTCTGACCGGCGGCGTTCGGTGCGCTCTTGTCGAGCTTGTTGTCGCCGAGGTTCAGATCGTCCTTGTCGAGATTGCCGTTGAGGTGCTCGTAGTAGAGGTATCCGGCGCCGGCCGTCCCGAGTATCAGGACGGCCAGCGTGGTGGAGACCCAGCGCAGGACCCGGCGTTTCCCGCCGGGCCCCGGCGGCCCGCCCCCCTGGTGCCGGCCGCCCCGGCGCTGCCCCGGTACGTCGCCCGGACCGGCCCCGTCCCGGCGCGCGCCCCCGCCCTGCTCCGTCGTCCCGGCACCGGAGGTGCGGCGTTGCGCTCCCGGTCCCTGAACACTGCTCTGCCGCATCGGGCCTCCCCCATGAATTCGGTTGTGCCGACCCGCCCGAGCGGCGGCCGTGTCACTTGGCGCAGACCTGCTTGTCCGCGTGGACCTTCTGGACGCCGTCCGGTGCCTTCTGCGGCGCGGTCAGCGGCGTCCCGGCGGCCTTGAAGTCGGCGCCGAGCGTGAGGGTCATGTTCGCCCTCGGTGCGGCGTTCTTGCCGCCCGGCTTCAGAGCCGACGCCGACAGGCCCATCAGGTCGGCGAGCCGCCGAGCCTGGTCGGCCTGGTTCGGCGCGTACTCCAGCGTGGTCTTCTTCAGCTTCGTGCCGGTGGCGTTGCCGCCGTTGCTGGACTTCAGCACACCCTCGGTGTTCTGCATCCAGTCGACGGTGTCCTGCGCGGCCCCGAACGGCCCCCCGCCGTTGAGCACCTCGACGCGCACGTCGGCCGGATCCGCCTTGGGCCCCTTGAGCTTGGCGGCCTCCTTGGCCTTCGCCTTCTTCTTGACCTCGGTCAGCGACTGGTCGGCCCGCATCATCGCGAAGAGCTGCTCCGCGGGCTGCTCGTTGAGGACGACCGTGGTCTTGACCTTCTCGGCCGGGTTGTCGATGACCGGCAGGGTCGCGAACGTGATGTTCTTGGTGTCGACCCCGCTCAGATTCTGGCCCAGGTCGCTGAGTTTCTTGATGCTGCCTATGCCGGTGTCGACGGTCAGCGCCTTGGTGGCCGCGTTCGCCAGCTTCCAGAGCTTGCTGCCGTCGGTGAGCGTCTCGTTGGACTTCATCTTGCGGATCATCGAGCTGAGGAACTGCTGCTGCAGCTCGATCCGGCTCAAGTCGCCGCCGGTGCCCACCGAGTGGCGGGTCCGGACGAACGCCAGCGCCTGCTCACCCTGCAGGGTGTGCGGGCCCTTGTTCAGCTTGAGGTGGGAGTCCGGGTCGTCGATGTCCTTGCCGAGGCACACGTCGACGCCGCCCACGGCGCTGGTCAGGGACTTCACCGCGTTGAAGTCGGCCATCATGAAGTGGTTGACCGTGAGGCCGGTGAGCTTCTTGACCGTCCGCATGGTGCAGCCGGGGTCGCGCCCCTCCTGCCCGAGGCTGGTGTTGAACCGGGTCTTCGGCGTCCCCGGAACGACCTTCGTCGACCCGTCCTTCTGCTTGGTCGGGCAGTCGGGGATGTCGGTGATCAGGTCGCGGGGGATGCTCATCGCCGTGGCGTTGGAGCGGTCCGCCGACACGTGGAAGAGGATCGTGGTGTCGGCGTGGCCGACACTGCCCGAGTCGCCGTAGCCCTCGTTGCCCTTGCCGGTCCGGACGTCGGTGCCGAGGACGAGGATGTTCATCGGCCCGTCGGGGATGGTGTCGCCACTGCCCGCGTCACCGACGTCGACCGTGTTCAGATTGCCGTTGAAGTGCTCGTACACGAAGTACGCGCCCGCACCGCCGGCGACCAGGACGAAGGCCATCACGCCACCGGTCCAGTGCATGGCCCGCTTCTTGCCCGACGGCTTCGCCTTCGGCTTCCGGCGGCTGCTGCCGGGCGGCGGCGTACCGCGTCCGGCACCAGCACCAGCACCAGCACCGGCGGCACGCCGGCCGCGCTGCGTGGGCAGCGGGCGGGTGTCGTCGTCGACCGGCGCGGCGGCGGCCCTTCTGGACGCTCTGCGCTGCGTAGGGGGAGCCGACTGCTCTGCGGAAGGTTCCAGTCGCAGTTCGTAATTACCGGTGTCCGGGTCGAACACCCACTGGTCCGCGGGATCGATATTGCCCGCCCGCCCACGTTCTTGCGCGTCCACGGTCGCCTGAATCCTCCGTCGGTGCCACGCGGCGCCTCCCCCTCAAGGCGCTCGGTCCATCGTCCTCGGCTGCCCCACGAGAGGTCGGGCAGCACCGGGGCGCTCACACTATCCGCCCAGTTCAGCGTCGGGCGACGCCGGTGACAAATTCCACTCCCCTACAACTGGGCAATCTGCCCAATCCCTTTCGCGCGGGGTCTCCACGCCCCTCGAATTCATCCGCACATACCGTTCGCCGCTGTTGTTCCGCGGTAGGTGGGAGCCGGATCCGTCGGCTCGGCGCTGGGGCTCGCCGTCCGCTGATCACCGGTCATCGTTCCCGGTCTGTTGTCGGGCCGGGGGGTCGGGGTCGCACCGGCCTCGCGCCGCTTCGGGGCAACCGATACGGGGAGGTCGTTACGGAGGAGATTGAACAGCTGCGCCGCGTCCGGCTGGACGAGTTCGTCCCGGTTCGCGTTGAGCGAGTACGCCCGGCGCGGCACGGTGAGGAACTGTACGCGGTCGGTCGGGATCTTGCGCAAACTGCGGGCCAGGTCGTACAGCTCCCGCAGCGAGTCCAGCCCGGAGTCGGTGGTGAGCGAGGACGTCGCGGCGTCCAGCACCGGGTAGAGCCGGGCCGGGTTCAGCAGCACCCCGTTGCTCTGCACCTTCTTCACCAGGGCGCCGAGGAACTGTTGCTGCCGGTCCATCCGCTCGGTGTCGCTGCCGTTGCCGATGCTGTAGCGGGCGCGGACGTAGCCGAGTGCCTGCTCGCCGTTGAGCTTCTGCCGGCCGGCGGGCAGCTTCAGATGGGCCTCCCGGTCGTCCACGGGGTCCTTGAGGCAGACCTCCACCCCGTGCACCGCGTTCACCATCCGCTTGAACCCGGTGAAGTCCACGATCATGTGGTGGTCGACCCGGATGCCGGTGAGGTTCTCCACGGTACGGATCGTGCAGGCCGGGCCCGCCACCTCGAACGCCGAGTTGAACTGGGCGAACTGCGGCTTGGTGCGGCTGCCGTCCGGCTTCCGGCAGGCGGGCACGTCCACCATCAGGTCCCGCGGGATGCTGACCCCGGTGGCGCTCTTCCGGTCCGCGGCCAGGTGCAGCAGGATCGTGGTGTCCGAGCGCTGCGTGCCGTTGTCCCGGCCGTACTTGCTGTTGCCGTCGCCCCGGTTGTCGGAGCCGATGAGCAGGACGTTCCGGGCGTCGTGCACCATCGGCGCCGGGCGCTCGGCCTCGTACCGCTTCAGCTCCTCGGCCGTGCCGGTGTCCGTGGTGATGTTGCCTTCGAGCTTCTGGTAGATCATCCAGCTCGCGCCGGCCGCCACCAGGACCGCCACCGACGTCACCAGAGCCGTCCGGCGCAGCCAGGGCCGCCATCGGCCGTGCGGCGCGGAGCCGGATCCGTCTCCCGTCGGGCCGTCACCCGGCGCGCCGTCACCCCGCGAGCCGTCTCCCGTCGAGGAGGCCGTCGCGGCGGCACCGTCCGGGAGGGCCCCGTCCGAGGGGGCGGTGTCCTGCGCCGCCGCGTCCTGCGCCGCCGCGTCCTGCGCCGCCGCGTCCTGCGGCGCCGCGTCCTCCGGTGCCGCGTCCTCCGAGTGGGCCTCCTCAGCAGCCGCGTCCGAGGCACCGGCCTTCGAGGAGCCGCCGCCGGACGGCGCGCCGCCCGGTGCCGGGTCCCCGGCCCGGGGCGCACCGTCCGCCCGCTCGCGCCCGGAGGGGTCCTCGGGCCCCTCGGGCGTGCCAGCACTGTCGGTCACGTCTGCGTCCATCCCTCACGGAGTAAGGCGGCTTCGCTCCGCGCGGGCCCGCCGGTCACAGGAGCAGACGGTCGAGCCCCTCGCTTGGTTGTGCGTACGGCTGCACTTTCGCGCCCATCATCACTCCGGGAGGCCGGCGCACCCGGCAGGCCAGGCCCGCTGTGCGCCGGACGAGTGGCGGCCCGGACCGGTGCTCAGCCCGCCGTCGTGGTGACCCGTTCGCTCTCCCGCCGCTGCTCCAGGGCCTCCGGCGGCAGCCGGTCGAGATGCCGGCAGAGGACGACGGAACCGCCGGCCGCCAGCGGGGCCAGCAGCCCGGCCGACAGGCCGTCCCAGCTGTCGTAGGGGAGCCCGGACAGCTGGCGCGAGACGGGGGTCAGGCCGCGCGCCGCCGCGTCGGCCCGCGCCCGCTCGACCGTCCCGGCGCCGGTGAGTTCGCCGGAGCCCGCGAAGGCCAGCGCGGGGGAGTCCGGGTCGACCGGGGCGTACGGGGCGAAGCGGTCGCCCTGGCTGGGCACCTCCACCGCGTAGTCGGCGAAGCCCGCCGGGGTCTCGGGGAAGCGTCCGCCCAGCGGCCGGAGGGCGAGCGCCACGCGCTCCCCGCGGCAGGCGCGCGCCCGGTCGAGGGTGTCGGGGCCGCTGACCACCAGATCGGCGGCTCCGGGGTCGCCGCCCAGGTCCGCGACAACTCCGGTGGAGGAGCAGGCGAGTACCCAGACGGCCGTCTGCCAGTGGGCGGGGAGCAGCAGCGCGAGCCGGTCGCCCGGCTCGGCCCCGAGGTCGTCCTGGAGCAGGTTGGCGGTCTTCGCCACCCAATTGGCGAAGGTGGCCACGGACAGTTCGACGCGTTCGCCGGTGGCGTCGTCGTAGAAGGTGACCAGGGGGCGGGCCGGGTCCGCGGCGAGCGCGGATCGCAGCAGGTCGGCAGGGGTGCGATCGGTGGCGTTCACCCGCGCAAGGGTACGCGGCCGGGCAAGCGGGAGGAGTCGGTCACGGGCCCGCGGAGCTCACCTGTTCGGCAGACAGTCCGTCAGATCACGAATAGACAGATTGTCGGGATATGCCCACGATTTTGTTCATGCGTGGACTCCTTGCTTCTTCCATCGGCGTCGCCTGCACGGCCGCACTCGCGCTCCCGCTCGCTCCGCCCGCCGGAGCGGCGGCCGCAGCCCCCGCCGAGCCCCATGTGCCCGGCAGCACCCAGTCGCTGCCCCTCGGTCCGCTGGGCGGCCCCGACCGCTCCGGGAGCACCTCCCCGGACGCCGGCGCCCCGCAGGGCCTCCCGAAGCGTGACGTCCGGCCGTTCTCCCTGGTGGGTGTCGTCTGGGACGACCCGGCAGCCGACTTCCACGGACAGGTGCGGATCCGCACCCGCGCCGCGGACACCGGCCGCTGGTCCTCCTGGCAGGACCTGCAGACCCACAACGACGACCAGCCCGACCTCGATTCGCCCGAGCGGAACGGCGGCCGGATGCACGGCAGCACCGCCCCGCTCTGGGTCGGCGACTCCGACGGCGTGCAGGTCCAGGCGCTGCCCGAGCCCGCCTCCGACCGGGGCGCCCCGACCGCGCTGCCCGGCGGGCTGCGCATCGAACTCGTCTCACCGGACAACGCCCCGGCCGCCGGGCCCGGCCGGACCGCCGGGCCGCCGGAGCAGACCCCGGAAGAGGCGGCGGCCTCCGCGGTCAACGCCGAACTGGCCCCGCTGGGCGCCACCGAGATCCCGGCCCTCGCCCAGGAGACGACACCGGAGGACGACCCGGACGCCGTCACCGGCGCGAACGGGTCCGTCGCGACCCGCGCCCACATCGGTCCGCGGCCCGGCATCGTCACCCGCCACGGCTGGGGTGCGGACGAGTCGCTGCGCGAGCGGAACTTCCTCTACACCAAGACCGTGAAGGCCGCGTTCGTGCACCACACGGCCAGCGGCAACAACTACACCTGCAAGCAGGCGCCGTCGGTGCTCCGCAGCATCTACCGCTACCACGTCAAGAGCCTGGGCTGGCGGGACTTCGGCTACAACTTCGCGATCGACAAGTGCGGAAAGATCTACGAAGGCCGGGCCGGCGGCGTGGCCCGAGCCGTGATGGGCGCACACACGCTCGGTTTCAACACCAACACGATGGGCATTGCGGTCATCGGGAGCTTCTCGGGCGTCACACCACCCGCCGCGGCGGTGCGGTCCGTCGCCGCACTGTCCGCCTGGAAGCTCGGCCTGTTCGGCAGGAACCCGGCCGGCAAGGTCACCCTGGTGTCCGGCGGCGGCAACAAGTACAAGAAGGGCACCAAGGTCTCGCTCAACGTCATCTCCGGGCACCGCGACGGGTTCTCCACCGACTGCCCCGGAGCCCGCCTCTACAGCAAGCTGGGCTCGATCCGCAGCACCGCCGCCAGAGCTCAGGGGCGGTGAGGACCGTCCCGGTCCACTTCGGCTGAGCCGAGCGTCAGTCCACGTCAGCCGGTCGGCGTCTGCTTACACTGGCCGCCGGCCTCAACCGGTGGGGGCCCGTCAGCCGACCCCTGGCAGGAAGCAGAGAAGACAAGGTGACAGAAGCGATCCTCCTGGTCGGCGGCAAGGGCACGCGGCTCCGCCCGCTGACGGTGCACACGCCGAAGCCCATGGTCCCGGCAGCCGGTGTGCCGTTCCTCACCCACCAGTTGGCCCGCGCCCGGGCGGCCGGGGTCGAGCACGTGGTGCTCGCCACGTCCTACCTCGCCGAGGTGTTCGAGCCGTACTTCGGTGACGGCTCGTCCCTCGGACTGCACCTGGAGTACGTCACCGAGCACGAGCCGCTCGGCACCGGCGGCGCCATCCGCAACGTCGCCTCGCGCCTGCACTCCGGCCCCGACGAGCCGGTGCTCATCTTCAACGGCGACATCCTGACCGGCCTCGACATCCGCGCCCTGGTCGACACCCACCGCACCTCCGGCGCGGACGTCTCCCTGCACCTCACCCGGGTCGAGGACCCGCGGGCGTTCGGCCTGGTGCCCACGGACGCCGACGGCCGCGTCACCGCCTTCCTGGAGAAGCCGCAGACGCCCGAGGAGATCGTCACCGACCAGATCAACGCGGGCGCCTACGTCTTCAACCGCTCCGTCATCGACTCCATCCCCGACGGGCGGCCCGTCTCGGTCGAACGGGAGACCTTCCCCGGCCTGCTTGCCTCCGGAGCCCACCTCCAGGGCATGGTCGACTCCACCTACTGGCTGGACCTCGGCACCCCGCAGGCCTTCGTCCGGGGCTCCGCCGACCTCGTGCTCGGCCGCGCCCCCTCCCCGGCCGTCCCGGGCCGCTGCGGCGACCGCCTGGTCCTCGAAGGAGCCGAGGTCGCCGCCGACGCCAAGCTCACCGGCGGCACGGTCGTCGGCACCGGTGCCCGGATCGGCGAGGGCGCCCGGATCGACGGCAGCACCGTCCTGGCGGGCGCGGTCGTGGACGCGGGCGCACAGATCCAGAACTCCCTGATCGGCGCGGGCGCCCGCATCGGCGCCCGCACCGTCCTGGACGGCGCGGTGATCGGCGACGGCGCGGTGATCGGCGCCGACAACGAGCTGCGGGACGGGGTCCGGGTCTGGTGCGAGGCGGAGATCCCGGCGGGAGCGGTCCGCTTCTCCTCCGACCAGTGACGCCGCCTACCCTCGGAGGGTGACCCCTGAGGACCGGCTGACCCGCACCACCGTCCGCGGCGGCCGGCTGCGGGTGCCCACACCCCGGCACGCGTCCGCCGCGACCCGCCGCTGGCGCCCGGCCGGGCCGCTCGATCCGGGACTCACGGTCGGCCCGCTCGGCCGCGGCCCCGGCGATCCCGCGTTCCGCGTCACTCCGGACGGCTCGGTCTGGCGGGCCAGCCGCACCCCGGCCGGGCCCGGCACCCTCCGCTTCAGCCGGCACTCCGGGGAGATCGAGGCCGAGGCCTGGGGCCCGGGCGCCGACTGGCTGCTCGACGGCCTCCCCGCCTTGCTCGGCGCCGACGACGACCCGGCGGCGTTCACCCCGCGCCACCGCCTGGTCCACGAGATGCACCGCCGCACCCCCGGCCTGCGGCTCACCCGCACCGGGCTGGTCCTCGAATCCCTCATCCCGTCGGTCCTGGAACAGAAGGTCACCAGCGACGAGGCGTACCGCGCCTGGCGGCTGCTCCTCCAACGGCACGGCGAACCGGCCCCCGGCCCGCTCGACGGCCTCCATGTGATGCCCGACGCGCGCGGCTGGGCCATGCTCCCGTCCTGGGAGTGGCACCGGGCGGGCGTCGACGGCAAACGCGCGGCCACGATCGTCCGCGCCGCCCGCGTCGCCCGCCGCCTTGAGGAGGCCGTGACCATGGACCTCCCCGCGGCCCTCGCCCGGCTCCAGCTGATCCCCGGCATCGGCCCCTGGACGGCCGCGGAGACCCTCCAGCGCAGCAACGGCGCGCCCGACGCGATCACCGTGGGCGACCTCCACGTACCGAAGATCGTCGGCTACGCCCTCACCGGCCGCCGGGGCACGGACGACGCGACGATGCTGGAACTCCTGGCCCCCTACGCGGGCCAGCGCCACCGCGCATGCCGCCTCATCCTCCTCTCCGGCCACACCCCACCCCGCCGCGCCCCCCGCTTCGCCCCGAACGACATCAGCGCCCTCTGACCCGATCCGAACGGGGCCTGAGCCCACCGAACGTCAGCCCCCAATACGCCTGCGCATGTCGGCTGCGGCCATCGGGACGAACCGCACGGGATGGGCCGCTCCGGCCCGCTGCTCCGCTTCCTTCCCTGCACAGGGCGGTCGGGGCGAACCGTCCTGAGCACCGGAAGGCACGACGACATCACACCCGCACGGGGCCCATCACCGCTGTCATACGTACCCGCCTGAGCCCACCGGACGTGAGGGGGACGGGGTCGGAGGGGTGGGGGGTTCCGGAAGCTGCCGTGTATTTGTGGCCCGCCAGGGCCGCAAATATACGTTCCGGAACCCCCCACCCCGGAGGCCCCGGCACCCGCCCGCACACCCAGCAACCTCAGCCCAGCAGCGGCACAGACCCCGTCCCCCCGGACTCGCCCCCTGCACGCGCAGCCGGCCGCCCGCCGACGCACCCCCACCGGCAGGTGCTACCGCACGGCGATGAACCCCTCCACCCCACGCTCCCCCCGCTCCCGCGGCACCCCCGCCGCATGACCCACCGCCACAGCCCCCATGGGATCCCAGTCCCCGGGCAGGCCCAGCACGTCGCGGACGACGTCCCGGCAGAACATCGTCGACGACACCCACGCCGAGCCGAGCCGTTCCCCGGCGAGCGCGACCAGCAGGTTCTGCACCGCCGCCCCCGCCGCCACCACGAACATCTCGCGTTCGGCACCCTGCCGCCGCGTGTCCGGGTAGGCGTGCGCACCGTCGGCGACCAGGCACGGCACCACCAGATACGGCGCCCGCCGCAGCACGTCCCCGCGCCGCACCCGCTTCGCGATGCTCTCCTCCGTGAAGCCGTCGCCCCGCAGATCCGCCACCCACGCGTCCCGCATCGCGTCGAGCAGCCGCTCCCGAGTCTCCGCCGACTCGAGCAGCACGAACCGCCACGGCGTCGTGTGGTGCGGGGCCGGCGCCGTCACCGCGGCGGCCACGGCGCGCCGCACCGCCGCTCCGTCGACCGGTTCGTCCGTGAACTCCCGCACCGTGCGCCGCAGGGTCACGGCCTCCCGTACGGCCTCGGACGTCCCGAGCCGGAACATGTCGTCGACGGCGCTGCGCACCAGAACCCGCGCCCCGGCGTCACCCCGGCCCGAGCCCGCGTCACCCGAACGCGCGTCGCCCGAACCCGCGTCACCCGGGCCCGCACCCGCGTCGCCCCCGACCCGGCCCTCCTCGCCCCGGCCTTCGTCGCCGTCGCCGTCGGCGTCCCGGACGACATGCGGCAGCCCGCGGACCACGGCGACGGGCAGCCCGTCGGCCTTCCCCTTCACCAGGTCACCCGCGGCGGCCAGTTCGTCGGCGGTGGCCACGACGGTCGCGGCGAGCGGATTGCCGTACGCGTCGGTGCCGCCCCGCAGGTCGTCGAGGACCCGCACCCCGGCGGCGCCGATCGCCACATCGGTCAGCCCGTTGCGCCAGGGGCGGCCGAACGTGTCGGTCACCACCACCCCGATGTCGACCCCGAGCGCGTCGCGCAGCCCGGCGCGGATCAGCCGGGCCGAGGCGTCCGGGTCCTCGGGCAGCAACAGCACGGTGCCGGCGGGGGTGTTGGAGGCGTCGACCCCGGCCGCGGCCATGACGAAGCCATGCCGGGTCTCGACGATCCGGGTCGGCCCGCGCCGGGCGACGACCCGTACCGCCTCGGCGTCGATCGCCGCTTCGCGGTCCGCCGCCTCCATGACGCGGCCCTCGGCCTTGCTGACGATCTTCGAGGTCACCAGCAGCACGTCGCCGTGGGCCAGGCCCGGCAGCCCCGGTGCGGTGGCCGCGTCCGCGATGAGCTTGGCGAGGTCGTCCCCGGACTGCACCTCGGGAACGCCCGGCAGCGCCCACACCGTGTACGACGGCGCCTCCCGGCCGGCGCTCACGGCCGGACCTCCGCGGCCAGTGCCAGCGCCTCGCTCGCCATCCGGGCCGTCGCCTCGGTGTCGGTCATGATCAGCGGGACGGCCCGGCAGCGGATGCCCGCCGCCTCCACCTCGTCCACGGCGCCGGCGTCGACGGTGTCGACGAGCCAGCCGTCCAGCAGCCCGGATCCGTAGTGCCGGGCGACGGCGCCGGCGGTCGACTCCACGCCGACCGCGGCGAGCACCTTGTCCGCCATGCCCCGCACGGGTGCGTCGCCGACGATCGGGGAGAGCCCGACGACCGGTACCCCGGCCTCGGCGATGGCCTCCCGCACGCCGGGCACCGCCAGGATGGTGCCGATGCTGACGACGGGGTTGGACGGCGGGAACAGCACCACGTCCGCCTCGGCGATGGCTTCGAGCACTCCGGGCGCGGGCTTGGCCTGCTCGGCGCCGACCGGCACCACCGCGTGGGCCGGTACGGAGGCCCGCAGCCGCACCCAGTACTCCTGGAAGTGCACGGCCTTCCGGCCCTCGTTCTCGGCGGAGTCGCCGAGGTCCGCCGTGTCGATGAGGACGTGGGTCTCGATCCGGTCGTCGGACATCGGCAGCAGCCGGACGCCGGGCTGCCAGCGGGCGCACAGCGCCTCGGTGACGGCGCTGAGCGGATAGCCCGCGCCGATCATCTGGGTACGGACGATGTGGGTGGCGAAGTCCCGGTCGCCGAGCCCGAACCACTCGGGGCCCACGCCGTAGGCCGCCAGCTCCTCCTTCACGGCGAACGACTCCTCCGCCCGCCCCCAGCCCTGTTCCTCGTGGATGCCACCGCCGAGCGTGTACATCACGGTGTCGAGGTCCGGGCAGACCTTGAGCCCGAAGAGATGGATGTCGTCACCGGTGTTGCCGATGACGGTGATGTCCGCGTCGGGGGCGGCCGACTTCAGACCACGGAGAAAACGGGCGCCGCCAATGCCGCCGGCCAGAACCACAATGCGCATAAAGACAGTGTGTCAGCCGAAGGCCGGTCGAATGTGGGTGGTGGCGGGTGCGGCTGTCGGCCGGAGGCTGGTCCTTTGAGGGTGGTGGCGGGTGACGGGTGCGGGCTGTCGGCCGGAGGCTGGTCCTTTGAGGGTGGTGGCGGGTGACGGGTGGGCCTGTCGGCCGGAGGCCGGCACCCTTGATGCCCGAGGCAGGCGACGGGCCTGATCGCCGACGGCCCCACGCCCCGCCGAGCGCGCCGCCCCGCCCAGCCGTCGGACGGTGACGCCCCCCCCGTCAGACGGTGACGGCCTCGTCCGCCCGGGCCGAGCACTGACCGCTGTGCATGGTCATCTCGGTCAGGCCCGGGAAGTAGACGTGCAGGCTGACGGCCGGGGTGAGCGCGTCGTTGGTGACCTCGTGGACGTAGCCGGGCGCGAAGACCCGCTGGGCGCCCGCGCCGAGTGTCCGCCGGACCTGCCCGGACTGCTCGGTCAACTCGCCCTCCAGGACGGTCAGTACACCGGAGGAGCTGCCGTGGTCGTGCAGTCCACTGCCCTGGCCGGGCACCCAGCTGAGCAGCCACACCTCGTAGCCGGGGCCGGTGCGCAGCCGGTGGTACCAGCGGCTGGTGGCGTCGTACCGGACGAGGTGTTCCCAGCTCGCGCGGTCCGCCGCGACGGAGCGGGCGAGACCGGCGAACTCCGCGACGGTGGAGGGGTGCGCGGGTACGGGCGGCAGCAGGTGGGGGATGGCGAGCGGGTCACCGGCGATCGAAACGTCGCTGTTCATGTGCGGAAGGTTCCTCGGGAGAAGTTCTTGGGCACAGATGGCTGGAGCGCGGGGGCATCAACAGCTGGAACAGCGACAGTGAGCCTGCACAGCGCAACGGAACCCGCGGGGGCGGGTCCGGAAGCGGTCTCCCGTGCCCAGGGCAAGGGGAGCGTGCGTCACTGGCATGCCCCAAGGAGAGCGGTTCGCCCACCGGATGTCAACTTGACGCCCGTTTCGCCGCTCATCGTTCACCTCATCCGGTTGCTGTCTCCGGAGAAAGGTTTGTGCGCTCAACTGCCGGGACACACGGGGCATCAGTCGCACCCCTGGGCGCCGTTACCTTCTCGACACCGCACTGTGATCCACTCCGCTTCCGTGATCGGATCGCAACGAAACGAGTCGTGTTCTCGTCCTCCTCTGCAAGGAGAAGGGGAGTGGCGATGGAACGAGCGTCGATAGTGGTTTATGGCGATTTGAACACTTTCCGCACGGCTTTGGTTCCGCAGAGTGAATAAGGGGCTCAATAGCAGATCTCGGCTTGACTGGCCCGGAGCCACACACTTGTAATTTCACTCGTGTCGTTCGGCCGTGATCGGTAACGGCAGCATCACGGGGACGCAAAAAAAGACAAACGAGGGGCGCACATGACCGAGCTGTTCCAGCAACTGCTGGTCGAGGAGGCGGACGAGGAGCTCGGGTGGCAGGAGCGTGCACTGTGCGCCCAGACCGACCCCGAGTCGTTCTTCCCGGAAAAGGGCGGGTCGACCCGCGAGGCCAAGAAGGTCTGTCTCGCCTGCGAGGTGCGCTCCGAGTGCCTCGAGTACGCCCTGGCCAACGACGAGCGGTTCGGTATCTGGGGCGGCCTGTCCGAGCGGGAGCGCCGGCGTCTGAAAAAGGCCGCTGTCTGACGGTCTTTCCGAACGGGCGCGGGCCGCGCCCATTCACGCCGCCTTTCCCGTGCGGGCCTTCCTCCGCCGCGGCGGGCGGTGTCCGTGAGTTTCGCCCCCGAAGACCGGCCCAGACGTTCCGGTTCCGCACTGCCGGGCCATCGGGTCAAGGCCCTGAGGTCACTTCCGGTCACTGTTGCGGGAGAGCGGACCTCTCGGATCGTGGTGCGGGACAAAGGGGCATCCTCACCCGCGAACGGCACTTCCGGACCACCCTTCCGTACCACCCTCCGGATGGCCGCGTGGATTTGCCGGAGGCATTCGCCGAGACGGACGCATGCGCCGGGATTTCGGCCCGATTTCCCGCCGGACGTCATGTGTGCCGGGCCTCTCTTCGCGCGTTCACCGGTGCGTCCGGCCCCCTGATCCGCCAGCCCCGCCCGGAGCGGGTCCGCATCCCGGAACGGGTCCTGCAACCGGGGCGGCCGCCTCCCGGCGCCGGCCCACCGGACGATGCCGTCCCGCGCCGGCCCCCGCGCCTCCCGTCGGCCCCCGCGCCGACCCACGCGTCCCGTCGGCCCACGCCCCTCCCAGCCTCCCGCCGGTCCACCTGCCTCCCGCCGGTCCACCCGTCCCCCCACCGGCGCACGCGTCCCCCGGCGGCCCGCTGTTCGACGGAGCCGGCGCGTTCGCCGCGCCCGTCGGCGTGCACCCGCACACCGGACCCGTACACCGGCCCCGCAGAACCGGACCCGTACACCGGACCCCCGACCTGCCGCGCGCCCGCGCGCGGGCCGGGGCAGCCGTCCCCGTCCGCCCCGGTGCACACGGCCGGTTCCGGGGTGGCCGCGAGCCGTTAGTGTTGGGGGCCGTCCGAGACGCACCAACGCCCCCGCGGGCGTGCGTCCACCGCAGTCCAGCGAACCGGGGCCCGTACCTCGATGTCCGTGCACAGTCACTCGGCGGCCCACCACGAGGCCGCCACTCCTGAGTTCCCGCGGCATGTCGTCACCGCCGTGCTCGTCGCCCACGACGGCGCCCGCTGGCTGCCGCAGGTGCTCTCGGGCCTGGCGGGCCAGGAGCGCCCGGTCCAGAACGTGATCGCCGCCGACACCGGCAGCGCCGACAACTCCGCCGCCCTGCTCGCCGACGCCCTCGGCGACGAGCGGGTGCTGCACCTCGCCCGCCGCAGCGGCTTCGGCACCGCCGTCGACGAAGCGGTCCGGACCGCGGCCGTCCTCACCCCGGACGACCTGCCCTATCTGAAGCGGCCGAGCGGCTGGGACCCCGTCAACCGCACCTGGCGCGACGACGCGTACGACCTGCCGGAGCTGCCGCACGGCGAGCCCGTCCAGTGGCTGTGGCTGCTGCACGACGACTGCGCCCCCGAGCCGGGCGCCCTGGCGGAGCTGCTGCGCGTCGCCGACGCCAGCCCGTCCACGGCCGTCATCGGACCCAAGCTGCGCAGCTGGTACGACCGGCGGCAGCTGCTCGAGGTCGGCGTCAGCATCGCCAACAGCGGGCGCCGCTGGACCGGTCTGGAGCGGCGGGAGCAGGACCAGGGGCAGCACGACCAGGTGAAGCCCGTCCTCTCCGTCTCCAGCGCGGGCATGCTGATCCGCCGGGACGTGTGGGAGGAGCTCGGCGGCTTCGACCGGCGGTTGCCGCTGATGCGCGACGACGTCGACCTCTGCTGGCGCGCGCAGGCCGCCGGGCACGGAGTGCTCATCGCCCCGGACGCCGTCATGCGGCACGCCGAGGCGTCCGCCCGCGAGCGGCGCCCCATCGACTGCGTCGGCCGGTCCGTCGCCAACCCGCACCGGGTCGACAAGGCGGGCGCCGTCTACGCGATGCTCGTCAACAGCCGCGGCGCGGTCCTGCCGTATGTGCTGCTCCGGCTGGTGTTCGGCACCCTGGTGCGCACCCTCGCCTATCTGGTGGGCAAGGTGCCCGGCCAGGCGCTGGACGAGGTCACCGGACTCCTCGGGGTGCTGCTGCGCCCCGGCAGGGTCCTCGACGCGCGCAAACGGCGCGGCAAGCAGGCGGTGGAGGCGAACGAGCTCCGGCCGCTGTTCCCGCCGCCCGGCGCGACCCTGCGGGCCACCGTGGAGCAGGTGGCCGGCAACTTCAGCGGACGCTCGGAACCCGAGCTGGCGTCCGGCGGGCGGCACGGGGCCGTCGAGTCCGGGCCCGGCGGGGACGACGCGGACTTCCTGGAGGTCGAGCAGTTCGCCCGGCTGAAGCGGATCGGCCGCAAGCCGGGTCCCGTCCTCTTCCTCGTGCTGCTGCTGGTCTCGCTGATCGCCTGCCGCGGACTGCTGGGCACCGGGGCGCTGTTCGGCGGCGCGCTGCTGCCCGCCCCCGACGGCGCCTCCGAGCTGTGGGAGCGGTACGCCGCCGGCTGGCACCCGGTGGGGGTCGGCGGCACCGGGTCGGCGCCGCCGTATCTGGCGGTCGTCGCCTCGTTCGCGTCCCTGCTGTTCGGCAGCACCGGACTCGCCCTCACCCTGCTGCTCGTCTGCTCGGTGCCGCTCGCCGGGCTCACCGCCTACTTCGTCTCCCGGCCGCTGACCGAGTCCCGGCTGCTGCGGGCCTGGGGCAGCGTCGCCTACGCCTTCCTGCCGGCCGCGACCGGCGCGCTCGCCACCGGGCGTCTGGGCACCGCGGTCCTCGCCGTGCTGCTGCCGCTGCTGGCACGGGCCGGGGTGGCCGCGGCCGGGCTGCGGCTGTCCGCGCAGGGCGGCGCGCGCCCCGGCTGGCGGGCCGTGTGGGCGTACGCGCTGCTGCTGACCATCGCCACCGCGTTCACTCCCGTGGTCTGGCCGGTCGCCCTCGTCCTGGGCGTCGGCGTCCTCGTGCTGCGGGCGCTCGACGGCCACCGGGACCAGCTGCCCGCGTACGGACTGCGGTTCGCCGCCGCGCTGGTGACCCCGCTGGTGGTCCTCGCCCCCTGGTCGCTGTCGCTGCTGACCCGTCCGTCGGCCTTCCTCCACGAGGTGGGGCTGGACTACGGCACCGGCTCCGCCTCCGCCCTCGACCTGCTGACGCTCAGCCCGGGCGGCCCCAAGGCGGCGGGCGGCGTGCTGCTCATCGGTGTGGTGCTGGCCGCTCTCGGCGCCCTGCTGCGGGACGACCGGCAGCTGACGGTCCGGGCGGCCTGGGCCGCCGCGCTGACCGGTCTGCTGTTCGCGGCGCTGTCCAACGGCTCCGCCTGGGCCGGTCCGGCCACCCTCGTCTACGGTCTCGCCCTGCTCGCGGCCGCCGCGGTCGGCGCGGAGGGCGCGCGCGAGCGGGTCGCGGCCCGGAACTTCGGCTGGCGGCAGCCGGTCGCGGGTCTGATCGCCGCGGCTGCCGCGGTGGCCCCCCTGGTGGCCGCCGTCGGCTGGATGGTCAGCGGCGCGGACGGCCCGGTCGACCGGCGGCAGCCGGTCCAGGTGCCGGCGTTCGTCGCCGAGGAGAGCGGCACCCGGGACCAGGCGCGCACCCTCGTCATCGGCGGGGACCAGGAGGCCCGGGTCGGCTACACCCTGGTGCGCGGCTCCGGTGCCCGGCTCGGGGACGCCGACCTCGCCGCCACGAGCGGCGGCGACGCCCGGCTGGACCGGATCGTCGCCAACCTCGTGGCGGGGTCCGGCGCCGACCAGACGAGCCAGCTCGGCGGGTACGCCGTGCGCTACGTGCTCGTCCGGGACGGCGCCCCGCGGGAGATGCGCCGGGTGCTGGACGCGACGCCCGGCCTGACCCGGCTCAGCCAGGAGGACGGCAGCGCGCTGTGGCGTGTGGACCAGCGGGTCGCGCGGGCCGCCATCGTGCCCGCCGGAGGCTCCGGCGGGCAGGGCGCCGCCGCCGCGGTCCCGGTGGCCGCCGGGCCGGTCGAGGCGCACACCACCGTTCCCGCGGGCGGGAACGGCCGGGTGCTGCGGATCGCCGACAAGGCCGACGCCGGCTGGCAGGCCACGCTCGACGGCAAGCCGCTGACGCGGAAGACCGTCGACGGCTGGGCCCAGGGCTTCGAACTGCCCGCGAACGGCGGCCGGCTGGACCTCACCTACGAGACGCCGCTGACCCGCACCGCCTGGGTCTGGGCCCAGGGGCTGCTGGCCGTGGTGCTGCTGGTGCTGGCCCTGCCGGGGCGCCGCCGGGACGTCGACGACGACCTTCCGGACCAGGTGGCCGAGGCCGTGCCCGCCGAGGCCGTCGCCGGGGAGGGCCGCCGGGCCCGTCGGCTGCGGGCCGCCGCGGAGGCGGAACAGGCCGCGCGGGGCGGCGAGCAGGGACCCGGCGCCCCTGCCGGGCCGCCGCCCGCCGAGCCGGGGCAGGCGCCGTACGCCGGTGCCGGAAACGCGGGCCCCGGGGCGGAGTTCACGGACGCCGACCCGATGGGTCCGGTGCCCGCCGAGGCCATGCCGCCCGGCCCGCACGACCCCGGAGCCGACCCCGCACAGCCCTATGGCACCGTGCCGCACCAGCCGCTGTACGGCGAGTGGGACGGGCAGCAGCCCGCCGCGGGCCAGGGCGCCGACCCGTACCAGGCCGTGCACCCCGGTGAGCAGTACCCGGCCGGCGCCTATCCGGCGGCCGGCTACGGGGACGGGGCGTACCCCGGCGGCATGTACGACCCCCGGTACGCCGAGGGGCAGTACGCGGCCGGACCGTACGACCAAGGGCAGTACGGCGGCGGCCAGTATGCCGACCCGTACGGCTACGGCGCCCAGCAGCCCTACGCCGACGGCACCTACCCTCCGGAGGGCGAGACGATCCACGGGGACGGCACCGAGCCCGGTCCCCGCCGCGACGGGAGCGAGCACCAGTGAACCGCACCACCCTGTCCCTGATCGGCACCGCGACCGCGCTCGCCGCCGTGACCGGGTTCGCCGCGCTCACCGTCCCGGACGCGTCGTCGGGCGGCACCGCGGCGACCGCCGCCCGGCTGCCCGTCGAACGCTCCACGCTGCTCTGCCCGGCGCCCACCTCCTCGGAACTCGCCGAGACCACGTACACCTCGTTCACGCCGAAGGGGAAGGACGCCCGCACGGACGGACAGCGGAACCGTGCCGAACTCCTCCCCGCGGAACGGGCCGTGGAGGGCGCCGAGAAGAAGCCGGAGGGCCGCGGCAAGGACCGGCGCCCGGACGAGCCGGTGGTGGCGCTGAAGGAGCCGGGCACCCCCGTCACCGCGGAGACCTCGGACGCCGAGGCCCCGGCCCTGATCGGCACCGCGGACGGCACCCTCGCGCCCGGCTGGAGCACCCAGCAGACCACGGTGATCACCGCGGGCGAGGCCCGCGCCGTGCTCGGCGCGAGGTGCACGGCACCGGACACCGCGTTCTGGTTCCCCGGGGTCAGCACCGCCAAGGACCGGCAGGACTACGTCCACCTCACCAATCCGGACAGCTCCGCGGCCGTCGTGGACCTGGAGATGTACGGACGGAACGGGAAGCTGAAGTCCACCGCCGGAGAGGGGATCACGATCCCGGCCCGGTCCAGCGTCCCCGTCCTGCTCTCGACCCTCACCGAGGAGCCGACGGCCGACGCCACCCTGCACGTCGTGGCCCGCGCGGGGCGGGCCGGCGCCGCCGTGCAGGCCGAGGACGACAAGCGCGGCGGCGACTGGCTGCAGGCCGCGGCCGACCCGTCCGGCAGCGCCGTGCTCCCGGGCATCCCCGCGGACGCCACCTCCGTGCAGCTGGTCGCGATGGCCACCAGCGAGGACGACGCCGACGTCAAGGTGCGGCTCGCCGGCCCGTCCGGCCCGATCACCCCGGCCGGCCACGAAACGCTGCACGTGAAGAGCGGCATGACCGCGGCGGTGGACCTCGCCGACGTCACCAAGGGCGAGCCGGGCTCCCTGGTCCTCACCCCGGCCGAGAAGGACGACGCGGCCCCGTTCGTCGCCGCCCTCCGGGTCACCCGCGGCAAGGGCGGCAAGCAGGAGACGGCGTTCATCCCGGCGACCGGACCGGTCGAGGAGCGGGCCACCGCCGCCGACAACCGGGCCAAGGGCACCTCCCTGTCACTCGTGGCGCCGGGCGCCACCGGGAGGGTGAAGGTGATCGCCTCGGCCGGGAGCGGCGGCGGCAGCGCCACGGCCAAGTCCTACACGGTCAAGGGCGGTACGACGCTCGCGGTGCGGCCGCCGGTGCCGTCCGGGGCCAAGGGCGGCTACGCGGTCACCGTGGTCCGTGAGTCCGGCGGGCCCGTGCACGCCTCGCGTTCGCTCGAACTCCGGGAGGCCGGTGTCCCGATGTTCACCGTGCAGACCCTGCCGGACGACCGGGGCACGGTCGTCGTCCCGGAGGCGGAGCAGGACCTGTCGCTGCTGACCGACTGACCGACTGACCGACCAACCGACTGACCGACTGAGCCACTGAGTGGCTGAGTGACCGACTGGCCGGCCTGACCGGCCGGCCGGTCCCGGCTCAGTCCTGCCCGTAGCGCGGATCCACGGACTCCGGTGCCAGCCCCAGCAGTTCGGCGACCTGTTCGACCACGACCTCGTGGACCAGGAGGGCGCGGTCGTCCCGCCCCTTGGTGCGGATCTCCACCGGACGGCGGTAGATCACGATCCGCGCGGGGCGGTCCCCCTGCGCGGCGACCATCCGGCCCAGCGGCACCGTCCCGTCGTCCCAGGTGCCCGTCCCCGGGGGCTCGGCACCGCCCGGCGGGGGCACCTCGCGGACGAGGAACTCGACGTCGGACAGCTGGGGCCACCGCCGCTCCAGCCGGTCCACGGAGTCGTGCACCAGGTCGACGAACGTGTCGGCCCGGCTGACCGACAGCGGCACCTGAGGGGGTGCGATCGGCCCGCGCATGCCGCGGCCGTGGCGGTCACGGCGTCGTGGTCGCGGCTCGGACGGGCGGGGAGGTACGGGGTTGTCCATCACATCCGAGGGTAGCCGTCCCGTCGCACCCGGCACGCGCTGACGGATCCGCCGCGCGGCATGTCGGTACATGAGCGTTCCAGCCACGGTTGCGCCCGTTTCAGCACACTTCGGCGGCCGGTGATCACGAGATGAATGACACTATTTGGACCCAGTGGTGACGGCGATCGTCGTCGCCGGTCTGCCGCGCCCCGGCCCTCCACGCAGGTCAGAATGGGTGTCCGCAGGTCAGGCCCCGCGTGTCGGCGGGAACGACACGGCGGGGTGAGCTCGGGGAGAGTCGTCGCGGCCCGCTCAAGAGTGCGGTACCGTCCAACGTCGTGAGCCCTGTACGTCGCTGTTCGCGCACCGCGTGCGGCCGCCCCGCCGTCGCGACGCTGACGTACGTCTACGCGGACTCGACCGCGGTTCTCGGGCCGCTCGCCACCTACGCCGAACCGCACTGCTACGACCTCTGCGCCGAGCACTCCGAGCGGCTGACCGCCCCCCGTGGCTGGGAAGTCGTCCGGCTCGCCGTCGACACCGGTCCCGCCCGCCCCAGCAGTGACGACCTCGAGGCGCTGGCCAATGCCGTGCGCGAGGCCGCCCGCCCGCAGGAGCGCGCGGCAGGGGGCGGTGGCGGCAGGGGGACGGAGCCCATGGAGGTCGCCCGGCGCGGCCACCTCCGCGTCCTGCGGTCGCCGGACTCCTGACGCCCGCGAGCGCCCCGGCGGATCTCCGCCCGGGGGTCCGCGTCCTCTCCTGAAGCCGTGCCCGCCCGGCCGGGTGCCCCGGCCGCGGTGCAGCGGTCCCGGAGCCCGCGGCGTGGCGGTCCCGGAGCCCGCCGAGGTCTGCGCCCCCGCTCCGGCCCGCGCCCCCGCGGTGCTCCTCGTCGAGTCGGTGGTTCCGTCCTGCCCGACTTGTCACCTCGTCCGGGTACTGTGCTGTCACGAGGTCGCCAGCAGGGGCAGGACCGACTCCAGGAGGCGTGCAAGGTGCCCGACTTGTCGCAGATCGTGAAGGCCTACGACGTGCGCGGTGTGGTCCCCGACCAGTGGGACGAGCCGCTCGCCGAACTCTTCGGCGCCGCCTTCGCCCAGGTGACCGGCGCGGACGCGATCGTCGTCGGCCATGACATGCGGCCCTCCTCGCCCGGCCTGTCGCGGGCGTTCGCGCGCGGCGCCGCGGCCCGCGGCGTGGACGTGACCGAGATCGGCCTCTGCTCCACCGACCAGTTGTACTTCGCCAGCGGCCAACTCGGCAGGCCCGGCGCGATGTTCACCGCCAGCCACAACCCGGCCCAGTACAACGGGATCAAGATGTGCCGGGCCGGCGCCGCGCCGGTCGGCCAGGACACCGGGCTCTCCGAGATCCGCGCCCTCGTCGAGGAGTGGGCGGAGTCCGCGCCCCCGGCCGCCGCCCCGACCCCCGGCGCGATCAGCCGGCGGGACGTCCTCGAGGACTACGCCGCCCACCTGCGCTCACTCGTCGACCTCACCGCGATCCGCCCGCTCAAGGCCGTCGTCGACGCGGGCAACGGCATGGGCGGCCACACGGTGCCCACCGTCCTCGCCGGCCTGCCCATCGAGGTCGTCCCGATGTACTTCGAGCTGGACGGGACCTTCCCCAACCACGAGGCCAACCCGCTCGACCCGAAGAACATCGTCGACCTCCAGGCCAAGGTCCGGGAGACCGGCGCGGACATCGGCCTCGCCTTCGACGGCGACGCCGACCGCTGCTTCGTCGTCGACGAGAACGGCGACCCGGTCAGCCCCTCCGCGATCACCGCCCTGGTCGCCGCCCGGGAGCTGGCCAAGCACGGCGGCGGCACGGTGATCCACAACCTGATCACCTCCTGGTCCGTCCCCGAGGTCGTCAAGGAGCAGGGCGGCACGCCCGTCCGGACCCGGGTGGGGCACTCCTTCATCAAGGAGGAGATGGCCCGCACCGGCGCGATCTTCGGCGGCGAGCACTCCGCGCACTACTACTTCCGGGACTTCTGGAACGCCGACACCGGCATGCTGGCCGCCCTGCACGTCCTCGCCGCGCTCGGCGGCCAGTCCGGCCCGCTGTCCGCGCTGGTGGCGCAGTACGACCGGTACGCCGCCTCCGGAGAGATCAACAGCACCGTCGCCGACCAGGCGGGGCGCGCGGCGGCCGTCAAGGCGGCGTTCGAGGGCCGGGAGGGGGCCGCGCTCGACGAGCTCGACGGGCTGACGGTCACCACGCCGGACTGGTGGTTCAACCTCCGCGCCTCCAACACCGAGCCGCTGCTCCGGCTCAATGTCGAGGCCCGCGACACCGAGACCGCCGACCGGATCCGCGACGAGGTCCTCGCCATCGTCCGCGCCTGACCGGCCGCTGCATCCCGGCCCGGCCGTGGGGCCGATGCCTCCCGTCCGGGCCGGTGCTCCGGTCCGGGCCCGTGCTCCCGTCCGGCAGCGGCCCGGCGCCCGTTGCGTCCAGGGGAGTGGCACACGCGACCACGACGGGTCCGGCCCGTCCGCGAGGCCCGGGACGTCCGGTACCGCCCGGCCGGACCGCGCGGTCCGACCGGCCCGACCGGCCGCCGGGGCCGCGCTCCGGGGCGGCCCGGCGGTACCCTGGCCGGGCCGAACCACCTTCCTTCCCGGGGGAGGAAGGCCCATCCGAAGGGACAGCCCATGCCGCTCGAAGCCGGTCTCCTGGAGATCCTCGCCTGCCCGGCGTGCCACGCTCCGCTCCGCGACGACACCTCCGCGGACACCGGGGCCGACGCCGGCGAGCTGGTGTGCACCGGAGCCGACTGCGGCCTGGCCTACCCGGTGCGCGACGGCATCCCCGTCCTGCTGGTCGACGAGGCCCGCCGCCCGGCCTGAGCGCGGGACCGGGCCCGGCCATGACAGCCCACCGGTGATCGGAGGCTCCGTACACGATGCTCGACGAGTCACTGCTCGACACGGCCGAAGCCCTGGCCCGGGCCGACACCCTCGGTCTGCTGCGCGGCGCGGCCGAGTCGGGCGCCCGGGTCCGCACCGCCGTCCGCGCCGCCGTCGAGGCCGGCCTCGCGGACCTCAAACCCGACGGCCGGCCGCGGGCGCTGCTCGTGGCCGGCCCCGGTCCCACCGTCGGCTGCATCGCCGAACTGCTCTCCGCGCTCGACGGCGGCAACGTGCCGGTCAGCCACATCCGGCCGTACGGCGCCCTCGCCGACCCCGGGGCCCTGCTGTGGACCCTGCCCGGCTGGGTCGGTCCGATGGACCTCCTGCTCGTCGTCACCACCGACGGCGCCGAACCCGGCCTCTCCGCACTCATCGAGCAGGCCTACCGGCGGGGCTGCTCCATCGTGACGCTCGCCCCGCCGAACTCGCCGCTCACCGAGGAGGCGGGCGGCCGGCACGGGCTGGTGGTGCCCCTCGCGCCCACGTCGCCGTACGAGGAGGTCCCCGAGGACCAGCCGCTGCCGACGACCCGGCTGCGGCCCGCCCCCACCGCCGAGCTCCCCGGCACCCTCTGGGCGCTGCTCACCCCGCTGCTGGTGCTGGCCGACCGGATCGGCCTCTTCTCCGTCCCGCCGCCCGTCGTCCAGGCGGTCGCCGACCGGCTCGACCGGGTCGCCGAACGGTGCGGCCCCGCCATCGCCACCTACGGCAACCCGGCCAAGACGCTGGCCGCCGAGCTCGCGGACGCCCTTCCCCTGCTGTGGAGCGACGGCCTCGTCGCCGGGGCCGCCGGGCGGCACTTCGCCCGGGTGCTGACCTCCGTCGCCGGCCGCCCCGCGCTCGCGGAGGCGCTGCCCGAGGCGCTGACCGCGCACGGCACCCTCCTCTCCGGCGCCTTCGCCGCCGGCGCCGATCCGGACGACTTCTTCCGCGACCGTGTGGAGGACCCGCAGGCACTGCACGCGCGCGTGGTGCTGCTCCGCGAACAGAGCACACCCCCCACCCACTCGCCGGTCCCCGCCGCCCGCGAACTGGCCCTGAGCCACGACACCCCCGTCAGCGAGCTCGAACCGTCCCTCGGCGGTCACTCCGTGGAGGTACTGGCGGAACTGCTCGCCGTCTCGGATTTCGCCGCTGTTTACCTGGCGCTCGCTTCCGGAGAGAGAACATGAGCGGTCAGCGCTCGTAGCGGGGTCGCAGCCGCCGCGAGCACCGGTTCACACCTCGTCCGCACAGTCAGGATCAGCCGCATGGACCGCCTCACCAATACCGTGCGCCCCTATGCCTGGGGCTCCACCACCGCCATCCCGCAGCTCCTGGGCGCCGAGCCGACCGGTGAGCCGCAGGCCGAGCTGTGGATGGGCGCACACCCCGGCGACTCCTCCCGGGTCGACCGCGGCTCCGGCCCGGTCGCGCTCTCCGAGCTGATCGACGCCGACCCCGAGGGCGAGCTGGGCAAGGTCGCGGCCGACCGCTTCGGACCGCGGCTGCCGTTCCTGCTGAAGATCCTCGCCGCGGGGTCACCGCTGTCCCTCCAGGTCCACCCCGATCTGCCGCAGGCGAAGGCGGGGTTCGCCGACGAGGAGGACCGCGGGGTCCCGATCGAGGCACCGCACCGCAACTACAAGGATGCCAACCACAAGCCCGAACTGATCTGCGCGCTCACGCCGTTCGAGGGGGTGTGCGGCTTCCGTCCCCCGGCCGAGGCCGCCGAGCTGCTCGCGAGCCTGGAGGTCGACTCCCTCGAGCCGTACGTCGACATCCTGCGGGCGGAACCGGAAGGCGACGCCCTGCGCGAGGTGCTCACCGCCGTGCTCACCGCGGAGCCGGACGCCATGGCCGAGACCGTGGCGCGCGCCGCGAAGGCCGCCGAACGGCTCGCCGGACACGACGGGCCGTGGCAGGACGCCTACGCCGCCTACACCTTCCTCGCACGGCACTACCCCGGGGATCCGGGCGTGATCGCCGCCATGCTGCTCAACCACGTACGGCTGCAGCCGGGGGAGGCGCTCTTCCTCGGGGCCGGTGTCCCGCACGCCTACCTCGACGGCCTCGGCGTCGAGATCATGGCCAACTCCGACAACGTCCTGCGCTGCGGCCTCACCCCGAAGCACGTGGACGTCCCCGAACTCCTGCGCGTCGTCCGCTTCGAGCCGACCGCGCCGGACGTGCTCCGGCCCGAGCCCGTCGGCGGCGACGGCGCGGAGGGGGCGTACCGCACGCCGATCGACGAGTTCCGGCTCTCCCGCATCGAACCGGCCGAGGGCGACGGGCCGCTGCGTCTCGGCACCGGCACCCCGGACATCCTGCTCTGCACCCACGGCACCGTCCGGCTGCGGTCCGGAGCGGAGGAACTGCTGCTCACACCGGGCGATTCGGCGTTCGTCCCGGCCGCCGAGGAGGTCACGGTCTCCGGGGACGGAACGGTCTTCCGGGCCACCGTGGCGGTCTGAGGAGACGGCTGTCGGCCGGGCTGCAACAATGTCCGCCGGTAAAGGGGGAGCAAAGCTCCCGGTCGACGGAAGGGACACTCGGCACTCATGAGTGCATCAGGCGGAACCAAGGCGATCGTCGCCGCCCTCGGGGCCAACCTGGCCATCGCCGCAGCCAAGTTCGTGGCGTTCGCCTTCAGTGGCTCGTCGTCGATGCTGGCCGAAGGCGTGCACTCGCTCGCCGACTCCGGCAACCAGGGGCTGTTGCTGGTCGGCGGCAAGAAGGCCAAGCGCGAAGCCACGGCCGAGCACCCCTTCGGCTACGGCCGCGAGCGGTACATCTACAGCTTCCTCGTGTCGATCGTGCTCTTCTCGGTCGGTGGCATGTTCGCCCTCTACGAGGGCTACGAGAAGATCAAGCACCCGCACGAGATCGAGGACTGGTACTGGCCCATCGGCGTCCTGGTCTTCGCGATCATCGCGGAGGGCTTCTCGTTCCGCACCGCCATCAAGGAGTCCAACGAGCTGCGCGGCAAGCAGTCGTGGACCGACTTCGTGCGCCGCGCCAAGGCTCCGGAGCTGCCGGTCGTCCTGCTGGAGGACCTCGGCGCGCTCGTGGGTCTGGTCCTCGCGCTCGGCGGTGTCGCCCTGGCCATCGCCACCGGCAACGGCATCTGGGACGGCATCGGCACCCTCTGCATCGGCGCACTGCTGATCCTGATCGCCCTGGTTCTGGCGGCGGAGACCAAGTCGCTGCTGCTCGGCGAGTCGGCCGGTGCGGACGACGTGGCGAAGATCCGCGAGGCGGTCGTCGACGGTACGGGTGTCACCCGCCTCATCCACATGCGCACCCTGCACCTGGGCCCGGAGGAACTGCTCGTCGCCGCCAAGGTCGGGGTTCCGCAGGACAGCAGCGGCGCCCAGGTCGCGGAGGCGATCAACGCGGCCGAGGCCCGGATCCGGGAGGCCGTGCCGATCGCCCGCGTGATCTACCTGGAGCCGGACATCTACAGCGAGGCCGCGGCGGCAGCGGGCGCCGACCCGACCAAGACGCCGGGCGGCGCGGGGGCGCACTGACAGCCGGGGACCGCTGATGTCCGGGCAGGCTCCGGTTTCGTGCAGGCCCGGGCTTCGGCTGCGGCCCTGAGCCGGACCGGTCCTCGGATCGTCCCCGGCTGCGCGGGGGACGACTGTGCCGGCTCCGACGTCCCCGGCTCCGATGTGCCGGGGACGTCGCACGAAACACCTGAAGAGCAAACGAAGGCCTCCACCCACCGGTGGAGGCCTTCGCTCTGCACGGACTACGGGACCCCGTTCACCGGATCTCGCCCAGGACCCGCATGATCGCGGCCGTGTCCGGTGCCGCCGTCAGCCGCTCCCGGAACGTGGTGTCCATCAGCTTGCGGGAGAGCAGCGCCAGAATGCGCAGATGCTCGTCGCCCGCCGCGGCCTCGGGCACGGAGATCATGAAGAGGAGCCGGGCCTTGGTGCCGTCGAGAGAACCCCACTCGATGCCCTCGGCCGAGCGGGCGAAGCCAACGACCGGGGCCGTCACCGCGTCCGTCTTGGCGTGCGGGATGGCGATCTCCTCGCCGAGACCCGTCGTTCCCTGGTCCTCACGGGCGAGCGCGGCCCGAATCAGGCCCTCCTCGTCGGCGACCTTGCCGGTTGCGGCGAGCATCCGCGCCAGTTCGCGGATCGCCTCCGCCTTGCTGCCGGCAGCGAGCTCCTGCCGCACGGTCTGCTCGCTCAGATAGCCGGACAGCACCGCCGAGTCCTTCACACCGGCGTCTCCCGTTCCGGCGTCCTTCACACCGGCGTCCTTCACACCGGCGCCCTTAACACCGGCGTCCCTCGCTCCGGTGTCCTTCACGCCGGTCTCCCTCGCTCCGGCGTCTCCCGTTCCGGAGCTCGCTCCCAGCCCCGTACCCGCTCCTGCGCCGACCCCGGCCAGGACGGGCTCGGCCAGGGCGGGCTCGGCCAGGACGGGCTCGGCCAGGGCGGGCTCGGCCAGGGCGGGTTCGGCGGTGCGCACCGCGGACGGCGCCGGGGCCGCCTCGCTCACGGCCGGGCCCCGGCTGCCGAGGGCCATCAGGGCGACGGTCGTGATCGCCGTCGCCACCGTGCCGACCACCACGGCCAGGAAGAACATCGGGACACCGCCGACCGCACCCAGCACTGCAACGATCGGTCCCCCGTGCGGCACGCTGTCGGTGACCGCCGCGAGACCCGCCAGAGCCCCGGCCAGTGCGCCGCCGAGCATGTTCGCCGGAATGACCCGGGCGGGCCGTGCCGCCGCGAACGGGATCGCCCCCTCGGTGATCCCGAAGAAGCCCATGAACAGTGCCGCCAGCCCGGTCTCGCGCTCCTGCTCGCTGAAGAGCTTCCGGCGCAGCAGTGTGGCCAGCCCCTGCCCCAGCGGAGGCACCGGGATGGCCGCGGCACAGATGCCCATGATCTCGGGGTTCTTCGACACCAGCCCGGCGCCGAACAGGAAGGCGGTCTTGTTGACCGGGCCGCCCATGTCGAACGCGATCATGAGGCCGAGGAGGACGCCCAGCAGCGCCGCGCTGGTACCGGTGAGGCTGCCCAGCAGACCGGTGAGGTTCTCGAAGACCCAGGAGATGGGCCGCCCGATCACATAGATGAAGAAGAGTCCGAGCGCCGTGGTCGCGACGATCGGGATCACGATGATCGGCATGATCGGCTGGACGAACTTCGGCACGCGGACCTTCTTGATCCACGCCACCAGGTACCCGGCGAGGAAGCCGGTGACGATCGCGCCGATGAAGCCCGCGCCCGACTTGGAGTCGTACAGCTCACCGGTGTTGGCGATCCAGCCGCCGATCATGCCGGGCACCAGGGCCGGACGGTCGCCGATGGCGTAGGCGACATAGCCGGAGAGGATCGGGATCATCAGTGTGAAGCCGATCACGCCGATGTCGTTCACGTGCTTCCAGAACGTCCCGTCCGGGATGACCAGACCGCCGTCCGCCTGCGGAGTGCCGCCGAGGGCGAGTGAGACCGCGATCAGCAGACCGCCCACGACGACGAACGGAATCATGTAACTGACCCCGTTCATCAGGGCCTTGTACGCGACGCTCCGCTCCTTGCCGCCGCTGCTGCCGCCGTTCGCCGCCCCCGCCGGGCCGCTGCCCGCGGCGCCCCCGCCGTCCCCCTGCTGGAGCGGCGCGTCCAGTACCCGTTCGATGAGCCGCTCGGGGTGGTGGATCCCCTCCGCCACCCCGACGACCAGGACCCTCTTGCCGACGAACCGGCTGCGGTCGACGTCCTTGTCCGCCGCGATGATGATGCCGTCCGCTTCGTTGACATCGTTGTCGGAGAAGGCGTTCTCGACCCCGATCGAGCCCTGGGTCTCCACCTTCATCCGGTGACCGAGACTCTCCGCGGCCCGGGCCAGCTTCTCGGCCGCCATATAGGTATGGGCTATGCCGGTCGGACAGGCCGTCACCGCGAGCAGTCTGAGGCCCTGCCCGCTCCCTCCGGTGGCCTCCAGCGGGTCGGCTGAACTGGTCACGTGGTTCTCCTTACCGGTCTTGCGCGCGAGTCGTGCAAGTGTTCTCGGGCGGGCCGCATCCCGCAACACCCTGGGACCGGAACCACATCCCGTACCGGCCGGATCAGAAGTCGGCAGCCTCCAGGGCCAATCGGCGCAAAGCGGGCGCAGATCGTCACCCCCGGACCGGAGGCGGGCTGGGGTCCGCTGCGCTGATCGGTGTAGATTCGTGACCAGACAGACGTCGCTGCTGATGGCGGTCGGGCGGTCCGTGTCATGGGCCGGCCGAGGGAGAGAGGGCCTCCGACGGACTGCGCTGCGGCCCGGGGGACCAGTGTGTCCACTGCCGCAGAACAGCCGTGTCCACTCGCACTCGATTTCACGAGGAGCAGCCGCATGACCACTGCAGCCACCGGCCAGGACTTCAAGGTCGCCGACCTGTCCCTGGCCGCCTTCGGCCGCAAGGAGATCACCCTCGCCGAGCACGAGATGCCCGGTCTGATGGCGATCCGCGACGAGTACGCCGCCTCCCGGCCCCTCGCGGGCGCCCGCATCACCGGTTCGCTGCACATGACCGTGCAGACCGCCGTGCTGATCGAGACCCTGGTCGCCCTCGGCGCCGAGGTCCGCTGGGCCTCCTGCAACATCTTCTCGACCCAGGACCACGCCGCCGCCGCCATCGCGGTCGGCCCCGACGGAACCCCCGAGAACCCGCAGGGTGTCCCGGTCTTCGCCTGGAAGGGCGAAACCCTCGAAGAGTACTGGTGGTGCACGGAGCAGGCGCTGACCTGGCCGAACACCCCCACCGGCGGGCCGAACATGATCCTCGACGACGGCGGCGACGCGACGCTCCTGGTCCACAAGGGCGTCGAGTACGAGAAGGCCGGTGCGGCACCGGACCCGTCCACCGCCGACAGCGACGAGTTCCGCATCATCCTGCAGCTGCTGAACCGCACCCTGGGTGAGAGCCCGCAGAAGTGGACCCAGCTGGCGTCCGAGATCCGCGGTGTCACCGAGGAGACCACGACCGGCGTCCACCGTCTCTACGAGATGCACCAGGCCGGCTCGCTCCTCTTCCCGGCCATCAACGTCAACGACGCCGTCACCAAGTCGAAGTTCGACAACAAGTACGGCTGCCGCCACTCGCTCGTCGACGGCATCAACCGCGCCACCGATGTCCTCATCGGCGGCAAGGTCGCGGTCGTCTGCGGCTACGGCGACGTCGGCAAGGGCTGCGCCGAGTCGCTGCGCGGCCAGGGCGCCCGCGTCATCGTCACCGAGATCGACCCGATCTGCGCCCTGCAGGCCGCCATGGACGGCTACCAGGTCGCGACCCTCGACGACGTCGTCGAGACGGCCGACATCTTCATCACCACGACCGGCAACAAGGACATCATCATGGCCGGCGACATGGCCAAGATGAAGCACCAGGCCATCGTCGGGAACATCGGCCACTTCGACAACGAGATCGACATGGCCGGTCTCGCGGCGATCCCCGGCATCGTCAAGGACGAGGTCAAGCCGCAGGTCCACACCTGGACCTTCGCCGAGGGCAAGAAGATCATCGTGCTCTCGGAGGGCCGTCTGCTCAACCTGGGCAACGCCACCGGTCACCCGTCGTTCGTGATGTCCAACTCCTTCGCGAACCAGACCATCGCCCAGATCGAGCTGTTCACCAAGCCCGAGTCGTACCCGACCGACGTCTACGTGCTCCCCAAGCACCTGGACGAGAAGGTCGCCCGCCTCCACCTCGACGCGCTCGGCGTGAAGCTCACGACGCTGCGCCCGGAGCAGGCCTCCTACATCGGCGTCCCGGTGGAGGGCCCGTACAAGCCCGACCACTACCGCTACTGACAGCACCCAGCCGATGAGCCCGGGCCCCCGCCATCCGCGGGGGCCCGGCCCGTCAAGGACCTCACCATGCCCCGCGGCCGCTACTCCCTCCACGACCCCCACGACCGCACCCCCCTCGGCGAGGAACACTTCCACTGCGCCACCGGCCCCTCCGGCTGGCGCTACGTCTCGCAGATCACCGCCCCTTCCGGCGATCACTCCGGCTCGGTCGACCTGACCACCGACGAACTCGGCCGCCCCATCCGTCTCCAACTGCACGCCGGCGGCTGGCAGGTCCGGGGTGCCGCCCTCGAAGGCGTCACCTGGGTCCGTACCGATCCCACCGGAGAGCACGCCACCGAGGGCAATGTCCGCGCCCATGCCTTCACCGGTGCCTCCCCCGCCTTTCTCGTGGCCACGGCCCGGCTGCTGCGCCTGGAACCCGGCGCCCCCGCCACCCGCGTCCGTCTCGTCGCCCTGACCGACCCCGTCCTGGCTCCCCGCACGCTCGACCAGTCCTGGGCCTTGCTGCAGAGCGAAGCACACGCCACTGACAGCGGCCCTCTGACCGTGGACGCCTACCAGGTCACCGACCTGGACACGGGGGAGCAGCAAGCGGTGCACATCGCCGGCGACGTCGTCCTGGCGGCCCCCGGCATCGAGCTCGAGGACCTCGAAAGCCCGCCGTCGTCCTTCAGCTGACCCGGCTCACGGGCCGCGACGCGCGGGCACAGCCGCGCACGACGCGACCACGGCATCGACAACGTGGCTTCGACAACGTGGCTTCGACAACGCGGCACCGACAACCGGGCCTCGACGAACCTCGGCCCGGACGTCAGGCAGGCGGCACGAACCCCGTCCGAGCTGCGGCAGCACCTTCCGGCTCCGCGGAGACCGCCCCTGGTCCGGTCACCGGAGCGGCCCCGCCCGCGTCCGGACGCCCCGGCGCCACGGACGGCGAACCTGCCGGAGCGTCCCCCACCGCACGCTCCCCGGCGAAATCTCCCGGAGCCCCCACGATCGGAGCGGTTACGCCACTGTCCGGCCCGGCTCCGTAGCCGTCGGAACCGTGCCGGCCGTGACCATCGGAACCGTCACCACCGTGCTCATCGGAACCCCGCCCGCCCTGCCCCTCAGAACCCTGCCCCTCGGAACCAAGCCCCCCGTGACCAGGTGCGACGGGCTCCCCGGCCCGCCCGGTACTCCCCGGCACCCCTCCGAAGACCCGCTGGGCGTCCCGCGCCTGCCGCTCGCCCACGACGCCTGCCAGATAGGCATGGGGTGGCACCCCGTCCGGTACCGGAGCCCCCGTGCAGGCGGCCACATCACCCGCCAGCTGTTGCGCCAGGGCCCAGCCGACCTGCGGATCCAGCTGTTCCGTCCGTGACAGGTACTGCCGCACCGCCAGCCACAGGCCCTCCGGAACCCGCGACAGATCGAGCGCCCCGAACTGTCCCGCCAGCCAGGGCGGAGGCGGCGGTATCCGCACCGAATGCGGTGCCGGTACGCGCTCCCGTACCACCAGCGTCCCCGCGAAGACATCGCCCAGCCTCCGCCCCCGCGCGGACACCAGGGAGGCGACCACCGCGATCACCCCGAAGGTCAGCAGGATCTCGACCACGCCCATCGCGCCACGGACCAGGGCGTGCCGGAACCGGATCGGCCCCCCGTCGTCCCGCACCACCCGCAGCCCGCACGCCATCTTTCCCAGCGAGCGCCCGTGGCTCAGCGTCTCGACCGCGATCGGCACTCCGACCAGGACGAGAAGGAACGTCGCCACCGAAACGGCCGCTCGCGCCGCAGCGTCCAGCGACGCCGTAGCGGCGGCCAGGCCCAGCGCCACCGCGATGTAGACGGTGAAGACCACCACCAGGTCGAGCACGACTGCCAGTGTGCGGCTCGGCAGCTTCGCGGGCCGCAGCCCCAGTACGACGGCCTCGCCGGTCACGAGCTCACTCATCCGCGGTGTCCTCCCTCTCCACGGGCCCCGCTGTCGCCCTGCCCCCGGACGCCCGTACGAACAGTCTGCCCGCTCTGCCGCCGACGGCCTCCGTCTGCCAAGCTGATCGCCACCCCTGACCGTCCCTGCCGACCCGCACCGGGCGGGGGAGGGGACCGACGCCGCCGGAGGAGCAGCGCTTCATGGACCTCGATGTGTTCGTCGCCGCCCACCGGGCCGAGTGGACGCGGCTGGACGAGCTGCTGCGCCGACGGCGCCGGCTGACCGGCGCGGAAGCGGATGAACTCGTCGCCCTCTACCAGCGGACCGCCACCCACCTCTCCCTCATCCAGTCGAGTGCCCCCGACCCGCAGCTGATCGGCCGGCTCACCCAGCTCGTCGCCGGTGCCCGCAGCGCCGTCACCGGTGCCCGCAAGGCGAGCTGGCGGGACGCCACCCGCTTCCTGGCGGCCGGCTTCCCCGCGGCGCTCTACCGGACGCGCCGGTGGTGGACCACCACCGCGGTGCTCTCCCTGGTCCTGGCGGCCGTGGTCGGCTGGTGGATCGGTACGCACCCGGAGGTCCAGTCGTCGATCGCCGCCCCCGACGAGCTGCGCGAGCTCACCCGCCCGGGCGGCCAGTACGAGACGTACTACTCCAGCCACGCCGCGGCATCCTTCGCCGCCCAGGTCTGGACGAACAACGCCCAGGTCGCGGCCGTCTGCCTGGTCCTCGGCGCGTTCCTCGGCATCCCGGTGCTCTGGGTGATCCTGCAGAACATGCTGAACCTCGGGGTCGGCATCGGACTGATGTCCTCCGTGGGACGGCTCGACACCTTCCTGGGCCTGATCCTGCCGCACGGTCTGCTGGAGCTCACCGCCGTATTCGTGGCGGCCGGTACGGGGCTGCGGCTCGGCTGGACCGTCATCGACCCGAGCCCCCGCTCCCGACGGTCCGCGCTCGCCCAGGAGGGGCGGGCGGCGATCGGCATGGCCATCGGCCTCGCCGTGGTCCTCTTCGTGTCCGGCGCGATCGAGGGGTTCGTGACGCCCTCCGGCTTGCCTCCGTGGGCCCGCATCGGCATCGGCGTCGTGGCCGAGGCGGCCTTTCTGGCGTACGTGTTCGTGGTGGGCCGGCGGGCGGCACGCGCCGGTGAGACCGGCGACGTCGCCGCGAGCGACCGCAGCGCTGAACTCCCGGCAGCGGCGTGATGTGCGGAGGACGACCACGAAGTGCTAGTGTCCAGTTCTCCCCACCGGACCCGTTGACACGGCATGGGCGGGGAGGTAGAGTCTAACGGTTGCCCGAACTGGACAGGTTCGGACGCCAACCTTTAGAATCCACTGCACTCCGACTCGGGGAATTGATCCTCGAAGGAGTGCGTCCGAAATTCATCGGGAACGTCAAGCCGATTAGGTCGGCCGAAACGAGTCTGATAAAGTCGGAGCAGCCGAAAGGCAAAAGGCCCCCAACGGCCACTGGATTCGAAACTCGGACCGGAAACGGAACGAAAAAGAGTCTGGTAAGGTTGGAAACAACGAAGGGAAGCGCCCGGAGGGCCCGAAAGGGAACAAAGGAAGCGTCCG
>NZ_JBIASV010000016.1:53844-237825 GCF_042891165.1 Streptomyces sp. NPDC001922 | reverse complement strand
GGAGCGGGGTCCCCCCCCCCCCCGCATGGTGGGGGTGGGCCCCTGCTGCGGCGGCCGCGCCCCCCCCCCCCCCCGGGGCGGGCGGCCGGGGGCCAACCCCCCCCGGGCCCGCCGTCCGCTTTCGTCTGCGCTCCTGGAGGGCGCCCCGCCGCGCGCCCCTCCCGCACACCGGCCGCCCCACTGCGCACGGCCATCCGGAGGATTACCTTCCGCAGGGTGGGGGTACGACCGCCGTGGACCGGTTTGCACCTGCCTGCCACCTGTAGTAACGGGAGGGATATTCACCATGTTCTGGGAAGCGCTCGGCTCAGTGGTCATCGGTCTCGCGATCGCCTACGCGAGCACCCGCCGGCTCCCTGAGCGGCTCCCGGCCCCTCCGCTCGTGTTCGCCACCGGCGCCGTCGCGGCGCTCTTCGGTGGCCTGGTCACGCACACCGCGGTGGGCGGCGGTCATCCGCTGGCGACGCTCGTCGGCGCCGTGGTGATGTGCGTGGCACTGCTCTCGCTGCTGATCCGCCCATCGGGACGGATGCGCCGCTCAGCGGCGGCCTGACGGCCCACCGGCCGCCGGGCCGCCTTTTTGCACGGTCCGGGTCCCGGGCCAGTGCCCGGGGACCCGGAGAAGAACGTCAGGCGGCCAGGCCCAGAGCGGCCATCCGCTTGGTGTGCGCCTCGGTGATCCGCGAGAACATCTTGCCGACCTCCGCCAGGTCGAAGCCGTCGGCGACCCCGCCGACGAGCATCGTGGAGAGGGCGTCCCGGTCCGCGACGACCCGCTGCGCCTGGCTGAGCGCCTCGCCCATCAGCCGCCGCGCCCACAGCGCCAGCCGGCCGCCGACCCGGGGCTCGGCCTCGATCGCCGCACGCACCTTCTCCACGGCGAACGACGCGTGCCCGGTGTCGTCGAGCACCTGGAGCACCAGCTTGCGGGTGTCGGCGTCCAGCCGGGCCGCCACCTCCCGGTAGAAGTCACTGGCGATCGAGTCCCCGACGTAGGCCTTGACCAGGCCCTCCAGCCAGTCGGACGGCGCGGTCTGGCGGTGGAACTCGTCCAGCGCGGCGGCGAACGGTGCCATCGCCTCGGTCGGCTGCGCGTCGATGGCCGCGAGGCGGTCCCGCAGCCGCTCGAAATGGTGGAACTCGGCCGATGCCATCTTCGCCAGCTCCGCCTTGTCCTCCAGCGTGGGCGCCAGCTTGGCGTCCTCCGCGAGCCGCTCGAAGGCCGCCAGCTCGCCGTAGGCCAGCGCACCGAGCAGGTCCACCACGGCGGCGCGGTACTGCGGCTCGGCGGATGCCGTGGCCCAGTCCTGGGCTGCGATCCCGGTGGGCTGCGCGGCGGGGTCGGGGGTCTCGTCAGACGTCTCCATGGAGCGCACAATAGCCCGCTCGGCTCGACGGGGAAGGCCCTGGTCAGACACGCGCGACGGACACCGCCCGACGATTCGCACAACACGGATGCGCGAATCCGGGGTACAGTGATAATGCACCCGCCGATGAGTCGGTGGGTCATCGCATGAATGCGGATGCCCGGTCGGAGGCCCGATCGGCTCCGACCGACAGGCCCTCCGTGCGGAGTGTGGGCAATACACGCACCGCCGACAGGGGTCCCGCTCGCGGCGCGAGCGGATGCGCGAGAGCCCAGTGGTCCTGCGCCATTCGGCCACCCACGGCCGGTCGATCCCGGCGCGGTACGACCCTCCTCGCCCCTGTGCGCCGCGTCTCACAGAAGAGGCAAGCATCCTGACTACGTTCCGAGACCTCGGGATCCTCCCCGAGACAGCCGAAGCCCTCGAGGCCGTCGGCATCACGTCCCCCTTCCCCATCCAAGAGATGACACTCCCCGTGGCCCTCGCCGGCAACGACGTCATCGGCCAGGCCAAGACCGGAACCGGCAAGACGCTCGGTTTCGGCCTTCCGCTGCTGGAGCGCGTCACCGTCCCCGCGGACGTCGAGGCGGGCCGGGCGCAGCCCGAGCAGCTCACCGACGCCCCGCAGGCGCTCGTGGTCGTCCCCACCCGCGAGCTCTGCCAGCAGGTCACCAACGACCTGCTCACCGCGGGCAAGGTCCGCAACATCCGGGTCCTCTCCATCTACGGCGGCCGGGCGTACGAGCCGCAGGTCGAGGCGCTCAAGAAGGGCGTCGACGTGATCGTCGGCACCCCGGGGCGGCTGCTCGACCTCGCCGGCCAGAAGAAGCTGAGCCTCTCCTCGGTCCGGGCCCTGGTGCTCGACGAGGCCGACGAGATGCTCGACCTGGGCTTCCTGCCGGACGTCGAGAAGATCATCCAGCAGCTGCCGGCCAAGCGGCAGACCATGCTGTTCTCGGCCACCATGCCGGGTGCGGTGATCTCGCTGGCGCGGCGCTACATGTCCCAGCCCACGCACATCCGCGCGACCTCGCCGGACGACGAGGGCCAGACCGTCGCCAACACCACGCAGCACGTCTTCCGGGCCCACTCCATGGACAAGCCCGAGATGGTCGCGCGGATCCTCCAGGCCGACGGCCGCGGGCTCGCGATGATCTTCTGCCGGACGAAGCGGACCGCGGCCGACATCGCGGACCAGCTCACCCGGCGCGGCTTCGCCGCCGGCGCCGTCCACGGCGACCTCGGCCAGGGGGCGCGGGAGCAGGCGCTGCGCGCGTTCCGCAACGGCAAGGTCGACGTGCTGGTGTGCACCGACGTCGCGGCCCGCGGAATCGACGTCGAGGGCGTGACCCACGTCATCAACTACCAGTCGCCCGAGGACGAGAAGACCTATCTGCACCGCATCGGCCGGACCGGCCGCGCGGGTGCCTCGGGTACCGCCGTCACCCTCGTCGACTGGGACGACATCCCGCGCTGGCAGCTGATCAACAAGGCGCTGGACCTGCCGTTCAACGACCCGGCGGAGACGTACTCCACCTCTCCGCACCTCTACGAGATGCTGAGCATCCCGGAGGGCACCAAGGGCATCCTGCCGCGGTCCGAGCGGACCCGGGCCGGTCTCGGCGCCGAGGAGATCGAGGACCTCGGCGAGACCGGTGGCCGAGGCCGCCGGGGCGGCCGTGGCGCCGCCGTCGAGGAGGAGCGCCCGCAGCGCACCCGGACCCCGCGCCAGCGCCGCCGGACCCGCGGAGGTGTGCCCCAGGACGCCGCGACGCCCGCCGACAGCGCCGCGACCGCCGGGGAGACCGCTGCGGACGCCGCGGAGCCGGAGGCCGGGTCCGCCGGGCCGCGGACCCCGCGCCGCCGGCGCCGGACCCGCTCGGGCGCGGGCGCCGCTCCGGAGGCCGCCGAGGCCGCGGTCGACACGGCGGAGGGCGCCGAGGCCAAGCCGGCCCGCCGCCGGACCCGCTCGGCCGCCTCCAAGGCCGCCACGGAGACCGCACCGGCCCCGGCGGCCGACGGGGAGGCCGCACCGGCTCCCCGGCGCCGTCGGACGCGCTCCGCGAAGCCGGAGGGCGAGGCGGCCGAGGCCGCGGCGCCGGAGGCCGGTGAGGCGGCGGGCGACGCCGCCAAGCCCCGCCGTCGCCGCCGGACGCGCTCCACGGCCGCCAAGGCCGAGACCGCGCCGGAGAGCTGACACAGCAGAACGCCGGACGGCCCGCACCCCACCCGGGGTGCGGGCCGTCCGGCGTTCCGGATCCGCCGCCGCACAGCTCCTCCCCTGCCGGCCACCAGCCCGGTGGCGCAGTCATCCGTCCGTTCGGCGGATTCCGCACGCCCGGCGCGGCGGTGCCGCCCGCCGGATGCCGGGACGTCAGGGACGGCCGCTAGCCTCAACCGCATGAGCAGGCCCCCCTTCCTCACCCTCCCCCCGTGCGCCCGGGCCCACCGACTCGGCACCGCGCGCGGCGACTTCGCGGTGCACGACGCCGTTCCGCCGGCCGGGACCCCGCAGCGCGGCAGCGCCCTTCTCGTGCCCGGATTCACCGGCAGCAAGGAGGACTTCATCGCGCTGCTGGAGCCCCTCGCCCACCGCGGCTTCCGGGTCGTCGCCGTCGACGGGCGCGGGCAGCACGAGTCCGGCGGCCCGCGCGACGAGGGCGCGTACGCGCAGGCGGAGCTGGCCCGGGACGTCCTCGCGCTGGCCGCCGCGGTGGGCGCGGACGGCGGGCCGGTGCACCTGGTGGGCCACTCCCTGGGCGGCCTGATCGCCCGTGCCGCCGTCCTGGCGGACCGCACGCCGTTCACCTCGCTGACGATCATGAGTTCCGGGCCGGGGGCGATCTGCGAGGCCCAGCAGGCCCGCACCAAGCTGCTGGTCGACGCGCTGCTGGTGTGGGACATGGAGACGGTCTGGCAGGCGATGCGGGAACTCGACCCGCCGGAGGCCGCGGGGGACGCGACCCCGCCCGCGGTGCGGGAGTTCCTGCACCGCCGCTGGCAGGGCACCGTCCCGGAACAGCTGATCGCCACCGGGAAGCAGCTGATCGGCGAGCCGGACCGGGCCGACGAGCTGGCCGCGGTGCCACTGCCGAAGCTGGTGCTCTCCGGTGTGGTCGACTACGCCTGGCCGGTGCCGCTGATGGACGCCATGGCGGACCGGCTGGCGGCCCGGCGCGCGGTGATCGACGGCGCCGAGCACTCCCCCGCCGCGGAGCAGCCGCAGCCGACGGCGGAGGCCCTCGCCGCATTCTGGGAGGACGACGGGGCCTGGGAGGGCGTCGGCGCCCGGGAGGGTGTCGGGGCCTGACAGCGCGCCGGAGGAAGCCGGAGCCGGTTTCCCGGGCGCCGCGGGTCCCGGCCCGGTCCGAACGGCCGGGGCCCGGTCAGAGCAGCTGGGCCTGGAGGTGGTCCCAGAAGCCGTCGCGGAGCGCCCGCCGCAGGTCAGCATGGCCCCGCAGGGAGTGCTGGAGCAGCCCCTCGGCCTCGTTCAGCAGCTCCTGGTCCGTGGAGCCCGGGAGGTAGGGGTGGCCGGGCAGCAGCTCGGCCAGGGCGTCCCGGCCGCGCTCCCCCAGCCATCGGGAGGCCACCCGGGCACCGACGAAGCGGACGTCCTCGCGGCCGGGCGCGGGACAGGCCTCGCCGCCGGGGTCCGGGTACGGCTCGTACGCGGCGGACCGCCGGGTCACGTACGGCTTGCAGAAGTCGAGGTCGAAGGTGCGCTGGCTGTCGACCTCCCAGAGCAGCGGGTCGGCCTGGTTGCGGCCGCCCGTGGCCTCGATGCCCCACAGGTGCACCCGGGCCCCGTAGCTCTGCGCCGCCTCGACGGCGGAGACCAGGTCCTCGTCGCCGCCGATCAGCACCGCGTCGCTGATGGCACGGTGGCGGGCGAGGGTCTCCAGATCGGTGCGGATCAGGGAGTCGACGCCCTTCTGCTGGTTGTTGGCGTTGAGGTTGCCCAGCCGGACCTTGACGTCGGGCAGCTCGGCGATCCGCTGCTGCTCGGTGGTGTGGAGACGGCGCCGGGCGCCGTCGTACCAGTAGACGCGGAGCAGCCGGCTGTCCGGGAAGATCGTCCGGGCCTTGTCGATGAACGCGTCGATGAGCCCCTCGGCGTCGAGGTCGAAGGCGCGCCGGTCCTCGGTGCCGGCGGCGAGCCGCCCCATGGCCGCGTACACGTAGCCGGCGTCGGCGAACACCGCGTGGATCGAGGGCGTGGTCGAGACCTTCGCCAGCACGCGCTGGAGCAGCTCGTTCGTCCGCTCGATGCCGGCGGTGACCGCGGCGGGGTCGATGGGCCTCGGGGGCTCTGCGTCGCTCATACGGGATTCATTCTCCGGGTCCCCGGAGAACGGTCACAACCTGCGGTCTTACCCGCCAGTAGTTAGTCATGCGAATATTTTCCTTAGCGTAGGGAATGTTTGCAGGGTGCACCTCGGTTGTACCGAGCACCACGCGGGACACCGAAGTCACGCAATCCACTCTTAACGGTCAGGCAATGACCGTGTCGAATCGCGGGCCCATCGTGGAATGAATCCCGCACCAGAGTTCTCCTCCAGGAGGATCAGACGAAGGGAGAAGCCCTATGCGCTTCGAGATCATGCACCTCGACGACGTCGACGGCACCGCCGTGGACAGCACCGTCGTGGACGCCGCCTCCGTCAACCGGATAGTGCAGCAGGCCGCGGCGAGCGGCACGCGCATCTACATCCGCCCGGCCGACACCGCGGCCCGGTAGTACTTCCGCGCAGCGCCCCCGCACACACCGTGCGGGGGCGTTGCGCTGTCCCGGGGGCGCGCTCGGCCGGCGTCAGGCGCCCTGGATGAACTGGGTCACGCCGTTCGCGATCTGCTGGACCGCGATCGCCGAGAGCAGCATGCCGGACAGCCGGGTGACCAGCACCACGCCGCCGTCCTTGATCAGCCGGATGATCAGCAGCGAGTACCGCATGGTCACCCACAGCACGACGTGCATGGCGAGGATGGCCGCCCAGACCGAGAGCTGACCGCTGAAGTCATGGGCCCGCTGCACCGCCAGGATCACGGTGACGATGGCGCCCGGACCGGCGAGCAGCGGCATGCCCAGCGGCACGAGGGCCACATTGACGTCCTTGGTCTGCGTGGGCTCGTCCGTCTTGCCGGTGAGCAGGTCGAGGGCGACGAGCAGCAGCAGCAGTCCGCCCGCGACCATCAGGGCGGGCACGGAGACGTGCAGGTAGTCGAGGATCTGCTGACCGCAGATGCCGAAGACGGCGATGACGCCGAAGGCGACGAGAACCGCCTGGAGCGCCATCCGGCGCTGGACCTTGACGGCCCGGCCGGAGGTCAGCGCGAGGAAGATGGGCGTGATGCCGGGCGGATCCATGATCACGAAGAGCGTAACGAAGACGGATCCGAACAGAGCGATGTCGAACACGGTGCAGCCTTGCGGGGAGAGTGGTACGAGAAGCGGCGGGAGCCGTAACGGACGGTCGGGGTGCGGGGCGGGTCAGCCGCCCGTGCCGGGCACGGGGAAGGCACCGGTCGCCCGGCGCACGATCTCGCCGTAGACCTCGGGGTCGGTGACGTACTCCCCGAGGCGGCAGGTCTTGCGGCTGCCGTGGTAGTCGCTGGATCCGGTGGCCAGCAGGCCGAGGTCGGCGGCGAGGCCGCGCAGCCGGGCCCGGGTCGCCGGGTCGTGATCCATGTGGTCGGCCTCGACGCCGTCCAGCCCCGCCGCGGCGAGCTCCGCCAGGGCGCTCTCGGGCACGCAGGCGCCGCGCTTGACGGCCAGCGGGTGGGCCAGGACGGCGACCCCGCCCGCCGCCTTGACCAGACGGATGGCGTCGAACGGGTCGAGTTCGTGCTTCTCGACGTAGGCGCGTCCGCCGTTGGCGAGCCAGTCCGGGGTGAAGGCGTCGGAGACGGTCGGCACGACGCCCAGCTCGACCAGGGCGGTGGCGATGTGCGGCCGGCCGACGGCCCCGTCGCCCGCGATCTCCGCCACCCGCTCCCAGGTGATGCCCACGCCCAGCTCGCGCAGCCGGGCGACCATGGCCTGCGCCCGGGGGACCCGGTCGTCCCGGACGAGCTCCCGCTCACGGGCGAGGTCGGGCTCGTCGGGGTCGAAGAGGTAGGCGAGCAGATGGAGGCCGATGCCGTCCCGCTCCTCCGCCTCCGGCGAGGCGGGGGCGAGCCGGCAGGAGAGCTCCGCGCCGGTGACCAGGGTCAGGCCCGAGGGCAGCGCGGCCTTCGCCGCGGCGTGGCCGCCGACCGTGTCGTGGTCGGTGAGCGCCACGACGTCGAGTCCGGCCGCCGCGGCGTTCCGCACCAGCTCGGCGGGGGTGTCCGTGCCGTCCGAAGCGGTGGAGTGGGTGTGCAGGTCGATACGCACGCGGCACGCCTCCGGGCTTCGGTCTCGGACGGGGGGACGCTCCAGGATAACGGGGCGGGCGCACCGCCCCGGACGGAGCGGTTCGGCACCGCCCGCGGCACCGGGGGAGGACCCGTTCGGAACCCTGCTTTCCCAGCGACTGTGAAGGTGCGGCAGCCGCACTCGGCAGTCCGGCCTTCGGAAGGCGGCCCGGGCGCGACGGCAGGCCGTCAACGGCTCCGGGCAGGCGCCGGGGTCCGCGCCGGGGTCAGGAGAGGATCCGGGGCGAGAGCGCCCCGCACGGCACGAGGTCGATCTCGGCGCCCGCCTCGCGCAGATCGGTGAGCACCACCTCGTCGTAGAGCAGCAGCCCGGACAGCTCCGGCCAGACGATCGCCCACAGCCACAGGCCGCGCGCCTCCCCCGCGAAGACCGCCCGGTCCCCGGGGACGCCGCCGACGTGCCAGAGCGGCGTGGGCCGGCCGGCGGCCAGCACCTTGGCGTCCGGTGGCTTGTCCACGCAGAGCCGCGATCCGGGGTCGGGCCCGGGAAGGCCGGCGTACCGGGCCCCCAGTCCGACGCCCAGCTCCTCGGCCACCAGGATCAGTTCGCCGACTCCGCCCAGCGGTCCGGGTCCTGAGCAGGCGACAGCCGTGGCCCGGCCGCCGTTGCGGTCGTCACCGGCGCACGCGACCCCGGTGAACAGCCAGCCGATGGGCAGCGGCCACGGCATCCACACCGGGACGTGGGTCCGGCCCACGACCACGCCGAGCGCTTCGACGCTCGGCGGGACGACGGGTTGCAGAGGGTGCACGGTGCCGTGAATGTCGCACTGCCACGAATCCGCGAAGAGACCGGGTGCCCGGACCCGGCCACCGCACTTCGGGCAACTGGGTTCGCCCCTCATAGGCCCCCACGGTCCTCCCCGGCCGTCGCCGCGTCAAGGACGATCACCCGTCCGGTTGCGACGGCGTCGGGGCGATTTACGTGTAGCTTGCATTAATTAGGCTGCCTAACCTACTGTGTGTCATGCACAACGATGTTCCGCCGAGCCGGAGGAAGTGGCAGACCATGCAGCAGAGCAGAAGCAGCGGCGGCGCCGTGGAGGACCCCTTCGAGGCCGGCCGTCCCAGCATCCTGCGCCAGCCGGGGGCCGTCTGGGCCACGGCCGGCGCGGCCGTGGTGGCGTTCATGGGCATCGGCCTGGTCGACCCGATCCTGCCGTCGATCGCCCGGGGGCTGCAGGCCACGCCGAGCCAGGTCTCCCTGCTCTTCACCTCGTACTTCCTGATCACCGCCGTCGCCATGCTGCTCACCGGCTTCGTGTCCAGCCGGATCGGCGGCCGCCGCACCCTGCTGGCCGGTCTCGCGCTGGTGGTCGTCTTCGCCGCGCTCTCCGGCACCTCCAGCTCGGTCGGCGAGCTGGTCGGCTTCCGCGCGGGCTGGGGCCTGGGCAACGCGCTCTTCGTCTCCACCTCACTGGCGGTGATCGTGGGCGCGGCGTCGGGCGGCAGCGCGGCGGCGATCCTGCTCTACGAGTCCGCGCTCGGCCTCGGCATGGCCTGCGGACCGCTGCTCGGCGCGGTGCTCGGCGACCTGAACTGGCGCTACCCGTTCTTCGGCACCGCCGCGCTGATGGCCATCGGCTTCGTCGCGATCACCGCGTTCCTGAAGGAGCAGCCGCGGCCGGCCCGGCGGACGTCCCTGCTCGACCCGGTCCGGGCGCTCGGCCACGGCGGGCTCGCCTCGGCCGCCGCCTCGGCGTTCTTCTACAACTACGCCTTCTTCACGGTGCTGGCCTTCACACCGTTCGTGCTGAACATGACCCCGTACGGCTCGGGCGCGGTCTTCTGCGCCTGGGGTGTGCTGCTCGCCGTCTTCTCCGTGCTGGTGGCGCCCCGCCTCCAGGAGCGCTTCGGCTCCCCGGCGGTGCTGGGCGGGTCCCTCGTGCTGTTCGCGGCGGACCTGCTGGTGCTCGGCTACGGCGACCGCACCACCGCCATCGTCTGCACGGTGCTCTCCGGCGCGCTCATCGGCCTGAACAACACCGTCTACACGGAGCTGGCGCTCGGGGTGTCCGACGCGCCGCGCCCGGTGGCCAGCGCGGGCTACAACTTCGTCCGCTGGTTCGCGGCCGCCGCGGCGCCGTTCCTGGCACCGAAGATCGAGGAGTGGACCGACATCCACATGCCGTTCGTGGTCGCCGCGGGCGCGGCGCTCGCGGGGGCGGCCGTGGTGGTGGTCCGGCGCCGCTCGCTGAGCCGCGCCGCGGAGGAGCCGCGGCCGGCGCACAAGCGGGAGGACGCGGTGCCCGCCGCCCAACCCGCCTGACGTCCCGGGGCGGCGGCCCGCCCCCTCAGGGGCCCTCGCCCCGTGCCCGCCCGGGCCGCGCGCTCACGGCGCCAGGGCCCCTCAGTCCAGCGGTACGGACCTGCGCTGCGGATCGCGCAGGTCCGTGCCGTGCGTCAGCCAGCGCTTCTCCAGGGCACCCGCTCCGTGCACCCGCTTCCAGGCCGCCTCGTTGGCGGTCATCGGCAGCAGCGGCAGGAAGCGCACCGGGTCCAGGGGCGCGTCCAGCTCCAGGTTCTCCACCAGTCCGCCGGACTCCGCCACGAGCACGGAGGAGAACGGCGCCTCCGGCCAGAGCGGCTCGCCCACGTCGAGCGAGGCCCCCGGCGCGACGACGACCCCCTCGACCTGCGGCGAGGCGGCCAGCACGGCCAGCGGACGGAGCACCTTGTCGGTGTCGGCCTGCCCGGTGCGGACCGAGATCAGCAGCTCGGCGCGGGGACCGCGCACCGGGTCGGCGAGGGCGGCGGTGGGGTCGGTCATCGGCTGCGCGGACATGCCGAGCGTGGCGTAGCGCACCACCTCGCCGTCGGCGAAGCGCAGGACCTCGATGCGGTCGGTGCCCAGGAAGGTGACCGCGGCACGCGCGTCCGGCGTACCCAGCGCCGACCGCAACCGGGCTTCGACCAGCTCAAGAACGTCTGACATACCGTGAGCATAGAACGCGTATGCAGCAGGCAAAGTCGAGACTTGACACGCCGGTCGACTGATAGTCTTGGCCGCTGATCAGGGCAGCACGGAGCAGCACCGTATGTCCGAGCCCTGATGATCAGTCTCGCGGCGCATGTCGCGATCCGTGTTTTCCCTACGGGGAACCGGCCGGAGGAGGTGGGGCTGCGGTGGATCCTAGTCGACCGTGCAGTACCAACAGTTCTTCCGTGCGCTGCCACTTCTTCGCGATCTGAAGCCTCCGTACCCAGCCGCCGAGCGGCGAAACCACTGAGGTTCACGGCAATCCGGAAGAGCGACCTCGTTGTGACTCGTCCGTGCCTTGATTTGCCGTCACCGCGGCGACAGCGGTGCCGCCCGCTTTGCCGGCGTGCAGAACACGCGTACGTCGGTATTACGGGCAGCGCTGTTCCCCCGGGGAACCCTCCCCCCGCGGAACCCAGCCGCCGACGGCCGGCCCGTAAAGGAGCCTGCCATGTCGATGATCCGTGACCTGCGTGCCGCCGTGCGCCCCGCCCTGCGGAAGGGGCTCGCCGGCTACGGCGGGACCGGGACCGAACAGCCCGGTGCGCCGACCTCCGTGGTGGACTGCGCCGTGTACCGGGACGGCAACCGTGTCCGGGAGCAGCTGACGCCCGGGGAGGCCATGCGCCGGGTGCGCTCCGAGGGTGGCTTCGCCTGGATCGGACTGCACGAGCCCACCGAGCAGGAATTCGCCGGTATCGCCCAGGAGTTCGGGCTGCACCCGCTCGCCGTGGAGGACGCGATCCACGCGCACCAGCGGCCCAAGCTGGAGCGGTACGACGACACCCTGTTCACCGTCTTCAAGACCATCCACTACGTCGAGCACGCCGAGCTCACCGCGACCAGTGAGGTGGTGGAGACCGGCGAGGTGATGTGCTTCACCGGCCGGGACTTCATCATCACCGTCCGGCACGGCGGCCAGGGCTCGCTGCGGGCCCTGCGGCACCGTCTCCAGGACGACCCGGAGCTCCTCGCCAAGGGCCCCTCGGCCGTGCTGCACGCCATCGCCGACCAGGTCGTGGACGGCTACATCGCGGTGGCCGACGCGGTGCAGGACGACATCGACGAGGTGGAGATCGAGGTCTTCAGCTCGGCGCCCGGCGGCGGCAGTGCCCGCGGCGGCGACGCCAGCCGGATCTACCAGCTCAAGCGGGAGGTGCTGGAGTTCAAGCGGGCGGTCTCGCCGCTGCTGCGGCCGATGCAGCTGCTGTCGGAGCGGCCGATGCGGCTGGTCGACCCGGACATCCAGAAGTACTTCCGGGACGTCGCCGACCACCTGGCCCGGGTCAACGAGCAGGTGGTGTCCTTCGACGACCTGCTGAACTCCATCCTGCAGGCCAACCTCGCGCAGGCGACCGTCGCCCAGAACGAGGACATGCGCAAGATCACCGCATGGGCGGCGATCATCGCCGTGCCCACGATGATCTGCGGTGTCTACGGCATGAACTTCACCTACATGCCGGAGCTGCACTGGAAGTACGGCTACCCGTCGGTCATGGCGGTGATCGTCGGGATCTGCTTCGCGATCCACCGGGGCTTCAAGCGCAACGGCTGGCTCTGAGCGGGGCTTCAGACCGGGGCACCGAGCGCACCGGCGGCTCCGGGCGCACGTCCGCCGGCCGGGGGCGGGGCGTCCGTCAGGGCACCCGCTCGCGGTCGCCCCTGATCACCAGGGCGAGGCCGGCGAGGATCACCAGCAGGGCCGCACAGCCGGCCAGGGGCGGGGTCTGGCCCAGCCACACCGCGGCGATCAGCGCCGCCCCCGGGGTCTCCAGCAGGATCGCGGTCGAGGTCACGGACGGCCCGAGGCCGCGCACCACGCGGTTGATCAGGGTGTGGCCGAGCAGCTGGGCGCAGACGGTGAGCAGGCCGAGCTTCAGCCAGGTCTCCCCGCTGTACCCGGTGAGCGCGGAGCCGGAGACCAGGCAGACGACCAGCAGCAGCGCGGCGGTCGTGGTGTAGCAGACGGAGGAGTAGGCGGTCGTGGTCACGGTGCGGCGCACCGCGGACCCGATCAGCACGTACCCGGCCGCCGCCATACCGCCGCCCAGCGCGAGGGCGTCGCCGGCCAGGGCGGACGGGGACAGCGACAGGTCCACCCCGGTGAGCACCAGCACCCCGAGGAACGCCACGGCGGTGCCCGCCCAGACCAGGGGGGCCGGCCGGTGTCCGCGCAGCCGGAGCACCACGGTCGTCCAGATGGGCGTGGTGGTGACCAGCGCGATCGAGGAGGCCACGGACGTCAGACGCAGGCTGGGCAGCCAGAGCCCGAAGTGCAGCGCGAGCAGGGCGCCGGCCGCGGCGGACAGCAACAGCTCCCGGCGGCCCATGCCGCGCAGTTCGGACCGGTGCCGGAGCAGCGCGAGCGGGGCGAGCGCGCCGGCCCCCATGGCGTTCCGCCAGAACGCGATGGCCAGGGCCGGTGCGGCGGTCGCCGCGATGAGCGGCGCGGAGAACGAGATCCCGGAGACGGCCACCGCGAGGAGCAGCAGGTCGATCCGGTGGGCGGACACCGCGCCGGGGGCGGCGGCGGTCCGGCCGCTACGGGTCGGGGCTGCGGGCACGGGGTCCTCACGGGGTGCGGAGGGGGAGAGCGGAGCGGACCCGTTCAGCGTAGGCCGCGGGGCGGGCGGCGCACCCGTGGGGCGGGCGCCGTCATGCCGGGGCTCCGGTGGCGCAGCCGTGACCGGACCGGAGGCGGCCGGGCGGCGAGGCTTAGAGTGAGGTCATGACGCAGACGCCCGCCCTGATGGACCGCGCCCTCATCGAGGAGGCCACCAAGAAGTCCGGCCTGATCTGGGTCCGGGGCAGCGACGGAGCGGTCGCGCCGGCCCGCCCGCTGTGGCACCTGTGGCTCGACGGCGCCGCCTGTCTCGTCGGGGACGGTCCGGGCGAGCAGCCGTTCACCGGGCTCGGTCTCACCGACGGCGGAACCGCCGAGGTGACCGTGCGCAGCAAGGACAAGGGCGGCCGTCTGGTGAGCTGGCCGGCCCGGGTGACCGAGCTGGCTCCCGGCGGCGAGGGCTGGCAGGCCGCCGTCGACGAGCTGAAGGGGAAGCGGCTGAACGCCCCGGACGCCGAGCAGATCACCGACCGCTGGGCCCGGGAGTGCCGGGTGCTGCGGCTGGAGCCCGCGGGTGCCCCCGGCGGGCTGCCGGACGGCTCACTGGCCGCCGTGCCCCCGCAGTCCCCCGCCACCACGCGGCGTCCGATCCCCGCCGCACTGCCGAAGCTGCTGGGCCGGGGGCTCCTGGGCCGCAGGCGCCGCCGGGGCGGCGCCGCGGAGTGAGGACGGCCGGTACGGCGGAAGGTCCGCGAGTTCCGTGGGAATTCCGCGGGCCCGCGGAAGGCCGGAGCGGCCCGGACGGCAAGCCCTAGTTTGTCGAGATCTGCCGGCCGTAGTCGACGATGTGTTCCTTGTCCGGCGCCTTCAGGCCGAAGTCCTGGTTCCAGTCGGAGAGTTGGACCACTCCGGCGCCGCCCGCGCGCTGCAGCCGCAGCGGGTAGGGCGTGCCCTCCAGCGAGACGTCGAAGGCGCCGCCGGCGCCGTTCCCCGCGGTGACCCGGACGGTGCGCACCCCTCCGACGCTGCCGCGGTCGCCGGCGGCGCGCTTGCCGTGCAGACCGAGCAGGCCGTCGAGCATCAGGTCCATCTCGGTGAAGCCGCTGAGCTGCTTGTACGCGGGGTCGCCGCTGGGCACCTTGACGTACTTGTCGTCGAGCTTGCTGGCCGCGGCGCTGTCGGAGGGCGTGGAGCCGCCCTGCTGGCCGGACCAGAAGGCGGTGTCGGCCTTCAGGTAGAGCTCGTCCCCCACCCGCAGCAGCTCGAAGCGCCTGCCCTTGGTGGAGACTTGGCCGATCCCGCCGTCCTTCTTCAGCCGCATGTCGAGCCGGTAGGTCCGCCCCTTGGTGACGAGGCTGCCCGCCAGCCGTACCGCCTCGGCGCCGTCGACGGCCTTGCGGGCCTTGCCCTCGATCTTCGTCGCGGAGAGCTTGCCGACGCCGTTCGTCCCGGCGTCGGGGTCCTCGCCGCTGCCGCACCCGGCGAGCGCCGCGGCGAGTCCCGTGCACACGGCCCCCACGAGTACCGCGTTCCGTGTGCGGGGGAATGCAGTCACGTCGGCTGTGCCTCCTGGATGCGGGTGACCTCGACAGCAGACGGCAGCGTACCTGGGCGGTACCCGGGGCTCGACAGGCAGCCGTCCGGCTCCCCTGTTCCGGCGGCCCCGACCGGGGCACGTTAGCCTGAATCCGATATCAGACCTTTTGCCCGGATTTAAGGAGGCGCGCGACATGGCGGGTGGCGCCCCCCGGGTCTTCATCTCCCACCTCGCGGGCGTCGCGGTGTTCGACCCCCACGGCGACCAGGTCGGCCGGGTGCGCGATCTGGTGGTGATGCTGCGGGTGGGAGGCCGGCCGCCGCACGTGCTGGGGCTGGTCGTGGAGGTCGTCAGCAGGCACCGGATCTTCGTCCCGATGACCCGGGTCACCGGTGTGGAGTCCGGCCAGGTCATCACGACCGGGGTGATGAACATGCGCCGCTTCGAACAGCGGCCGACGGAGACCCTGGTGATCGGCGAGCTGCTGGACCGGCGGGTGCGGCAGGTGGAGACGGGCGAGGAGGTCACCGTCCTCGACGTCTCGGTGACCCAGCTGCCCGGCCGCCGGGACTGGGAGATCGACAAGGTCTTCGTCCGGCGCGGCCGGGGCGGCGCGCTGCGGCGCCGCGGCGAGACCCTGACCGTCGAGTGGTCGGCCGTCACCGGCTTCTCCGTCGAGGAGGAGGGGCAGGGCGCGGCCAACCTGCTGGCCACCTTCGAACAGCTGCGTCCCGCGGACCTCGCGAACGTCCTGCACCATCTCTCCGCCAAGCGCCGCGCCGAGGTCGCGGCGGCGCTCGACGACGACCGGCTCGCCGACGTCCTGGAGGAACTGCCCGACGACGACCGGGTGGAGATCCTCGGCAAGCTCCAGGAGGAGCGGGCCGCCGACGTCCTGGAGGCCATGGACCCGGACGACGCCGCCGACCTCCTCTCCGAGCTGCCCGAGACGGACAAGGAACGCCTCCTCGGCCTGATGCGCCCGCACGACGCCGCCTCCGTGCGGCGGCTGATGTCGTACGAGGAGAGCACCGCGGGCGGCATCATGACCACCGAACCGATCGTGCTCCGGCCGGACGCGACGGTCGCCGTGGCCCTCGCCCGGGTCCGCGACCCGGACCTGACCCCCGCCCACGCCGCGCAGGTGTACGTGTGCCGGCCGCCCGACCAGACGCCCACCGGCACCTACCTGGGCGTGGTGCACTTCCAGCGGCTGCTCCGCGACCCGCCCTTCACCCTGGTCGGGGCCATCGTGGACAGCGATCTGCAGCCGCTGCCGCCGGACGCCCCGCTGCCGGTGCTGGCCGGCTACCTCGCGACGTACAACCTGGTCGCGGCGCCCGTCGTCGACGAGGCGGGGCACCTGCTGGGGGCGGTCACGGTGGACGACGTCCTGGACCACATGCTGCCCGAGGACTGGCGCGAGTCCGAGGTCCCCCGGGCGTGGGGAGCCGCCCATGCAGGCTGACCGCCGCGACGGCCGCACCGACCGCCCGCGCCCGGAGCGGGTGGAGCGCGCCGAGCGGGTGCGCCGTCTCGACCTGCCGCAGATCCGGCGGCGCAGGCCGCTGCCGGAGTACGACCCGGACGCCTTCGGACGGCTCTCGGAGCGGATCGCGCGCTTCCTGGGCACCGGCCGCTTCATCGTCTGGATGACGGTCGTCATCCTGCTCTGGGTGGTGTGGAACATCGCCGCGCCGTCGGATCTGCGCTGGGACGAGTACCCGTTCATCTTCCTGACGCTGGTGCTGTCGCTGCAGGCCTCGTACGCCGCCCCGCTGATCCTCCTCGCCCAGAACCGGCAGTCGGACCGGGACCGCGTCAGCCTCGAACAGGACCGCGCCCGGCACGAGCGCAGCATCGCCGACACCGAGTACCTGACCCGGGAGGTGGCGGCGCTGCGGATGGGGCTCGGCGAGGTCGCCACCCGGGACTGGATCCGCTCCGAGCTGGAGGAGCTGCTCAAGGACCTGGATGAGCAGCGACCTGCGGAAAGTGACCAACGCGACCGCTGACGTCCTTTCCTCGCCGTCGGTCCGGCGCCGTACCATCGGGGCATGGCTACCGACACGACCGACGCCCCCGACGCAGTGCCCGCCGAAGAGGCGGTGCGCGACGCGCTCGCGACGGTGAACGACCCCGAGATCCACCGCCCCATCACCGAACTCGGGATGGTCAAATCGGTGGACATCGCGGCGGACGGGTCGGTCGCGGTCGGCGTCTATCTGACGGTCTCCGGCTGCCCCCTGCGCGACACCATCACCCGCGAGGTCACCGAGGCGGTCTCCCGGGTGCCGGGCGTCACCGGGGTCAGCGTCGAGCTCGACGTGATGAGCGACGAGCAGCGCAAGGAGCTGACCGCCTCGCTGCGCGGCGGCACGGCGGAGCGCGAGGTGCCGTTCGCCAAGCCGGGCTCCCTGACCCGGGTGTACGCGGTGGCCTCCGGCAAGGGCGGCGTCGGCAAGTCCTCGGTCACGGTCAACCTGGCCGCGGCGATGGCGGCGGACGGGCTGAAGGTCGGTGTCGTCGACGCCGACATCTACGGCCACTCGGTGCCGCGCATGCTGGGTACGGACGGCCGCCCCACCCAGGTCGAGAACATGATCATGCCGCCGTCGGCGAACGGCGTGAAGGTCATCTCGATCGGGATGTTCACCCCGGGCAACGCCCCGGTGGTCTGGCGCGGCCCGATGCTGCACCGCGCCCTCCAGCAGTTCCTGGCGGACGTCTACTGGGGCGACCTGGACGTGCTCCTCCTCGACCTGCCGCCGGGCACCGGTGACATCGCCATCTCGGTGGCGCAGCTGGTGCCGAACGCGGAGATCCTGGTGGTGACGACGCCTCAGCAGGCCGCCGCCGAGGTGGCGGAGCGGGCCGGCTCCATCGCGGTGCAGACCCACCAGAAGATCGTCGGCGTCGTGGAGAACATGTCGGGGCTGCCCTGCCCGCACTGCGACGAGATGGTCGACGTGTTCGGCACCGGCGGCGGGCAGCGGGTCGCCGAGGGGCTGACCCGGACCACCGGTGCCGAGGTCCCGGTGCTCGGCGCCATCCCGATCGACGTCCGGCTGCGGGAGGGCGGCGACGAGGGCAAGCCGGTCGTGCTCACCGACCCGGACTCCCCCGCGGGCAGCGCGCTGCGGGACATCGCGGGCAAGCTCGGCGGCCGTCAGCGCGGCCTGGCGGGCATGACGCTGGGGCTCACCCCGCGCAACAAGTTCTGAACCGCACAACACCCGTCCGACGGCGGGGTGTTCCGGGGCGCGGAGTTCCGGGAACGCCCCGCCGTCGTCGCGTCCCGGGGTGTCCGCGGCGGGGACGGGCGCCGGGCCCGCCGCGGCGGGCCGGGGCACGGTCGGGAGGCGCCGGAGAGCGCGCGCTCTCCGGGCGGGGAAGCGGGGCGTGGGGCTCCGGGAGGCACCCGGTGGGATTCCGGCGGGACTCCGATGGCATTCCGGTGGGCCGGGACACGAGGGTTGCGGAGATGCCGGACGGTTCCCCCGTCGCCGCCCGGCCCGCTGATCGCCGCCGGCCTCCCCGAGCCGGGGGCGCGGTCCGTCAGCCGGTGTATCCGGCGATGTCCTTGATCACGGAGAAGCCGAGGCCGTAGGCGCTCATCCCGCGCCCGTAGGCGCCGACGTGCACGCCCTCCCGGGCCGGTGACGAACCGGCCAGCACCCAGCCGTACTCGGACTCCCGGTAGTGGAACGGGGTGGGCACGCCGTCCACCGGAAGCGACAGCGACGTCCAGTCGGGCGCGGACGGGTCCTCGGCCAGCTCCCAGGCGATCGCGGTCTGCTGGTTCAGCCAGTCGTCGCGCAGGGCCCGCTCCATCTGGCTCGGCCAGGTGCAGGAGAGCAGGCCCGAACCGGCCAGCCAGGCGGCCGACGAGACCGAGGTGGCCTCCAGCGTGCCGGTGCCGTCCGCGCTGCGCCGCACCGGACGGTCGGCGACCGTGACGACGACCGTGAAGCGCTGCTTGGCGTGCTCGGTCTCGACCCGTACCGAGGGCACCTCGCCGTGTCCGGTCGACCCGTGTTCGACCGTGCCGTCGGCAGCGGAGCCGACCTGCATCAGCCAGCGCGGGCCGGTGAAGGCCTCGTCCAGCCCGTACCAGGGAAAGCCTGCCAGCAGATAGCCGTCGAGACTGCGGCCTCCCGGCACGTCCTGGGCCGCTCTTCCGGCCTCCACATCGGTGGACGTACTGGGCTCGTCGGGCGCCCCCTGTGCCCCGGGCCGACTGGTCGTCTCCATCTGCGTGGTGCCTCCTTGTTGCCCCGTCGTCTCAGTGCGATCCGCCCCCGCGGGCGGCGTCACCCCGGACACAGGGAGGATAGCCACCCCGGTCCGCCCCGTCGGACATACGGGGGGATCACGTGGCGTCGGAGTCGAACGGCGGACGCTCGTCGGGGGCCTGGTGATCACGCTTGCGCAGCAGGTCGGAGCCGCCGGAGGTGCCGAAGGAGGACGCGGCCGCCCCGCCGACGGAGGCACCGCTCTCCCGGCCGCGCACCGCGTCGGAGACCTCGGTGACCTCCTTGCGGAGGTCGAAGCCGTTGCGGATCTCCTTCAGCCCCAGGTCGTCGTCGTCCATGAACTGCTTGCGGACGAAGGTCCGGGGGTTGAGGTCCTCGAAGTCGAAGTCCTTGAACTCGGGGCCCAGCTCGGACCGGATGTCGGCCTTGGCCCCATCGGAGAAGTCCCGGATCTTGCGGATGAAGCGCGAGATGTCCTGGATGAGCTTGGGCAGTTTGTCCGGGCCGAAGATGAGCACGGCAAGGATCACCAGAGCGACCAGCTCCAGTGGACCTATGTCATTGAACACCTTGCAACTCCTTGAGATGTCCACGGCCCGGCAGGTCGGATGAGGTCGTCCCCGCCGGGATGGGTGCGCGGGCCGGGGCCCGGTCCACGGTACCCGGCCGCGCGGCCCGGGCGGTACCGCATCACCGGCCGCTCGCGCTGCCGAGGGTGAGCCGGAGGGTGCGCTCGCTGCCGTCGCGCTCCAGACCGAGGCGGAGCCGGTCGCCGGGGCGGTGGCTGCGGATCTTGACGATCAGCTCCTCCCCGCTGTGCACCCGGGCGCCGTCCACCTCGGTGATCACGTCGCCGGGCTCGATGCCGGCCCGGTCGCCGGGGCCGCCGCGCTTCACCGACGCGGCTCCCTTCCCGACGCGGGCGCCGTCGCCGCGGTACTCCAGGTCCAGGGTGACCCCGATCACCGGGTGTGTCGCCTCGCCCTTGTTGATCAGCTCCTCGGCGACCCGCTTGCCCTGGTTGACCGGTATGGCGAAGCCCAGGCCGATGCTGCCGCCCTGGGCGCCGTCCGCACCGGATCCGCCGTCGGCGGCGCGGATGGCGCTGTTGATGCCGATGACCCGGCCGCGGGAATCCACCAGCGGCCCGCCGGAGTTGCCGGGGTTGATCGGGGCGTCGGTCTGGAGCGCGTCGACATAGCTGATGTCGCTGCCGTCGCCCTTCTCCCCGCCCGCGGTGATGGGGCGCTCCTTGGCGCTGATGATGCCGGTGGTGACGGTGCCCGCCAGGTCGAACGGGGCGCCGATCGCCACCACCGGGTCGCCCACCCGCACCGAGTCGGAGTTGCCCAGGGCCAGCGGCTTCAGCCCGGAGACGCCCTTGACCCGGACCACGGCGAGGTCGTAGCCGCTGTCCCGGCCGACGAGTTCGGCCTCGGCCGTCTCCCCGCCGCTGAACGTCACGGAGATCCCGCCGTCCTTGCCCGCGGGCTCCACGACGTGGTTGTTGGTCAGGATGTGGCCCCGCCCGTCGAGCACGAAGCCGGTGCCGGTGCCCTGTGCTCCGGCGCCCTCGACGTGCAGGGTGACGACGCCCGGCAGCGCGGTGGAGGCGATCCCGGCGACGCTGTGCGGATCGCGGCCTCCGGCCTCCGCCGGGGCCTGCGGCAGCTCCACCTCCGTGAGGCCGCCGTTGCGCTCGACGTACGCCCCGATGCCGCCGCCGATACCGCCCGCGACCAGCGCGAGCAGCAGCGCGCCGACGAGCAGGCTGCCGCGCCGGGAGGAGCGCCGGGGAGCATCGTCCCGGGCGGTCACGGGCCCGGCCGTGGCGGGCGCGGCGTACCACGGGTCGTAGCGGTCCCACTGGCTTCCCGGCGACGGGGCGGGCGTCTGCTGCGGTCCCGGCCGGTGTGCGGGGCCGGGCTGATGTGCGGGGCCCGGCTGATGTGCGGGGCCCGGCTGATGTGCGGGGCCCGGCTGATGTGCGGGGCCCGGCTGGTGGGGCACCTGGGTCCCCTGGGCGGGGGTCGCCGCCGGAGTTCCGTGCGGCGGAGTGGTCACGGGCCGCTGCACGGGCGGGGCCGGGGCCCAGGGACCGGGCCGGCCGTAGGGCGGGGTGCTGTAGGGGTCGGGCGCGTGCCGGGGCTGCGGCCCGCCGGCCGCGCCGTCGGCCGCCGGGCCCGGCCCCGGCTGCTGCGGCTCGGGCTGCGCGGGCACGGAGTCCGCGGGTACGGAGTCCGCGGGTACGGAGACGGCGCCGACCAGCGGCCCCTGCTCCTCAGCGGCGGACGCGGAGCCGACCTGCACGGATCCGGGCTCCGGAGCGGCGGCCGCCGGCTCCGATGGCGGGGCCGCGGAGTCCTGGTGTGCCGGTGCCGCGCTCGTCCCGGTCCCGGGGCCCGTCCCCGGAACGCCCCCGCTGCCGTGGTCCGCCTCCGCGGCCTGCCGGCCGATGGCGCTCCGCCGGGGCCGGCTCCACCACTTCGGCTCGGGCCCGGCGGCCTTCCCCTCGTCCATGTTCTCCCCAGTGCTCGCCCGGCACGGCACGGGCCGCTGCGCCGCCCGGTCCGCTCCCCCCGCGCCAGCGATTCAACCAGGTGCGCGCGGTGGTGCGCAGGGGGACCGGGCAGCGCGGCCACGCGCCGGGGAGCGTCAGTGGCCTGCGGAGGCCCGCGCCTCGGGGGCCGTGGCGGCGACGACCGGCTCCGACCGGTCCGAGGACGAGGAGGGGGACGGCGACGGGGCCGGAGCGCCGCTGAGCAGCTTCCCGCCGGGCGCGATGTCCTGCCGCACCGGGGCCGCCGGACGTATCAGGGGGCTGAGCACCGTGGGCGCCGTCAGCACCGGCGAGGCGTACGGGAACAGCGGGCCCGACGGCTCGGCGGCCGGCAGCGGGGAGGAGGGCCGGCGGGCCCAGCTGGGCACGGTGAGCGGAACGCGCTGGCCGCCCGGGGCCGACGCGACCAGCAGCGCATCGCCACCGCCCGCCGCTCCGCTCCTCGACGGAGCCGTGCGCACCGGTTTCACCGCGCCGTCGCCGCGCGCCGACGGGGTTTCGCCCGGCCCCTCGAACGGCAGCGCGCCGCCGAGAGCGAAGGCGGCCAGGGAGACCGCCCCGGCAGCGGCGAACGCGAACCGGCGGCCCCGTGAGGCGGACCGCTCGACGTCATGGATGCGGAAGCCGGACCGGTCCGGCCCGCGATGGGCACCCGCCGGACCATAGGCGAACTGCTCCGGAGACATGCCGAACACGCCGTCCCCGAAGCCGTTCCCGGAGCCGAAGGGCGCGCCCTCCCGGCCCGGATCGCCTCCGGGCAGCCCCTGGAGCCGCGCGAGCAGCCCCTCCGAGGGGGTCGGCTCCGCCGTCTCGGCGAAGAAGCTCTTCAGCTTCCGCTGGGCGTCGGCCTCGGCCTTGCAGGTGCAGCAGGTCGCCAGATGCGCCAGCACCCGCTCACGCGCGTCGTGTCCGAGCTCGCCGTCGACCAGCGCGGCGAGACGGTCGCCCAGGTGCTGCTCTGCATGGCTCGCACCACCGGATCCGATCACGCCCTCCCGCCCTCTCCTGCGATGGCCGGGACAGCGGCGGCCAGCGGGACCGCCCGCCCGGCGCGGGGCGCGGGCGCCCGGTGCTTGAGCGCCTTGCGCAGATGGGACCGGCCGCGGTGGATCCGGCTGCGGACCGTGCCGAGCTTGACGCCCAGCGTGGCCGCGATCTCCTCGTACGACAGCCCCTCGATGTCGCAGAGCACCACCGCCGCGCGGAACTCCGGCGCGAGGGTGTCCAGCGCCTGCTGCACATCGGCGTCGAAGTGGCTGTCGTGGAAGTGCTGTTGAGGGGAGGGCTCCCGGCTGGGCAGCCGCTCGGCGGCGTCGTCACCCAGAGCGTCGAACCGGATGCGCTGCCGGCGGCGGACCATGTCCAGGAAGAGGTTCGTGGTGATCCGGTGCAGCCAGCCCTCGAAGGTGCCGGGCGTGTAGGTGGACAGCGAACGGAAGACCCGGACGAAGACCTCCTGGGTGAGGTCCTCGGCGTCGTGCTGGTTGCCCGTCAGACGGTAGGCGAGACGGTAGACCCGTGCGCTGTGGGTGCTGACGATCTCCTCCCAGGTGGGGGGAGTCCACGCCGTGGCGTCCGCCTCGTCGCCGAAAGACGCAGTGCTGGAGAAGGTCGCGGTCGGCGCGGAGGCGGCGGTGGCGCGGGAACGGTCAGCGGTGTCGGTCACGGATTTCGGCTCGCCGGCCGACCTGCGAAAGCGCCTGAGCACTCCCCGGTCACCGGCCGCAGCCGCACCTCCCCTGTCGGCTCTGGTGGTGTCCAGTAGAGCCCCTACCATATCCACCTCGCCCGTTAGCTCCGGATAAGGATCTTTGACCCGCATTTTAGGCATCGTGGCGCCGCTTCCCTTCCCCGTTCCCCTTCCCCGTAACGCCCGGTCCCATCAGCGGGTTCCCGGGGCAACGGATACAGTCACCGTTGCGTCGACTACGGGGACAGGAGAGGGCCATTACCGGCAACCGCCAGACGAGCTGGGCGTTCGCCGATGCGTTCGTCGCCGAGGACGAGGCGCTGCGCTGGGCCCGCGACCGGGCCGAGGAAGCAGGGCTCCGCTCGGTGTCGTCCGGCACCGGTGCGGCACTGCGCCTGCTCGCCGCCGCGGCGGATGCCAAGGCCGTCGCCGAGATCGGCACCGGCACCGGCGTCTCCGGGATCCACCTGCTCCACGGCATGCGCCCCGACGGCGTGCTGACCACCGTCGACCTCGAACCGGAGCGGCAGCAGTTCGCGCGCCAGGCCTTCCGCGCCGCCGGCTTCGCCGGGAACCGCGCCCGGTTCATCCCCGGCCGGGCGCTCGACGTCCTGCCCCGCCTGGCCGACGGCGGATACGACCTGGTGTTCTGCGACGGCGACCGGACGGAGTGCCTGGACTACCTCGCCGAATCGTTGCGCCTGCTCAGACCGGGCGGGCTCGTGATCTTCGAAGGCGTCTTCGCGGACGGCCGGACCGTGGACTCCTCCACTCCGCCCACCGAGGTCCAGCGGCTGCGGGAACTCCTGCGCGCCGTCCGGGAGAGCACCGTCCTGCTGCCCTCGCTGCTGCCGGTGGGCGACGGGCTGCTCTGCGCCGTCAAGCGCTGACCCCGCCCCTCCGCCGGGGCGCCGGCCGGGGACACGCCTCCGGGACCCCGCGGGGCAGCCGCCCCCAGCGGCGCGGGGGCCCGCCCCGCTCTCCCGTGCCCGCACACGGCACTGCCCCGGCGTGCGGGCCGCGGTGTGCGCGTCCCTCGCCGGGGCAGTGCGAAAAGAGCTGTGGCCCGCGTCTCAGCCGACGACCTTCTTCAGCGCGTCGCCGAGCGCGTCAGCCTCGTCCGGTGTCAGCTCGACGACGAGACGACCGCCGCCTTCGAGCGGAACGCGCATGACGATGCCCCGCCCCTCCTTGGTCACCTCGAGCGGGCCATCGCCCGTCCGCGGCTTCATGGCCGCCATGCTCGTTCCCCTTCCTGAAACCAGCTCATCGTCAGCCGACGGCACCATGACATGACAGGGTCACCGGCATCGAACACATTGCTTCCAGGCCATTATCCCGCATGGCAGGACCCGATGACCAACATCGGTCGGCATACCTTCTGCAACGCGCTCCCGCAAAACCACCCAATTCGGCGATCGGCCTGCGATACTGCGCGATCCTCTGCCCGAGCGGGACACCGAAGAGTTGGACGCAGGTCACACACCAGGCGCCGGTGCCGGGGCCGACGATCTCCGCCATGCTGTTCCCGACCGACCACCGAGCCACCCGACGGAGGGGACCCTGCAATGGCGGACGCCGTGCTGCACGAGGTGACCGACGGCCTCGCGACGATCACTCTGAATCGTCCCGATGCCATGAACGCGCTCAACACCGAGACCAAGGTCGCGCTGCGGGACAGCCTGCGCCAGGCCGCGGACGACCCCGCGGTGCGGGCCGTCCTGCTCATCGGGAGCGGCCGCGCGTTCTGCGTCGGCCAGGACCTCAAGGAGCACATCGGACTGCTGGCCGAGGACCGCGAGCGGGGCAGCGGCAGCACGATGACCACCGTCCGGGAGCACTACAACCCCATCGTCACGGCGATCGCCGGCATGCCGAAGCCCGTGGTGGCGGGGGTCAACGGCGTGGCGGCGGGAGCGGGCGCGGGCTTCGCCTTCGCCGCGGACTACCGGGTGGTCGCGGACACGGCGGCCTTCAACACCTCCTTCGCCGGGGTCGCGCTGACCGCCGACTCGGGGGTCTCCTGGACGCTGCCCCGGCTGATCGGCCACGGGCGCGCCGCCGACCTGCTGTTCTTCCCCCGGAACGTCAGCGCGCAGGAGGCACTGGAGCTGGGCATCGCCAACAAGGTCGTCCCCGCCGACGGCCTCGCCGCCGAGGCGGAGGCCGTCGCGCGCCGGCTCGCCGAGGGCCCGACCGCCGCCTACGCGGCGATCAAGGCGTCCCTCGCGCACGGCGCGGCGCACGGTCTGGAGAGCACCCTCGCCAAGGAGGACGAGCTCCAGGTCCGCGCGGGCGCGTCCGAGGACCACAGCATCGCGGTGGAGGCCTTCGTGAAGAAGGAGAAGCCGCGGTTCCTCGGCCGGTAGGCCGCCGGGCGGCGGGTCCCACGGGGCGTCGGGGCCCGCCGGCCATCGGGACCCGCTGGAAGAGCCGCCGGTGAGCGGCGGGCCCACGGCGTTCAGGCCGTGCCGCCGCCCCGTGCGAAGCAGTCCGCCAGGTGGTCGTCGACCAGCCCGCAGGCCTGCATCAGCGCGTAGGCCGTGGTGGGACCGACGAAGCGGAATCCCCGCTTCTTGAGGTCCTTGGCCAGCGCGGTCGACTCCGGGGTGACCGCCGGGACGTCGGCCAGGGTGCGGGGTGCCGGGCGGCCCGCGGGGTCCGGAGCGTAGGACCAGATCAGGGCGTCCAGCTCGCCGTCGGCCAGTCCGGCGATGACCCGGGCGTTGTTCACCGCCGCCTCGATCTTGGCGCGGTTGCGGATGATCCCGGTGTCGGTGAGCAGCCGTTCCACATCCGCCGCGGTGAAGGCGGCCACGGCCGGTACCGAGAAGTCCCGGAACGCGGACCGGAACCCCTCCCGGCGGCGCAGGATCGTCAGCCAGGACAGGCCCGACTGGAAGGCCTCCAGGCACAGCCGCTCGAACAGCGCCTCGTCACCGTGGAGCGGGCGGCCCCACTCGGTGTCGTGATAGGTGACGTAGTCCTCGGCGGACAGGCCCCACGGGCAGCGCAGCCGGCCGTCCGGCCCCGCGACGGCGCCCGCCGCGGCGCTCATGAACGCGGCCCGGAGTCGCCGGGCCGCTCGTCCTGCGGGCCGTCCGTGCCGGACTCCTCCGCCTCGGACGACCGCCCCATCGCCGTGGCCTGCGCACCCGCGAGGGCCGCTTCCAGCTCGGCGATCCGGGCGTCGCGTTCGGCGATCTCCGCGCCGAGCCGGCCGAGCACGTCGTCGACGTCCGTCATCCGGTACCCGCGCACCTGCACCGGCAGGCGCAGCCGGTCGACGTCGGCGCGGGCGACCGGACGGTCCGCGGGCAACGGGTCGTGGAGCCGGTCCGGCTGCGCCTCCGGCAGCGCGACGCCGTCGTCACCGCCGACGACGACGAGCGTGACCGCGGCGACCACCACGACCAGCGCGACGAGCAGGAACCAGAACACGACGATCTCCCCGGGGCCGTACGAACCTGTGCCGATCTGTAGACCACGATCGTGCCACGCCCGCCCCTGCGCCGGGCGCGCCGCTGCCCGATGCCCCACATGCGGGGAACCGTCCCCTCCGCTCGGGCCCGCACAACCCCGTCCGGCCCGGCGGCCGTACTGCCCGGCAGGCGTTAGGGTCGCTCCGGGCCCGCCGGACCGGTGGGTCCCCAGGGCCTGTCCGACAACCGGCGCCGTCGCCCGCAGGGCGGCCCGAGGAGGTTACGCGTGGTGCTGCGTCTGGGGACGCGCGAGTTCGGGGAGCACGAGCCGGTGATCATGGCGATCGTGAACCGGACCCCGGACTCCTTCTACGACCGGGGATCGACGTTCCAGGACGAGCCCGCGCTCGCCCGGGTCGAACAGGCCGTCTCCGAAGGCGCCGCGATCATCGACATCGGCGGCGTCAAGGCCGGCCCCGGCGCGGAGGTCACCGCCGAGGAGGAGGCACGGCGCACGGTGGGCTTCGTGGCCGAGGTGCGCCGCCGCCACCCGGACGTGGTGATCAGCGTGGACACCTGGCGGCACGAGGTCGGCGAGGCGGTCTGCGCGGCGGGCGCGGACCTGCTGAACGACGCCTGGGGCGGGGTCGACCCCCGGCTCGCCGAGGTCGCGGCCCGCCACGGCGCGGGGCTGGTCTGCACCCACGCGGGCGGCGCCGAACCGCGCACCCGCCCGCACCGGACCGCCTACGACGACGTGATGGCGGACATCCTCCGCGTCACCGTGGGCCTGGCGGAGCGCGCCGTCGCCCTCGGTGTCCGGCGGGACGCGGTGCTGATCGACCCCGGCCACGACTTCGGGAAGAACACCCGGCACTCGCTGGAGGCGACCCGCCGGCTCGGCGAGATGACGGAGACCGGCTGGCCGGTCCTGGTCTCGCTGTCCAACAAGGACTTCGTCGGCGAGACGCTGGACCGCCCGGTCAAGGAGCGGCTGATCGGCACCCTGGCGACGACCGCGGTGTCGGCCTGGCTGGGCGCGCGGGTCTACCGCGTGCACGAGGTCGCCGAGACGAAGCAGGTGCTGGACATGGTGGCCTCGATCGCGGGGCACCGGCCCCCGGCGGTGGCCCGCCGCGGCCTCGCCTAGGGCTTGCCCGGGGCTCCCGGGGCTCCCGCCGGTGGGGCTGCCGCGCCCGGTACCGGCGGCCCGGTCCGCGCCCGAGCCGCCGTCGGCGGAAGGGCGCCCCGCTCCCGGCGGCCGCTGCCGCCGGGTGCCGCGCCGGGCCGGGGCCCGGCCGGGCGCCCGCGCCCGCTACTCCGGGGGCCGCGCCTCCACGGGCCACTCGGCGGCCGCGCCGGTGGAGATCTCCTTGCTCACCAGGGCGACGGCCTCGTCCACGTCGTCGGTGATGTGGAACAGCTCCAGGTCCCGCAGGGCGGCCTTGCCCTGGGCGACCAGGGTGTTCCGCAGCCAGTCGACCAGGCCCTGCCAGTAGTCGCTGCCGAACAGCACGATCGGGAAGCGGGTCACCTTGCGGGTCTGGACCAGGGTCAGCGCCTCGAACAGCTCGTCCAGGGTGCCCAGGCCGCCGGGCAGCACCACGAACCCGCGCGCGTACTTCACGAACATCGTCTTCCGGACGAAGAAGTAGCGGAAGTTCACGCCGATGTCGACGTACTGGTTCAGCCCCTGCTCGAAGGGCAGCTCGATGCCCAGTCCGACGGAGACCCCGCCGGCCTCGCAGGCGCCCCGGTTGGCCGCCTCCATCGCTCCCGGTCCGCCACCGGTGATCACCGCGAATCCGGCGTCCGCGAGCGCCCGTCCGATGCGCACCCCGGTCTCGTACTCGGGGGTGCCGGGGGGTGTGCGGGCCGAGCCGAAGACGCTGACCGCGGGTCCGAGTTCGGCGAGGGTTCCGAAGCCCTCCACGAACTCGGACTGGATGCGCAGGACCCGCCACGGGTCCATGTGGACCCAGTCCGTCTCGCCCTGCGGCGAGTCCAGCAGCCGCTGGTCGGTGGTGCTCGGCTGCACCTGGTGACGGCGGCGCAGAACCGGCCCGAGCCGCTTCTCCCCCGGGGCGCCCGGAGTGCCCTCTGGTTCGGCGTTGTCCACCGTGTGCTCCCTCCGCCTGTCCTCCCCACTGTGCACCGGGGAGGAATCGTTGCAGTTCAGCGTAGGCCCCCGGGGGTTACGGACCGGGGAACTCAGGCTGACAGCCAGGCCCGGAGCTTCTCCTCCGCCTCCAGGACGGCGGCGACCGCGACGTGCTCCTCACGGGTGTGCGCGAGCTTGGGGTCGCCCGGCCCGTAGTTCACCGCGGGGACCCCGAGCGCCGAGAAGCGGGCCACATCGGTCCAGGCGTCCTTCGGGGCGGGCTCGGTGCCGATGGCCTCGACGAACGCCACCGCGGCCGGGTGGGAGAGCCCGGGCAGCGCCCCGGGGGCGGAGTCGGTGAGCTCCACGTCGAAGCCCTCGAAGACCCCGCGGACGTGGGCCAGGGCCTCCGCCTCGCTGCGGTCCGGGGCGAAGCGGAAGTTCACCGTCACCGCGCAGGCGTCGGGGATGACGTTGCCCGCGTGCCCGCCCTCGATCCGCACGGCGTTGAGGCCCTCGCGGTAGACGAGGCCGTCGATGTCGACCTGCCGCGGCTCGTAGGAGGCGAGGCGGGCCAGGACGGGGGCGGCCTTGTGGATGGCGTTCTCGCCGAGCCAGCTGCGCGCGGAGTGGGCGCGCCGCCCGGTGGTCGCGACCCGTACCCGGAGGGTGCCCTGGCAGCCGCCCTCGACCTTGGCGTCGGTGGGCTCCAGCAGCACGGCGAAGTCTCCCGCCAGCCACTCGGGGTGCTTCTCGGCGAGCCGCTTGAGCCCGTTGAGCTCGGCGGCGACCTCCTCGTGGTCGTAGAAGACGAACGTGAGGTCGCAGTCGGGCTCGGGCACGGTCGCGGCGATGCGCAGCTGGACGGCGACGCCGGACTTCATGTCCGAGGTGCCGCAGCCCCACAGCACGCCGTCCGCGTCGAGCCGCGAGGGGACGTTGTCGGCGATCGGCACGGTGTCGATGTGACCGGCGAGGACCACCCGCTGGGAGCGGCCCAGGTCCGTCCGGGCCACGACCGCGTCCCCGTCCCGGTCGACGGTGAGGTGCGGCAGCGCGCGCAGCGCCTCCTCGACGGCGTCGGCCAGCGCCGTCTCGTCACCGCTCTCGGAACGGAAGTCGACGAGGCGGGCCGTGAGGGCGGCCGCGTCCAGGGACAGATCGAGTCTCGGGTGATCCATGCAGCCGACCCTAGGCCATGGCCCCGGAGCGGCCGGCGCCCTGCCCGCCGTCCGGCGGGCGCCGGGCCCGGGCCCGTCCGGTCCGTCACAGCGCCTCACCTTTCCGGCCGGTACCGTGGGCCCGTGTCCCAGCCGACCTCCCCCGCCCGCCGTGGCCGCCTTCTGCGGATCGGCGCGGCCTGCGCCGTACTGCTGGCGCTGGCCGGCTATCTCGCCGTGCACTTCTCGGCGACCGGGCCGGGGGCACCGCAGTGCACCGTGCGGGTGCCCGGCCGGGACGGCGACGGGTACGAGCTGGAGCCCGAGCAGGCGGTGAACGCCGCCAGCATCGAGGCCGTGGGGTCCGCCCGCGGGCTGCCGGAGCGCGCCATCACCATCGCGCTCGCCACCGCGATGCAGGAATCGGGCCTGCGGAACATCGACTACGGCGACCGGGATTCCGTCGGGCTGTTCCAGCAACGGCCGTCCCAGGGCTGGGGCAATGGGCGGCAGATCCGGGACCCGGTCTACTCGGCCGGGAAGTTCTATGAACATCTGGTGAAAGTCCCCGGCTATTCACGCCTTCCGCTGACCGTGGCGGCACAGAAGGTGCAGCGCAGCGGTTTCCCGCAGGCGTACGCGAAACACGAGCCGAACGCGTCGCTGCTGGCCGCCGCGCTGACCGGCCGCATGCCGGGCGCGTTCAGCTGTACGACACCCCCCGCCGACGGCAGGCCGGGGGATCCGGCCGGGGTCCGGGCGCAGCTGGTCCGCGAGTTCGGCCCGGAGGTCCTGCCCGGCCGGGAGGGGGGCCGGAAGCAGCGTGCCGCGGGCGGCGCCCGCTCGGTGGTCGCGGTCCCGGTCACGGCGGCAGTGGGGGACGGCACCGGCCACCGGGGCTGGGAAGTGGCGCACTGGGCGGTGGCCCACTCCACCGAGCTGCGCATCGCACAGGTCTCCTACGCGGGCCGGGTGTGGAGCTCCGGGAATTCCGGGCAGGGGTGGCGGAAGAGCGACGGACGGTCCGTGCCGGGCTCCTCCGGGGGCTCCGGCACGGTGCTCATCACGGTCGCGCGTTAGTGCGAGCGGGCACTCCATAGCGGTAGACCGCCGCCGTTTCCGGGTCGGCGCCATCACCCCGGTGACACCACTTCCGCATCCTCGGAATTCCCTGCGCATCAAGCGAAGTGACGGTTCGGCAGACACTGCCGGAAGCCCCTTTTCGTCCGCTTTCCGCCGGGACGGATAATGCGACGCATTACCAATTCTTTACCCGTGTTCGCCGCAACCTTCGCGGGCTTCACGCGGTAGTCACTGCGTCCGCCCGGCGGACAGGCACATCGTCAGAAGCTGAAGCAACTTCCCGTCGAAGGAGCACAATGTCCCTCCCCCTCACGCGTCGGATCGCCCGGGCCGCGCTGCTGGTCGCAGCGGGCGCCGCTCCCCTCGTCGGCGCGGCCGGTACGGCGAGCGCTGCGGACCTGCCGAGCACGTCCAACCTCGGCGGGGTGGGCTCGCTCGACGGCGCCAACCTCGGAAAGACCGCCAACGTCGGAAAGACCGTCGACAAGGCCTCCAAGGCCGTCGGCAAGCAGGCCGGTGACACCGGCAGCAAGACCGTGAAGCAGGCCGTGCCGAAGACCGCCGGCACCCTGGGCAAGGTCGGCAAGGCCGCCGCCCCGGCCGCGCGGAAGGCCGCCGGCGAGACCGCGAGCACCACCGGCCGCCTGATCGGTGACACCGCCCGGTCCGCGGCGAAGGGCACCGGGAGCGCCCACGCGCTGCCCAACGGCAACAAGCTGCCGTCGTACAAGTCGGTCCGCTGACGTCCGCCTGAAGCAGCGAGGGGCCCGGGGAGATCGCTCCCCGGGCCCCTCGGCGTCGTGTCCGCGTGCCGCCGACGGCGGCACCGGGCCGGCGGGTCAGCCGAGCCGGCGCACGGCCTCGGCGACCCGCTCGTCGGTCGCCGTGAAGGCGACGCGCACGAACCGCTCCCCCGCCGGGCCGTAGAAGTCGCCGGGCGCGACGAGGATGCCGCGCCGGGAGAGGTCCCCGACGGTGTCCCAGCAGGGCTCGTCCCGCGTCGCCCACAGGTAGAGGCTGGCCTCGCTGTGCTCGATCCGGAATCCGCTCGCCTCCAGCGCGCCGCGCAGCGCCGAACGGCGCGCCGCGTACCGGCCCCGCTGCTCCGCCACATGCGCGTCGTCGCCGAGCGCCGCGACCGTGGCGGCCTGCACCGGCGCCGGGACGATCATGCCGCCGTGCTTGCGGACGGTGAGCAGCTCGCCGAGCACCGCCGGGTCCCCGGCGAGGAACGCCGCGCGGTAGCCCGCCAGGTTGGAGCGCTTGGAGAGCGAGTGCACCGCGACGATGCCCTCGTAAGAGCCGCCGCAGATGTCCGGGTGCAGCACCGAGACCGGGTCGGCCTCCCAGCCCAGCTCCAGGTAGCACTCGTCGCTGAAGATCAGCACGCCGTGCTCCCGGGCCCAGGCCACGGTGGCACGGAGCTCGTCCCGGTCCAGCACCCGGCCGGTGGGGTTCGACGGCGAGTTCAGCCAGAGCAGCCGGAGGCCCCGCGGGTCGAGCTCGGTGGGACGGTCGTAGACGACCGGCTCGGCTCCGGCGAGCCGGGCGCCGACCTCGTAGGTGGGGTAGGCCAGGCGCGGGAAGGCGACGCGGTCGCCCGCGCCGAGGCCGAGCTGGGTCGGGAGCCAGGCGACGAGCTCCTTCGAGCCGACGACCGGCAGCACGTTGGTGTGCTCCAGGCCCGTCGCGCCGAGCCGCCGCGCGCACCAGCCGGTGAGCGCGTCCCGCAGCGCCGGGGTGCCCCACACCGTCGGATAGCCCGGGCTGTCCGCGGCATCCCGCAGAGCGCCGCGGATCAGCTCCGGCACCGGGTCGACCGGCGTGCCCACGGAGAGGTCCACGATGCCGTCCGGGTGGGCGGCGGCGGTCGCCTTGAACGGCTCGAGCCGGTCCCAGGGGAAGACGGGGAGCCGGGCGGAGACTGCGGACACGGTGCTCTCTTTCCTCGTCGCGCGTGGGTCTTCGGTCACGCGTGCTGTGTCGCTACGCGCCTCGGTCCCGCACGGAAGGATCTTCCGTGCGGGACCGAGGCGATGGGAGCGACCGCCGTCGGACCTACTGGTTCTGCGGCGGCAGCCCTGCGATGAAGGGGTGGTCGCGCTCGATCAGGCCGAGCTTCGACGCCCCGCCGGGCGAGCCGAGCTCGTCGAAGAACTCGACGTTCGCCTTGTAGTAGTCCTTCCACTCCTCCGGAGTGTCATCCTCGTAGAAGATGGCCTCGACCGGGCAGACCGGCTCACAGGCACCACAGTCGACGCACTCGTCCGGGTGGATGTACAAGGACCGGGAGCCCTCGTAAATGCAGTCGACCGGGCACTCCTCGATACACGCCTTGTCCTTGACGTCGACACAAGGCTGCGCGATGACGTAGGTCACGCTGTCGTTCCTCCTCGATAGGGGCGGCGTACCGGATGGCGGCTCCGCCGCAGGGCGCGCGGGAGCGCGGCGTCGTCGATGCCCGCCACCTAGTATCTCCGTTCCCGGGCACGAGACGAACAGGAGGGGCGGACCTAGCTGTGGAATTCACCACCGGCGGACGACTCAAAGTCTCCATCACCGCCGCTGACGTGGGCAAACGCGTATCCGTACGGCGCCTTGCCGATCCCGGAACCGGTTCCGGGATCGGCGGCGGGAGGTTTACGGACACCGTCGGAGTGCTCGACTCCTGGGAAGACGGAGTGCTCTCCGTCACACGCCGTACCGGGGAGACGGTACGGATCGCGGAGTCCGGCCTCGTCGCGGGGAAGGTCGTGCCCGCCGCCCCCGCCACGCGGCGCGGAGCCGTACGGGCGGGCGAGGCCGGACCGGCACGCCACCGGGGCCCGGCCGCGACCTGGCGGGAACTCGCCCGGACCGCCGCCCGGGCCTGGCCGCCGCTGGAGAGCGAGCCGCTCGGGGAGTGGGAGCTGCGCTGGGCCGCGGGGTTCACCCGGCGGGCCAACTCGGTGCTGGCGCTCGGCGACCCCGGGCTGCCGCTGGACGCGGCGCTGCGCCGGGTCACCGACTGGTACGCCGCGCGCGGCGGGACCCCGTATGTGCAGCTGAGCACCGGGGTGCCGGGGGCGCAGGAGGAGCTGGCCGCGGAGCTGGCGGCCCGGGGCTGGGTCCGGGAGGTGTCCGCGCTGATCCGGACGGCGCCGCTCGCCCGGCTCGCCGACGCGGAGCCCGCGGCCGCGGTGCGGCTGTCCCGCACCGTCGACGACGCCTGGCTCGGCCGCTACCAGCGGTCCGCCCGGCCGACGCCGGAAGCCGTGGCGGTGCTGCAGGGCGGGCCGTCCGTCCACTTCGCGACCGTTCCCGGGGCGGAGGGCGCGCCGCCGGCCGCGATCGGCCGGTGCGCGGTCGACGGGCGCTGGGCCGGGTTCGCCGCCGTGGAGGTGGACCCGGAGCTGCGGCGGCAGGGGCTGGCCTCGGCGGTGATGACGGCGCTCGCCCGCCGGGCCCTGGACGACGGGGCGTCCGCCGCGTATCTCCAGGTGGAGGCGGAGAACGACGGGGCCCGGGCGCTCTACGACCACCTGGGCTTCCGCACGCACCACACCTACCAGCACTGGCGGGCGCCCGAGGGCGGCCCCCACTGAGCGGGCACGAGGCGGACATGCACGACACCACGGCCCGGCGGCAGCGGTTCGCGGAGGCCGCCCGCTCCGAGCGGCCCGATCTCGCCCTGCTGTGCCTGCTGGTGGCCGCCGAGGCGGAGCCGGAGCTGGGCGAGGCGGGCATCGACGCGGCACAGATCGAGCTGGACCGGCTGGCCGGGCTGCTGCCCTACCGGCCGGTCGGCGGCGCGCGGGGCTGGGCACAGGCGGTCGCCGATCTGCTGGGCGAGCGCCACGGCTTCCACGGCACCCCGGCGGACTACCGGCGGCTGGAGTCCTCCCTGCTGCCGCACGTCCTGCGGCGGCGGCGCGGTCTGCCGATCCTGCTGTCGGTGGTGTGGATCGAGGTGGCCCGCCGGGCGGGAGCACCGGTCTACGGCTTGGGGCTGCCGGGGCACTTCGTGGTCGGCTTCGGCGAGCAGGACGCCCGGGTGCTGGTGGACCCGTTCGCCGGGGGCCGGGTGCTGACCGGCGAGGACGCGGAGCTGCTGGTGACGGGGACGACCGGTGAACCCCTGGCGCCGTCGATGCTCACCCCCGCCGAGCCGCTGGAGATCGTGCTGCGGATCCTCAACAACATCCGCGCCTGGGCGGCGGCGCGGCCGGAGCAGTCGGCGGTGCAGCTGTGGGCGGTGGAGCTGTCGCTGCTGCTGCCCAGCCACCCGGCGCGGCTGCGCTACGAGCGCGCCCGGCTGCTGGTGGAGCGCGGCGAGTTCCGGGAGGGCGCGGCGGAGCTGGAGGACTGGGCGGAGATCGTCGCGCCGGTGGACGCGGACGCGGCGGAGACGGCCCGGCACGAGGCGCTGGCGGCCCGGGCCAAGCTGAACTGACCGCCCCGAGCCGCGTACGGACGCGGCGAAGCCCCCTGCCCGGTCTCCGGACAGGGGGCTTCGCCGGTTGCTTCCGCCGGGTCCGGGGCCCGGGGGCGCGGCCGGGCCCGTACGGGGCGGACCTGCGGCTACCGCGCGTTCGTCTCGATCACGGCGACGCGCTTCGCGGGGCTGGTCTCACGCAGCGCCTGCCGCAGCGCCCCGATCACGTCCTGCGGGGTGACGGGGGTCTTCTGGCCGTTGCCGCGCTGGACGAGCACGCCGTCGAAGGTGCCCCCGTACAGCTTCTGGAGCGCCTTGAGGTCGTAGGTGTCGACGAGCCGGCCGTTGATCGGCTGCATCTCCACGAACTTCGGCAGGGAGTTCTCCGGGCTGAACGCGATCTTGTGCGCGGCGTCGGTCTGGACGGTGACCAGGCCGGACATCGCGGGATCGGCGAAGTCCTTCTTCGCGCGGGCGATCTCGGCCCGGTCGATGCTCGGCTTCTGCATGCCGACCGGGAGTTCGACGGCGCCGCTGCGGCCCGTCGCGGCCCGCTGCCGGAAGGCGTCCTCGACGGCCCGCACGGACTTGTCGACGTCCAGCGCCCGGTGGGTCCGGCCGGGCACGGCGACGGCCTTGCCTCCGGAGAACTTGATGCCGCCGTCCTGGAGGCCGGCGGTCTCGCCGGAGACCTGCCGCAGGGCGGCGGTGAGCTTCTCCTCGTCGACCACGATCTTCGGCTCGGCCTCGCGGGCCCCGCCGAAGAGCGAACCGATCACCGAGACCGGGTTGTAGTCCCGTCCGGCGGCGTTGCCGACGGTCGTCTCGGTGTCGAGGGTGAGCCCGGCGGTGGCGGGCTTGAGCGGGCGCTCCTTGCCGTCGACGGTGACGACCAGCGGCGCCTTGGTACGGCCGCTCAGCTCGCCGTCGAGCTTCTGCACCGCCGCTTCCTTGGACATGCCGCCGATGTCCACACCGAGGACGCTGGTGCCGTTCGGCACGTCCGCGTGGTCGAGCAGCAGACCCGCGCCGTACGCGACGCAGACCAGGCCGACCACACCGGCGCCGGCCAGGACGAGCTTGGAGCGGCCCTTCTTGGCCGGCCGGGCGGGGGCGGCGGCAGGCGCCGGAGCGGAGCCGGCGTCGTCGTCCGCGTCCGGCGAGCCGGGGAACGGGGTGCCCGGGAACGCCGAGCCGGGGAAGGGCGAGCCCGGGAACGGGGAGCCCTCGGCCGGCGGGACCGCCGGGAAGCCGCTGACCAGGGTGTCGCCGGAGACGTGGTCGGGGCCCTGGGGCGCGCCGGGACCGTCCGGGCCACCGGGGGCCCGGGGGCCGGAGTCCACGGGGATGCCGAGGTCACCGGCGCCGGAGTGGCCGGGAACGGGCGGGCCGGACCGTCCGGGCGCCGTCGGCCCGGAGGGAGCCGGCGCACCCGCGCCGACCGCCCCTATGCCCGGGGCGGGCGGGCGACGGTCGCCGCCGGGGCCGGGAGGCTGCTGGTTGCGCTGCGGGGGGACGTCCCCGCGGGCGGGGGCGCCGGATCGCGGACCGGCGGGCGGCACCGTCATGTCGCCGTCGCCGGACGCGGTGGGGCCCGCGGGACCGGAGCCGGGGCGGGGCGTGCCCAACGGCGGGGTCGACCCGGGTCCGGAGCCGGGCCCCTGGGCGGCGGGACCGGCTCCCGGGCCGCTGCCGAAGGGGGAGCCGGCGGCGGGGGTGGAGCGGTTGCCGCCGGCGCCGCCCTCGGAGAAGTACGGCAGGTCGGAGCGCTGCTGCCCGCCCTTCCCGGGGCCGGACGGCGCGTCGGAGCCGGACGGCGGGGTCGCGGGGGCGGACGGCGGCGCCGGCTGCGGCTTGCGCGGCGCGAACCAGTCGCTCGTCCGGGTCTCCTCCGTGCTCTCGGCGGCGGAGGCGCTGGGCTCGTCCTTGGGGGCGGGAGCGGCGGCGGCCGGCTTGGTGACCGGCTCGGCGGGCGCCTCGGCGGAGCCCGCGGCGGCCCCGGCCCCGGTGTCGCCCTCCTCGACCGGCTTGCGCATGACGACCGGCGGGATCGGCCGGGAACCCGGGATGTTGATCTTGATCCGGGTGGTCAGCGTTGTCTCGGTCCTCGGCTGCTCCTCGGACTTGGGGAGCGGGGTGGACTCGGCCGTCTCGGAGCCGTCGTGCGCGCCGTCGTCCTGCGTCGGGTGCAGCGACGGATAGGTACGCGCCCCGTACGGCGGGGTTCCCGAGGGGTAGGCGGCTCCCCCGCGGCCGGTGGACCCGGAGGACGAACTGTCAGATTCACGACTCAAGGCGGTTCTCCCGGTTAGCTCCGCCGCCCGGCATACCTCACGCGGGCGGCTCGGCGGCGCGCACCACCATACTGGGGCGGTCCCGGTAGCCCTCCCCGGACCACCGGATCACCCGCCCCGGCCACGGCCTCGCAGGATGGCGCGTTCTGTCACGTCACTTGTCAAGTCGGGCGGGCCGTACGCCCGGTGGGGGCGGGTGCGGCAGGGTGGCACACATCACAGCGACCATCGTTCCGCCCAGCAGGAAGATGTAGGATCCCACGCCCGCGCCGAAGAGGAAGTCCCCCTCCGGCCGGGCGGGCGTCAGCAGGATGACCGCCAGCAGCCAGCCCACGGCGGGCACCAACGCCCCGGCACGGACCCCGGCCGCCCGGAGCCCGCCGTAGCAGAGGCCGGCGACCGCCAGCAGGGCGAGCAGCAATCCGCCCGGGAACCAGGCCGCTTGGACGAGCGTGCCGGTGACCCCGGTCAGCGCCCCCAGCAGCAGAAGTCCGGCAAAGGCCGCGAGCCGCCCGACCGTCATCATGTCTCCTCCCGGCCGTCGGCGCCGGGCACACCGGCGAACAGGTCGCTCTCCGGGAGCTCCCCGCCCGGGGTGCCGCGTACCAGCCGGTAGTACTCCTCCACGAAGAGCGGCTGCCCGAGGTCGTTGGAGAGCGCGAAGAAGGGGCCGTCGACGGCGATCTGGGTGGCATGGGCCCGCAGGGCGGCTGACTTGGCCGCCGCGTGGGCCCGGCCGTCGATCCGGGCCGTCACCTCGGCGTCGTCGACCACGCCCGGCAGGTCCGCCGGCTCGGCGATCCCGGGGAAGGACGCCCCGGACTCCCGCAGCCGCGCGAAGCCGGCCTCGACGACCGACCGCGGCAGGCAGTTCCAGTAGATCTTCGCCACGGTGTGCGCGGCACCGAGCTCCGGCCGGTGGGCGGGGTCCGCGGCGAGATCGGCGGCGCGCATCGCGACGCGGTGTGCCTGGATGTGGTCGGGATGACCGTATCCGCCGTGTTCGTCATAGGCGACCAGGACCTGGGGCCGGACCTCCCGCACCACCGCGACGAGCTCTCCGGCCGCCGTGTCGACGTCGGCGCTCCAGAAGGATCCGGGGCGGTCGTTGGAGGCGACCCCCATCATCCCGGAGTCGCGGTAGCGCCCCGCGCCGCCGAGGAAGCGGTGGTCCTCGACGCCGAGTTCCTTCATGGCGGCGGCCAGTTCACCCGCGCGGTACGCGCCGAGGGTGTCCTCGCGGTCCGCGGCGAGATGGGCCAGCTCCGGCGGGATGACCTCGCCCTCCTCGCCGAGCGTGCAGGTCACCAGGGTGACCCGGGCACCCTCGGCCGCGTACTTGGCCATGGTCGCGCCGTTGTTGATCGTCTCGTCGTCCGGGTGCGCGTGCACCAGCAGCAGACGGCGGGACGGAGCCGTGCGCTCGGCGCTCCCCGGCGGGGCGGGCGACGCGGCACGGGTGGGCTGGTCGGTCATGGCTACAGCGTACGAGCCGTGGGCCGGTGCCCCGGCAGCCGGAGCCCGCCCCACGAGGGAGCGGGAGGCCTACCGCGGGAGACGACGGGAGCGGGCGCCCCGGGAGGGGCGCCGGAAGCCCGGCCGGGTCAGAACTTGATGTCCCCGATCATGCCGGCCACGTTCGTGGTCAGCTCACTGATCGTCGGGGCGATCGACGAGCTCGCCAGATAGAACCCCAACAGCATGCAGACCACCGCGTGTCCGGCCTTCAGTCCGGATTTCCGGACCAGCAGGAAGACGATGATCGCCAGCAGCACCACCGCCGAAATCGAGAGTGCCACGGCGGTTCACCTCCAAAATGCGGTCGGGCCAACGGACGGACAACATACCGATGCCACGGTCTTCATACCCACGATGCGCAACTGATCATAACTTTCCGTGCGAGGTCATGGATCGGTGCACAGGAGCACGAGGGGCGCAGGGGCGCCGCCCATCGTCCGGCAACGCCCGTACCGGTACGGGGATTTCCGGCCGCGCCGCGCCGTACGGGGCCGGTACGGCGTATCCGGCCGGTCCCCTTTCGGCCGGGAAGGGCGGAACCGGCCAGTCCGGTCTCTCGGCCGCCCTCCGGACCCCGGCCATCCCGATTAGGGTCGCCGCATGACCGGACAGCTCACCTTCCCGCGCCAGCACGCCCGAACCCAGCGGTTCACCCTGGGCGCGCCGCGCGCCTTCACCGTGTCGCCGGACGGCGCGCGGCTGGCCTTCCTGCGCACCCGGAGCGGCACCGACCGGGCCCATCTGCTCTGGGTGCACGACCTGGACACCGGCCAGGAGCGCATCGCCGCCGACCCGGCCGCGCTGCTCGGCGGCGCGGCGGAGGAGCTGTCGGCCGAGGAGCGGGCGCGGCGCGAGCGGAGCCGTGAGGGCTCGGCGGGCATCGTCGGCTACGCGGTGGACGACGCCGTCGAGCTGGCCGCGTTCGCGCTCTCCGGCCGCCTGTTCGCCGCCGAACTGCGGGCCGGCACGGCGCGGGAACTCCAGGTCCCCAGCGGTGTCGTGGACCCGCGCCCGTCCCCCGACGGGCGGCACATCGCGTACGCCATGGGCGGCGCCCTGCGCGTCGTCGGCGCCGACGGCGACGGGGACCGGGCCGTCGCCGCGCCGGAGCCCGGGGACCCGGAGGGCGTGACCCACGGGCTCGCGGAGTTCATCGCCGCCGAGGAGATGCAGCGCTCCCGCGGCTTCTGGTGGTCGCCGGAGAGCGACCGGCTGCTCGTCGCCCGCGTCGACACCTCCCCGGTGCGGCGCTGGTGGATCGCCGACCCGGCCCATCCGGACCGGGAGCCCGCCGAGGTCGGCTACCCGGCCGCCGGGACGGCCAACGCCGAGGTCCGGCTCTTCCTCACCGGCCTGGACGGGTCCCGCACCGAGGTCGCGTGGGACCGCGAGCGGTACCCGTACCTGGCGCGGGTGCACTGGTCCGCGGCGGGGCCGCCGCTGCTGCTCGTCCAGGCCCGGGACCAGCGCAGCCAGCTCTGCCTGGCGGTGGACACCGGGAGCGGTGCCACCCGGATGGTGCACGCGGACGAGGACCCGGTCTGGCTGGAACTGTTCCCCGGGGTGCCCGCCTGGACGCCGGACGGCCGACTGGTGCGGATCGCCGACGAGGCCGGGAAGCGGGTGCTGATGGTGGGCGACCGCCCGCTGACCGGCCCCGAACTGCACGTCCGGGCCGTGCTGGACGTCACCGACGACGATGTGCTGATCTCGGCGTCGGCCGGGCCCGAGGCGCCGGAACCGGCGATCGGCGAGATCCACGTCCACCGGGTGAACGGCCGCGGGATGGAGCGGCTCTCCGAGGGCCGCGGGGTGCACTCCGCGGTCCGCTCCGGCGGGGTCGTGGTGCTCTCCTCCACCTCGCCGACCGATCCGGGGGCGACGGTGCGGATCCACCGGGACGGCAAGCCCGTCGGCGTCGTGGCCTCCGTCGCGGACCGGCCCGTCCTGACCGCGCGGGCCCAGCTGTGCGAGGCGGGCGCGCGCAGGATCCCCTGCGCCGTGCTGCTGCCGTCGGGCCACCGGGAGGGGGACGGCCCGCTGCCGGTCCTCATGGACCCCTACGGCGGCCCGCACGGCCAGCGCGTCGTCGCCGCGCACAACGCCTATCTGACCTCCCAGTGGTTCGCCGACCAGGGCTTCGCCGTGGTCGTCGCCGACGGCCGCGGCACCCCCGGCCGCTCCCCCGGGTGGGAGAAGGCCGTGGCCCACGACTTCGCCGGCGCGACCCTGGACGACCAGGTCGAGGCCCTGCAGGCGCTGGCCGAAAACCACCCCCTGGACCTCAGCCGGGTCGCCATCCGCGGCTGGTCCTACGGCGGTTATCTCGCGGCACTCGCGGTGCTGCGCCGCCCGGACGTGTTCCACGCGGGGGTGGCGGGCGCCCCGGTCACCGACTGGCGGCTGTACGACACCCACTACACCGAGCGGTACCTCGGGCTGCCGGAGGAGCAGGCGGAGGTCTACGCGGCCAACTCGCTCGTCACCGACGAGGGGCTGTCGGGCGCCGCGGACCCGGCCCGGCCGCTGATGGTCATTCACGGCCTGGCCGACGACAACGTGGTGGCGGCGCACACCCTGCGGCTCTCCTCGGCGCTGCTCGCCGCGGGCCGCCCGCACGAGGTGCTGCCGCTCTCCGGGGTGACCCATATGACGCCGCAGGAGCAGGTGGCGGAGAATCTGCTGCTGCTCCAGGTGGACTTCCTCAAGCGATCGCTCGGCCTGACCTGAGAGCGGGGCGCCGGAATGACGTCGGCGGCCGACCCGGGACGCCGGCGGGCGGGAGGGCCGGCCCGAGCGCAAGGGGCCGGCCCCGAGCACGACCGGCCGGGGACGGCGTACCGCCCCCGGCCGGTCCACGGCACCCGCACGGCCGTACGCCGTCCAGGATGACGCGTTCACATATCGGCGCTGATTCCGCCAAGTTGCTTGTGTGTTAACGGCGTTGTCCGTTCCTTGTCACCGTCCGGCGGGGCGGTGCGGGCACTGTCAAGCACGCAGCCACGTCGATCTGCCCAACCTTCGCTCAAGAAGCGCCCGCCCGGCCCGGCTTCCTGTGCCTGCCCCTTGACTGGCAGTGACCCCCGTTGCGACAGTCCGCTCATCTCACGGCGTTCGGCGACGCCGCGATCCAGTGCAACGGACCTACAGTGCGGGGGCGTTACACGATGACGAGTCCATACCGGGCCGGTGCGACAGGAGTCGGTGCGCCCCTCCCCGCGGGGCCGGAGCCGGCCGGGGCGGCTGCCGCGGAGGTGGCGGGCCGCTCCCCGGGACAGCTCATGTGGCGCCGGTTCACCCGGGACCGGACGGGCGTCGCCTCCGCCTTCGTCGTGCTGTTCTTCTTCGTGATCGCGCTGCTGGCCCCGGTCATCTCCTGGCTCTACGGCAAGGATCCCTACACGACGTACGGGCTCGACCGGCCGGGCCTGCTCGACGAGTTCTTCTACCCGGTGAAGCCGGGCGGCGGCATCGACGGGGAGTTCTGGTTCGGCCTGGAACCCCAGCTCGGCCGGGACGTGTTCACCCAGCTGCTGTACGGCATCCGCACCTCGCTGCTGATCGCCACCGCGGTGACCGTGCTGTGCACGCTGACCGGCATCGTCATCGGCGTCACCGCCGGGTATCTGGGGGGCAGGGCCGACTACGCCCTCGGCCGGTTCATCGATCTGCTGCTGGCCTTCCCCGCCCAGCTGTCGTTCGTGGCCTTCACCCCCGTGGTGTACGCCCTGTTCGTCAGCCCGGAGAAGGAGACGCCGACCTCTCTGCGTGTCATGACCCTGATCATCGTGCAGTGGGCCCTGGGCTGGATGGGGCTGGCGCGGCTGCTCCGCGGCCAGGTGCTGAGCCTGCGGGAGCGGGAGTTCGTGGAGGCCGCCAAGGTCACCGGCGCCTCGCCGTGGCGGATCATCCGCACGGAGCTGCTGCCGAACCTGTGGACCCCGATCCTGGTCCAGACGACGCTGATGCTGCCCGCCTTCGTCACCGTCGAGGCCGGGCTGTCCTTCCTCGGCGTGGGCGTCGTCGAACCCACCCCCGACTGGGGCCGGATGTTCGCCGCGGGGGCCCGGCACTACCAGAACGACATCACCTACATGTTCTTCCCCGGCATCGCGATGGTGATCTTCGTCGTCGCCTTCAACCTGCTCGGGGACTCGGTCAGGGACGCGTTCGACCCCAGGACGAAGCGCTGACCCCGGCGGCGGGGCCTGAACGGCACTGACGCACCGACGGACGCACCACGGGGCGGGCTCACGCCCCGGCACTTCCCAGCCAGGCAGCACCAGGCGACCACGGACAGGCAGGTGCAGGAATCGATGAGAATGCCAGTGACGGGCAGGGCGCGGTGGGCCACCGCGGCTCTGGCGGCCGGGGTGCTCGTCCTCTCCGGATGCAGCGGCGGAGACGGCCGGAAGGACGAGGACCGGGGCGCGCCGCAGGGCAAGGACAAGAACCGGGCCGAGAACTACTCGGTCGGCACGCGGGCTGACTCCACCGGTCCGGCCGCCGAGGTGCCGGGCGCGAAGAAGGGCGGCACCGTCCACGTCCTGCAGCGCGACGCCTTCACCTACCTGGACCCGGCGCAGATCTACTACGGCGACCAGCTCACCGTCCAGATGCTCTTCAACCGGTCGCTGACCACGTACAAGGTGGCCGCGGACGGCAGGGTCACGCTGGTCGGCGACCTCGCCACGGACACCGGCAAGCCCTCCGACGGCGGCCGCACCTGGACGTACAGGCTGAAGGACGGGCTGAAGTTCGAGGACGGCACGCCGATCACCTCCGCCGATGTGCGGCAGAGCGTCGAGCGGCTGTACGCGAAGTGGGCCACGGACGGGCCGCTCTACATCCCGCAGTGGCTGTCGGGCGGCGGACAGTCCTTCCGGAAGGCGCTGCCGGACGGCCCGTACAAGGGAAAGCACCTGTCCAGCAGCGTGCTGGACACCCCGGACGAGAAGACCGTCGTCTTCCACTTCCAGCAGCCGCACGCGGACACGCCGTACGCGGTCGCCATGCCGAACGTCGGCGCCGTGCCGCACCGGGGCGGCAGGGACACCGGGGAGAAGTACACCAACCACCCGGTCTCCTCCGGGCCGTACAAGGTCGGCACCCTCAAGGCGGGGAAGTCGCTGACGCTGGTGCGCAACGAGCACTGGGATCCGCGGACCGACGCGGTGCGGCACCAGTACCCGGACCGGTTCGACATCCGCTTCGGCATCCAGGAGCCCGATTCCGGCCGCCGGCTGCTGGCCGACCGGGGCAGCGACCGGACCGCGATGTCCTTCACCAACGCCGTGACGATCGAGAACGGGCCCGCGGTCCTCAAGGACCGCGGCACCGCCGCCCGCTCCTTCAACGAGGTGCAGCCGTACGTCGACTACATGGCGATCAACATGACACGGCAGAAGGACAAGAAAGTCCGGCAGGCCCTGGCCTACGCGCTGCCCAACGGCCAGATCCTCGGCCAGTTCGGCGGGCCGCGGGCCGGGCAGGTCGCCGGGAACCTGCTCTCCCCGTCGCTGGCGGGCTGGAAGGACACCGACCCGTACGGCAAGAAGACCCATCCGGCCGGTGACCCCGTCAAGGCCAAGGCCCTGCTGAAGGAGGCGGGCAAGGAGGGGCAGGAGATCGTCTACGCCTACCCCAACACCACCGAGTACCAGAAGGTCGCGGTGGTGGTCGCGCAGGCGCTGGAGAAGGCCGGGTTCCGGGTGGAGAAGAAGGAGATCGACTCCAACAACTACTCCACCGAGATCTCCAAGACCGACAACCGGTTCGACATCTACCGGGCCTCGTGGGGCGCGGACTGGCCGGTCGGCTCGACCGTCGTCCCGCCGCTGTTCCACGGGGACGGGGTGGCCGACGGGTCCCAGAACTACTGGCACCTCAAGAGCGCCTCGGTGGACGCCGAGATCGACCGGATCAACGGGATGACCGATGTGGAGGCGGCGTCCGAGCAGTGGGTGAAGCTCGCCGAGCGGATCCTGAAGGACGAGGTCCCGGCGGTGCCGATCTTCTACAACCGGCAGTGGTCGCTGTGGGGTTCGGGCCTCGGCGGGGTGAAGTACCACTCCGTGTACGGGACCGCCGATCCGACCGGCGTCTTTGTGAAGTAGGCCTGCCCGCCGGGCCGCCTGCCCGCCGGGCCTCGGTGAAGCAGGCCTGCCCGCCCGGTCCTGCGGGGACCTGTCCGGTCCACCCGGCAGGTCCCGGCGCCCGGGCGCACCGCGGCCGGTCCCGCCGTCACCCGGCGGCGGGACCGGCCGGGCCCCCGTCCCCCGTCCGCCGGCCGGCCTCCGCCGGGGCCGCGGCGCTACCGGAAGACCGCGATGCCATGCTGCGATTCCTCCTCCGCCGTTCCCTCGGCGCCCTGGTGATCATTTTCCTGATCAGCGCGATCACGTTCTTTCTCTTCTTCGCCCTGCCCTCCGAGCCGGCCCTGCTGGCCTGCGGCAAGAACTGCAGCCCCGAGGCGGTCGCCCTGATCAAGGAGAACCTCGGTCTCGACGAGCCGGTGCCGCTGCAGTTCTGGCACTACCTCGCGGGGATCGCCGCGGGCCGCGACTTCGCGGTCGGCCGGTGCCACGCACCCTGTCTGGGCTACTCGTTCAACGACTCCCAGCCGGTCTGGGAGACCATCCTCGACCGCTACCCCACCACCCTGTCGCTGACCGTCGGCGGGACCGTCGTGTTCCTCGTCGTGGGGGTGGGCATCGGCATGGTCGCCGCCGCCCGGCGCGGCACCGTCACCGACAAGTTCTTCAGCTCGCTCTCCCTGATCGGCAACTCGCTGCAGATCTACTTCGTCGGCGTGATCGCGCTGTGGCTGCTGGTCGACACCTGGGGGGTGCTCGACAACCCCGAGTACACCCCGCTCACCGAGGACCCGGCCCGGTGGTTCACCGGGCTGCTGCTGCCCTGGCTGATCCTGTCCATCATCTTCGTCGCCAACTACAGCCGGATGACCCGTTCGCAGATGATCGAGCAGCTGGACGAGGAGCATGTGCGCACCGCGCGGGCCAAGGGGATGTCCCGCCGGACGGTCTTCTTCCGCTACGCCTGGCGCGGGGCGCTCGCCCCCATCGTGACCATCGTCGGCATCGACCTGGGGTCGCTGTTCGGCGGCGCGATGATCACGGAGTTCACCTTCGGGCTGCACGGCCTCGGCCGGCTCGCGGTGAACTCGGTGACCGAGAAGGACCTGCCCATGCTCATGGGCGTGATGCTGTTCAGCTGCACCGCCATCGTGGTGGCCAACATCATCGTGGACGCCCTCTACGCGTACATCGACCCGCGCGTGCGGCTCGCCTAGACCGGGGAGGGACCGTGACACTTCCGACCACGCCCGAGAACACCCCGCCGGCCCCGGCGGCCGGCCCGTTCCTCTCCGTCCGCGACCTGTCCGTGCACTTCGGCACCGAGGACGGCACCGTCAAGGCCGTCGACGGGCTCTCCTTCGGCCTGGAACGGGGCCGCACCCTGGGCATCGTCGGCGAGTCCGGCTCGGGGAAGTCCGTCACCAACCTCGCCGTGATGGGGCTGCACGACCCCCGGCACACCGAGATCCGCGGCGAGATCCTGCTGGACGGCCAGGAGATGACCGGCGCGTCCGAGCGGACCCTGGAGCGGCTGCGCGGCAACAAGGTCGCCATGATCTTCCAGGATTCGCTGACCGCGCTGTCGCCGTACTACACCGTCGGGCGGCAGATCGCCGAGCCGTACCGCAAGCACACCGGCGCGTCCCGGCGGGAGGCGCTGCTGCGCGCGGCCGAGATGCTGGAGAAGGTGGGCATCCCGCATGCCCGGCTCCGGGTGCACGACTACCCGCACCAGTTCTCCGGGGGCATGCGGCAGCGCGCGATGATCGCGATGGCGCTGGTCTGCAACCCCGAACTGCTGATCGCGGACGAGCCGACGACCGCGCTGGACGTCACCGTGCAGGCCCAGATCCTGGACCTGCTGCGGGATCTCCAGCAGGAGTTCGGCTCGGCGATCGTGCTGATCACCCACGATCTGGGCGTGGTCGCCCACACCGCCGACGACCTGCTGGTGATGTACGCGGGCCGGGCGGTGGAGCGCGGCACCGTCCGGGAGGTGCTCCGCTCGCCCCAGCACCCGTACACCTGGGGGCTGCTGAGCTCCATGCCCCGGCTGGAGTCCCCGGTGGAAGAGGCGCTGACGCCGATACCGGGAGCCCCGCCGAGCCTGCTGGCGCCCCCGGCGGGGTGCCCGTTCCACCCCCGCTGCGGCTTCGTCTCCGAAGTGGACGCGGCACGGGGGGCGCCGGGCGCGGGCGGTCCGCGGTGCGCCGAGGACCGCCCGGCGATGCCGGACGGGCGCGGAGCCGCCTGCCATCTCGGGGCCGGCCTGCGACAGACCATCTTCACCGGGCAGATCCGGCCCAAACTGGGAGCGAGCCGTCATGAGCAGTGAAGCGAGCGTTCCCGGTCCGCGTGCGGGGGGCGGGAGCGGGGAGGGGCGGAGTGCGGAGACCCGCGGTGGCGAGGTGCCGGGCGCGCAGGCCGTCCCCGCGCCTCCCGGTGAGCCGCTGCTCGTCGCGGAGCAGTTGGTCAAGCACTTCCCCATCAAGGGCGGCTTCCCGTTCCGCCGGAGGGTCGGCGCGGTCCGGGCCGTGGACGGCATCGATCTCACCGTCCACGCGGGCGAGAGCTTCGGACTGGTCGGCGAGTCCGGCTGCGGGAAGTCCACCACCGGGCGGCTGCTGACCCGGCTGCTGGAGCCGACCGCGGGCCGGATCGTCTACCGGGGCCGGGACATCAGCCACGCCGGCCGTGCCGCGCTGGCGCCGGTGCGCTCCGAGATCCAGATGATCTTCCAGGACCCGTACGCGTCGCTGAACCCGCGGCAGACCGTCGGCACCATCATCCGCGGCCCCATGGAGATCAACGGCATCCGTCCGCCGGGCGGCCGGGAGCGGCGGGTGCGCGAGCTCCTGGAGACGGTGGGCCTCAACCCGGAGCACTACAACCGCTTCCCGCACGAGTTCTCCGGCGGTCAGCGGCAGCGGATCGGCGTCGCCCGGGCGCTGGCACTGGAGCCGAGGCTGATCGTGGCCGACGAGCCGGTGTCCGCGCTGGACGTCTCCATCCAGGCGCAGGTGGTCAATCTGCTCCAGCGGCTCCAGCGGGACCTGGGCATCGCGTTCGTCTTCATCGCCCACGACCTGGCGGTGGTCCGGCATGTCTCGCAGCGGGTGGCCGTGATGTACCTGGGGACGGTGGTGGAGACCGGGGACCGCGACTCCCTCTACACCCGCCCCCGCCACCCGTACACCCACGCGCTGCTGTCGGCGGTGCCGGAGGCGGTGATCGGCGAGGAAGAGGAGGAGCGCACGGGCCGGGAGCGCATCCGGCTGGCGGGCGACGTCCCCTCCCCGATCAGCCCGCCGTCCGGCTGCCGGTTCCGGACCCGCTGCTGGAAGGCCCGGGAGCGGTGCGCGGCCGAACAGCCACCGCTGGTACGGATCGAGGGGAACGCCCCGGGGCACCTGACGGCCTGCCACTTCCCGGAGGAGCCGACGACGGCGGCCCGCGGCGCCGATGTCATCCTCGACCCCGCACTGGCCGCGATCGAGGAGGGGACGGAGCGGGACTGAAGCAGGCCACCGGGGTGGAGCCGGAGCAGAGGGGCCGGGAGTCCCGGCCGGCTGCCGGGGTCCGCGGGCGCGGCCGCTACCCCGCCCCCGTCGGCACCACCGCCGGTTTCTCCTCCGCGAAGTGGCAGGCCGACGGGTGGGCGGCCGGGCCGCCGGCGGCCGCCAGCCGCTCCGGCACCGCCAGCGGTGGTGTCTCCAGCGCGCAGATCTCCCGGGCCTTCCAGCAGCGGGTGCGGAAGCGGCAGCCGGACGGCGGGTCGGCCGGGGACGGCACGTCGCCGGACAGCAGGATGCGCTCGCGCAGCTCCCGCAGCTCCGGGTCGGGGACGGGCACCGCGGAGAGCAGCGCCTGGGTGTACGGGTGGGTCGGGTACGTGTAGATCTGCTCCTCGGTGCCGGTCTCCGCGAACCGCCCCAGGTACATCACGGCCACCCGGTCGGAGATGTGCCGGACCACGGAGAGGTCGTGCGCGATGAACACGTACGACAGCCGGAACTCGTCCTGGAGCCGGTCCAGCAGGTTGACCACCTGCGCCTGGACCGAGACGTCCAGGGCGGAGACCGGCTCGTCGCAGATGATGATCTCCGGGTTGAGCGCCAGGCCGCGGGCGATGCCGATGCGCTGGCGCTGACCGCCGGAGAACTGGTGCGGGTACCGGTTGATGTACTCCGGGTTCAGCCCGACGACGTCCAGCAGCTCCTGCACCTTGCGCCGCCGGTCGCCCTTCGGGGCCACCTCCGGGTGGATCTCGTACGGCTCGCCGATGATGTCGCCGACGGTCATCCGCGGGTTGAGCGAGGTGTACGGGTCCTGGAACACCATCTGGATGTTCCGCCGCACCGCCTTCAGCGCCCGCCCCGAGAGCTCGGTGATGTCCTGGCCCTTGAAGCGGATCCGGCCGGCCGTCGGCCGTTCCAGGTGGACCAGCAGCTTCGCGAGGGTCGACTTGCCACAGCCCGACTCCCCCACGACGCCGAGGGTCTCACCGCGCATCAGGTCGAAGGAGACGGTGTCGACCGCGCGGATCGCGCCGATCTGCCGCTTGACGACGATGCCCCGGGTGAGGGGGTAGAGCTTGGCGAGGTCGCGCACTTCGAGGATCGGCTCAGGCATGCAGCTCGTCCTTCCAGAAGTGACAGGCACTGGTCCGGCCGGGGACCTCGGCCTCGCCCATGGCCTCCGACAGCGGGGTCCCCGCCCGGGCCTGCGGCATCGGCACCACCGGCTCGGTGACCGGCAGCAGCGGGGGCCGCTCGGTCCGGCAGAGGTCCCGGGTGCGCGGGCAGCGCGGATGGAAGGCGCAACCGGGCGGTACGGCGGTGAGGTTGGGCGGCAGGCCCTTGATCGCGGAGAGGTCCTGGCCCTTCTGGTCCAGCCGCGGGATCGAGTCCAGCAGACCGCGCGTGTAGGGGTGCGCCGGACGCTTGTACAGCTCGTGCACCGGAGCCGTCTCCACGATCCGCCCCGCGTACATCACCGCGATCTTGTCCGCGACGTCCGCCACCACGCCCAGATCGTGCGTGATCAGGATCAGGCCCATGGTGAACTCGCGCTGGAGCTCCGCCAGCAGGCCCATCACCTGCGCCTGCACCGTCACGTCCAGCGCCGTCGTCGGCTCGTCCGCAATGATCAGATCCGGCTCCAGCGCCAGCGCCATCGCGATCATGATCCGCTGCCGCATACCGCCGGAGAACTGGTGCGGATAGTCCCCCACCCGCTGCTTCGCCGCCGGAATCCGCACCCGGTCCATCAGCTCCACGGCCCTGGCTCTGGCCTCCTTGCGGGAGAGACCCTGATGCACCCGGAACATCTCACCGAGCTGATAGCCCACCGACAGCACCGGATTCAGCGAGGAGAGCGCGTCCTGGAAGATCATCGCCATCCTGGCGCCGCGGATCCTCCGGCGCTCCTCCCGGTCCATGGTGAGCAGGTCCCGCCCCTGGAAGAGCACCTGGCCACCGGTGACGAAGCCGGGCGGGCTGTCCAGGATGCCCATGACGGCCTGGGCCGTGACGGACTTCCCCGAGCCGGACTCGCCCAGCACCGCCAGCGTCTCCCCGGCGTCGACCTCCCAGGACACCCCGTTCACGGCACGGGCGACGCCGTCCCGGGTCCGGAACTCGACGCGCAGATCGCGCACCTCCAGCAGCGTGGTCATGGAGCTCCTCCTCAGCGCAGCTTGGGGTCGAGGGCGTCGCGCACCGCGTCGCCGAGCATGATGAACGCCAGGACGGTGATGCTCAGCGCGCCGGCCGGCCAGAGCAGCATGTGCGGTGCGTTGCGGATCTGCGGGGCGGCGTTGGAGATGTCGATGCCCCAGGAGACGGTGGGCGGGCGCAGCCCCACGCCGAGGAACGACAGCGTGGCCTCCAGCGAGATGTAGGTGCCGAGCGCGATGGTGGCGACCACGATGACCGGGGCCACCGCGTTCGGCCCGACGTGCCGCAGCAGGATCCGGCCGTTGCCCGCGCCGAGGGCCCGGGCCGCCTGGACGTAGTCGTTCTGGATGGCGGTGATCACCGCGCCGCGGGCGATCCGGGAGATCTGCGGCCAGCCGAGCAGCACGATGAACCCGACCACCGGCCACACGGTGCTGCTGGTGACGACCGACAGGAAGACGAGTCCGCCGAGGACGACGGGGATGCCGAAGAAGATGTCGGCGGTGCGGGAGAGCAGGGCGTCCCCCCACCGTCCGTAGTAGCCGCCGAGGCCGCCGAGGAGGCTGCCGAGGAGGGCCGCGCCGAGGGTGGCGCAGACGCCGACGGTGACGGAGGCGCGGGCTCCGTAGACGGTGCGGGTGTAGACGTCGCAGCCCTGGGTGTCGTAGCCGAAGGGGTGGCCGGGCGCCGAGCCCTGCTGGGACTTGGCGAGGTCGCACTGGAGCGGGTTGCCGTCGGCGATGAGCTGCGGCCAGACGGAGATCAGCACCAGGAACACGATCATCAGCCCGGAGAGGATGAAGACCGGGTTGCGGCGCAGTTCGTGCCAGGCGTCGGACCAGAGGCTGCGCGGCCTGCCGGTGGGCCCGGCGGGTGCCGGACCGCCCTCGGGGCCGCCCTCCAGGGTCTCCGCCTCGCTGACGGCGAGGTCCATCGTGCCGCCGACGCCGGTCGGGGCGATCGCTTCCTCCGGGTCGTACGGCTGCTCAGGCATAGCGGATCCTCGGGTCGAGCACGCCGTAGAGGACGTCGACGACCAGGTTGGCCAGCAGGAAGACGATGACCAGCACGGTCACGAAGCCGACCACCGTGGGGGAGTTGTTCCGCAGGATCCCCTGGTAGAGCTGGAAGCCGACCCCGTGGATGTTGAAGATCCGCTCGGTGACGATCGCCCCGCCCATCAGGAAGCCGATGTCCGTGCCGATGAAGGTGACGACGGGGATCAGCGAGTTGCGCAGCAGGTGCCGGGTGATGACCCGGCGGCGCGGGAGTCCCTTGGCGATCGCGGTCCGGACGTAGTCGGCGCGGACGTTCTCCGCGATCGAGGTGCGGCTCAGCCGGGTGACGTAGGCCAGCGAGACCAGGGCGAGGACGGTGCCGGGCAGGATCAGCTCGTCGAACGGTGCCTCGGGCGACACCGACGGGCTGACGACCTCCCATTTGACGCCGAGCAGGAACTGCAGCACATAGCCGGTGACGAAGGTGGGCACCGAGATGACGATCAGGGTCAGGAAGAGCACCGTGGTGTCGACGCTCCGGCCGCGCCGCAGTCCGCTCAGCACGCCGAGGGTGATCCCGACGAGCATCTCGATGACGACCGCGACCACGGTGAGCCGCAGCGTCACGGGGAGGGCCTCGGCCATCAGCTCGGTGACGGGCTGTCCGTTGAACGCCGTGCCGAAGTCACCCTGGAAGATCTGCCCCATGTAGTGGAGGTACTGCTTCCACAGCGGCTGATCGAGGTAGAGGTCCTTGCGGATCTGCGCGGCGGTGGCGGCGTCCGGGGCCTTGTCGCCGAAGAGGGCCGCGACCGGGTCCCCGAGGGCGTACACCATGATGAAGATCAGGAACGTGCTGCCGATGAACACCGGGATCATCTGGAGCAGCCGTCGGATCACATAGCGGCCCATGGCAGCTCCGCGCGTGGTGGGCCGGCGGAGGCGGGTCCGCGGGACCGGCGCCGGCGGGGGCACCGGTCCCGGTGGCGGCCGGGCCTCACTTGACCTGGATCTCGTTGTAGACGGGGACGCTGAACGGGTTGAGCGTCACGTTGCTGATGCGCTCCGAGTAGCCGCCGTTGCCGTTCTGGTACCAGAGCGGGATGGCCGGCATCTGCTGGGCGAGGATCTTCTCGGCGTCCTGGAAGGTGCCGACGGCCTGTGCGGTGTCGCTCTCGCCGTTCGCTCGGTTGACGAGGTTGTCGAAGTCCTTGTTGGTGAACTTGCCGTCGTTGGAGGAGGCGCCGGTGTAGTAGAGCGGCTGGAGGAAGTTCTGGATCAGTGGGTAGTCCATCTGCCAGCCGGCGCGGAACGGGCCGGTCATCTTGCCGCTGGTGACCTGGTTGCGGTAGTCGGCGAAGGTGCCGACGGGCTTGACCGTGCAGGCCTGGTCGTCGCCCAGCACGTTGTTGATGCTGTTGCAGACGGCGTCCGTCCACAGCCGGTGGGAGCCGGTGTCGACGTTGGTGGTGATCGTCATCCGGCCGCCGGGGAGGCCGCCGCCCTCCTCGATGAGCTTCTTGGCCGCGGCGGGGTCGTACACGCAGGCGTCGCCGCAGAGCCCGGCCCGGTAGCCGCCGTCCGCCCCGAGGACCGGTGAGGTCCAGTCGGTGGCGGGGGTGCGGGTCTTCTGGAAGATCTGCTCGGTGATCTGCGGGCGGTTGATGGCCCGGGAGATGCCGAGCCGCAGCTTCTCCTTCCCCGGGCCCCAGTCCTTGTCGTAGTAGGGGAAGGTGAGGGTCTGGATGATGCCCGCCGGCTGGTTGATGTAGCGGCTGCCGAGGTCGCTGGGGGCGTTCTTGAGCTGCGAGGCGGGGATGTCGTCGGCCAGGTCGAGGTTGCCGGCCAGCAGATCGGTGTAGGCGGTGTTGTTGTCGGTGTAGACCTTGAGGTCCACACCGCCGTTCCGCGCCTTGTCGCTGCCGGGGTACTCGTTCCAGGTGCGCAGCTGCATCTGCGAGCCCTTGGTGTACGAGTCGATGGTGTACGGGCCGTTGCCCACCGGCTGGCTCAGCCAGGCGGAGTGGTCGCTGAAGAAGGTCTTCGGGAGCGGGGAGAACGCCGCGTATCCGAGGGTGTCGGGCCAGGTGGAGAACTTCTGGCTCAGCTTCACCGTGAACGTCCGGTCGTCCTTCACCTTGAGGCCGGAGAGGGTCTTGGCGGTGGGGCTGCCGGACTCCGGGTGGACCTGGTCGTAGCCCTGGATGGTGTCGAAGAAGGGGGCGTTCTTCTGCTTGTTCGTGATGAGGGCCCCGTAGTTCCAGGCGTCCACGAACGAGTGGGAGGTGACCTTCTCGCCGTTGCTGAAGGTCCAGCCGTCCTTGAGGGTGATGGTGAAGTTCTGCGAGTCGGTCGTATCGATCTTCTCGGCCACCATGTTCTGGGCCGCGCCGGTCCGGGGGTCGTACTTCTTCAGACCGCGGAAGACCATGTCCATGACCTTGCCGCCCTGGACCTCGTTGGTGTTGGCCGGCTCGAGCGGGTTCTGGGGGTCGCCCCAGGAGGAGCTGACGATTCCGGAACCGTCGGTGCCGCTGCCCCCACCGCCGCTGCCGCACGCCGTCGCGGCGAGGGCGACGGTCACGGCGCCTGCGGCCCACTTGGCGTACATGGCTCCGCGCATGGGTGCCTCCTTGGAGTGCCAGGTCTCACGTAGACCAAATAACACCCCAAATTGCCCCAAAGTGCACTTATGCTAACTCCCTACACGCGGATCATGCGCCAGATCCCCCCGAATGCCCGCCCCGCGGCCGGCCCGGTCCCGGGAACAGACGTGCGCCCCACGGACAGTCCCGTGGGGCGCACGATCCGGAGCGGGGCGGCCTCAGGCCGCGTGCACCACGTCCTTCTCCTCCGCGAAGTGGCACGCCGAATCATGGGCGGCCGGGGAGTCACTGTCCGCGAACCGCTCCGGGATCGCGAGCAGCGGCACCTCCGTGGAGCACTTCTCCTCGGCCTTCCAGCAGCGGGTGCGGAAGCGGCAGCCGGACGGCGGGTTGGCCGGGGACGGCACGTCGCCGGCCAGGATGATCCGCTCCCGGCCCTCGCGCGCCTCCGGATCGGGCACCGGCACGGCGGAGAGCAGCGCCTGGGTGTACGGGTGGGTCGGGTGGTCGTAGATCTCGGTGTCGGTCCCGATCTCCGCCATCCGGCCCAGGTACATCACCCCGACGCGGTCGGAGATGTGCCGGACGATCGACAGGTCGTGCGCGATGAACAGGTAGGAGAGGTTGAACTCCTCCTGGAGCCGGTCCATCAGGTTGATGACCTGCGCCTGCACCGAGACGTCCAGCGCCGAGACCGGCTCGTCGCAGATGATGATCTCCGGGTTGAGCGCCAGGCCCCGGGCGATACCGATGCGCTGCCGCTGACCGCCGGAGAACTGGTGCGGGTACCGGTTGATGTACTCCGGGTTCAGCCCGACGACGTCCAGCAGCTCCTGCACCTTGCGCCGCCGGTCGCCCTTCGGGGCCACCTCCGGGTGGATGTCGAACGGCTCACCGATGATGTCGCCGACGGTCATCCGCGGGTTGAGCGAGGTGTACGGGTCCTGGAACACCATCTGGATGTTCCGCCGCACCGCCTTCAGCGCCCGCCCCGACAGCTTGGTGATGTCCTGGCCCTTGTAGAAGACCTCGCCGGAGGTGGCGGTCTCCAGGGTCATCAGCAGCTTGGCGACGGTGGACTTGCCGCAGCCGGACTCGCCGACGATGCCCAGCGTCTCGCCCTGGTAGAGGTCGAAGGAGACACCGTCCACGGCCTTGACCGCGCCGACCTGCCGCTTGAAGAGGATGCCCTGGGTCAGCGGGAAGTGCTTGACCAGGTTGCGCACCTGGAGGATCGGCTCGCCCCGCTCCACCGGGGCCGCGATGGCGGCCTCCACCTCGGTGGTGGTGGAGGCGTCGCTCGTCACCACCTCGGTGACGTTCGGGGTCGCGTCCACGGCCTCATCGGTCTTCTTGATCTCAGCCATGGATCGTCTCCTTCCAGAAGTGGCAAGCGCTGCCGCGGCCGGCCAGCTCGCTGCCGTCCCGCTCGGTGACCTGGTGCAGCACCGGCACCTCGGTGCGGCAGCTGTCCTCGGCCTTCGGGCAGCGCGGGTTGAAGGCGCAGCCGGACGGGATCTTCAGCAGGTTGGGCGGCAGGCCCTTGATCGCGTAGAGGTCCTGCCCCTTCTGGTCCAGCCGCGGGATCGAGTCCAGCAGACCCCGGGTGTACGGATGCGCCGGACGCTTGTACAGCTCGTGCACCGGAGCCGTCTCCACGATCCGCCCCGCGTACATCACCGCGATCTTGTCCGCGACGTCGGCGACGACACCGAGGTCATGGGTGATGAGGATCAGACCCATGTTGAACTCCTGCTGGAGCTCGGCCAGCAGGTCCATCACCTGCGCCTGGACCGTCACGTCCAGCGCCGTCGTCGGCTCGTCCGCAATGATCAGATCCGGCTCCAGCGCCAGCGCCATCGCGATCATGATCCGCTGCCGCATACCGCCGGAGAACTGGTGCGGATAGTCCCCCACCCGCTGCTTCGCCGCCGGAATCCGCACCCGGTCCATCAGCTCGACCGCCTTGGCCTTGGCCTCCTTGCGGGAGAGGCCCTGATGCACCCGGAACATCTCACCGAGCTGATAGCCGACGGAGAGCACCGGATTCAGAGAGGAGAGCGCGTCCTGGAAGATCATCGCCATCTTGGCGCCGCGGATCTTCCGCCGTTCCTCGTTGCTCATGGTGAGCATGTCCCGGCCCTGGAACAGGATTTCGCCCTGCGGGATCCGGCCGGGGGGCATGTCGAGGATGCCCATGATGGCCTGCGCGGTGACGGACTTGCCGGAGCCGGACTCGCCGAGCACCGCCAGCGTCTCGCCGGGGGCCACGCTGTAGTTGACCCCGTTCACCGCCTTGGCGATGCCGTCCCGGGTGTGGAACTCCACGTGCAGATCACGGACTTCGAGCAGCGGGGTGCTCTCGTCGCCACCGGCACGGGGCGCCGGGACATCAGCTGATTCTTCGATGATGGTCACGTACGCCCTCCTCAGCGCAGCTTGGGGTCGAGGGCGTCGCGCACCGCGTCGCCGAGCATGATGAACGCGTACACGGTGATGCTGACCGCGAGTGCGGGGAAGAGCATGACGTGCGGGTTGTCGCGCAGGACGTCCTTGGCCATGGAGACATCGGTGCCCCAGGAGATCGCCGGGTCGGCGAGTCCCATGCCCAGGTACGAGAGGGTGGCCTCGGCCGAGATGAAGCCGCCGAGCGAGATGGTGGCGACGACGATGGCCGGAGCGACGGAATTCGGCAGCACGTGCCGGAACATGATCCGGGTGGTGCTCGCGCCGAGCGCCCGGGCCGCCATGACGTAGTCGGCGTGCTTGTTGGTGATCACCGCACTGCGCATCACCCGGGTGATCTGCGTCCAGCCCAGGAAGGCCAGCGCGCCGATGACCACGAGGACGTCGCGCTTGGTGAACGCGTTGAGCACGACCATGGCACCGAGCAGGAACGGCAGGCCGAAGAAGACATCGGTGAGCCGGGAGATGATCCCGTCCAGCCAGCCGCCGAAGTAGCCGGCAAGCATGCCGAGGACACCACCGACCAGCGTCACCACGAAGGTGACGCCGACACCGACCAGGATGGAGGCGCGGGTTCCGTAAACGGTACGCGCGTAGACACTGTTGCCCTGGTTGTCATAGCCGAACCAGTCGGGCTGGAAGAAGTGCGTCAGCTGGGGCTTGGTCAGGAAGTGGTCGGTGAGCTGTCCGGCTCGCGGGTTGGCGCTGGTGAAGAGCGTCGGGAACGCGGCCATGGTGAACAGCACGAGCAGCAGCAGCACCGAGATCACAAAGACCGGGCGGCGGCGCAGGTCGTGCCAGGCGTCGCCCCACAGGCTGCGCGCCTTCTCGGTGGCCACGCTCGCCGCGGGCTCGGCGGCAGGTGCCGCGACGGCGTCGACGACCTGCTCCGTCTTCGTCTTGGTCACGTCAGGCATACCGGATCCTCGGGTCCAGGACCGCGTAGAGCAGGTCGACGATCAGGTTGAGCACCAGGAAGATGAGGACGAAGACCGTGACGATACCGACGATCGTCGAGCCCTCGCGCTGGCCGAGCGCGTGGAAGAGCACGTTCCCGACACCCTGGACGTTGAAGATTCCCTCGGTGACCACCGCGCCGCCCATCAGGGCACCGATGTCGGACCCGAGGAAGGTGATGACGGGAATCAGCGAGTTGCGCAACAGATGGACACCGACGATGCGGCCCCGGGGCAGGCCCTTGGCCAGCGCGGTGCGCATGTAGTCCGCCCGGCGGTTCTCGGCGACGGTGGTCCGGGTGAGCCGCGCGACATACGCCAGCGAGAGCATCGCCAGGACGAAGCCGGGCAGCATCAACTGTCCGATGTCCATGGAGTCCTGGACGCTGGGCGTGACCCAGCCCAGGGTGTCGGCGAACAGCGTCTGAGCCAGATAGCCGAGGACGAAGACCGGGATCGAGATGACGACCAGGGTGAACGCGAGCACCCCGGTGTCCACCGCCCGGCCCGCCTTCAGACCGGCCCAGACCCCGAGAGCGATGCCCAGCACGATCTCGATGGTGAGGGCCACCAGGGTGAGCCGGACCGTGACCGGGAAGGCCATCGACATCTCGTCCAGGACCGGCCGGCCGCCGAACGTGGTGCCGAAGTCGCCCTTGAACAGATCGGTCATGTAGTTCAGATACTGCTGCCACAGCGGCAGGTCCAGACCGAATTCATGGCGCAGCTGCGCGACCTGGGCGGGGTCCGCCGCCTTGTCGCCCCACATCGCCCGGACGGGGTCTCCGGGGAGTGAGTGCACCATCAGGAAAATCAACAGAGTCGTCCCGATGAACACCGGGATCATCTGGAGCAGTCGCCGCGCGACGTAGCGCCCCATCATGCCTCCAAGCCGTGAGGGGTGGCGGCAGACCCTCGGCACCGCCCTGCGGTGGGGGTGCGGGGCCTACGCCTGCAGGCCGGTGCCGCCGCTTCGTACGAGCGGCGGCACCGGCCGGCGTTCCCGGGTTCTCTACTTCTGCTTCACCTGGACGTCGGTGAAGATGGGGTCGCCGTCCTGGGCGAACGGGATCTTCCCGAACACGTTCTTGGACTGACCGGAGTCGACCTTGTAGTACCAGAGCGGGATCGCCGGCATGTCGGCTGCCAGCAGCTTCTCGGCCTCCTGGTACTTCTTGACCGTCTCGTCGAGGGTCGGGGCCTTGTCCGCCTCGGCCGACAGCTTGTCGAACTTCTTGTTCGAGTAGGCGTCGGTGTTGCCCGCGGCCGTGGTGCCGTACAGGTCACGCATGAAGTTGGCGTTGACCGGGTAGTCCAGCGTCCAGCCGGACCGGTGCATCGACTTGACCTGCTTGTTGTCACGGGCGTTCAGGTCGGCCTGGAAGTCCGGCTTGGAGTCACCGACGCACTCGACGCCGGTGGCGTTGCGGATGCTGTTGCAGACCGCGTCGACCCAGATCTTGTGCGGCTGGTCCGCGTTGAACTGGATCGAGATCTTGTTGGTCGGGACGCCGCCACCCTCCTTGATGAGGGCCTTGGCCTTCTTCGGGTTGTAGGTGCACGCCTCACCACAGGCGCCGTCCTGGTAGCCGAGGACGTCCTTGGCGACGAAGCTGGTCGCCGGGACGCGGCTGCCGTTCAGCGTCTTCTTGGTGATGGTGTCACGGTCGATCGCCATCGACAGACCCTGCTTGACCTTGGGGTCGATGTTCTTCCACTGCTTGGTGTAGAAGGCGAAGGCGATGGTCTGGATCGACGACTGGTCGGTGTTGATCGCCCGCTCGCCCAGGTCCTGCTTGTAGTTGGCGAGGGAGGTCGTCGGAATCTGCTCGATCCAGTCCAGCTGGTCGGAGCGCAGGTCCGAGTAGGCGGCCTCGGCGGTCGTGTAGTTCTTGAAGTCGATGCCGCCGTTCTTGGCCTTGTTCGACCCCTTGTAGTCGTCGTACTTCCGGACCTTGATCAGCTTCTTGTGGTCCCAGGAGACGAACTTGTAGGGGCCGTTGCCGACCGGCTTCTCGCCGTAGCCCTTGGGGTCCTTGAAGAAGCCGCTGGGGAGCGGCGCCCAGACGTCGTAGCCCAGCTTGTAGGCGAAGTACGAGATCGAGTCCTTGAGGCTGATCGTGAACTCGTTGTCGTTCACGACCTTCAGGCCGGACATCTTGTCCGAGGTCGGCTTGCCCTTCTCGGGGTGGACGTCCTCGTAGCCCTTGATGTCCTGGAACCAGCTGGAGTTGGTCTGGCCGTTCTTGACGTTGGCCGACCAGTTCCAGGAGTCCACATAGGACTTGGCGGTGACCGGCTCGCCGTTGTGGAACTTCCACCCCGGCTTGAGCTTGACGGTCCAGACGGAGGAGTCCTTGTTCGGCGTGACCGACTCGGCGTTGATGTACTCGAGCTTGCCGGTGCCGGGCTGGTAGTCCACGAGGCCGGAGAAGATGGTGCGCAGCACGCGACTCCCCTGGCTCTCCTTGGCGTTCGCCGGCTGGAGCGGGTGCTGCGGCTCACTCAGCTGGGCGACAAGGATCCCCTTGGGGTCCGGCTTGCCGTCGTTGATGCCGCCGCCGGCACCGGAGTCGTTGCCGCCACCGCAGGCGGTCGCGGCCATCGCCACGACGATCGCGCCCGCGACCCACTTGGCGCTCTTGGCACCGCGCATGGGTATGCCTCCTCAGGAGTCCACTGTCCATTACATGGAAGGACGCCGGCCGCGCGCTGACACCCCTGACAGCTGCAGTCGGCACCCCCTGCTCGTGAGTCGGCGCTCCCCACAGCGCTTGACCCATTGACCCGAGCTCAATGGACCCAACTATCGAGTAGGTTCGCGCCGTAAACCACACGTAAGGGATCTCGTTTTGGTCACATCAAGTTCATCGAGATGCCCGAAATCCGGACAAAGGGAGCCCATGCAGACAGGCATGAAACGGACTGTTAACGCTTCTTCCGGTGATCGGTGCCCGATATCCGAACACGGCGCGAGGGAAATCCCGTTGACACGCGGGGGCACGCACGACGGCCCGGCACCCTCGTCGAAAGGGGTGCCGGGCCGAGCGTATCCCTGCGGCTGAAGAGCTGTCAGCTCATCGGCTCACGCGGGAGAGTCACCGGTGAGGCAGCGTGTCACCGCTTGGCGCGCGACGCCGTGCGGCCGCGCTCCTTCTGGTCCAGGACGACCTTGCGGATGCGCACGGCCTCCGGGGTCACCTCGACGCACTCGTCGTCGCGGCAGAACTCCAGGGACTGCTCCAGCGACAGCTTGCGCGGCGGCACGATCGCCTCGAAGGAGTCGGCCGAGGAGGAGCGCATGTTGGTGAGCTTCTTCTCCTTGGTGATGTTGACGTCCATGTCGTCGGAGCGGGAGTTCTCACCGACGATCATGCCCTCGTACACCTCGGTGCCCGGGTCGGTGAAGAGCACACCGCGCTCCTGGAGGTTGGTCATCGCGAAGGCGGTGACCGCACCGGAACGGTCGGCGACCAGGGAGCCGTTGTTACGGGTGGAGAGCTGGCCGAACCACGGCTCGTGGCCCTCGTGGATGGAGTGCGCGATACCGGTGCCGCGGGTGTTGGTCAGGAACTCGGTACGGAAGCCGATCAGACCGCGGGAGGGGACGACGAACTCCATGCGGACCCAGCCGGAGCCATGGTTGGACATGTTGTCCATGCGGCCCTTGCGGACACCCATCAGCTGGGTGACGGCGCCCATGTGCTCCTCGGGCACGTCGATGGTCATGCGCTCGACGGGCTCGTAGGTCTTGCCGTCGACCTCCTTGGTGACCACCTGCGGCTTGCCGATGGTCATCTCGAAGCCCTCGCGGCGCATCTGCTCGACCAGGATGGCCAGCGCCAGCTCGCCGCGGCCCTGCACCTCCCAGGCGTCGGGACGCTCGGTCTCCAGCACGCGGAGCGAGACGTTACCGATCAGCTCGCGCTCCAGGCGGTCCTTGACCTGGCGGGCGGTGACCTTGCGGTCCTTGACCGCGTTCTTGGCGTCCGCGCCCTTGCCGGTGCCGCCCTTGCCGACCAGCGGCGAGGTGTTGGTGCCGATGGTCATCGAGATCGCGGGCTCGTCGACCGTGATCAGCGGCAGCGCGACCGGGTTCTCCGGGTCGGCCAGCGTCTCGCCGATCATGATGTCGGGGATGCCGGCGACGGCGCAGATGTCGCCCGGACCGGCCTTCTCGGCGGGCTTGCGGGTGAGCGCCTCGGTCATCATCAGCTCGGTGATGCGGACGTTGGAGATCGAGCCGTCGCGCTTGATCCAGGCGACGGTCTGCCCCTTCTTCAGCTCGCCCTGCTCGACCCGGAGCAGCGCGATACGGCCGAGGAAGTTGTCGGCGTCGAGGTTGGTGACGTGCGCCTGGAGCGGGGCGGTCTCGTCGTACTCCGGGGAGGGAACCGTCTCGAGCAGCGTGCTGAAGAACGGCTCCAGGTTGTCGCTGTCGGCCGGGACGGTGCCGTCCTCCGGCTTGGTGAGCGAGGCGACGCCGTCACGGGCGCAGGCGTAGACGATCGGGAACTCGATCTGGTCCTCGTCCGCGTCCAGGTCCAGGAAGAGGTCGTACGTCTCGTCGACGACCTCGGCGATCCGGGAGTCCGGGCGGTCGGTCTTGTTGATGCACAGGATGACCGGCATCCGGGCCTGGAGGGCCTTGCGGAGCACGAAGCGGGTCTGGGGCAGCGGGCCCTCGGAGGCGTCGACCAGCAGGACGACCGCGTCGACCATCGACAGACCGCGCTCGACCTCACCGCCGAAGTCGGCGTGGCCGGGGGTGTCGATGATGTTGATGGTGACCGGGTCGCCACCGTCCTTCGGGTGGTACTTGACCGCGGTGTTCTTCGCGAGAATGGTGATGCCCTTCTCGCGCTCGAGGTCGTTCGAGTCCATCATGCGCTCGTCGAGGTTCTCAGCGGCGTGCGCGGCGAAGGCACCGGCCTGCTTCAGCATGGCGTCGACGAGGGTCGTCTTGCCGTGGTCGACGTGGGCGACGATGGCGACGTTACGAATGTCGTGGCGCGTGGGCATGGGTGACTAGCGCTTCTCTCGGATCGTGGGATGCGGCGTCTCATTCCTCGTACGCCCCGCCGGGCTGGCCCGCCTCGGCTGCCTCCCATGGTACGTGGACCGGAAAACTCCGGACTCCCCGGCGATGCCTACCGCCCGTACCACCCGTCCCCGCGCCGGTCAGGAGCGCGCCGGATCGCCCTCGCGGCAGCCGAGCCGGGCCGCCTCGCGCAGCCACGCCGGCCGCTTCTTCCCGGGCTTGGCGGCGCAGCGCACCACGTCCAGATCGGCCCCCGACCGCCAGGTGAGCACATGGCCGGAGGTGGTGCCGCTCCGGCCGGTGCCCCGGCAGGTGTAGGTGAAGTCGGCTTCGACCAGCCGGACCGAGCGGGCCGTGAGGTAGCGGCCGGACCGGCTCGCGGACCAGGTGCCGGTGGAGCTGCCGTCGTCCCGCGAGCTGGCCGGGGAGCCCTCCATGCCGTCACCCGCCAGGCCGTCGGCCTTCAGCCGCTGGGCGAGGGCCTGGATCACCAGGTCGGAGGGGAGCGCCGGGCCCCGGGCCGCCACCGTCGGCGTGAAGCGCACGAGTTCCACGTTGCGCTCGCTGCTGATCTCCCGGCCCTTGCGGTACTGCTGGGTCGGGGAGAGGTCGGTGACGACCGAGCGCTGGGCGGCGTTGAACCAGCGGTAGGTGCCGTCCTGGCACGCCTGCTCCACCGCCCGGCGGGCGGGCGGTGCGGGGGCGGGCCGCTTCGCGGCGGCCTCGGTCCTGGCCGGCTTGTCGTCGTTCTCCGCCGAGCAGCCCGCCGTCCCCGCTGCCACCAGGACGGCCACCGCTGCTGCGATCCACACACGCTGCATGCTCTCGACTCCCCCGTTCCCGGGTCTGATCACGGTCATGGTCTCGGTCCGCGGGGGACGGGCCCCCGGGGCGGTGCGGCGAGGGCCCTCCCGGCCGGTGGCGGGCCGGCCCTCGCCACCGGTCCGTCCGGGCGCTCCGCGGAAGCCGTCTCCCCGGAGCGCGTTGTACTGCGGAGAGCCCTGTCCTGCGGAAGCCGTCTCCTGCCGAAGCCGTCCCCGCCGGACCGGTCTCCTGCGGAGGCGCTACTTCCGGAAGCCGATGTCCTGGTAGCGCGGGGTGGCGAAGCCGAAGGCCCCGACGTTCGCGAGGTTCGACCGCGCCGCCACCAGCTGCGGCCGCTGGTAGAGCGGGAGCGAACCGGCCACCGCCCAGATCCGGGCGTCCGCCCGGCGCACCAGGCTGCGCGAGGCCGCGCCGTCCAGCTCGGAGACCGCCTGGTCGAAGAGCTGGTCGATGTGGTCCGTGCCGACCCGGGTGTAGTTCTGCTCGACGATCAGCGAGCCGTCCGCCGCGGGCTGCGGCTTGGCGAAGATCGGACGGGCGTCGGTGGCCGGGTAGGCGCTCGCGGGCCAGGACCACAGGGCGAGGTCGTAGTCACCGGCGGCGATGTGGTCCTTGAAGTAGCTGTCGTCCTTGACCTTGACGATCTCGGTCCTGACGCCGATGTCCTCCAGCATCGCGGAGATCCGGTCGCCGACGGTGCGCAGCGGTTCGGCACCGGTTCCGGTCGGCAGGACGAAGCGGAGGACCAGCGGCTTGCCGTCCTTGCGGACCGCGTGGGCATCGGCCGACCCGGCCCTGCTGCCGCCCGGCCCGGCCTCCTTGGTCGTGCCCTTCTTCTCCCGGTCCTTCTTCGCCTGCTTCTCGCCGTCCTGCTTCTGGCCGTCCTGCTTCTCGCCGTCGTCCTTCCGCGCGCTCTCTTGCTTCTCCCGGTCCTTCTTCGCCTGCTTCTCTTCGTCCTGCTTCTCCCGGGCCTTCTTCTCCTCGTCCCGCTTCTTCTCGTCCCGTTTCTTCTCGTCCTGCTTCTTCTCGTCCCGCTTCTCGTCCTTCTTCTCGCCGTGCTCCTCCCGGGCCTGCTTCTTCTTCTCGTCCCGCTCCTCGGCACTGCCGTCGTCGCCGTTGCGCCGGTCGTCCGCCTTCCCGCCCGCCTTGGGCAGGTCCGCGCCGCCCTCCCGCCGCCAGCCCGCGGAGCTCAGCAGCGCCTGGGCGGCCTCGGTGTCCTGACTGCCGAGCGCGGCGCTGTTGTCCTGGTAGCCCTGCTGCCCGGCCATCAGCAGATGGCTGCCGAGCGGCTGGGCGGGCAGCGCGAGCGGCTTCAGCACGGCGTCGGCGATGGCCTGCCGGTTGATCGCCCGGGCGACGGCCCGGCGCACCCGCTCGTCGGCGAGGGGCCCGGAGGCGCCGTTCAGCGCGAGCTGCGTGTAGGCGGGCTCCAGGGACTTGCGCACGGTGTAGCCGCGCAGGTTCTCCGCCCGGGCGGCCACCGCGCGGCGCGCCCGCTCGGCGGCGCGCTCCTGCGGCGTCCCGTGGGCCCGGGCCCAGGCCCGGAGCGCCTCCGTCGGACCGGCGTGGGCGGAGCGGAGCGCTCCGGCGAGCGACTCGCCGTGGTGGGCCGCCTGCCGCGCGCCGCCCTTCTCGCTCCGGCTCCCGCTCTTCGGCCGCGCCGCGGCCTGGATCTTCTCCACCGTCGACCGGTCGATGTCCGCGACGTCCAGCTCACCGGCGCTCAGGGCGGCCGCCCGCCGGTCCCGCGCCACGGCCCGGAACACCACCGAGTCCAGCTTCGGCCGCTCGCCCCACCAGCGCGGATTCCGGACCAGGGTGACCTTCCCCCGCCCCTTCGCACCGTCGACGCCCTTCAGCGCGAAGGGGCCGGCCGTGGCCTTGAGCGTCTTGCGGGCGCCGTCGTTGAAGGCCCCGGGGGTGCCCATGACGGCCTTGGGGTAGAGCGGGGTGAACAGCGACCGCCAGTCGGTGTACGGCTTGGCGAAGGTGACCCGGACCTCCTGCGGGCTGTGCCCCCGCTCGATCTTCCGGATCCGCTCGTACCCGGCGTTGCGCGCGGTCCAGTAGGCGCGGTTCCGGCCGCTGAGCGCCTTCCACTGGGCCACGAAGTCCTCCGCGCCGAGGGCCCGGCCGTCGCTCCACTTGGCCGCGCGCTTCAGCTTGTAGACGACGACCTGCTGGGGCTCGCGCTCGGTCACGTCCGCGGAGTCGAGGTAGTCGGCGTTCCGCTTGGGCCGGCCGCGCTCGTCGAGGGTGAACAGCGCGGGCAGGACCGCCCCGGCGATGCGGTCGCTGGCCGCATCGGCGTCGGACTGGAAGGTGTTGAGGGTCACCGGCACGGCGTCGATCGCCCAGCGCACCGTGCCGCCGCCGTGCAGCTGTCCGCGGGCCGCGGAAGCGACGTCCTGCGGTACGACGGCCTGCCGGGGAGTGGCCTCCTCGGAGGACGAGGAGCTGCAGCCGGCCAGCACCGGCAGCGGAAGGAGCACGCCCGCCGCGAGGAGCGCGGTGCAGCGGCGCTGACGGGAGGCCGCCCCGACTCGGATGCCGTCGATCGACATGTCTGAACCTCCGGGCTGGACACGTTTGGCGGCTTATGTCTTTCATCGCATCTATTGCTGCACCACTGAACGCGACGCCCCCCGTTCCGGGGCGCAGACACGGCGGACACGGGGGCTTTGCCACCCGGAGGGAGCAAGCCCGACGACACTCCGCGCGCTGACAGGGCGTATCCGGACGACACGAAATGGGTAATCGTGGTGGCGCCCTAGCCAAGGCAATATGTGACGCGCGACACTCTCATGCGCATCAGCGTTGTCAGCCTCCCTCCTGCTCCCTTCGACAGGAGGAGCCCATGGGAAGCGAGGGCATTTCATGTCCCTTCAGGACGATCTGACAGCCGCACAGCGCACGGTGGAGGAGCTGTTCCGCACCGTCGGCCGACTGGAGCAGCAGATCGGGACCGGCCTGGAGATCCGCCGGGTGCGCGCCGACGCGGACCATCTGCGCGAGAGTCTGGCCCTGCTGCGCGAGACCGCCCCACCCGAGCGGGCCGGGACCACGCCCCGCCGCACCGACCTCGTCACCATCCCCGACGCCCCCTACAACAGCGCTCTGTGGGCGGACGCCGAGGACGAAGGTCTCGGCGCGCGCGACCGGCGCGCGCCCTAGTGCCGTGACCGGAGAGGCGCACCGGCACGCGGCGCCCGGCACGGCACCTCGCCGCGGGCTCTCCGGCACACCTCTCCGGTCACGGCACCAGCCGACGACGGGCCCCTCCGCTCCACGTCCACCGCCGATCCCACTCCAGCACGGAGTCACTCTTGGCCACTGGCACCGAACCCCGACCGGGCACCGACGACCCCGGCGACGCACGGGGCGGAGTGCTCTCCGCCCCGCGTGCCGCCATTCCGGCGCGACATCTGCGGACCGACCGCTGGTGGCTGGCGCCGGCCGTCACCGCCGCCGGTCTGCTCGCCTTCATCGTCTACTCGACCTGGCGGGCCTTCGCCAATTCCCACTACTACGCGGCGCCGTACGTCTCGCCGTTCTACTCCCCGTGTCTCGCGGAGAACTGCGAGACCATGCGCGGCGGCCCCAACTGGGAGATCTTCGGCAGCTGGTGGGGCCTCTCCCCCGCCCTGCTGATCCTCATCTTCCCGCTGGGCTTCCGGCTCACCTGCTACTACTACCGCAAGGCCTACTACCGGGGCTTCTGGGCCTCGCCCCCGGCGTGCGCGGTCGCGGAGCCGCACCGCACGTACACCGGCGAGACCCGCTTCCCGCTGATCCTGCAGAACATCCACCGGTACTTCTTCTACGCCGCGCTGCCGGTGGCCGGGATCCTGACGTACGACACCGTGCTCGGCTTCCGGAACAGCGAGTACGAGTGGGGCCACATGGGTCTGGGCACCCTGGTCTTCCTCGTCAACATCGTGCTGATCTGGGCGTACACCCTGTCCTGCCACTCCTGCCGGCACATCATCGGCGGCCGGCTCCGGCACTTCTCCAAGCACCCGGTGCGCTACCGGATGTGGGGCTGGGTGGGAAAGCTCAACGAGCGGCACATGCTTCTCGCCTGGTCGTCACTGATCAGCGTCGCGCTCGCCGACTTCTACGTCTATCTGCTCGCCACCGGCGCCTTCGACGACCCGCGGCTCTTCTGAGATGGAGATGGAACAACGATGACCCAAGTCGACCGGCAGGCGTGGGACGTGGTCGTGGTCGGTGCGGGAGGCGCCGGCCTGCGCGCCGCCATCGAGGCCCGGGAACAGGGCATGCGGACCGCGGTGATCTGCAAGTCGCTGTTCGGCAAGGCCCACACGGTCATGGCCGAGGGCGGCATCGCCGCCAGCATGGGCAATGTGAACGCGGGCGACAACTGGCAGGTCCACTTCCGCGACACGATGCGCGGCGGCAAGTTCCTCAACCAGTGGCGGATGGCGGAGCTGCACGCGCGCGAGGCCCCCGACCGGGTGTGGGAGCTGGAGACCTGGGGGGCGCTCTTCGACCGCACGAAGGACGGGCGGATCTCCCAGCGGAACTTCGGCGGCCACGAGTACCCGCGGCTCGCCCACGTCGGCGACCGCACCGGTCTGGAGCTGATCCGCACCCTCCAGCAGAAGATCGTCTCGCTCCAGCAGGAGGACGAGCGGGAGCACGGCGACCACGAGGCGCGGCTGAAGATCTTCCAGGAGTGCACCGTCACCCGGGTACTGAAGTCCGACGGCAGGGTCGCGGGCGTCTTCGGCTACGAGCGCGAGTCCGGGCGGTTCTTCGTCATCGAGGCCCCGGCCGTGGTGCTCGCCACCGGCGGCATCGGCAAGTCCTTCAAGGTGACCTCCAACTCCTGGGAGTACACCGGTGACGGGCACGCCCTCGCGCTGCTCGCCGGGGCCCCGCTGATCAACATGGAGTTCGTGCAGTTCCACCCCACCGGGATGGTCTGGCCGCCGTCGGTGAAGGGGATCCTCGTCACCGAGTCCGTGCGCGGCGACGGCGGCGTGCTCCGCAACAGCGAGGGCAAGCGCTTCATGTTCGACTACATCCCGGACGTCTTCAAGGAGAAGTACGCGCAGAGCGAGGACGAGGGCGACCGCTGGTACGAGGACCCGGACCACAACCGCCGCCCGCCCGAGCTGCTGCCCCGCGACGAGGTCGCCCGCGCCATCAACTCCGAGGTGAAGGCGGGCCGGGGCTCGCCGCACGGCGGAGTGTTCCTGGACGTGTCCACCCGGATGCCCGCCGAGGCGATCAAGCGGCGGCTGCCGTCCATGCACCACCAGTTCAAGGAGCTGGCGGACGTCGACATCACCGCCGAGCCGATGGAGGTCGGGCCGACCTGCCACTACGTGATGGGCGGGGTGGACGTGGACCCCGACACCACGGCCGCCACCGGGGTGCCCGGGCTCTTCGCGGCGGGCGAGGTCGCGGGCGGTATGCACGGCTCCAACCGGCTGGGCGGCAACTCCCTGTCGGACCTGCTGGTCTTCGGACGGCGGGCCGGGCTGCACGCGGCGGAGTACGCCGCCGCACCGGCCGGTGGCGCCCGTCCGCTGCCGGAGGACACGGAGATCGCCATGGCGGAGGCGGAGGCGCTGCGCCCGTTCAGTGCCGAGGGCCCCGATCCGGAGCACCCGGACAGCCGCCCCGCGGAGAACCCGTACACGCTCCACCAGGAGCTCCAGCAGACGATGAACGACCTCGTCGGCATCATCCGGCGGGAGAGCGAGATGACGGAGGCACTGCACCGGCTGGCTGCGCTGCGGCTGCGGGCGCGGCGCGCGGGCGTCGAGGGGCACCGGCAGTTCAACCCGGGCTGGCACCTGGCGATCGATCTGCGGAACATGCTGCTGGTCAGCGAGTGCGTGGCGCGGGCCGGGCTGGAACGCACGGAGAGCCGCGGCGGCCACACCCGGGACGACCATCCGCGGATGGACCGGGACTGGCGGCGGATCAACCTGGTCTGCCGGCTCTCCGACCCGACGGGCGGCCTGGCCGCGACCGACACCGAGCGCGGACAGATCCGGCTGGAGCGGCGGGAGAGCGAGCCCATCCGGGACGACCTGCTCGGGCTGTTCGAGAAGGAAGAGCTGGTGAAGTACCTGACGGACGAGGAGCTGACCCAGTGAGTGGCTACGAGGCCCGCTTCAAGGTGTGGCGGGGCGACCCGGACGGCGGCGGCCTGGAGGACTTCCGGGTGGAGGTCCACGAGGGTGAGGTGGTGCTCGACATCATCCACCGGCTCCAGGCCACGCAGGCGCCCGATCTGGCCGTGCGGTGGAACTGCAAGGCGGGCAAGTGCGGTTCGTGCAGTGCGGAGATCAACGGGCGGCCGCGGCTGCTGTGCATGACGCGGATGTCGGTCTTCGAGCGGTCGGAGACCATCACGGTCACCCCGCTGCGGGCCTTCCCGGTCGTCCGGGACCTGGTGACGGACGTGTCGTTCAACTACACCAAGGCGCGGGAGGTGCCGTCGTTCGTCCCGCCGCCGGGGGTCGCGCCGGGCGAGTACCGGATGATGCAGGAGGACGTGGGGCGCTCGCAGGAGTTCCGCAAGTGCATCGAGTGCTTCCTGTGCCAGGACACCTGCCATGTGATGCGCGACCACGAGGAGAACAAGCCGGCCTTCGCCGGGCCGCGCTTCCTCATGCGGGTCGCGGAGCTGGACATGCATCCGCTGGACGCCGCCGAGGAGTCCGGCCTGGACCGCAAGCGGACCGCGCAGGACGACCACGGGCTGGGCTACTGCAACATCACCAAGTGCTGCACGGAGGTCTGCCCGGAGGGGATCAAGATCACCGACAACGCGCTGATCCCGCTGAAGGAGCGGGCCGCGGACCGGAAGTACGACCCGCTGGTCTGGCTGGGCGACAAGATCCGGCGGCGGGGCTGAGCCGGTGACCGGCCGCGGCCCGTGACGGCGGGCCGGGCACGCGCGGAGGGGGAGGGCCGGACGGCCCTCCCCCTCCGGTACGTCGGGCGCCTCAGTACAGGCTGAGCAGGGCCTCCACCGGGTCCACGGCCGCCGACTCACCGCCCGGCAGGGCGAGTTCGAACCAGACCGTCTTGCCGTGCGGGGTGCGGCGGCTGCCCCACCCCGCACTGAGCAGGCCGACGAGCTGGAGCCCGCGGCCGCCCTCGTCCGTGTCGCGGGCCCGGCGGCGGCGCGGCTGGACCAGACCGCCGTCCCAGACCTCGCAGACCAGGGTCCGGTCGAGCAGCAGCCGGAGCCGGATCTCACCCTCGCCGTACCGCAGCGCGTTGGTGACCAGCTCGCTGACCAGCAGCTCGGTGGTGTCCACCAGGCTCTCCAGGCCCCAGGCGACGAGCTGTTCGCGCGCCTGCTCGCGGGCCCGGGAGACCGACTGCGGCTCGGGCGCCAGCTTCCAGTCGCCGACCGAGTCCGCGGGCAGGCCCTGCACCCGGGCCATCAGCAGGGCGATGTCGTCCTCGCCGTGGTGGGTGTCCAGGGTGCCCAGGACGTGGTCGCAGAGGTCCTCGAGCGGGTCGGGGGCGCCCGCCGCCGAGGACGGCGGCGGGTTGGTGAGGGCGGTGCGGAAGTCCCGCAGCCCCTCGTCCAGCGGATGGTCGCGGGACTCCACGAGGCCGTCGGTGTAGAGCGCGAGCACCGCCCCGTCGGGGAGCTCGACCTCGACCTCCTCGAAGGGCTCCCCGCCCACGCCGAGCGGCATGCCGGTGGGCACCTCGAGCATCAGGGCGGGCTCGCCCGGCTCGACGAGCGCGGGCGGCAGATGACCGGCGTTGGCGAAGGTGCACCGCCGGGTGACCGGGTCGTAGACCGCGTACACGCAGGTGGCCAGGTAGACCTCGGAGAGGTCGGAGGCGGCCGCGCCGGAGCCGCCGTTCCGGGAGGCGGCCCGGGAGGCGGCCGCGCCGCCGTAGGAGCCGCCGGGGGCCCCGAGGCCGCGGGCGATCTCGTCGAGGGCGGAGAGGACCTCGGCGGGCTCCAGGTCGAGCAGGGCCAGCGTCCGTACGGCGGTGCGCAGTTCGCCCATGGCGACGGCGGCCCGCAGTCCGCGGCCCATCACGTCGCCGACGACCAGGGCGGTGCGGTGGCCGGGCAGTTCGATGACGTCGAACCAGTCGCCGCCGACCTCGGTGGCGGTGGTGCCCGGCAGATAGCGGCAGGCGATGTCGAGTCCGGCGGCCTCCGGGTCACCCGGCGGCAGCAGGCTGCGCTGGAGGATCAGCGCGCGCTCGTGCTCCCGGCGGTAGAGGCGGGCGTTGTCGATGCAGACGGCGGCCCGGGAGGCGAGTTCGACGGCGAGCGCGGTGTCCCGCTCGCCGAACGGCTCGCTGCCCTTGGTGCGGGAGAACTGGGCCAGTCCGACGACGGTGTCGTGGGCGACCATCGGCACCGCGAGGGTGGACTGCACGACGGCGCCGAGCTCCGGGCCGTCGTCGCTGTCCTGGCCGGGGATGACACGGGCCTGGCCGGTGCGCAGGGCGCTGGCACAGGGCGAGTTGAAGGGGTAGCGGTGGACGGCTCCGACGTCGATGGGCCGCGGCTCCCCGTCGTCGGGGACGGTGCAGGCCGAGATGACCACGGGGGCGTCGGAGACGGCGCTGGCGAAGGCGACCCGGCGCAGTTCCGCGCTGCCGTCGGCGAGCCCCGGCGGCGCCTCGTCCCCCACCAGCAGCCCCTGGTAGAGGTCGACGGAGGCCAGGTCGCAGAACTGCGGCACGGCGACGTCCAGGAGTTCCCGGGCGGTGGTCTCCAGGTCGAGGGAGTTGCCGATCCGGGCGCCGGCGGCGTTCAGCAGGGCCAGGTTGCGCCGGGCGCTGGCGGCCTCGCGTTCGGCGTTCCGGCGCCGGGTGACATCGGTGGCGAGTCCGGCCACCCCGATGGGACGGCCGCTCGCGCTGTGCAGCCGGAACAGGTTGACGGACCACCGGTGCCGCTCCTGGTCGCCGGGGACCGCCCCCATCAGCTGGAGCTCCGTCACGGGATTGCCGCTCTCCATGACCTGGCGGAGGGCCCCGGTCAGCCGCTCGGCCTCGCCGCGCGGCAGGTAGTCGGCGGGGCTGCGGCCGCGGTGGGAGTCGATGGTGCCGCCGAAGACCGAGGCGAAGCGGGCGTTGGCCCGCAGGATCCGGAGGTCCGCGCCGAAGAGGATGAAGCCCATCGGAGATTGACCGAAAACCGCCTGCGAGGCGGCGAGGTCGGTCTCGATGCTGCGCAGGGCGCGGACGTCCACGACGATGCAGACCGCGCCGCGGCCGCCGTCGTCCGCGCGGGCCGGCATCACATAGACCTCGGCGAGCCCGTGCGGCCCGGCGCCCTCGATGGCCCGGAACGGGACCAGCCCGACCCACTCGCGGCCGTCCATGATCTCCGCGATCTTGCGGTGCCCGAGGTCGCGCAGCTCCCTGGGGACGAAGGCGTCGATGGGGTCCTTGCCGACGGCGGCGTGGGCGGGGATTCCGAGGAGTTCGGCCGCCCGGTCGCTCCACTGCTCGATGCGGCCGTCGGGCCCGAGTGAGAAGGAGGCCACCCGGATGTAGTCGTAGATCGATCCGGGCGGATTGCTCTGCCACGTGGGGGCAGCCGCTGCCTCGTCAGGCGTCCCCGCCCCCGCTGGTATGTCGCTCACGCGCCCGTCCCCTCCAGCTCACCTTGCCCGGACCGGCCTGGGCCAGTATCCAGCACCCCGGCTGTCCGGAACACGGCCTTCACGATCACAGCACCGTCTCATTCGAGGGTGGGTGCGCCACCCCCGAAATGCTGCCGCCCACTATCGCATCGAAGATCGTTCAGCGGGACCGCTGCCGTGATCAGCACTACCTCCCTTCTCCTAACCAGGGAGACCGAGCTCGAACCACACCGCCTTGCCCCGGTTGCCGTGACGCGTGCCCCAGCGCTTGGAGGCATGGGCGACGAGCTGCAGGCCGCGCCCGCCCTCGTCGTCGGGTTCGGCGCTCCGCGCCAGCGGCGGATCGGGCAGCGGATCGGACACCTCGACGAGCAGCGCGTCGGCGCGGATGCGCTGGATGCGCACCCCGATGGGGCCGCTCGCGTAGCGCATGGCGTTGGTGACGAGTTCACTGACGAGCAGTACGGTCACGTCGCTCACCGCGTTCAGGCCCCACTCGTTCAGCGTCGAGCGGACCAGGGACCGCGCCTTGCGCACGGAGCCCGGTTCGGCCGGGAAGCTCCATTCGGCCGCCCGGTCCTCCGACAGGGGGCGTGCGGCAGGCGGAGCCGGGTCGAAGGCCCCTGCGCTGTCGCTCACGCCGACCACTTCCAGACCGCTGGCAGATCCCATGGCAGACCACGCTGTTCGATCTGTCCGAATACCGGGGGGATGTTCGGAACACCAGGGCGTGTTTCGAAGCACGCCCTGGAAGGCACATACCCGCTATCGAAGCCCGGCTATCGCGACATTCGGCGCACTGTGCCACGAAAGGCACAAGATGCGGGTGCTACGCCCCGCCTACCGGGCGCTCCGGCGTCCGGGGCTTCCCCGGCGCGCGGCCGGACAGCTCACGGACGGCCTCCCCGACCGCCGGACGGTCCTGGTCGAGCCAGTCGACCTCGTCGGCGCGGTCGGCGGTGAGCCAGCGCACCGCGTCGTGGTCCTGGAGCGGGCGGGGTTCACCGGCGACCAGCCGAACGGTCCACACCCGGAGCACATAACCCGGCGTCAGCGGCCACTCCCCGGGGATCCGGGCGAGCGGCTCGGTCTCGATGCCGAGCTCCTCCCGCAGTTCGCGGACGAGCGCGGCCTCCGGAGCCTCTCCGGGCTCCACCTTGCCGCCGGGCAGCTCCCAGCGGCCGGCCAGCGCGGGCGGCGCGCTGCGGCGGGCAGCCAGCAGCCGCCCGCCGTGCAGTACCGCTCCGGCGACCACGATCGTCGTCCCGTCGTCCGTCACGCGCCAAACCCTACGGCGCGAAGGCGACTTAGGGCGTGTTTCGAAAGTCCCGCCCGGGCCGTGCGGCCCGGCGACGCGACACGGCCCGCACGGGACCGCGCGACCATCGGGCACTCATGGCGCACGGACCCCTTACGACGAGGCCCGGCGGCCGGCCCGCTCGACCAGGTACAGCTGCTTGTGGCCGCCCGCCTCCAGCCGGTCGGCGACCCGCTGGGCCTCGGCGCGCGTGGCGTAGCGACCGACACGGTACTGGTTGCCGTTGTCGTCCTGACGTATGACGATCCACGGCAGTACGGCACCGTTGTCGGTCATCGCCGCGCCTCCCGCGCCGGGCCCTGCGCACCCGAGCCCTGCGCACCCGTGCACAGCGCCACGACCTCTGTGGAAACCCCAGTCCGCATATGCCCGAGCGTACGCCCGACCCTTACGCACCGGATACGGGTTTTCACAAAGAGGTCATCATCCGGCCACGCGTTCGAGGTCGGACTTCTCGCGGCCGTCGGCGGTCTCGCCTTCCGCCACGGCCATCTCGGCCCGGACGTCGGCCAGGGACGGGTTCGGCCAGGCGCTGCGGACGCCCCAGGCGTAGAAGGCGAGCCCGATCAGGGCCACGACCAGGATGTCCCAGCCCTCCGGCAGGTAGCCCCGGCCGCCGAACTCCTTGCCGCCGGCCCACGAGACGAAGGCCATGACCAGCAGGTAGGTGACCATCCAGGCGCCGGCCTTGAGGTGCGGCTTCAGCTCGGCCCACGGCTTGCGCAGCTCGTACCAGGCCCAGATCGGCAGACCGATCGCCATGATGAAGATGACCTTGCCGGTCAGCGGCCAGCGGGCCCAGTACATGACCAGCGAGCCGAAGATCATCGCGATGGGCGCGATGACCGGCATGGCACGCAGCTTCACCGGCCGCGGCAGCTCGGGGGCGAGCCGGCGCAGCGCCATCACGGCGACCGGGCCGGTGATGTAGGAGATCACGGTGGCGACACCGACGATCTCGGCGATCGAGCCCCAGCCACGGAAGACGGCGAGGAAGACGAAGGCCACGACCAGGTTGAGCAGCAGCGCCGGCTTCGGGACACCGGTCTTCGGGTCGACCTTGCCGAAGACACCCGGCAGGTGGCCGTTCTCCTGGACGCCGTGGATCATGCGCGAGGTGGTGGCCGCGTAGATCATGCCGGTGCCGGACGGGGAGACGAACGCGTCCGCGTAGAGCAGCAGCGCCAGCCAGTTCATGCCCCAGGCGATGGCGAGGTCGGCGAGCGGGGAGTTGAAGGCGAGTCCGCTCCAGCCGTTGCCGGCGGCGAGCTTCTCGGCCGGGACGGCCATCAGGAACGCGACCTGCAGGGCCAGGTAGATGACCAGGGCGATCAGGATCGAGCCGATCACGGCCTTGGGCAGCGACTTGCCGGGGTTGCGGGCCTCGGCGGCCATGTTCAGCGGCGACTGGAAGCCGTTGAAGGCCCAGACGATGCCGGAGACGGCGACGGCACTGAAGACCGCGCTCCAGCCGTTCGGCGTGAAGCCGCCGTGGCTGGTGACGTTGCTCGTGTCGAAGTGGGCGAACATCAGCGCGCCCGCCGTCAGGACCGGCACCACGACCTTGAAGACGGTGATGGCGGTGTTGGTCTTCGCGAACAGGGTGATCGCGAACCAGTTCAGGAAGAAGTAGACGAGCAGCAGCACGCTGGACGCGGCGACGCCGGTCCCGGTGAGCTCCTTGCCGTCGTACAGCCCCTGCGCCCAGGCGAAGTCCCAGGAACTCATGTACTGGATCGAGGCGGTCGCCTCGCCGGGTATGACCGAGACGATCGCGATCCAGTTGGCCCAGGCGGCGAGGTAGCCGGCGAGCGAGCCGTGCGAATACTGGCCGTAGCGGACCATGCCGCCGGCCTTCGGGAACATCGAGCCGAGCTCGGTGTAGGTGAGGGCGATGGTCAGGGCGACCACGGCGCCGATGACCCACGCGAGGATGGCGGCGGGACCGGCGAGCGCGGCGGCCCGTTCAGCACCGAAAAGCCACCCGGAACCGATGATCGACCCCAGCCCGACGGCGGTGAGGGCCACCGTGCCGAGGGATCGTCGGTAGTGGGACTGAGATCCCTGCTCCGTACTCAACGCTCCTGGTTCTCCCTTCGCCCCCCATGGACAGGACACACAAACCGACACATCGTAAAGATCAAACGGAAGATCATCATCCAGGCAGGCCCCCCACCTGGGACTCTGTGAGTTTTGACACAGAAGGACCGCCCTCCCCAAGTGGGGCGAAGCAGGCATAAGGACGGCGATGGGGTGATGTGCGGTGGTCACGGAGCCGCCCACCGGAGCCGCTCCCGCCACGACGGCGTCGCGACGGGACGGCGGGACGGGACGGCGGGACGGCAGGAGCCGGAGCGGGCCGCCCCGCAGCGGAACCGGAAGGCGTCCCGGGTGCCGGGAGGGCCCGGCACCCGGACGGACGGCGGACCGGAAGCCCCGGGCCGCTATTTCACCGGCAGGTGGTACGAGACGCGGAAGCGGTCGGCCGGCACCACGACGTCGGCCGTCTCCACCGGCCGCCCCGAGGCGAAGAACGTCCGGGCGACCACGATGACCGCATGTCCGGGGACGCCGCCGAGCGCCAGGGTCTCCTCCGCGAGCCCGGGCCGGGCGCCGATCTCCTCCAGCACGTTGTCGACGATCACGTCGATCGCGGCCATCCGCTCGACGACCCCGCGGCCGGCCAGCGGCCCCTCCTCGGGCAGCATCACGGGGGTGCGGCCGGTGACGGCCAGCGGCTCCCACGAGGTGGAGAGCATCGTCGGCTCGCCCTCCGCGCGGTAGACGTAGCGCGTGCGCATCACCCGCTCCCCCGGGGCGATGTCCAGCCGGGCCGCGATCTCCGTACTCGCCTCGGCCTGCTCGCTGCTGGACTCCCAGGTGCCGGCGACCCGGTCGTCCGCGTGCTCCTGGCGGAACGGGGTGGACTCCCCCGCCGCGCGGTAGCCGGTGCGGGCGATCCGCCGCGGAACGGGCTGCTCCCGGACGTAGGTGCCGGATCCGGAGCGGCCCTCGACGAGCCCCTCGGCCATGAGCACCTTGCGCGCCTCCAGCGCGACGGTGTCGGAGACGCCGTACTCCTCGCGGATGCGGGCCTGGGACGGGAGCCTGGTGTGCGGCGGCAGCGAGCCGTCCGCGATCTTCTGCCGCAGGTCACCGGCGACCCGCAAGTACGCAGGCTGCTCACCGAAAGGCACGGGCCCCTCCCCCATCAGGTTGACATTCTGCAACAGCGTGGCAACCCTGGGTTGTTGACGGCAAGCGCAGGCCAGAGTTTCACTCGAAGTGGTGATCTTGGTCAAGATCCCGCATGCACCGCAAGGAAGCGCGCCAGGACGGGCCGGGCGATCTGGGTCCCCCAGCCGCCCCAGTTGTAGTCGAACGCATGGTCCGCCCAGGGGATCTCCACATACCGGTGCCGCGCGCCGATCGCGGCCAGCCGGGCGTTCAGCTCGCGGGCCTGCGCCACCGGGACGAGCCGGTCGTGGCTGCCGTGCAGCAGCAGGGTCGGGGGCACATCGGCCCGGACCAGCTGGGCCGGGGACCCCAGCCGGAAGCTGTCCGGCGCCGACCGGAACGAGCCGCCCATGAAGCGGCGCACGGCCGGGTCCGCCGGATCGGCGCCGCTCGCGATCAGTCCGGCCATGTCGGTGGGCCCGTAGAACGACACCACCGCTCGCACCGAGGTGTCCCGGGCCGTGCGGCAGGAGGGGCGCGGCCTCACATCGCGGGCCGTGTAGGCGGCGGAGAGCGCCAGGTTGCCGCCGGCGGAGGTGCCCGCGAGGACGATCCGGGACGGGTCGACGCCGTAGCGGTCCGCGTGCCGGCGCACCCAGCCGATCGCGCACTTCACGTCCCCGATCTGCTGCAGCTGGGTCGCCCCGGGCGCGAGCCGGTACTCGACGTCGAACACGGCGTAGCCGCGGTCGTTGAGCCACTGGTTCCAGCGCGGGGTCTGGCTCCGGTGGCCGGACTCCCAGCCGCCGCCGTGCACCCAGACGACGGCCGGGCGGGGCCGGTGCGCGGGCCGGTCCGGCAGCCAGACGTCCATCTTCAGCCGGTGCCGGCCCACCCGCGCGTAGCCGAGGGTGCGCTCCCGGTCCGGAGTGAGGGCGTAGTTGAGCCCGCCGAACTGCCCGGCCAGGGACAGCCCTTCGCCCTGGGCGCGGGCGGTGCGCCAGGCCAGGGCGTACGGCGCGAGGGCGCAGAACAGCGCCGCGCCGGAGGTGGTGAGCGCGATCCAGGAGGCCCAGCGCACCCGGACCCGCCGCGCGGCCAGGACCCCGAGCAGCCCCAGCGCGGCCGGAAGCGCGAGCACCGGGGTGCACCACGAAGTGGCCAGCACCGACGCGGTGGCCAGCAGCGGCTGCCGGGGCAGCGGCACCAGCACCAGGACGAGCAGCAGGATCTGCACCCCGGCGAGCAGCAGCAGCGCCGTGGCGAGCAGCCATCGCACGATGCCTCGCCACAGCGCCATGACCGCCTCCTCGGCACCGCCCTCCTCGCCCCGCCCTCGCGCCGGGACCGCGGGAACCGCCGGGCCCAGACTGTCCCGGGCCGGGGCGGAGCGCCCACGCGGACTGGTCCGATCGGCGCAGCGCCCGGCTGCCGGGTGGACGGGGTGCGGAGCGGCCGACGGGCCGGCCCGGAGGGGGTGCACGGCGGTCGCCGACCGGTCAGCCGGACGGGGCGGGGTGATTGCCGACCGGTCAGCCGGAGGGGGCACAGCGGACATCCACCGGTCAGCCTGCGGGGGTTCCGGCTCCGGTTCCGGCTCCGGCGGGCGGGGTGTCCGTGCCGGTGTACGCCGTGAGCAGCAGCGCCACGTCGTCCGGCCGGTCCGGTGCCCGGCGGGCCTGCCGCACCAGCAGGTCGGCCAGGTGCTCCAGGGAGTCGGGCGGGGTGCGGGCGAGGCAGGACAGCACCGCCTCCACGCCCTGGTCGATGTCGACGCCCGGCTGTTCGACCAGCCCGTCGGTGTAGAGCGCGAGGACGGAACCGCGGGGCAGTTCCAGCTCGTTCACCGGATAGGTGGCGTCCGGGTCGACGCCCAGCAGGGTGCCGCCGGCGAGTTGCAGCTGCTCGGTGCGCCCGTCGGGATGGCGCAGCAGCGGCGGCGGGTGGCCCGCCCGGACCGCGTGGGCCCGGCCGGTGGCGGGATCGAGTTCGATGTAGCAGCAGGTGGCGAAGACCCCCGCGTCGAGGTCGGCGAGCAGCCGGTTGGTCCGGGAGAGCACCTCGACCGGTGTGCTGTCGCTGGTGGCGAAGGCGTTCACGGCGCTGCGCAGCTGGCCCATGACCGCGGCGGCGGCCACGTTGTGGCCCTCGACGTCGCCGATCACCAGGGCGACCCCGCGGCCGGTGACGATCACGTCGTACCAGTCGCCTCCGATCTCCATGCCCTGGGTGCCGGGGAGGTACCGGCCGGCCGTGCGCAGCCCCTCGACCGGGGGCAGCCGGTGCGGCAGCAGGGCGTCCTGCAGCCCGCGGGCCAGGGTGAACTCGGCGTCGTAGAGGCGGGCGCGCTCCATCGCCTGGGCGACGAGGCCGCCGAGGGCGGTCAGGGCGGCGCGTTCGTCGGCGGTGAAGGTGTGCGGTGCGTCGTAGCCGAGGATGCAGGAGCCGACCGGGTGCCCGGAGGCGATGAGCGGCAGGAACGCCCAGGCGTGCATCCGGTCCAGGGAGATGCCCGGGTAGGCGGCGGAGAGCCGGCGGGGCGACTCGAAGAAGATCGGGACGCCGGAGGTGAGGGTCTCCACGCCGGGCAGGTGGGCGTCGAGCGGTACGCCTTCGAACTCCTCCAGGAAGCCGTCCGGGTAGCCGGACTCCCAGGCCAGGTGCATCCGCCCGTCCCGGATGACGTAGAGCGCGAGTTCCTGTCCGCCGAAGGCCGGGAGCAGCTGGTCGGCGACGGCGATGCAGACCTCGCGCACGGTCACCGCCTCGGTGAGCACGCTGGCCATGTGCACCACGTGGTAGAGCGCGCCGGGCCGGCGCAGGGCGACGGGCGCGGCGACCTGGGCGTCGGGCTCCGGGAACCGGTCGTCGGGGGCCTCGTCGAGGGGCGGGGCGGTGGGGAAGACCCGGCCGGTGAGCCCGCTGGCGTCCGGGTAGAGGATGAACCCCAGCCAGCCGCCGTCGGGATGGCGGGCCAGGAACGACGCGGGTTCCTGGGAGAGCATCGCCGCCCGGTAGCGGTCCTCGTACGACGGGTCCGACAGCCAGTGGAGCACCTCCCAGGGGTGCCGTCCGAGCAGTTCCTCCCGGGAGTGGCGGAGCAGTTGCTCGCAGCGGTGGTTGGTGTAGGTGACCCGGCCGTCCTGGTCCATGGAGAAGACCCCGTCGGGCAGCCGTTCGGCGGCCTCGGCCGCGGTGGTCCCGGTGCCCGCGTCGACGACGACGCCCACCAGGCGGCGGTGGGACTCGGGCCGTTCGCGGCCGCCGACCACCCGGCCCCACATCTCCACCTGCCGGTAGCGGGGCTCGCCGGCGTCCCCGTCCAGCACCCGGAACCTGCGGGCGCGGACCCAGCCGTGCTCGGTGGCCTCCCGCCGGCTCGCCCGCAGCTCGTGGAGGTCGTCGGGGCTGACGCGGGCCTCCAGCTCGTCGAGGGTGCCGCCGAAGGTCGCCGGGTCCGCGCCCAGCACCGCGCAGGCCTCGTCGTCGGCGGTCATCGTCCCGGACCCGAGGTCCCAGTCGATCAGTCCGACGCGGACCCCGGCGACGGCGGCGGCCGGGAGCCGGACGCTGAACGGCTCCTCGTCGTACTCGATCGGGCAGTCCTGGTCCTGGAGCCGCGCCAGGTCCTCGCCCATGGCGTCGGCGGCGGTGCGCAGCCGGTCCTCGCCCGCGGCGGGGCCGTTGCCGCGGGTGCTGGACCGCATCACGATGAGGACGCCCACCACCTCGCCGTACACCAGCACGGGCAGGTAGGCGGAGGCGAACGGGTAGGGCAGGCCGACCGACATCTGCGGGAAGCGGCGCATGGTCTCGCCCTCGTCGGAGAGGTGGATGCCCTCGGCGTTGCGGTAGGCCTCCGCCGCGGGGACGGCGCCGCTGACCGGAACCCGCCACCAGGGCTTCAGCAGGGAGCGGGGGATCCCGGCGACCATGGCGAGCACGAGGGAGCGGCGGTCCCGGGAGCGCAGGTAGATGCCGCCGCCGTAGCCGCCACCGGCGCGGACGGCTTCGACCAGGGCCGGGGCCAGGGCCGAGGTCAGCGTGTTCTCGACCTGTACCTCGCAGCCGTCGTCGTCGCTGCCGGTCCGCGGCTCCCCGCCCGGCCACGGGGCTTCCTCAGCCATGTCGCGTCCTCCCGGGTACGGACGCCCGCACGTCGTATCACCAGCATGTGACACGGCGGGGTGATCGGCGCGCGGGGCGGGGCGGAGGGCCCGTGGCCGGGCCACCCCCGGGCCGCGGGACCGCGGAGGCTCCGGGCCGCGGCGTGCGACGGACGGGCAGGCGGCCGGGCCCGGCTCCGGCCCGGGCCGGGACGGACGGGGAGGCACGGTCGCGGCGCGACGGACGGGCAGGCACGGCCGGGGCGACGTAGCGTGGAAGAGGGATCGGTTCATCAGAGGTGGTCGTGATGGCTGCGAGCGCAGTGATTCAGCAGCTCCGCGGGCGTGTGGAGGGACCGGTGACCGGTCCCGGTGACGCCCGTTACGACGAGGCGCGGAGCGTCCACAACGCGATGATCGACCGGACACCGGCGGCGGTGGTCCGATGTACGGGCGCCGGTGACGTCCGGGCGGTGGTCGACGCGGCCCGGGAGAGCGGGCTCGAAATCGCCGTCCGGGGCGGCGGCCACAGCGTCCCGGGCTTCGGCACCTGCGACAACGGTCTGGTGGCGGACCTGTCCGGCATGCGGGAGGTCCGGGTCGACCCCGCCACCCGGACCGCGCGCGTCGGAGGCGGCGCGACCTGGGGCGACTTCAACGACGCCGGCTACGCGTACGGCCTCGCCACCACCGGCGGCATCATCTCCACCACCGGCGTCGGCGGGCTCACCCTGGGCGGCGGCATCGGCTATCTGGCCCGGTCGATGGGGCTGTCCTGCGACAGTCTGATCGCGGCCGAGGTGGTCACCGCCGACGGCCGGATCCTCGTCGCGAGCGAGCAGGAGAACGAGGATCTGTTCTGGGCGATCCGCGGCGGCGGCGGCAACTTCGGGGTGGTGACGTCGTTCGAGTTCCGGCTCGGCCCGGTCAAGGACGTCTACGGCGGTCCGCTCCTCTACGAGTTCGAGGACACGGCCTCCGTGCTGCGCTTCTTCCGCGACTTCATCACCACCGCGCCCCGCGAACTCGGCGCCTTCCCGGGGCTGCAGATCGCGCCGCCGCTGCCGTTCATCCCGGAGGAGCGCCAAGGCCGGGTCCACGCGATCGTGGTGACCTGCTGGACCGGTCCGATGGAGGAGGGCGAGCAGGCCGTGCGGCCGCTCCGGGACGCGGGCCGGGTGGTCGCCGAACACCTCGGGCCGATGCCGTATCCGATGCTCAACAGCGCCTTCGACGACCTGGTGCCGCCGGGCCTGCAGCACTACTGGAAGGCCAACTTCGTCACCGAGCTCACCGACGCGGCGATCGCGGCGCACGTCGAGCACGCCCCGGGGCTGCCCGCCGTCAACTCGACCGTGCACATCTACCCGATCAACGGCGCCTGCCACGACATGGCGCCGGACGCCACGGCCTTCGCCTACCGGGACGCCACCTTCGCCACCGTCATCGCCGGCATGTGGCCGGACGCGGCGGACAACGAGGCGTCCGTCGACTGGGTCCGCGACTACTACCGGGCGACCGCCCCGCACTCGGAGGGCGGCGGCTACGTCAACTTCATGGCCGACGACGACCAGGGCCGGGTCCGGGACAACTACCGGGAGAACTACGAACGGCTGGCCCGGATCAAGCAGAGTTACGACCCGGACAACCTCTTCCACCTGAACCAGAACATCAAGCCGTGACGGGTACCGGCGGGCTGTGTCCGGGGACCGCCGGGCCGTGACGCGGACGGACGAGCGGACCGTGACGGGTACCGGCGGCGGGCCGTGACGCGGACGGACGAGCAGACCGTGACGGGTGCCGGCGGCGGTTCGTGAGGCGGACCGGCGGGCCTTGACGGCCGCGCCCACGGCGGGGTGCGGGCCGGGCCGGGCCCGAGCCCACAGCGGGGTACCGGCGGCCGGCCGGTGGACTCAGAGCCGGGGAGCGGGCAGCAGGCCCAGCAAGTGGCCCATCTTCAGCCCGAGATGGAGCACCAGCCGGTCGTCGCCGACGGCGAGGCTCAGACCGGTGATCTGCTCGACCTTGTGCAGCCGGTAGTAGAGGGTCTGCCGGTGCACCGCGAGTTCGGCGGCGGACCGCTGGGCGTTGCCCGCCTCGTCCAGGTAGACCTCCAGCGTGCGGATGAGTTCGGGGTCGCCGCAGGCGAACAGCCGGTGCACCGCCGGGTCGAGGGAGGAGTCCCGCAGTTCGCTCTGCGGGATCCGCGCCAGCAGCCGGTAGACGCCGAGCCGCTCCCACTCCACGACCGGACCGGCGTGCGGCAGGAACGCCCCGATCCGGGTGGCGAGCCGCGCCTCCTGCCAGCTCGCGTGCGCCTCGCCCAGGTCGGCCCGGGGTGCCCCCAGCCCGATGAGCAGCGGCGGGCGGTCGCGGACCGCGCCGGGCGGCACGCCCGCCCCGTCCGCGATCCGGGCCGCCGCCGCACGGGCGGGACCGAGGTCCGTCACGGACTCCAGGGGCACCAGCAGAACGGCGTGATCGGCGGCGACATGGGCGAGCACCTGCCGCGGCAGTCCCCACAGCAGGGTCGCCAGGGCGTCCCGGGGGTCCCACTGCTCCGGGACCTTCGCGGCGGCCGCGTCCGGCTGCTCCCGCATGGCCGGGATGCCTCCCCGGTCCCGGGCGTACCGCGCGTCCCCACTGCCCGGTGCGTACCGCGCGTCCCCACTGCCTTGCGCGTGCCGTGCGTACCGTGCGTCACAGCCGCCCCGGCCCGTCTTGTCGAACCGCAGCGCGACGGCGGCCACCGGGGTACCGCGCGGCACGTGCCCCAGGTCGCTGATCTCCACCGCCGCCTGCTCCCGGACCTCGGGCGAGACGGAGATCAGGTCGCGCAGCCGGTAGCCCAGGTCCTCCCGCAGGTGCAGTTCGGTGGCCATCAGCGCGCCCGCCCGTGACGCCAGCGCCATCGCGCGGGGCAGCAGGGTCTCCTCGATCTCCCGGCCCTCGTCGAGCAGCCACAGGTACCCGTAGGTGATGCCCTGCCAGCGGACCGGGAGGCACAGCCGGGCCATCACCCGCGACCGGGGGTCCGCGGGGATGCGGACGGGCCCGGTGGCGGTGCTGATGCCGTAGCCCTCGAAGTGCTCGCGGATCTCGGCGGAGGACTGCCGCTGCAGGATGGACCGCTCCCGCACGGTGTCGATCGCGCCGTCGTGGGCGCAGAAGGCGATCAGGGCGAGGCTGCGCTCCTCGAGGATCGCGGGTGCTTCGAGCAGCCGTGAAACCTCGTCGACGATGTCCTGGTACTCGGGCCTCATATCCGTTCGCTCCCGGCGTCCGCGGCCCGGCTGCCTGCCCGGCCCGGGCGCCTCCGGTCGGGGCACTCGGCGGAAACTCACCGGAAAGCCGGTGGGAACCCACGGCGAACGATACCCACCACCCCGGCTCGCGGCCTTTGAGCAAATGGAGCAATCCGGGGCCGGAAGATGTGGCACTTGTCGATGGGTCCGGCTCCCGCCGCGCACCTACCTTCCCGGCAGGCCCGGTGCGACGCACGACCTGCTCCGCGGGGCCCGCCTCCCCGGCCGACCGGACTGTCGTCCCCCTTCCGGCCTGCGGAAACCCCCACTCCGGGGTGCGAACCGGCCGCTGTTCCCCCGCCCGGCATCCCCGGGCGCGCGGCCGTGAACCGGGACGCCCGCCACCCCTTCCGATGGGAGTGACCCATGACCACAGCAGGCAGAGCCGGTCCGTCCACCGGCATCTTCCGCCGCCAGCCGATCACCGGCGGCCCCGACGACGGCAAGCCGTCCGGCCTGAAGCGCACCCTGGGCCTCTGGCAGCTCACCGCGATCGGCCTCGGCGCGATCATCGGCGCCGGGATCTTCTCGCTGGCCGGGACGGTCGCCAAGGGCACCGCCGGGCCGGCCGTCAGTCTGTCGTTCATCATCGCCGGAGTCGCCAGCGCCACAGCGGCGCTGGCCTACGCCGAGTTCGCCGGGATGATCCCGCGCGCCGGGTCCGCGTACACCTACAGCTACGCCGTGCTCGGCGAGGTCGTCGCCTGGCTGATCGGCTGGGACCTGCTGCTGGAGTACACGGCGATCGTCGCGGTGGTGGCGATCGGCATCTCCGGCTACTTCTCCTTCCTCCTCGAGGGGCTGGGGGTCGACCTGCCGGCGTGGATGCTCGGCGCCCCGGGCACCGGCTCCGGCCACCGGGTCGACCTCTTCGCCGCGCTGCTCTGCCTGCTCATCGCCTGGCTGCTCAACCGGGGCATGAAGACCAGTGCGCGGATCGAGACGATCCTGGTCTTCGTGAAGATCGCGATCGTGCTGGCGGTCATCGTGGTCGGCGCGTTCCATGTGAACTCCGGCAACCTCAGCCCGTTCCTGCCGTACGGCTTCGGCGGTGTGGTGACCGGCGCGGCCACGGTCTTCTTCGCCGTCTTCGGCTACGACGCGATGAGCACCGCGGCGGAGGAGTCGAAGGACGCGCAGCGCAATCTGCCGCGGGCGATCCTGCTCTCGCTGGCCATCGCCATGGTGCTGTACCTGCTTGCCTGCGGGGTGCTGACGGGCATGCAGCCGTTCGACCGCATCGACCCGGAGAGCGCGTTCTCCTCGGCCTTCGCGGCCGTCGGCCTGCCCGGCTTCGCGGACGTCATCGCCGTCGGGGCGATCGTGGGCATCCTGACCGTGCTGTTCTCGTTCATGCTGGGCGCCTCCCGCGTCTGGTTCGCGATCAGCCGGGACGGACTGCTCCCGGCCTGGTTCGCGAAGGTGCACCCGCGCACCGAGGTGCCGCACCGGCCGACGTGGATCGTGGGCGTGGTGTCCGCGGTCATCGCGGGGTTCATGCCGATCGCGGAGGCCGCGGAGCTCACCAACATCGGCATCCTGCTCGCCTTCGTGGTGGTCTCCGCCGCGGTGATCGTCCTCCGCTACCGGTCGCCGCAGCTGCCGCGGTCGTTCCGCTGCCCGGGCATGCCGGTGGTGCCGCTCATCGGCATCGCCTTCTCGCTCTGGCTGGTCTTCCAGCTCCAGCCGACGACCTGGCTGCGTTTCCTGGTCTGGTTCCTGCTCGGCCTCGCGGTCTACGGCCTGTACGGCTACCGGCACTCGCTGCTGGGGCGGACGGCGGAGGCGGGGGCGGTTCCGGCGGAGGCGCGACCGACGGACGCGGAGTCGGTGGAGGCGGACGGGGCGGGAACGGGCCGGGCCGAGGCGGACCGGTCCACGGAGGCCGGGGAGCAGGGAGGGGAACGATGACCGCGCCCTCGCGATCCTCCCCTTCCGTCCCGGCCGTCCCAGACGTCCCAGCCATCGCGGCCCCGTCCGACCCAGCCGACCGGGCCGACCGGGCCGACCGGCCCGGCACTCCGCGATGCCACTGCGGGGAGCCGCTCACCACCTGCGCCGGCTGCGGGGAACCGCGGTGCCCCGCCTGCGATCCCTACCGGTCCGATGACTGCACGTTCGGTGTCTGAGGCGTACGGGGCGCCGGATGCCTCGGCGCTCCGGGCGTCCGAGGCGTGCGGTCCGCCGGCGGCCGGAGCGTCGTCCGGTCCGACGGCGGCCGGGGCATCCGGCGCATCGGCGCTCCGGGCGTCAGGGTCCTCGGTGCCCCCGCGCGCCGAGGACCCGTCTCCCCTCGGGCGGGCCACCGGGACCACCGGTGCCCCGCCCGAGGGGAACGGCACACCACCCGGCCGGTACTACGTGGTGATCGGCGGCGATGTGGCCCGCAAGGTCTGCGGCACCCTGCAGGCCGCGGGCCACACCGTGTGCCACCTGACCCAGCCCACGGACGAGGAGCTGCGCGCGGCCCTCACCCCCGGCGGAACGGCACCGAGCGGGGCCGATCCGTCGGCTCCGTCCGGCCCGCCCGATCCGTTCGCCGCTCCCGATCCGAACGGCCATCTCGGTCCCGACGTGACAGGCGCGGGGGACGTGGCCGGCGCGGCGGAGACGGCTGGGGCCGGGGTAGCGGACATAGCAGGGGCCGGCGTAACGGACACGGGCGGCGTGGCGGACACAGCCGAGGCCGGTGTGCCGGACACGGGCGGCGTGGCCGGCGTGGCGATCCTGCTCGACGACGTGGAGTCCCTCCGCTACGCGCTCGCCGTGGAGCACATCCGCCCCCATGTCCGCCTGGTGGTGACGATCTTCGACCGGACCGTGGCCGAGCAACTGGTGCGGGTGGTCCCGAACTGCCGGGTCACCTCCCCCGCCGACGTCGTCGCCCCCACCTTCCTGGCCGCCTGCATCGAGCCCGGTCTGGTGTCCCTGAGCCGTACGGAATCCGGCCATGCCGCAGCCCGCTGGGAGAACGGTTCCCTGCGGCGCACGCCCTACCGCGCGCCCCGGGCGCTGCGGTACCGGGCCCGGGCAGGCCGGCTCCGGGGGCAACTGCGGCCGCACGACGGCAGTTCACGGATCATGCTGGCCGGGCTGGCCGGGCTGCTCGCGGTCCTGCTGTCGGACTGGGCCTGGCTGGTGTTCCTGCACCACCGGCCGCCGGTGGAGGCGCTGTTCGAGGCGACGCGTACGGTCTCCACCGTCGGCCCCGCGGCCCCGCACGGTCCGGACACCCCGTACCTGGTGTTCGGCATCGTCGCGATGCTGATCACCATGGCCTTCACGGCGGTCTTCACCGCCGGGATGGTGGACCGGATGCTCGCGCCGAGCCCCGTCGGCATCGTGGGCCCCCGGGCGCTGCCGCGGGCCGGCCATGTGGTGGTCGTCGGTCTCGGGCAGGTGGGCCTGCGGCTCTGCACCGAACTGCAGGACCTGGGCATCGGCGTGATCGCCGTGGAACGCGACCCGCAGGCCCCCAACCTCCGGCTGGCCAGGGCGCTCGGTGTCCCGGTGGTCGTGGCCGACGCCCAGGACCGTTTCGTCCTGCGGGAACTCGGCCTGCACAGGGCGCAGGCGCTGGCCGCCGTCGCCTCGGACGACCTCGACAACATCGCGGTGTCGGTGGCGGCCCTGGCGGTCGCGCCCGACCTGCGGATCGTCATCCGGGCCGGCGACCACGAGGCCATCGAGGAGACCCGCTCACTCTTCAGGATCGGCCTGGTCCACGACCTGGGCGGCCTCAGCGCCGCGTACACGACGGCGAGCCTGTACGGGGCGCAGCCGCCGCGCGGGGTGCTGGTCCAGGACGGCCGGCTCCTCGTCGAGGACGCGGACGGCACGCTCCTCCCCTGGCCGGACGCGGAACGCTGCGACCACGCACAGGAGGAATCCGCGGACGGAAGGCCGACGGCGGGCCGCACCGTCCCGGGCCCGAGACCCCGGCAGCAATGAACACCCCTGGTCACGCGCCCTGTTCGCGCGCCCTGTGTTCGCACTCTCTGTTCGGCCTCTGCCGCGACCTCGGTCTCGACCTCGACCTCGACCTCGACCTCGTCCCGGATCGTCGAACGGTCCTGGTCGTCACCCAGCCGAGCAGGTTCTGCCCTGCTGCCGCCGTCGGGCCGATCACGCGATCCAGGCCGGAACCAGCCGTTCACCGTCCCGTACGGCGCATCCGTCGGCGTCCGGTCCGGCGGCCTCCCGCACCCGTGCCTGCCCGCCGGCCCGGGAGGCGACCACGGCGGTGAGCCCCTCGGGCACCTCGCAGAACACCCGCCGGGGGACGCCCGCGGGCATCACCACGGTGTCGCCGGATCTGACGGTCACCGCTTCCCTGCCCAGGTCGATCCGGGCGCTGCCCTCGAGCACGGTCCACACCTGTTCCGTGTCGAAGGTGTGCTCGGGCCCGGCCTGCCCGTGCCGCATCTCGACCCGCCAGACGGCTAGTCCGTCGGCAGGTCCCTGAGTGGGTGACGCGAGGGTGGTCATGACAGCGTTCGGCGTCTCGGTCCGGCGGGCTTCGGCGTGACGGATGACAGGCATCGTGGAGTCTCCTACACTCGACAACATGGTTGCCCTTCTCGCCGCAACAGTGAACCTGGTTGTCGATCGTGTCAAGTGATCCCGCCGCCGCCCCCGGCTTCGAACTGCCCCTGCGCCTGTTCCTCGGGTTCCGGGTCCTCATCGACGATCTGCACGCCGAGCTCGCCCGCCAGGGGCATCCCGACGTGCGTCCTCTGCACGGATTCGTCTTCCAGGCCATCGGCCCGGGCGGCACCACGGCCGCGGAGCTGGGCCGCACCCTCGGCGTCTCCAAACAGGCCGCGGGCAAGACGGTCGACTCCCTCGAACGCCTCGGCTACGTCCAGCGGGCGACCGACCCCCACGACGCCCGCCGCAAAACGGTCCAGCTGACCGAACGGGGCGTCGACTGCCTCACCCGCTCGGCCCGGATCTTCGACGAGCTACGGGCGCAGTGGGCCCGAACCCTGGGTCCGGAACGCCTGCACGCCCTGGAGGCCGACCTGCGCACGGTGACCCCGCAGGACCTGTTCCGCCTGGACGTCCCGGGCTGGTTCGGCGGGGCGTGAACGGCGGGGCTTCGAGGCTAGAGGCTCCGGGGTGGGCGTTCGGGCTCGGGTTCCGGGACTCCGGAGCTCGGGACTCCAGGCTCGGGACTCCGGGGCTGAGGGCTGAGCGTTCGGGCTCGGGGCCATGGGGCCAGCGGCCGGGTCCGGTGTTCGGCGCTCCGGGCTCGGGATTGGGGGCGGGTTCGATCCTGCGGGGTCCGGCCCTGCGGGTCCGGGGCGGATCTACGACCTGCCGCGGGGCTTTCCACGCTTGCCGCCGCCCTTGGCGCCACCGGAACCACTGCCCCGGCCCTTGCCCGCCGTCCTGCCGGTCGGCTTCCCGGCGGTCCTCCCCGTCGGCTTGCCGCCCGACCTGCCGGTTCCGCCACCCGCGGGCTTCCGGCCCGAGCCGCTCGCACCGCCCGCGTCGGACCGCTTGCCCTGCGACTGCGCCGCGGCCCCGGCCCGCCCGCGTGTGCTGTTGACCGTCCGGCCTCGGACGATCCCGATGAAGTCGTCCACCAGGTCGGGGGTCTCGCCCTCCGGCCAGGACAGCGCGACGCGCGACTGAGGGGCGTCCGACACCGGACGGTAGGTGAGGTCCCGGCGGTGGTGCAGCCGGGCGAGGGACTGCGGAACGACCAGCACTCCCACGCCGGCCGCCACCAGCTCGATGGCGTCCCCGGTCGTGGCCGGGCGCTCGATCGCCGGCTGCCCCGGCAGGCGCTCCCAGTCGAGGGTGTCGTCGAGGGGGTGCAGCACGATGTCGTCGGCCAGATCCTCGACGGACACCTCCTCGGCCGCCGTCACGACGTGGTCCTTCGGCACCACGACCACGGTGGTCTCGGTGTAGAGGGGGATCGCGCTCAGCGCCGTCCGGTCGACCGGCAACCGCACGAAACCCGCGTCGGCGCCACCGCTCAGCAGCAGCTCGGGGGCTTCCGCGGCGGTTGCCGCGACAAGATCCAGAGGAATATCGGGAAGCCGCTCGTTCCAGATCCGCACCCACTTGGCCGGCGTCACACCCGGGACATACGCGAGCCGGAACGAAGGGGACACGTCGGAGCCAGTCACCCGGCCAGATTACCGGCCGCGGCCCGGGACAGCGGCCGTGGGCCGGGGCAGCAGCCCGCAGCCCGGGTGACGGCCTCAGGCGCTCCGGCCCCCGCGGTCCCGAGTGACGGCCACGGTCGGCGGTCGCGGTCCCGAGTGGCGGCCGTGGTCGGCGGTCACGCACACGCTCGTTACCCTGGACGGCATGACGTCGCACAAGACCACCCAGACCATGAAGCCCGCAACCGCGGCGAAGAAGCTGGGTGTGTACCTCGAGGCCACCCCCGCGGAATTCCGGGAGGGTGTCGTCTCGCGCAGCGAGCTGAACGCGCTGCAGACCGACCCGCCCGCGTGGCTGCAGGAGCTGCGCCGCAACGGCCCGCACCCGCGGCCGGTCGTCGCGTCGAAGCTGGGCGTCTCCATCTCGGGCCTCGCACGCGGCGGCGTCACCGAGCCCCTCACCACGGAGCAGATCGAGGCGCTCAAGCAGGAAGACCCCGAGTGGCTGCAGCAGGAGCGCGCCACCCAGGCCGAGGTCCGCAAGGAAGCGGTGCGCATCAAGGAAAAGAAGAAGGCGGAGCGGGACGACCAGTCCGGCAAGCCGCGCTCCTGAACGCCCCGCACCTCCACGGCGACGAGCCCACCACCGGCGGTACGTGACGCGATGGCCTCCCTGGTGTACTTCCACCGCCTGGAGGAGAACGAGGACGGGGTCCGGTACCTCTTCGGTTCCGACCCCGAGGAGATGCACCGCACCCTCACCCTCAACAAGGGCACCCGCCGCTCCCTGCCCGACGACGACACCGTCGACCACGCCTTCCTGAAGGCATCCCAAAAAATCAACAGCATCTACGGCGAACGGGGCACCTGGCCCCTGTGCGGCTTGAGCGCCAGTTGATCTTCACGCTCCTGGGGTCGGGGCATCGATGACCTGGGCCGCCACCCATAGACCTCAGGCTCACCGTCCGGGGAGCAGCCACGGGCAGCCGTTCATGGAACATGGGGCAGGCCTGCTGAACACCTCGCCTGTCTGACACGGTTTCAGCCAACTCGGCTGCGCCCCTCGGCCGCCCATGAGCGGCCGAGGGAGAACTGCCTTCCGTGGTGCAGCCTGCGTGAGCGGGAAACCTCAACCCCGGGACCCGGATCCCTCTGCCGTTCCGGGAGATCGATCAAGACACGCCGCGCACAAGCTCGTTGAGTCCACGACACCTCACAAGAGAGGATGTTCGACGGACCGACAAGAGTTCGTTACGCGCTGCAACGATGGCAACGGCAGCGCACCAGACCGTACGGGGGTAGGTGCATGAAGTTCGACATGGGCAGCACGACTCTGTCCAGCCTCGGTAAGAGCACGGTGGGTTCCAGTGACGACCTCGGCGCACTGATCAGGCTGCTGATCGCTGCTGCGGAACCCCTGGAAGGCAAGTTCAACGGCGCCGGCAAGGTGGCGTTCGACTCGTTCAAGGCGGGTGCCGACGAGATCACCGCCGCGCTGAACGGATCACTGCAGGGCATCCTGGGCGGCCAGTCCGGCATGGACAGCGCGTTCACCACTGGTGACCAGGAGCAGGAGTCCAACGCCCACCAGAACATGGCCGGGGCCAACTTCGACGCCGCCCGGTTCTCCGGACGATAGGGGGATTCGCAATGGGACAGAGTCTGGACCGCACCTCGTTCGACACCGGTGTCTCGTCGGAGGTGCAGGGCGGCCTCCAGGGAATCATCGGCCAGCTGGAGCGGGTCCTCGTCGACCGGGACCAGGCAGTGAAGGCGGCCATGGCCGACTTCCAGGCCGACGGAGTGTCGGACGAGTACCACAACAAGGAAGTCCGCTGGAACCGCGCTGCGCACGAGGTGCGCGAGATCATCCGCCTGGTGCGCTCGACGCTGGAGAAGAACGACGGCACGGCGCAGTCGACGCTCGCCAAGGCCAGGGCCGCGGTCGACAGCATCGGTTGATCCAGGTCGTAGAGCGGCGGGACCGGTTCGGAGCTGTAGCGGGGGGGATATTGCCATGACCGGGTGGGACGTGACTCCGTCGGGAGTCGACTTCGTGACCTCTCTCGTGGGGGACGCGATCGAAGAAATCGACAAGGCCGTCAAGTCGTACGGAACGAACGCGAAGAGCGCGGCTGATTCGGCCGGCAGTATCAGCGGGCCGGTCTGCGGCGCTGTACCCACCGGGCCGGTCGGTGCAGCGCTCGCACTGTTCGTCGACAGGACAGCACGTGACGTGATGTTCCTCAGCGCTCGGGCCGCGAAGTCGGCCAATGGAGCTCGCGAGGCCACGGCGTACTACGTCGTGGGGAATCTCGAGATGGCCTCCGACACCCAGCACAAGGCGCTCGCGGCGCCGAAGATCGACCTGCCGGGCGACAAGCGGGGTGGCGACCACAAGTGAAGATGATCGAACCCGGTGGCATATTTCAGTTCACCGGCAATCTCGAACAGCTCGAGAAGGACGTCTCCGCGCTGCGCAGCAATGCGATCGGCATCCGTAACGGCGGCCTGCACGTGCACTCCCGTTTCCAGATGCTGGAGGCCCACTACAAGGCGCCCGAGGCGGACCAGCTCTTATCCAGCACGCTGCCGGTGAGCCAGAAGGCGGATGCCTTCGCCACCGATCTGGAGGCTGTGGCGGACGCGCTGGACACATACGCCCACGAGGTCCGCCCGCTCGTCAAGCGCCTCGAACAACTCAAGGCGGACGCACTCGCCTTCGTCGACAGTGTCGAGGGCAAGGACGACTGGACCGAGGACGAAGGCAAGGTCGACCGCCACCAGAAGCTGCTGGACGGCGTGAACACCGCAGTGGCCGCCTTCCAGGAAGCCGAACGCCGGGCTGCGGGCAAGATCTCGGCCCTGGTGGGCGGCCCGAAGTTGGTGGTGGACGACGGCAGCCACACACAGAACCGCAAAGAGGTGATGTACGGCTACGGCCTGAACGTTCTGGGACAGGCCAAAGAGCTGCCCTGGGGAAGCCCGGTCACCGAAGCCCGCCACTGGTGGGACTGGGACTTCTGGGAGCACCAGGCCAAGAGCTTCGTCTGGGACGGCCTGGTCATGGACAACATCGTGGGCAGTGTCGATGGGCTGATCACGCTGTTCAGCCCAGGCGAGGAAGGTAGCCAGGCGCGACAGGGGCTCGGCCGCATAGCCGTCGGACTCGGCGCCTACATGGCAGATATCCATCCCGATGGCCCGCAAGGCGCCTGGAAATCCGAGTTCTACCAGGGGAGCAAGAAGTACACCAAGGAGTTCGCTAAGTCCCTTGTGGCTTGGGACATGTGGGACGAGAACCCCTCACGCGCCTCAGCGACCGTCGCTTTCAACGCCCTCACTCTGGCAGCGGGCCCCCTTGTTGCCACCGCCACGAAAGGCGCCAAGGCTGGTACGGCCGCAAAGGCAGCGATCGTTGCCGCCAGGGTCGGCGAATACATCGACCCACTCTCGGCCACCTTCAAAGCGACCGGGAAGGTCGCAGGCTCGCTGCCGAAGATCTCCGAAGTGACAGGGCGCATTCGGGCCGGGCTCGAGGCCGCGCACTCACAACGCCTGCACAGCGAGCTCGAACTCGCCGACGGCTCCAAGGTCCGCATCCAGGACGGCGAATTCCTCCGCGTCGACGCCGACGGCAATTCCATCAGGGACACGCCGAAGCGGGAGTTGGGGGCACACGAACGGGACGGACAGCACGAAAGGACCGCCGAGCGGCAACTGGCGGGAGTCAGCACAGACTCCCGGAAAGCTGAGCCCTTCGCTCAGAGGGTGGAGAACCGGCGGCCGAGCACCAGTCACGAAGTCCCGACCTCGCGCGGAGGGGGTGGCGATGGGACACCCTCCAGCAACGGCGAAGAGAGAGTAGGTCGGCAACCCGCCGAGCAAGGATCCAGCCATGACCCGGTTTCCGACAAGGGCAGAACTGACCACGGTCCGGCTAGGGGGACGGGTGCTGATCCAATGGCGGAGGGCTCCGGGGACCGTTCGCACGGTGGGTCCGATGATCCCCCCTCTGAGGTACCAGGGGAGGGTTCTGCGCCGGGAGCTCCTGAGAGCGCACCGGATGATGTACGTGCGGACGAATGGCTGACAGGGGCCCGGAGGCGCCCACGGGATCTGCTGGACGACCCGACTCAGACCCGATGGGCACAGAAAGCATATGATGACTTCCTGGCAAGCGAACGAGACATTGGGGAAATAAGTAAGGCAACTGTAGAATTTGAACGAATCGACGGATCGAGGGGCTTCTCACCCGATGAAATATCCCTGATCAAGAAGCATATTTTCGACACGGAGCACCCTATCGTCGACTACGACACCGGCGAGGTCATTCGGCGGAAATTCGACGCAGATGCAGAAATCGCAGATGCATGGATTCGCCTGCGCGCCGGGCGACCCGAACCGACGGACTTCATTCTCCTCGGCCACGAAATGACCGAACTGACATACCTTCGGGATAACCCCGGCGTGACATACCAGGAAGCCCACAGGCATGCCAACCGACTCTACAACTGGAGCGATGCACCCGGCATTCCGCTCGGCAGGCGCGAAGACTTCGAAGGTGAATGGTAATGGCATCAATTGTGTATTTTAAAATGCTGGAAGAAAACAATGAGGGGGTTCAATACATCTTCGGTTTCGAAGCGGAGGAAATGAGTCGCACACTCACCCTTAACAAGACATCGCGTCGCTCCCTACCCGACGACGGAAACATCAATTACGAGTTCCTGAAGGCATCACGGAAGATCAATAGCCTTTATGACGAGAGGGGTACCTGGCCACTCCGAGGCATGAGTGTGAGCTGACCTCAAACGATGTTTAGGGTGAGGCCTCTGGTCGGCAAGTTCCTCGGACGAAACTAATATGGCAGCCCACGACTACGACAGCCAGCTACTCGAATCGGTGTCAGTACGCCGCCGGCGCCTCCGCGATGCCCTGCTGTTCGGGGACCAGCGCCAGCGGCGCTCCGTGGACGAGCGGCTGGGGAAGGTCGTTGCCGGGGTGGTGATCGCGGCGGTGCTGTGTGCCGGTTGCGTGGGCTGGTCGTTCATCTCCCACCGGCTCATCGGTAAGAGCCCGTACGGCCCCTCGGCCCCGTCCCCTGCCCCTTCCCCTTCGTCCCCCTCTGCACCGAACAGAGCGACTACTCACCGATGATAGGTTCGAACGCGTGGTAGCTGCTGGGGCATTATGTCGGACTGCGCTGAGCCGGGTCACGCTCGTCGGCGAGCGGCGGCGGATCGATCTCGTACTGCCGTCCCAGGAGCCCGTCGGCCGCCTACTGCCCGACGTGCTACGGCTGCTGGACGACCGTGTGCCCGCTCGCCCCTCCCTCCGCCACCTGGTCACGGCGGACGGTTCGGTGCTGGCTCAGGACAGCACGCTGGAGTCGGCCGGGATACCGGACGGCGCGGTGCTGCGCCTCGTACGCGTCGAGGACGCGCCGTCGGCGCCGGTCGTGCACGACGTGACCGACGAGGTGGCCGAGGATCTCGACGTCCGACCGTGGCGATGGAGCCCTGCCGCGCGGCGCGTCACCGCCGGTGCCGCGACAGTCGGCTGGGCCGTCGCGGCCGGGTTTCTGGCACGCGGCGAGTTCGCCCCGGCCTCCGTCGCGGCCGCACTGCTGGTTGTCGCAGCGACAGCGGCGACAGCCGGTGCCCTGGCCGGTCGTGCCGGCCGGCGCGGGGTGGCCACGGCATTGATCGCGACGGCCGGAGCCCTGGGTGTTGTGGGTACGTGGACGCTGGCCGACGCCCATGAGTGGTCCTCCGGACTGCGGCTGGCCGCGGCCGCCGGTTCCGTGGTCATGACGTTGCTGCTGCTGGGGTGGTTCTCCCCGCTGGGACGCGGCGGACTCGTGGGAGCTGCGGCCGTCGCGGTCACGGCCGGGTGCTGGGAGATCGTCGCGGCGCTCCAGGGTGGCGCGGGATCGGCCGATGAGCAGGCGCGGGTGGGCGCCGTACTCGCCGTCGTCTCCGTCGTGGCGCTGGGGCTGGTACCGCGGCTGGCCCTGATGGCAGCGGGACTGACGGGGCTGGACGACCGCCGCTCCGGCGGGGCCTCGGTGAGCCGGTACCGGGTGGGAACGGCGTTGACGGCGACGCACCGCGGGCTGGTGCTCGCCACGCTCGTCGCAGCCTGCTCCGCCTGCGCCGCCGGAGTCCTCGCGCTGCGCACACCCACCGTGTGGACGGTCCTGGTGGCTGTCGTCGTCGCCGTGGTGGTGCCCCTGCGGGCCCGTGCCTTCCCGCTGATCGCCGAGGTCGTCGCGCTGTTCCTGGCCGGCGCGGGCGTCGGGCTGGGGCTGATCGTCGTCTGGCTGGAGCACTCCGGTGTCCACGGGCCCCTTGCCGTGCTCGCCGCACTCGCCGTCGTTCCCCTGGTCGTCCTGGCCGTGCAGCCCGCGGAGCATGTCCGGGTGCGCCTCCGGCGCATGGGGGACGTGGCCGAGTCGACGGGCGTGATCGCTCTGTTCCCGCTGGTCATCGGAGTGTTCGGGGTGTACGGACGCCTGTTGGACACGTTCGCTTAGGGGCTCGGCATGTCTCAGGGAGACTGGCAGCGGGATCTGCTGCGGGAGTTGAGCCACGGCAGCAGCCCAGAGAGCACCTCAAACACGGGCCACCCCCGGAGCGAGATGTCGGCGGAGCCGGGCAAGGCCGCCCCGCAACCGCCGCACGCTGCCGCGCAACAGCAGCCGCCGCAGCCGCAGCCAGGACCGGTCGAACCGCCTCACCAGCAGGCGCCCATACCTCCGCAAGCCGGCTCCCCTGCCCAGGTACACACCCCCGCGGACGGGTCCCGGCCCGCTGTCCGCAGCACCCGGGATCCTCGTCCCCCGATGCCGACACCCGAGTCCGTACCGACCGTCGACCCGCGCCTCGCCCGGGCGATGGGCCGCCCGGTGCACGGGGACTCCATGGCACGGCGCACCGGTCGTTCACTGCTCCGCCTGGGGCAGTCCGCGGCGCAGGAGGTCGCGGAGGAGACCCGGCTGGCCGCCGAGTTGCAGCAACCGGTGACCACCGGGCGGGTGATCGCCGTGACCTCGATCCGGGGCGGGGTGGGCAAGTCCACGGTGACGGCCCTGCTGAGCCGGGTCTTCAACCACTACCGGCACGATCCGGTGCTCGCTCTGGACGCCGATGCGGCGCTGGGCACGCTGCCCGTGCGCCTCGGTGCCGAGTCGGTGCGCTGGTCCTGTGCCGAGCTGGCCGGGATTCTCACCCCGTCGATGCAGCTGACCGACATCATCGGCTATCTGGTGCCGGTGTCGGACGGGGGCTGGCTGCTTCCCGCGAGCAACGGCCGGGTCGGCCCGCCGCTGGACGTACGGAGCTACCGCACGGTGACGCTGGCGCTGCGGCGCTACTTCGCCCTGACGCTGGTCGACTGCGAGACGCTGCCGGGCGAGGTGGCCCGCACGGCGATGGACACCGCCCACGCCCGGGTGGTCGTCGCCCCGATGACCGCGGAGGGCGTCAACGGCACCCGCATCGTCCTGGACTGGCTCGCCCGGCTCCCGCACTCGGCCCTGGAGACCACGGTCGTGGCACTGACGGCGAATTCGCCCGACACGACACTCGACCTGAAGACGGCAACCGCACATCTGCGGGAGACGGGAGTCGTGGTGGTCCCCGTCCCGTACGACCGCCACCTCGGCGGAGGAGGACCCCTGGTGAACGCCATGCTGGGACGGGACACCCGGGACGCGGCCACGGTGCTGGCCGCCGAGGCGATGCGGCGTGCGGTGAGCGCCCGGTGACCCAGCAGCTGATCCACCGGCCCGCCCGCAGCACCCGCCCGCTCGCTCCCGCGGAACCACGCACCGTCGAGCCCCCGCCGAACCTTCCCGAGGGCAGGATCGGAAACGCGGCGACCGCGCTGCTGCCCATGGCCGGCGTCATGAGCTCGGTCGTGATGATGACCGTGATCCGCAACAGTCAGTTCGCGGCGATCGGCGCCATCGTCCTGGTGTTCGCTCTGCTCGGCGCGGTGGCCCTGTTCTGGTCGCAGCGGGGCAAGGCGCAGCGCACCCGACGGGCCCAGCGCGAGAGGTACCTGGAGTATCTGGAGGAGCTGCGGGAGGAGTTCGGGCAGTTGGAGCGCCGTCGCCGCCGGACCGCCCGGGTGCTCGATCCCCCGCCCGGAGCCCTGTACGACGTGCTGCGGGACCCGGCACGGCTGTGGGAACGGCGGCGGCCGGACGCGGATTTCCTGCGGGTGCGGGTGGGCACCGGCGAGGTGCCGGTGCAGGCGTTGACGGTGGGGCAGCATGCGGGCACCGTGCTGACGCCGCCGGACCCGTTCATGCTGAACGAGGCCCACGCCCTGCTGGGCCGGTTCGCCGCGTCGACCGACTTCCCGCTCACGGTGCCGCTGGACCGCGCGGGCAACGTCAGCATCGTGGGAGACCGCGAAGGGGTCCTCCGGGTCGCCCGGGCCGTGCTGGTCCAGGCGGCCGTGGCGCACGCCCCCGACGACCTGGCCCTCGCTCTGGCGTTCCCCGACGGGCGCGAGGAGGACTGGGCGTGGTGCAAGTGGCTGCCGCACGTGCTGGACCCGTCCGAACGCGACGGGTCGGTGGCCGCGCGGCGGATGGCCCCCGGCCCGCAGCAGCTGGCCACCCTGCTGAGCGCGGAGCTGCGGAGCCGCGCCTCCTTCGCCGCCGAGATACGCCGGGGCCTGTCGGACCGGAACGCCCTGCGCATGACCGGGCGCCTCGTGGTGGTCAGTGACGCGCACGGCGGGACGGCCGTGGAACTGCCGCGCCCGGACGAGGCCGTCACCCTGCCCGACATGGGCGTGACGGTCCTGCATCTGCTGGAGCGGCAGGTGCAGGAGCCCGATCAGGTGAGCGTCCGCATCACCGTCGCCGGGGACCGGGTCGAGGTGGAGGACCTGCGCGTTCCGGACGCTGCTCGCGCGTCGGGCACCGTGGACGACATCACCCTGCCAGGGGTCGAGGGAGTGGCGCGGGCCCTGGCACCCCTGCGGCTGTCGGCCGAGTCCGCCGCGGACGGCACACCGGTGTCCGGCCCCGTGGACTTCCCAGAACTGCTCGGCATCGACGACCCGGCGGCACCGGACCTCGAACGGCTGTGGGCCCCGCGGGGCGAGCGAGGCTTTCTGCGGGTCCCGATCGGGGTGACCGACCGGCGTGAGCCCCTGCTGCTGGACCTCAAGGAGTCCTCGGAACTGGGCATGGGCCCGCACGGGCTGTGCGTGGGCGCCACCGGCTCCGGCAAGAGTGAGCTGCTGCGCACCCTGGTCCTCGCCCTGGTCGCCACGCATGCTCCGGAGGACCTGGCACTGGTGCTGGTCGACTACAAGGGCGGCGCCACGTTCGCGCCGTTCGAGGACCTGCCCCACGTCGCCGGTGTGATCACGAACCTGGAGAACCAGGCCGGCCTCGTGGAGCGGGTGCACACCAGCCTCGCGGGAGAGGTGAAGCGCCGCCAGCAGGTGCTCAAGGACGCCGGGAACGTCGCCGACATCGGCCACTACGCCGCGCTGCGTGCCACGCGCCCCGGTCTGGAGCCGCTCCCCCACCTGTTCGTGGTCATCGACGAGTTCGGTGAACTGCTCACCGCCAAACCCGACTTCATCGACCTCTTCCTGTCCATCGGGCGCATCGGCCGCTCCATCGGCGTCCACCTTCTGCTGTCCAGTCAGCGCATCGAGGGCGGCAAGCTCAAGGGGCTGGACACCTACCTGTCCTACCGACTGGGCCTGCGCACCTTCTCCGCCGACGAGAGCCGCACCGTCCTGGACACCACCGACGCGTTCCACCTGCCGCCGTTGCCGGGGTTCGGATACCTCAAGGTGGACACGTCCACCTACGAACGCTTCAAGACGGGGTACGTCTCGGGGGCCTACCGCGGCCCCGCGCTGCGCGTGCCCGAGAAGGAGGAACCGCTCGCCCTGCCGTACACCGCCTTCAACAGCGTTCCGGCAGCCGATCCCGCTGCCGATGACGCTCCGGAAATGCGGGAACGGGAGACCGGCCCGACCGTCCTGTCCGCCATGGTCGGCCGGCTGCGCGGCGCCGCGGAGCCGGTGCGTCGCATCTGGCTTCCGCCGCTGCCCGACGCCGTCGCCCTGGACGTCGCCGCGGGCGGCGTCCGGGCCTCGGCCGACGGGGTGCACTTCACGGACCGGCCCGCTCCCCTGCGCGTACCTCTCGGAGTCCTCGACGATCCGGCCCAGCAGTGGCAGGACCGCTGGCAGCTGGATCTGACCGTCGCGGGAGGCCACGCGGCAGTCATCGGAGGCCCCCAGTCCGGCAAGACCACCCTGCTGCGCACCCTGGCACTCTCCCTCGCCCTGTCGCACACGCCGCGCGACGTCGCGATCTACGGACTGGACCTGGCCGGTGGCGGCCTCAGCGCCCTGACCGGCCTGCCGCATGTGGGAGGCATCGCCGGTCGCTCCGATCACGAACGCGCCGCCCGCACCGTCGCGGAGGTCCGCGCCATGCTGGGCGAGCGCGAGGAGCTGTTCCGCGCGTCCGGCATCGACTCCGTCGACCAGCTCAGGCGGGTCCGCGCCCAGGGCGGCCTGACGGCGCTCCCCTCCACCGACATCGTCCTGCTGATCGACGGCTTCGGCGCGCTCCGCGACGAATTCGCCGACCTCGAGGACCCCATCACCGATCTGCTCAAACGCGGCAGCGGGTACGGCATCCACGTCGTGGCCGGCATGATGCGCTGGAACGACGTGCGGCTCGCCACCCAGTCCATGTTCGGCACCCGTGTCGAACTGCGGCTCAACGACCCGTCCGACTCCAGCATCGACCGCAAGCTCTCCGAGACCCTGGACCCCGGCACCCCCGGCCGGGTCCTGACCGATGGCAAGCTCTTCGCCCAGGTCGCCCTGCCCCGTATCGACACCGTTCCGTCCGGGGAGGGCCTCGGCCCGGTCCTGGAGGACACCGCCCGCACGATCCGCGCCTCCTGGCACGGCGAACTCGCCGCGCCCGTCCGCATCCTGCCCACCCGCCTGCCCGCCGCGAAGCTGCCCTCGGCCGCGGCCGAACCGTCGCGGATCCCCATCGGTGTCGACCAGGACAGCCTCGCCCCCGTCCTGCTCGACCTGTTCGAACAGGACCAGCATCTGCTCGTCCTGGGCGACAACGAGTGCGGGAAGACCAATCTGCTGCGGCTCATCGCCGGGCAGTTCGTCGACCGCCGCACCGACGAGGAACTGGTCTTCGCGGTCTTCGACCCCCGGCGCGGCCTGCGCGGCGTCGTCCCCGAGCCCTACCGGGGCGGCTACGCCCACAACCCAAAGCTCTCCGCCGCCCTCGCCACCGGTATCGCGAAGGAACTGGACAAGCGCCTCCCCGACGAGGCGTTCGACCACGAAACGCCGGCCGACGGACGGGCCTTCACCGGCCCGCGCATCGTGGTCGTCATCGACGACTACGACATCCTGACCGCCGCCGGGCAGCAACCGCTGTCCCCCTTCCTGCCGTACCTCTCCTCGGCCCAGGACATCGGGCTGCACTTCGTCATCGCGCGGCGCGTCGCCGGAGCCTCACGTGCCCTGTACGACCCGCTGCTGACGACCCTGCGCGAGACCGGCACCGCGGCCCTCGTCATGACCGGCGACCGCACGGAGGGCCAGCTCTTCCCCGGCCTCCACGCCAGTGCGCAGCCTCCGGGGCGCGGCACCCTCGTCCGCCGCGGCCGCCCCCACCAGCTCATCCAGACCGCGCTCGCCACCGACCTCAGCCGGGAAGACACCCTGTGACCAAGGACGTCATCGCCCTCACCCCGACGATGCCCGATGTCCGGACGCTGCTGGCGGGCCTGTACGCCGGCGGCCCCGACCTGACCGTCCGGACGACAGCGGACGGAGCCGTCGTCCAGCTCTGCGCACCCGACGGACGGACCCTGCTCTCCGTGGAGGCTCCCGTCCTCGTGCAGGTCCCCGGCGAGGTCGAACGACTGCTGGGGGCCGTCCCGGCACTACCGGACGGGCCCGTCTGGTGGACCGAGGCCCGCGCCTCCACCGCGGTCCCCGAAGCCGAGCAGCTCGCCGCATCCTTCGCCGGGCGCCTCGCCACGGTGCTGGACGGCACCACGTGGCCGTCCCAGGCCGTGACGACCGCGGTCGTCCCCGTCCCGTCCGGCACGGACGCTCCGCCGGAGACCGAGGGCATTCCCCCGGCTGTGGACGTCCTCACCGAGCAGGCCGCGATCGTCTTCCAGGACCGTCCCGTGGTCGCCATGACCAGCTGGCTCTCGGACGCCCTGCGCACCGCGATCACCAGCGACCGCGCCCTGCAGATCGTCACCCCCGGCACGACGCGCCTCACCCTCCCCGCCCGCGCCGCGCTGGGCGGCCACCCCCACCGCTGGGTCGTCCAGGACGGCGAGGACGGCTACTACGACGGCCTGTCCGGCGCCGTCCTGCACTGGCAGGGCGACAGCTTCGCCCCCGCCCGGACCACGTCGGCCGGGACTCCCGTAGCGGCCGCGTTCGCCGACCGCACCGACTCCGGGGACCGCCAGCTCGTCCTCTCCCTGCGCACCCGCCACCCGGCCGACGAGCACCTGGTACTGGGCCGCGCTCTCGAGGCCGCCTGGCACCACATCACCGGGGCCGCGCCCGCCGGCTGGAGCACGGCGGAACCGGTCAACCACCCTTGGACCACCCGCCAGCTGACCGACCTCGCCCGCCGACGCGCACCCCAGCCGACCTGGTTCACCGTGGTCGGGCACCCCGACCGCCCCGCCCTGGCCACGCTCCGGGTCACCCGCACCACCGCAGGTGTCGAGGAGGAGATGACCCTCGCCGTGGGCAACGGCGCCGCCGAGGACCTGCCTCTCGGCGCGGTCCTCCCTCTCGCCGAGGCGCTCTCCGCCCCCGAGCACGGGCTGACGTCGATGCTCGCCACCGTGCACCGGGCCCGCCGCGACCTGACCGTTCCCGCACACATCGAGGCGCCGCCCGTCCCCGTCTCCTTCACGCTCGGCCCGGACGCGGTCCAGGACATCGGCCTCCCGCACGCCCGCCGGCCGCCCCTCGACCTCCTCCCCGCGCCCGTCGGCCCCACCGCACGCCCCGCGCTCCACTACCCCCTCGGCGACGGAACCGACCCCCAGACGTGGACCGCGCTGCGCGGGCTCACCCACCACCTGCGCGCCGGCAGCTGACCCCGCGCCCCGCTGTGGGCCGTCAGTACCAAAAGCCGCCCCGCCCGCCTGCGCCTGCCGCCGGAAATCCCCGGCACGCTGAACAATCGCCCCGGTCACGGCCCATGGACACCGCAGCGGGCTGAGGGGAAACGGCCGATTGGAGAGAGCGGGACTCCCGGATCGCAGAGCTCTGCTCACCGGCGGGCTGCTGGCCGGCGGAGTGGGGGCTCGCCACGGCGGCGCTCGGCGGACGCTCATCACTGAACGCCGCCCCGTCATCGCCCAGCACCTCGCCGGACAAGCGGCCGACAACACCTGCCGCCGCGTTCGCGCGCCTGATGGACGGCAACGAGCGCTGGGTGAGCGGAGGCCTCCGGCATCCCGACCGTGATCCGAACCGGTGCGAGTTCGTGGCCCAGCAGCAGAAGCCCTCGGTTCGGTGCTCGCCTGCATCGACTCCCGGGTGCCGCCGGAACTCCTCTTCGACACCGGGCTGGGCGACCTCTACGTCATGCGCACCGGCGGGGAGGCGATCGACCCGGTGGTCACCGGCTCGGTGGAATACGGGCCGATAACGAGCGGCACCCCGCTCATCGTGGTCCTGGGGCACCAGCGCTGCGGTGCCGTCGAAGCGGCCTACCAGTCCTTCCGGGACGACGAACCGCTGCCCGGAAACCTGGAGGCGATCGCGAAGGCCCTGCGCCCGGCGTACGAGGAGAGGTCCGGAAGGGCGGCGGCAACGACCCGGTCGACGCCATGGCCCGCGACCAGGTCGAGCTGGTCTCGGCCGACCTCCGCGACAACCGGGACCTGGCACCACTCGTCCGCAAGGGCGCCCTGGCCGTGGTCGGCGCCTACTACTCGCTCGACACCGGCAGGGTGGAGTTCCTGGGCGGCGCACCGTCGTAGTCAGCAGATGTCACGGGCGCACTATCGGTCCACGCCTGGCTGCGAATCGCCGACCATACGGCTCCCACCTGCGAAAACGCAGGCCTGAGGACTCAATTCAGAGCACGTCCCGCCTGGCCGGAAGCACCGGCGAGACGAAGATGACCGTGGTGTACACATGGACCACTCGGTACACTGGAGTCATGACGCAGCCACTCCCTATAGAGTCCATCCGCGATGTACGCGCTCACCTGGCCGAAGTCGTGGAGCGGGCCGACCGTGATGATGTGCCCACAGTCATTACCCGCCGCGGCAAAGAGGTCGCGGCCGTGGTGTCCATCGAGGTACTCCGCAGGTACCAGGAATGGGAAGAGCGCGAGATCAACCGGATCATCGACGAGCGCATGGCGAACCGGTCGGCCGGCATCCCCATCGAGGACGTCATGAGGGAGACGCTGGCGCGCAGTGAGTGAGTACCGCACCACCTTTCGACCGGAAGCCCAGGCCGAGCTGCGGAAGATTCCTCGGGCCATGGCGCTCCGCATCCTGGCCAAGCTGACGGAGTTGGAGAGCGACCCGCTCGGCTTCAACACCACCGCACTTGTGTCTCAACCCGACCGTCGCCGCTTGCGAGTCGGCGACTACCGCGTCGTCTATACGATCGACAACGGGGAACTAGTGGTGTGGGTCGTGCACGTCGGCCATCGCTCCACGATTTACGACACCTGAACGACGCCCTGCACCGGCGTTGCGTCCCGGGGGCCCGACGCCGTCCCGGCCAGGGACAGCGGAAGGGGCCAGCCCCCGAAGGAACCGGCCCCGCACCGGCATGTTCCAGATCAGTGACCTGGCGTGGACGCCACGCGCTCAGACGTTGAAGCGGAACTCCACCACGTCCCCGTCCTGCATCACGTAGTCCTTGCCCTCCATGCGCGCCTTGCCCTTGGCGCGGGCCTCCGGGATGGAGCCGCAGTCGAGGAGGTCCTCGTAGGAGACGATCTCGGCCTTGATGAAGCCCTTCTGGAAGTCGGTGTGGATCACACCGGCCGCCTCCGGGGCGGTGGCGCCCTTCTTGATCGTCCAGGCGCGGGCTTCCTTGGGGCCGGCCGTGAGGTAGGTCTGCAGGCCGAGGGTCTCGAAGCCGACGCGGCCCAGCGTGGCGAGGCCCGGCTCGTCCTGGCCCATCGACTGGAGGAGCTCCAGCGACTCCTCGTCGTCGAGCTCGATCAGCTCGGACTCGATCTTCGCGTTGAGGAAGATCGCCTCGGCGGGCGCGACCAGCTTGCGCTGCTCGTCCTTGAACGCCTCGTCGACCAGCTCGTCCTCGTCGACGTTGAAGACGTAGAGGAAGGGCTTGGTGGTGAGCAGGTGCAGCTCGTGGAGGAGCGCACCCTGCTCGGTGCCCTTGGTGATGCCCGCGGAGAAGAGGGTCCGGCCCTCCTCCAGGATCTTCTTCGCCTCCTCGACCGCCGCGAGGACCGCGACCTTGTCCTTCTGGAGGCGGGACTCCTTCGTCAGGCGCGGGATCGCCTTCTCTACGGACTGGAGGTCGGCGAGGATCAGCTCGGTGTTGATCGTCTCGATGTCGTCCTTGGGCGAGACCTTGCCGTCCACGTGGACGACGTTCTCGTCGTGGAACGCCCGGATGACCTGGCAGATCGCGTCCGACTCGCGGATGTTCGCCAGGAACTTGTTGCCCAGGCCCTCGCCCTCGGACGCGCCGCGCACGATGCCCGCGATGTCGACGAAGTCGACGGTCGCCGGGAGCTTGCGCTGCGAGCTGAAGATCTCGGCCAGCTTGTCGAGGCGCGGGTCCGGGACCCCGACGACGCCGACGTTCGGCTCGATGGTGGCGAACGGGTAGTTGGCCGCCAGCACGTCGTTCTTGGTCAGGGCGTTGAAAAGGGTCGACTTGCCGACATTCGGCAGGCCGACGATTCCGATCGTGAGCGACACGTGGCGACTTCCCGTAGCGAGAACGATGGTGGAGGACGGGCCCCGGGCCGGGGCCGGTCATCCAGTCTACGGGGCCGGTTTCCCTGCCCGAGGACCGCCGACGTCGCGAGGCCCGACGCCCGGATGGCGCGATCCCCCGATCCCCCGATCCCCTAGTGGCCCGGCGGCCCGGCGGCCCGGTAACGCCCGCGATCTTCCGCCGGCCGTCGGCTGCCGCTGCGGGCGGCGTCTGCCGTGGGCCACCGCTCCCAGGTTCCGCGCCCACGCCCTGCCCCGCTCCGTGCCCACGCCCTGCCCCGCTCCGCGTCCGGCCCGCCCACCGCACGGCCCACCAACCGCACGACCCGCCCGCGGCACGAACCACCCACCGCACGGACCGTCGGCCACACCGGCTGCAGGCCACGCCCGCCTGTCGACCGCATCGACCACCGACCACCGACCATCGACCGCACGGACTATCGGCCGCACGGACTATCGGCCGCACGGACTATCGGCCGCTCGGACTATCGGCCGAACATACCGCCAAGGTGGCTCAAACCGCGTGTCCCACCCCGGGTTCCGCGCCCCCCGCGACCTACGTTGGTCGGGTGGAGCAACCCAGGATGCGCACGCCCCGGCCGCGTAGAGGCGCCCAGCAGGAGTCGGCCACCGTTCACCGCGCCGGGCAGCGGCCCCCCGGCGCCCCGGGGCCCGCCGGGCTGCGGCGGTTCGGGAAGCGGCTTCCCGGTCCCCGGCTCACCGGCCTCGGCTGTGGGCTGGCCTCGCTCGTCGTCATGATCGTCGGCGGGGCGCTGGACGGGCTGCTGCTGGACGCCGCCGCGCTGCCCTACGGACTGCTGTTCCTGCTGACCAGCGCGCTCTGTGCCCTCTGGGTACGGCCGTCCGACCTGGTCGCGGCGCCGATCAGCGCGCCGATCGCGTTCGCGGCCGGACTCGTGCCGGTCAGCGGCGGCTCGGGCGGGTTCGGCAGTCAGGTGATGGCGGTGTTCACCCAGCTCGCGCTTCAGGCGGGCTGGCTCTACGGCGGGACGCTGACCGCGGTGCTCGTCGTGGTGGTGCGCAAGGTCCTGCTGCTCGGCAGCCGCGCCCGTCGCACGGGGCGCACGCCGCGTACGCCGGGGGGCGGCCAGCCGACGGCCGAGCGCCCGCAGCCCGAGAGCGCCTGACCAGCCCCATTCCGGAGACCGCCGCCCCGGACCCGCCCCCGACGACAGGGCTCATGACGGATGACAGGGCTCATGACAGACCTATGACGGACTCGAGTCCGAGGCCGCACCACCGTCCGTAGAACCGTCCGCCGCGGAGCTCGCCCCGGCGCCCGGGACCGGCCCCGCGTCCCCACCGGCGCCCGGGCCCGGGCCCGCGCCCGGCCGTGACCCCGCCGGCCCCACCGTCGGCCCCTCGCTCCCCCGCTGCTCGAAGGCCGCCATGGCGGCGCCGACGATGCCTGCGTTGTTCTGGAGCTGCGCGGGGACGATCTCGGCCCGGATGCCGTCGATCAGCGGGAGGAACTTGTCGGCCTTGCGGCTCACGCCGCCGCCGATGATGAACAGCCCGGGCGAGAACAGCATCTCCACGTGCGCCAGGTACTTCCGGACCCGCCGTGCCCAGTGCGACCAGCTGAGGTCCTCGTCCTCCTTGGCCTTGGTGGAAGCGCGCTTCTCCGCCTCGTGGCCGCTCAGCTCCAGGTGGCCGAGCTCGGTGCTGGGCACGAGCCGGCCGTCGGTGAAGACCGCACTGCCGATGCCGGTGCCGAAGGTCAGCAGGATCACCGTCCCCGAGTGTCCCCGGCCCGCCCCGAAGGCCATCTCGGCGGTACCGGCCGCGTCGGCGTCGTTCAGGACGGTCACCGGCAGGCCGAGCCGGTCGGCGAGCAGGCCCTCGGCGTCCCGGTCCACCCAGCCCGCGTCGACGTTGGCGGCGGTGCGGGTGATGCCGCCGGTCACCACGCCGGGGAACGTCACCCCGACCGGTCCGGACCACCCGAAGTGGTCCACGACCTCCTTGACGCCCTCGGCCACCGCCTCCGGCGTCGCCGGGTGCGGGGTGAGCACCTTGTGCCGCGCTTCGGCCAGGTCGCCCTGATAGAGGTCGACCGGGGCGCCCTTGATGCCCGATCCGCCGATGTCCACACCGAAAATGTGTCGCTGCATGAGAACAACGCTACGGGCAGCGACCGCGCGTCACTTCTCGGACGACGCAGATCGCTGCCCGTTAGCGGACATGCGCAGATTTCGCGGACATGCGCAGATATTTGACGGGCACCGGTGACCGGGGACGGGGCCGGCCGGTCCCGGACCGTCCGGCCGTCAGTCCTGGGAGGGCTCCGTGCCCGCCGAGGCCGCGGCCTCGGCGCGCAGGTCGCGCCGCAGCTCCTTCGGCAGCGAGAAGGTCAGGCTCTCCTCCATCGGCTGCACGACCTCGACGTCGCCGTAGCCGCGCTCCTTCAGCCACTCCAGCACGCCCTCGACCAGGACGTCCGGGACCGAGGCGCCGGAGGTGACACCGACCGTGCCGACGCCCTCCAGCCAGGCCTCGTCGATCTCCTCGGCGAAGTCCACCAGGTGACCGGCCTTGGCACCGGCGCCCAGCGCCACCTCGACCAGACGGACGGAGTTGGAGGAGTTCTTCGACCCGACGACGATCACCAGGTCGGACTCGGCCGCGACCTGCTTGATCGCCACCTGCCGGTTCTGCGTGGCGTAGCAGATGTCGTCGCTGGGCGGGCTGATCAGCTGCGGGAAGCGGTCCTGGAGGGCGCCCACGGTCTCCATCGTCTCGTCGACGGAGAGCGTCGTCTGGGAGAGCCAGACGACCTTGGACTCGTCGCGGACCTCGACGTTCTTCACGTCGTCCGGGCCGTCGACCAGCGTGATGTGCTCGGGCGCCTCACCGCTGGTGCCGATGACCTCCTCGTGGCCCTCGTGACCGATGAGGAGGATGTCGTAGTCGTCCTTGGCGAAGCGGACGGCTTCCTTGTGGACCTTGGTGACGAGCGGGCAGGTGGCGTCGATGGTGGCGAGCTTCCGCTGGGCGGCCTCGTCGTGCACCACCGGGGCGACGCCGTGCGCCGAGAAGATCACGATGGACCCCTCCGGCACCTCCTCCGTCTCCTCGACGAAGATCGCGCCCTTCTTCTCCAGGGTCTGCACCACGTACTTGTTGTGGACGATCTCCTTGCGCACATAAATGGGTGCGCCGTACTGCTCCAAGGCCTTCTCGACGGCGATCACGGCACGGTCCACGCCGGCGCAGTAGCCACGGGGGGCGGCGAGCAGGACCCGGCCGGTCTTGCGAGCAGCCTCTCCGCTGTGGGCGGTGGCGGGCGACGGGCTGGGCGTTGCAGTCATGCCCCCCATCGTAAGGCCGCGGGAGGTACGCGATGATCGCACCCGCCGCCGGGGCGGGCACCGGCCGGGGGCGGCGCGGGCCATGCCTGGTCAGGGCGTTCCGGAGCGGCGGCGCGGGGGTCCGAACGAGGGACCGGGCGGGTGTTCCGGGCGCGCGCTCGGTGTGTCTCCCGGACGCGCTCGCCGCCTGCCCCGCTCACCGTCGTTCCCGCGGCCCCGACCGTCGTTCCCGCGGCCCCGACCGTCGTTCCCGCGGCCCCGACCGTCGTTCCGCGGCCCCGGACGAGCCGGTCACCCGCCCGCACGCCCTCGTTCCCGCGGCCCCGGACGCACCCGCCCCGGCCGGCTCCCCGGGTGCCCCCGGGACGGCGGAAAGCGGATCGCGCGGATCCGGGGGTTCTGTCGGCGCGGGCGGCTAGCCTGCCGGTATGGCTCTCAACACCTCGGCGGACGCACCCATCCCGGTGGGGCAGGTGTCCCGGCTGATCGGCGGGTGGATCGACCGGCTCGGCTCCGTCTGGGTCGAGGGGCAGATCACCCAGCTGTCCCGGCGGCCCGGGGCCGGGGTGGTGTTCCTGACGCTGCGCGATCCGTCGCACGACATCTCGCTGTCGGTCACCTGCTACCGCGTCGTCTTCGACCGGGTCGCCGACGTCATCTCCGAGGGCGCGCGCGTCGTCGTGCACGCCAAGCCCGAGTGGTACGCCCCCCGCGGCCAGCTCTCGCTGCGCGCCGCGGAGATCAAGCCCGTCGGGGTGGGCGAGCTGCTGGCCCGGCTGGAGCAGCTGAAGAAGTCGCTGGCCGCGGAGGGGCTGTTCGCCCTGGACCGCAAGCGGCCCCTGCCGTTCCTGCCGCAGCTCGTCGGCCTGGTCTGCGGCCGGGCCTCGGCGGCGGAGCGGGACGTCCTGGAGAACGCCCGGCACCGCTGGCCCGCCGTCCGCTTCGAGGTGCGGAACGTGGCCGTCCAGGGCGTCCGGGCCGTGCCCCAGGTGATCGGGGCGGTCGAGGAGCTGGACGCGCACCCGGACGTGGACGTGATCGTGGTGGCCCGGGGCGGCGGCAGCGTCGAGGACCTGCTGCCGTTCTCGGACGAACAGCTGATCCGGACGGTGTCCGCGTGCCGGACGCCGGTCGTCTCGGCGATCGGGCACGAGCCGGACACGCCCCTGCTCGACCTGGTCGCCGACCTGCGCGCCTCCACGCCCACGGACGCCGCGAAGAAGGTGGTGCCGGACGTCGGCGAGGAGCTGGTCCGGATCCGGCAGCTGCGGGAGCGGGCGCTGCGCACCGTCACCGGGCTGCTGGACCGGGAGGAGCGGGGCCTCGCCGCGGCCCGGCACCGCCCGTGCATGGAGCGGCCGCAGCGGATGGTGGAGGAGCGGGAGGAACAGATCGACGCGCTGCTCGGCCGGAGCCGTCGCACGCTGGGGCACCTGCTGGACCGGGCCGACTCGGAGCTGTCCCACACCCGGGCGCGGGTGGTGGCGCTCTCCCCGGCCGCCACGCTGGAGCGGGGGTACGCGGTGCTCCAGCGCGCGGACGGCGCGGTCGTCCGGGCCGCGGACGAGGTGTCGGCCGACGAGAAGCTGCGGGCCAGGGTCGCGGAGGGCGAGTTCTCGGTGCGGGTCACCCCGTGAAGCCCTCTCGCCACGCGGGCACCCGCGTGCACGCCTCTCCCCGAGGCCCCAGAGGCCTCCCCGGGTGGCACGCCCCACGCACCGGACCTCCCTCCCGCCCCGGCGGCCGCACCGCGTCGGTCCCCGCCGCCACAGCGCCGCAACTCTCCTGTCGTCTCCCCCCTCTAGGCTGGAGCCCATGACCACTACGGACGAGCAGTCCAGCGGCTCGGCAGGCCCCGGCTCCGGCGGCGCCGGGGCGGCCGGCAGCGACCCGGCCGGCTCGACGCCGGCGTACGAGCAGGCGCGCGACGAGCTCATCGAGGTCGTACGCCGGCTGGAGGCGGGCGGATCCACGCTGGAGGAGTCCCTGGCCCTGTGGGAGCGGGGCGAGGAGCTGGCGCAGGTGTGCCGCCGGTGGCTGGACGGTGCGCGGGCCCGGCTGGACGCGGCTCTCGCCGAGTCGGAGGACGGCGCCCCCGGCGCCGGAACGGGCGACGAGGACCGACCCGCCCGATGACCTCACCCGTTCCGTTATCCCCGCGCGGCCCCCGGGCCACGTCCGTGGCGGCATCAGGCGGCTGCAGGGCCCCGTCCGTCGCGGCACCACGCGGTCCCCCGACGGCCCCGTGCCCGCATACCCCCGGACCGGGACGAACCAGTGCGCACGTGACGTGCACCACGCCGGGTCCGATTTAGTTGAAGGTTAACCTACCTTGATACGGTCGGCTCCGCTGCGGCCGAGCCCGCCCGCCATGCACACGCGACAGAGAAGGTGCTCTCCGACATGACTCTCGCCCTCGACCACACCGCACAGGACCTGCTGTTCCGTGAGGCCCGCACCGCCAACGCGTTCACCGACGAGCCGGTGACCGACGAGCAGGTGCAGGCGATCTACGACCTGGTGAAGTACGCGCCGACCGCCTTCAACCAGTCGCCGCTGCGCGTCGTCCTGGTCCGCTCGCCCGAGGCCCGCGAGCGCCTCGTGCAGCACATGTCCGAGGGCAACCGGCCGAAGACGGCCGCGGCCCCGCTGGTGGCGGTGCTGGCCACGGACCACGAGTTCCACGAGGAGCTGCCGCGGCTGTTCCCGCCCTTCCCGCAGGCCAAGGACGTCTTCTTCAGCGAGCGCCCCGCCCGTGAGCAGGCCGGCTCCTTCAACGCCGCGCTGCAGGCGGGCTACTTCATCATCGGCGTCCGGGCGGCCGGTCTCGCCGCGGGCCCGATGACCGGGTACGACGCCGCCGCGGTCAACAAGGAGTTCTTCCCCGACGGCGACCACTCCGTGCTGGCCGTGGTGAACATAGGCCGTCCCGCCGAGGACGCCTTCCGCCCGCGCCTCCCGCGCCTGGCGTACGACGAGGTCGTCACCACCGTCTGAGCCCGCCGGCGGCAGCCGGGAGCGGCCTCCGCCCCGGCTGCCGTCACCGGTTCCCGGCCCGGCGGCGGATCCGGCCGATCCTCGACTCGGGTCCTGACGCGGGTCCCGGTTCGCGGCAGCCTGGCCCATGACGTCCCGGCCTCCGGTCCACCAGAGAGCCGGGCGGAGGGACGTCCGGTTACGAGGAGGGCTTCGCCTCGGCCGGCTTCGCGGTGGAGGACTTCGTGGCGGAGGGCGTCGCCGCGGACGGCTTCGCGGAGGCCGTCTCGAGCGCGGCGGCCATCTCCCCCAGGCGCTCGAACGAAGCGGTGCCGGTGACCACGGTCGTCACCCCGTGCCCCTTCCGCACGAGGGCGTCGTACTTCGGCCCCTCGTAGCGCTCCCACGTCGTGTCGCCGACCTTCTGGGTGCGGTCGGTCTTCGTGGCCCGCCGGCTGACGGAGTCGATGAACTTCGCCGCCCGGCCGTTGCTCTGCTCCACCGCGACGTACTGGTTCGTCGGGTCCATGAAGCCCAGGTGCCAGACCGCGCCGTCGTCCCCGGCGCCGTTGTAGGTCACCGAGGTCGCACGCCAGGTCTTCGGCAGCCCCTGGGGCGCGGCGACCGGGTACGGCGCGGCGCGGCGGGCCGTGTCGAGCTCCACCCGGTAGCCGATCGGCTTCACCGGGTCCTGGGATTCGTCGTGCGGCACGAAGATGTAGATGGACGCGACGACGACACCGATGACCGCCATCGACAGCACCATGTCCCGCACCGTCTGGGTTCCGCGCATACCTGCCACGCCCCCATCGTCCCCCATCGCCGGGCGGATCTTTCCGGCACCCCCCGCCGGCACGGGGCGACCCGGCCGCGGCGCCGTCGCGGCCCGGCGGGTCCGACAGGTCCGGCGGGTCCGACAGGTCCGGCGGGTCCGATGGGTCCGGCATGCGGCCCGACTCCCGTGGCCCGCCGGACCGTCGGACGTTCCGCGCCGGTTCGGCGGGACCCCCGGCGGTGCTCATGCGTGGGGCCCTCTGCTCACATTCGCGATGAACGGATAAAGTCACAGGCACCCTCTTATCCGGCCGTCGTCGTACAAGGAAGGTGCGCACCGATGACCGAGCACCATATGCCGTCCCCGCTCGAAGTGAGCCCGGAGGCCCCCGACCGCAACCTCGCCCTGGAGCTCGTCCGGGTCACGGAGGCCGCCGCGATGGCGGCGGGCCGGTGGGTCGGCCGCGGCGACAAGAACGGCGCCGACGGCGCCGCCGTGAAGGCCATGCGGACCCTGGTCTCGACCGTCTCGATGAACGGCGTCGTCGTCATCGGAGAGGGCGAGAAGGACGAGGCCCCGATGCTCTTCAACGGGGAGCGGATCGGCGACGGCACCGGTGCGGAGTGCGACGTCGCCGTGGACCCCATCGACGGGACCACGCTCGCCGCCAAGGGCATGACCAACGCGCTCTCCGTGCTGGCGGTGGCCGACCGCGGCACGATGTTCGACCCGTCCGCGGTCTTCTACATGGAGAAGCTGGCCACCGGCCCGGAGGCCGCCGGGGTCGTGGACATCGGCGCGCCCGTCGCCGAGAACATCCGCCGGGTCGCCAAGGCCAAGCACTCCGCCCCGGAGGACGTGACCGTCGTCATCCTCGACCGCCCCCGCCACGAGGGCATCGTCAAGGAGATCCGCGAGGCCGGGGCCCGGATCAAGTTCATCTCGGACGGCGACGTCGCCGGCGCCATCATGGCCGCCACCGAGGGCACCGGTGTCGATCTGCTGCTGGGCATCGGCGGCACCCCCGAGGGCATCATCACCGCCTGCGCGATGAAGTGTCTCGGCGGCACCATCCAGGGCCGGCTGTGGCCCAAGGACGAGGAGGAGCGCCGGCGCGCCGTCGACGCGGGCCACGACCTCGGCAAGGTGCTCACCAACGACGACCTGGTCTGGGGCGAGAACGTCTTCTTCGTCGCGACCGGCATCACGGACGGCGAGCTGCTGCGGGGAGTGCGCTACCGCTCGGACAACGCGCTCACCCAGTCGCTGGTGATGCGCTCGCGGTCGGGCACGATCCGCCAGATCGACTCGCGGCACCGGCTGTCGAAGCTGCGCGCCTACAGCGCCGTGGACTTCGACCGGCCGCGCTGACCCCGCCGCACCGACACCGCCGCGCCACCCCCGCCGCACCGATACACGGCCGCGCCGATTCCGGCGCACCGGTTCCACCCGCGGCGGGCGGCCCGCCGGGCGCACGGTCCACAGACGCCAGGGGCGCCCCCGTCACTGGGGGCGCCCCTGGCGTCTGTGGTTCAGCCTGCGGCGGCGATCTGCGAGACGGCCGAGCGGGCCGCCTTCTGCAGCTCCACGTCGCGGCGCCGGCGGCGGGCCAGCACCACCCGGCGCTCGGCCGCGGTGAGCCCGCCCCACACGCCGTACGGCTCCGGCTGGAGGAGTGCGTGCTCGCGGCACTCGACCATGACGGGGCACCGGGCGCAGACCCGCTTCGCGGCCTCCTCCCGGGACAGCCGCGACGCTGTCGGTTCCTTCGAGGGGGCGAAGAACAATCCCGCTTCGTCGCGACGGCACACCGCCTCCGAGTGCCAGGGGCCTGCCTGCTCCCGGGCCGGAGTGCGCTGCGGCGGGGCGGCGGGGGCCTGCAGGGGCTGATGCGGCGGTTGCAGCACGGTCTACTCCTGACGACGGCTTCGCTGAAGAGTCACCCTTGCCCGTCTCCCAGGCGCACGACCGATGGCACCCCCATGCCGTACGAGAGACGATGCAGCAGTCCCTACCCGCTGTGCGCACGCCTATTCACACCGTGGCAGTTTGCTAGTCACCGAGTTCTTTACGGGGGCGTTCCCGGAGGTTCTTGAGGCGTTTGCCCCGTTTCGCTCTGGCGTCCACTCCGCCGAAGGCCGCGAAGCCGGTGACGACGACCACGGGCGCCTCGGGGTCGGCGGCCTCGTTGGTCCGGACGTCGAACCCGCCGAAGATGCCGGTGCCCGCACCGCGCAGCGAGACGTTCTCCGGCACCCGGACCTCCACCCCGCCGAAGAGCGCGACGGCCCGGATGACGATCTCCTGCTGCTCGAAGACCGCCTCGGTGAGGTCGATCTCGACTCCGCCGAAGCAGGCGAAGGCACGGGTCAGGCGCCCCACCCGCCAGCGCCCCCGGCGCGAGGCACCGCCGAAGACCGCGACCAGGTTCTCGGCGGCGCCGTCGGTCGGGGAGTGCGGCGGCGCCGGGTGCCGCGCGGCCGCGGGGGCCGCGGGCAGATCCCGTACCAGCGGCTCCAGTTCGGCCACCCGCCGGGCCCGGTAGACGCCGTCGATCCGCTCGGAGTGCTCCTCCGGGGTCAGCCGGCCCTCCGCCAGGGCCTCGCGGAGGATGTCGGCGGTCCGGTCGCGGTCCGCGTCCGACGCGCGCAGGCCGCCCTCCGCGACCGGGGCACCGGATCCGGCGGCCGGCCGGTCCGCCTCGGCGGCGGGCTTGCTCAGCGGTACCGGCGGCTGCCCGGGAGCCGGTTCGGGGCGCGCACCGGCGAGTTCGGTCCGCTGCGGGTCCGGGGGCCCGGGAGTGACACCCGGGCGAGAAGAGGCTGCATCCACCCCGTCAGCGTAGCGAAACGCGATAGATCGCGACCAGTGTCCGGTCCGCCATACTGCGGGCGGACCGGTCCCGTGGTGACGGATTCCGCGGGGGGCGGATCCCCGGGGTGACTGAGCCTTACCTCACCACCCCGGCAGCCCCGCCGCGTTCTACGCTTGTCCGGCTGGCCCGGCTCCGGCCGGGAGGTGTCCAGGAAGATGTCAGCGCAGCCGTCTGCCGAGTGAGGAAACGACCCCGATGCCCGAGTTCGCCTATACCGATCTGCTCCCGCTGGGCGAGGACACCACCCCGTACCGGCTGGTGACCTCCGAGGGCGTCAGCACCTTCGAGGCCGACGGACGCACGTTCCTCAAGGTCGAGCCGGCGGCCCTGCGCACCCTGGCGGCCGAGGCGATGAAGGACATCTCGCACTACCTGCGGCCCGCCCACCTCGCCCAGCTGCGCCGCATCCTGGACGACCCCGAGGCCTCCGCGAACGACAAGTTCGTGGCGCTGGACCTGCTGAAGAACGCGAACATCGCGGCGGCGGGCGTGCTCCCGATGTGCCAGGACACCGGCACCGCGATCGTCATGGGCAAGCGCGGGCAGAACGTGCTGACCTCCGGCGGCGACGAGGAGGCCCTCTCCCGCGGCATCTACGACGCGTACACCGAGCTGAACCTGCGCTACTCGCAGATGGCCCCGCTGACCATGTGGGACGAGAAGAACACCGGCTCGAACCTCCCGGCGCAGGTCGAGCTGTACGCGACCGACGGCGGCGCGTACAAGTTCCTCTTCATGGCCAAGGGCGGCGGCTCGGCCAACAAGTCCTTCCTCTTCCAGGAGACGAAGGCGGTGCTCAACGAGGCGTCGATGATGTCCTTCCTGGAGCAGAAGATCCGCTCGCTGGGCACCTCCGCCTGCCCGCCGTACCACCTGGCGATCGTGGTCGGCGGCACCTCCGCCGAGTACGCGCTGAAGACCGCGAAGTACGCCTCCGCGCACTACCTCGACGAGCTGCCGGCCGAGGGGTCGCCGACCGGGCACGGCTTCCGTGACCGGGAGCTGGAGGAGAAGGTCTTCGAGCTGACGCAGAAGATCGGCATCGGCGCGCAGTTCGGCGGCAAGTACTTCTGCCACGACGTCCGCGTCGTGCGGCTGCCGCGGCACGGCGCGTCCTGCCCGGTGGCGATCGCCGTGTCCTGCTCGGCCGACCGGCAGGCCGTCGCGAAGATCACCGCCGAGGGCGTCTTCCTGGAGCAGTTGGAGAAGGACCCGGCGACGTACCTGCCGGAGACCACCGACGAGGAGCTGACCGAGGGCGCGGGCGCGGACCTCGACGCGATCGCCGTCGACCTGAACCGGCCGATGGACGAGGTCCTCGCCGAGCTGACCCGGCACCCGGTCAAGACCCGGCTGTCGCTGACCGGCACCCTCGTCGTCGCCCGCGACATCGCGCACGCGAAGATCAAGGAGCGGCTGGACGCGGGTGAGGAGATGCCCGAGTACCTGCGGAACCACCCGGTCTACTACGCGGGCCCGGCCAAGACCCCCGAGGGCTACGCCTCCGGCTCCTTCGGCCCGACGACCGCGGGCCGGATGGACGCCTACGTCGAGCAGTTCCAGGCGGCCGGCGGCTCGAAGGTGATGCTCGCCAAGGGCAACCGCTCCCAGCAGGTCACCGACGCCTGCAAGGCGCACGGCGGCTTCTACCTCGGCTCGATCGGCGGCCCGGCGGCCCGCCTAGCCCAGGACTGCATCAAGAAGGTGGAGGTCCTGGAGTACGAGGAGCTGGGCATGGAGGCGGTCTGGCGGATCGAGGTCGAGGACTTCCCGGCCTTCATCGTCGTCGACGACAAGGGCAACGACTTCTTCCAGGACCCCTCGCCCGCCCAGCCGTTCGTGACCAGCATCCCGGTGCGCCAGGCGTAGCGGGAGGCCGCTCCGCGCGGAAGCTCCGGCACCCACGGCGGGTGACCGGGGCTTCTTCGCGTGCGGCTGCGGGAAGGACGGACGGCCCGGTGTCACCGGGCTGTGGGATGGTGGTCGCGTGACGCTCGAGGACCTGGTCCGGCTGCGGCGGGCCCGTGACCGGATGGACCGCGACTACGCGATGCCGCTCGACGTTCCGGCGCTGGCGCGCGAGGCTCTCATGTCGCCTGGCCACTTCTCCCGCAGCTTCCGCGCCGCCTACGGGGAGACGCCGTACGGCTATCTGATGACGCGCCGGATCGAGCGGGCCAAGGCGCTGCTGCGGCGGGGCGACCTGACGGTGACGGAGGTCTGTTTCGCGGTCGGCTGCACCTCGCTGGGGTCGTTCAGTTCGCGCTTCACCGAGCTGGTCGGCGAGAGCCCGAGCGCGTACCGGGCGCGGAGCCATGAGGACGGCGCCGCCATCCCGGCCTGCATCGCGAAGATCCACACGCGACCGGTCAGGAATGGAGAAGCGAAACCGGCCCCCCGCCCGTAGCGTGAAACGCATGGACATCACGCTCTCGCAGTGCTTCATCGCCGTCGACGACCACGACAAGGCGCTCGCCTTCTACCGGGACGTGCTCGGTCTGGAGGTGCGCAACGACGTCGGCTTCGAGGGGATGCGCTGGGTGACCGTCGGCGCTCCGTCGCAGCCCGGTGTCAGCATCGTCCTCGAACCGCCGCTCGCGGACCCAGGCGCCTCGCCCGCCGACCGGCAGGCCATGGCGGAGCTGCTGGCCAAGGGGCTGCTGCGGGGTGTCATCTTCACCACCGACGACGTCGACGCCACCTTCGAGCGCATCCGCGCGGCGGGCGGCGAGGTGCTGCAGGAGCCGGTCGACCAGCCCTACGGCGTCCGCGACTGCGCCTTCCGCGACCCCTCGGGCAACATGCTGCGCTTCAACCAGGTACGCGGGCAGTGACCTCCGGCCCCGCGCTCCGGGCGCTGCCCCGCCGCCGCACCGCAGCGCCCGGTCACCCCTGCGGGGCCGTCCGTCGTCGGTAGCGGCGATCGCGGGCCCCGGACGGCCCCGCCCGAGAGATGGAGACAGCATGAGCAGGGCCCCGAGGGCGAAGGCGCAGCCGGCTGCGGCGCACGCCGCCGACCGCCACGAACTCATCCGTGTGCACGGCGCGCGCGAGAACAACCTCCAGGATGTCAGCATCGAGATCCCGAAGCGCCGGCTGACGGTGTTCACCGGCGTCTCCGGCTCGGGCAAGAGCTCGCTGGTGTTCGACACCATCGCCGCGGAGTCGCAGCGGCTGATCAACGAGACGTACAGCGCCTTCGTGCAGGGCTTCATGCCCACGGCGGCCCGGCCCGAGGTCGACGTGCTCGACGGCCTGACGACCGCGATCATCGTCGACCAGCAGCGGATGGGCTCCGATCCCCGCTCCACGGTCGGCACCGCCACCGACGCCAACGCGATGCTGCGCATCCTCTTCAGCCGGCTCGGGAAGCCGCACATCGGCCCGCCCGGCGCGTACGCCTTCAACGTCCCCTCGGTCAGGGCGAGCGGCGCGATCACCGTCGAGCGCGGCGCCCGGAAGGCGGTGAGGGCGACGTTCAGCCGCACCGGCGGCATGTGTCCGCGCTGCGAGGGCCGCGGCGCGGTCTCCGACATCGACCTCACCCAGCTCTACGACGACTCCAAGTCGCTCGCCGAGGGTGCGTTCACCATCCCCGGCTGGAAGTCGGACAGCTTCTGGACCGTGCGGCTCTACGCGGAGTCGGGCTTCCTCGACCCGGACAAGCCGATCCGCAGGTACACCAAGCGGGAGATGCAGGACTTCCTGTACCGGGAGCCGACCAAGGTGAAGGTCGAGGGCGTGAACCTCACCTACGAGGGGCTGATTCCGAAGATCCAGAAGTCGTTCCTGTCCAAGGACAAGGAGGCGATGCAGCCGCACATCCGGGCGTTCGTGGAGCGGGCGGTCACCTTCGCCACCTGCCCCGAGTGCGACGGCACCCGGCTCACCGAGGGTGCCCGGTCCTCGAAGATCAAGAGGATCAGCATCGCCGACGCCTGCGCGATGGAGATCAGGGACCTGGCCGAGTGGGTCCGCGGCCTGCGCGAGCCCGCGTCGGGCTCCGCGAGCACGGCGTACGCCTCGGTGGCGCCGCTGCTCACCGCGCTGCAGCAGAGCCTCGACTCGTTCGTGGAGATCGGCCTCGGCTATCTCGCGCTCGACCGGGCGTCGGGCACGCTGTCCGGCGGCGAGGCGCAGCGCGTCAAGATGATCCGCCACCTCGGCTCCTCGCTCACCGACGTCACCTACGTCTTCGACGAGCCCACGTCGGGCCTGCACCCGCACGACGTCCAGCGGATGAACGACCTGCTGCTGCGGCTGCGGGACAAGGGCAACACGGTGCTCGTCGTGGAGCACGAGCCGGAGGTGATCGCGATCGCCGACCACGTCGTCGACCTCGGTCCCGGCGCCGGTTCGGCGGGCGGCACCGTCTGCTTCGAGGGCACCGTCGAGGGGCTGCGGAAGGGCGGCACCATCACCGGCCGCCACTTCGACGACCGGTCCTCCGTCAAGGAGACGGTCCGGAAGCCCACCGGCACGCTGGCGGTCCGCGGCGCGAGCACGAACAACCTGCGCGGCGTCGACGTGGACATCCCGCTCGGGGTGCTCACCGTCGTCACCGGCGTCGCCGGCTCCGGCAAGAGCTCGCTGGTGCACGGGGCGCTTCCCGGGCAGGCGGGCGCGGCCGGTTCGGAGGTGACGGCGATCGACCAGAGTCCGATCCGCGGCTCGCGGCGGAGCAACCCGGCGACGTACAGCGGGCTGCTCGACCCGGTCCGCAAGGCGTTCGCCAAGGCCAACGGCGTGAAGCCGGCGCTGTTCAGCGCCAACTCCGAGGGCGCCTGCCCCACCTGCAACGGCGTCGGCGTCATCTTCACCGACCTGGCGATGATGGCCGGCGTCTCCGCCCCCTGCGAGGACTGCGAGGGGAAGCGGTACCAGGCGCCGGTTCTGGAGTACCGGCTCGGCGGCCGGGACATCAGCGAGGTGCTGGAGATGTCGGTGGCCGAGGCCGAGGGGTTCTTCGGCTCCGGCACGGCGCACACCCCGGCCGCCCACCGTGTCCTCGACCGGCTCGCCGACGTCGGGCTCGGCTATCTCAAGCTCGGCCAGCCGCTCACCACGCTCTCCGGCGGCGAGCGGCAGCGGCTCAAGCTGGCCACCCTCCCCCAGCCCTCGGCCGGGGGGAGCTCCCGGGCCGGGAAGGGCGGTGTCTACGTCCTCGACGAGCCGACCGCCGGCCTGCACCTCGCCGATGTCGAGCAGCTCCTCGGGCTGCTCGACCGGCTCGTCGACTCCGGCCGGACGGTGATCGTCGTCGAGCACCACCAGGCGGTCATGGCACACGCCGACTGGATCGTCGACCTCGGCCCCGGCGCCGGCCACGACGGCGGCCGGATCGTCTTCGAGGGCACCCCCGCCGACCTCGTCGCGGCCCGCTCCACCCTCACCGGTGAGCACCTGGCGGCCTACGTCGGCGGCTGACCGTCCGCCGGGCCTCCGGTGGAGGGCGACGGGCGGCCCGCGCGGACGGTCCGTCAGGTCCTCGCGCGCCGCGGGGCGGGGTCCGCGCACACCGGGGCGTGGCACATACCGGGGCGGGCGGCACGCACCGGGCCGGGGCGAGGTGCTGCCGCCCGGGCCCGCCGGTCAGCCCGACCCGGAGAGCGCCGCGGCGAAGTCGCCCCGCGCCTGGGTGACGCCGCTGCAGCGCACGGCCGGCTTGTCGGTGGCGGCGGCGCAGGGCCGGTCCCGCTCCGCGGACCACATGGACAGCCGGCCGACGCCCTCGTCCGCGGCGAACCGGGCCAGCGCGGCGGCGTCGCGGACGGTGAAGACCTCACCGGGGACGTCGTTGACCCCGATCATCGGTGTCACCGCGAGAGCCTTCCAGGCCCCGGCGGGCGACAGCCGGAGCGCCTGCCGGAGCTGGCCGTGGGCGGCGGTGGCGGCCCGGACGGCGTAGGTGCCCATGTCGCCGGTGTGGGCCGCGCCGTAGTTCATCGCCATGACGTTGACGGTCGATACGGTCACCCCCCGCGCCCTGGCCTCCTTCAGCAGCGCGAGGCCCGGGGCGGTGAGCCCGGAGGGCATCGCGGGCAGGGTGAACGAGACCTCCAGGCTCGGCCGGGAGCGCTGGAGCAGGGCGGCCGCCCGGGCCCGGCGGGTGGACGCCGCGGTGTCGGCGAGGGTGGCGCCCTCGATGTCGAAGTCGATCCGGGTGAGCCGGTAACGGTCGATCACCGTGCCGTAGGCGGCGGCGAGTTCGGCCGCGTCCCGGCAGGCACGGGCCGGTTCGGTGCCCTCGGCGCCGCCGAAGGAGACCCGTACGTCCCCTCCGGCCTTGCGCAGGGCGGCGATCCGGCGCTCCAGCGCCCGGTCGTCGAGCGCGGTCCCGCCGCCCCACCGCGGGGCGCAGCCGCGTCCGGCGACGACGAAGGCCAGGGTGAACTCGTCGATGCCGCGCGGCACGGCGGCGGCCATGTCGTACGTCCGGGCGGCCCAGGCGCTGAGGTAGGGCGTGACGCGGACGTGCCGGGCGGCGGACGGGCCGGACGCGGGCCGGTCCTCCGCCGGGCCGGAGCCGCCCACCCAGACCGCGGCGGCGGCGCAGCCCATGGTCAGCGCCACCGCGCCGACGAATCCGCCGAAGCGGGAGCGGTGTCCGCTCATCCCGCACGCTCCTCGTTCCGGCCTGGGACCCGCTTCCGGGCCCGGAGCGCGTTCCCGTGATCGGGCTCGTTCCGGTGGTGGGGCCCGTTCCGTCCGGGCGAGGCGTTCCGCGGCGATTCCAGCATGCCGGACAAGCTTCCATACCTGACTCTGCGCCATGAACCGTGACACACCAGACTTTTGACAGATATCCTAAGATTGTCTGCATTAATCTCAGGTCATGGATCTTGAGGCTGCCGTGGTCGAGCGCGTGCCGTCGCGCGCACTCCTGTCATGTGGGGGCGAGGAGAGGCCCGTCTTCGTGGACTCCACCGGCCGCCGGGCGCGCACGCTCCGGCACGCCGGTCTGGTCGCGGACCTCGTCCTGCTCGGCTATCTGGGGACGGTGGTCCTGGGGCTGGCGGGCGGCACTCCGCTCGCCCCCGGGCGGCCCCCCGGCAAGGAGTCCGTACCGGCCGCGGCCGCCGCCCCGCTGGGCGAGCGCCTCCCGGGCCGGCCGACCACCCGCGCCGGCGGCGGACCGGTCCCGGTCATCGGCACCACCCTCTCGGCCCAGGGCCGCGTCCGACCGCAGCTGCCGTGAACCGCTGGAAGCCGCTGGTGCTGCCGCGGCCACGCCGTCCCGTCCGCACCCCCCGCGACGACGCCCCGGCCACCCCGCGCGGTCCGCGCCTGCCGGTCCGGACCATCGCCGCCGTCCGCCGTGCCGCGCCCCGCCCCCGGCTGGTGCTCTCCCTGGTGGCCCTGGTCTCGGTGGTCTGCGTCCTGCTGCTGGACGGCTTTCTGCGGGCGAAGCCCGACGACCACTGCCCGGCGCACACCCCGGGCTACGCGGGCAGCGTCCCCGAGGAGGTGCGCACCGGCGGCCCGGTGCTGACCTTCCGCGACGGCGAGGCCACGAGCCACACCCCGCCGTCCCGGACCGTCGCGCTCACCTTCGACGACGGCCCGGACCCCCGGTGGACGCCGAAGGTCCTGGACATCCTGCGGGAACACCGGGTGCCCGCCACCTTCTTCGTCGTCGGCCGGCAGGCGGTCCGGTACCCGGGGCTGATCCGGCGGATGCGGGCGGCGGGCAGTGAGATCGGGCTGCACACCTTCTCCCACCCCGACCTGGCGAACCAGGACGTGGCCGGCGTCGACCGGGAAGTGGCCCGGACCCAGCTGGCCCTGGCGGGCGCCGCGGGCATCTCCAGCTCCCTGTTCCGGGCCCCGTACACCGCGCACGTCTCGGGGCTCGACGACCGCGCCTGGCGGGTGCAGCAACACCTGGGCGCGCAGGGCTACATGAGCGCGTTCGTGGACCGGAACAGCCTGGACCGGCGCGGCCCCGGGGTGCCGCAGATCGTCCGCAACGCCACCCCGCCGGAGGGCCGGGGCGCCGTGGTCCTCTTCCACGACGCGGGCGGCAACCGGTCCCGGACCCTCGCGGCGCTGCCCCGGTACATCGAGCGGATGAAGGCGCGCCACTACACCTTCACCACCGTCACCCGGGCGGTCGGCGCCCCGGGCGCCAACCGCCCGGCGTCCGGACTGCGGCTGTGGCACGGGCGGGCGCTGGTCCTGGCCGCCGCGCTCGGCCGGCTCGCGCTGCCGGGCCTGGCCGCCCTGCTGGTGGTGGTCGGCGCGGCCATGGTCGGCAGGATCGTGCTGATGACGGTGTTCGCCCGGCGGCACCACCGCATCCGCAACGGGAAGCGGTTCTCCTGGGGGCCGCCGGTGGACGGGCCGGTGACCGTGGTCGTGCCCGCGTACAACGAGAAGGAGTGCATCGCCCACACGGTGAACTCGCTGGCCGCGAGCACCGTTCCGATCGAGATCCTGGTGGTGGACGACGGCTCCACGGACGGCACCGCCGACCTCGCGGAGGCGCTGGGCCTGCCGAACGTGCGGGTGCTGCGGCAGCCGAACGCGGGCAAGCCCGCCGCGCTCAACCGCGGCATCTCCGAGGCCCGGTCCGACATCGTGGTGATGATGGACGGCGACACCGTCTTCGAGCCGGAGACCGTGCGGGAGCTCGTCCGGCCCTTCGCCGATCCCTCGGTCGGCGCCGTCGCGGGCAACGCCAAGGTCGGCAACCGGCGGAAGGCCATCGGCGCCTGGCAGCACATCGAGTACGTGATGGGGTTCAACCTCGACCGGCGGATGTACGACCTGCTGGGCTGCATGCCGACGATCCCGGGGGCGATCGGCGCGTTCCGCCGCCGGGCGCTGCTGGACATCGGCGGGATGAGCGCGGACACCCTCGCCGAGGACACGGACGTCACCATCGCCCTGCACCGGGCCGGCTGGCGGATCGTCTACCAGGAGCACGCCCGCGCCTGGACCGAGGCGCCCGGCTCCGTCGGCCAGCTCTGGCGGCAGCGCTACCGCTGGAGCTACGGCACCATGCAGGCGCTGTGGAAGCACCGCTGGGCGGTGCTCGACCGCGGGCCCTCGGGGCGCTTCGGCCGGATCGGACTGCCGCTGGTGGCGCTCTTCCAGATCCTCACCCCGGCGTGCGCTCCGCTGATCGATCTCTTCACGCTGTACGGCGCGCTGTTCGGGGACCCGCTGACCGCCCTGGCGCTGTGGTGCACCCTGCTGCTGGTCCAACTGGCCAGCGCGGCGTACGCGTTCCGGCTGGACCGGGAGCCGCTGCGGTGCCTGGTGATGCTGCCGCTCCAGCAGATCGCGTACCGGCAGCTGATGTACCTGGTCCTGATCCACTCCTGTGTCACCGCCGCCACCGGCGCCCGGCTGCCCTGGCACAAGCTCCGGCGCACCGGGGAGGTGAGCACGCCCCTCGCGGCGGAGGCGGTGCGGTGACGCGTCGCGTTCCCGGGGCGGCTCACCGCCTGTGGGCGGGCGAACGGAACGGGCGCGGCGGGTGTGCGTCGGTTGCGGCCGGCTCCGGACCGCCGCCGCACAGCGCACTGCCCCCGCGGGCCCGGGGACCCGCGGGGGCAGTGGCAGGACGGAGGACGTTCCCCGTCACATCGTGGGACGCGGCACTGGCGGGTGACAGGCTGTCAGCGCAGCGCGGTCAGACGAAGCGCTGCCCCGACGAGCCGTCGCACTTCCGCAGCCGCACCAGCTCCCGCGGCCCCGCCAGCGTCAGGCACAGCTCCCGCGCCTCCGACGGCCGGAGCGTGTCGCCGTCCCGGACGAAGCGCTGGTTGGTGCCGCCGTGGCAGTTCCACAGCGTCGGCGACACGCCGTCGGCGTACCGGCCGCCCGGCACGTCCAGGCAGCGGTCGTGGGTCAGCCCCACATGCAGGGAGCCCCGCTGCTCGTCGTACCACCAGCTCTGGTTGCGGCCGTTGTGGCAGTCCCAGCCGCCCACCGCGGTGCCGTTGCGGCTGCCGCCCTCCCGGGCGTCCAGGCAGGAGCCGGTGGCGGCGCTCTTCAGCGGCTCGAACGCGTCGTCCCAGCCGCCGCGGAACAGCTCCGGCTTTCCGGTGCTCGCCGGGTCGGCGCAGCTCGCCTCGCGCCAGCCGGCGTTGTAGAGCCGGGTCAGGCAGGACGCGAACGCGCCGTGCCCGCGGGCGTTGGGGTGGAAGGACTGCCGGACGGAGTTGGAGTCCGGCGGGAACGGGTTGGCCAGGTCGATCCACAGGCCCCGCGCCCAGGTCTCCTCCATGCACACCTCGTGGCCGTGGAAGAGCCGGGAGTTGTCGAGGAAGGTCGCGCCCGCGTCCCGGGCCGCCTGCCGCATCCCGCGCTCGAACGCGGGTACCGCGGTGTTGCGCCCCCAGGCGGCGTCGGAGGTGTAGCCGGTGCAGCCGCCCGGCAGCTTGCCGATGTAGCCGGGGTTGTCCTGGATGTCGGGGCCGATGGGGCTGGGGTAGCCCATGACGACCAGCCGGTAGTCGGTGTCGGCGTACCCGGCGTCACGCATCACGGTCCGCAGGTCGCTCACGCTCCGCTCGACCTTCGGCCGCAGACCGTCCACACGGGCCTGCCAGCCGGGGTCGTACTTGGGCTGACAGGTGCCCTGGATGAGGAACCAGCGGGTGACGCAGTCGGTCATCACCGGACCGAACTGGAGGTCGTCGTTGGCTCCGGCGACGAACAGCACCATCTTGATCCGGGTGGTGCGCGCCTTGACGGCCAGCGCGTCGCTCTGCACCAGCTCGTCCGGGTACTGCTGCGAGCCGCCGATGCGGATGTTGTCGGTGCCGGCGCCGGAGCAGGCGACGTTGTACGTCACGTCGGCCGGGATGCCGGTGCGGTGGATGGCGGCGTCCGGGGAGCGGTGGCACCAGTTGTCCGGGCCGTTGGTGCCCGGTTCGTAGGTGCCGACGCCCTCACCGGAGATCTCGCTGTCCCCCAGGGAGATCAGGGAGGACTTCCGGTCGGCGAGCGGACGCTCGGCGGAGCTGCCGTACAGCTTCGTCGCCTCCGCCGCGCGGATCCGCTCCAGCTCGGGCGAGAGGGGTGCCGATGCCGTGCCGCGGCCGGCGTCCGCCGCGGCGGCGGGGGCGGTGGCCGACATTCCACCGAATCCGGCGGCGAGCGCGGCGAGGACCGCGACCGTACATCGCACCCCACGTCTGCTGCGTTGCATGAGACCTCCCCTGTTTTCGGTTGTTACCCGCGGTATTTACTGTCAGGTAAGCCGCATTGGGAACACTGTGAACCGGACAAACGCTGTGGCACCCAGGAGGTAACGAACGATGGCCGACCACGGCAGCGGACAGCACACCCCGGACGGCCCCCCCGAGGGCCCCGGACACCGGACCGAACACGACTCCATGGGTGAGGTGCGGGTCCCGGCGCACGCCAAGTGGCGGGCGCAGACCCAGCGCGCGGTGGAGAACTTCCCCGTCTCCGGCCAGCGCCTGGAGCGCGCCCACATCGAGGCGCTGGCCCGGATCAAGGCGGCGGCGGCCCACGTCAACGCGGAGCTGGGGGTGCTCGACCGGGACGTCGCCGAGGCGATCGGACAGGCCGCGGCCGAGGTGGCCGAGGGGCGGTGGGACGAGCACTTCCCGGTGGACGTCTTCCAGACCGGCTCCGGCACGTCCTCGAACATGAACACCAACGAGGTGCTGGCCACCCTGGCCGGCGAGCGGCTGGGCGCGCCGGTGCACCCCAACGACCACGTGAACGCCAGCCAGTCGTCCAACGACGTCTTCCCGTCCTCCGTGCACATCGCGGCGACGGCGGCGGTGACCCGTGACCTGATCCCCGCTCTGGACCATCTGGCCGAGGCGCTGGAGCGGAAGGCGGAGGAGTTCGCGGAGGTCGTGAAGTCGGGGCGGACGCATCTGATGGACGCCACCCCGGTCACGCTGGGCCAGGAGTTCGGCGGGTACGCCGCCCAGGTCCGCTACGGCGTGGAGCGGCTGCGGGCGTCGCTGCCCCGGCTGGCCGAGCTGCCGCTGGGCGGCACCGCGGTCGGCACCGGCATCAACACCCCGCCCGGCTTCGCCGCCGCGGTCATCGCCGAGCTGGTCCGCGGCACCGGGCTGCCGCTGACCGAGGCCCGGAACCACTTCGAGGCGCAGGGCGCGCGGGACGGGCTGGTGGAGACCTCCGGCCAGCTCCGCACCATCGCGGTGGGCCTCACCAAGATCTGCAACGATCTGCGCTGGATGGCGTCCGGCCCGCGCACCGGGCTGGCCGAGATCGCGCTGCCGGACCTCCAGCCCGGCTCGTCGATCATGCCGGGGAAGGTCAATCCGGTGATCCCGGAGGCCGTGCTGATGGTGGCCGCGCAGGTCACCGGGAACGACACCACGGTGGCCACGGCCGGGGCCTCGGGCAACTTCGAGCTCAATGTGATGCTGCCGGTGATCGCCAAGAATCTGCTGGAGTCGGTCCGGCTGCTGGCGAACGCCGCCCGGCTGCTGGCCGACCGCACGGTCGACGGCATCACCGCCGATGCGGAACGGGCCCGCGAGTACGCCGAGTCCTCGCCGTCGGTGGTGACTCCGCTCAACCGGTACATCGGCTACGAGGAGGCGGCGAAGGTCGCCAAGCGGGCGCTGGCCGAGCGGCGGACGATCCGTGAGGTGGTCCTCGCCCAGGGCTATGTGGAGCGCGGCGACCTCACCCTGGAGCAACTGGACGAGGCCCTGGACGTGCTGCGGATGACGCACCCGTGAGCGGGCGCGCCCCCGGCGCCCGCCGGACCACGGCGCCGGGGCGCAGCGCCGTGAGCGCCCCCGGGACCGGCGTGCCGCGCCCCGGGCACCCGGTTGTGCCGCACGTAACGGTCCGGAGCGCCTCCCGCGGCACTAAGATCTGTGCATGACAGCGGAGACGACGAGCCCCCAGGCAGGCGGCGCGGGCGCGGCCCCGGGCACCTGGTCACCCGGGGAGCACATCCTGTGGCGCTACCGCGGCAACGCCACGGACCGCTTCCACATCTGCCGTCCGATGACGGTCGTCGAGGACTCCGCCGAGCTGCTGGCGGTGTGGATGGCGCCGAGCACCGTCTGTGTGAAGCCGGTGCTCAGCGACGGCACACCGGTGCACCGCGAGCCGCTGGCCACCCGCTACACCAAGCCGCGGACGCTCACCCGCTCGCCCTGGTTCGGCACCGGCGTGCTCAAGCTGGCGCGCCCCGGGGACCCCTGGTCGGTCTGGCTGTTCTGGGATCCGGGCTGGCGGTTCAAGAACTACTACGTCAACCTCGAGGAGCCGCGCCGCCGCTGGGCCCGCGGAGTCGACTCCGAGGACCACTTCCTGGACATCGAGGTCCGTCCGGACCGCAGCTGGGAGTGGCGCGACGAGGACGAGTTCGCCCAGGCCCAGCGGGCCGGGCTGATGGACGCCGGGCAGGCCGAGCGGGTACGGGCCGCCGGACGCGCGGCGGTCGAACAGATCAGCGCCTGGGGAACGCCGTTCGACGCGGGCTGGGAGAACTGGCGGCCGGACCCGGCGTGGACGGTGCCGGAACTGCCGGCCGACTGGGACACCGCACCCGCGCGGCTGGCCAGCTGAAATACGGCTGTCGGGGAATCATCCACCGGGAGCTCTTGAAGTTTCCCTGTGCACCAAACGTAGGATCGTCCTCCGCAACCATGCACAGGTACGCACAACTCCCGGACCACAGGCAACGTTTGGCCATAAGTTTTCGTCATCGGGAAGCTGAAAGGGTGGAGTCGTGAGCGGCGAGGGCTACGACGGGTACGACCCGTTACGGATCGACCGGACCGGTCAGGCCGAGGCATTCGATGCCATCGGCGACCGGTACGACGAGGCGTTCCCGCACAAGGACGGACAGCTCGCCGCCGGGCAGTGGCTGGCCGGCGCCCTGCCCGCGGGCTCCCGGGTGCTGGACCTCGGCTGCGGTACGGGCATGCCGACGGCGGCCCAGCTCGTCGCGGCGGGGCACCGGGTGGTGGGCGTCGACCTGTCGCCCGGCATGCTCAAGCTCGCCCGGGACAAGGTCCCGGCGGCGGAGTTCCTGCGGCGGGACATCGCCGGTCTGACCGCGGACGGACCGGAGGGAATCGGCCGCTTCGACGGCGTCGCCGCCTTCTTCTCGATCCTGATGCTGCCCCGCGCGGAGATCCCGTTCGCGCTGCGGACGCTGCACGCACTGCTGCGGCCCGAGGGGCTGCTCGCGCTGTCGATGGTCGAAGCCGACGTGGACGACTTCGCAATCCCGTTCCTGGGCCACACGATCCGGGTATCGGGTTACCTGAGGGACGAACTGCGCCAGGTCGTGTCCGACGCGGGTTTCGAGGTCACCGGGGAGGACAGTTACGCATACGCCCCGGCCAGTACGGACGTACCGCCCGAGATCCAGCTCTTCCTGCACTGCCGACGACGCGCCTGACCACGCGCGCCCGACGCGCAGCCCCGGACGGATGGAACCCTACGCGTGACGGAGTACCCGACCTCCCACAACGGCCGGCAGGCCGCCGCCTCCGCCGTGCCCGCGGCCGGACAGCCGCCGCGGGCCCGTGAGGACGCACCTGGCGCCTCGCCGGACCCGCGCCGTGCGATCCAGCAGGCCGCGGCGCACGGCCAGGACCCGGCAGGACGCGCCGGGCCGGCCCGGCGGTCCGCGGACCACGACGCCGCCCACCGCGCCCGGCCGCAGGGCGGCGCCGCCCACGGCCCGGCCGAGCCGGACGGCACCATAGGACGCCCCCGGCCCGCGGGCGACGACACCCTCGCCGCCCCCACGAGCCGGCCCCGGCAGGGCCCCGACGGCTCCGGCCACTCCTGCGGTCCGGCCGGCGCGGCCGACCACCGCAACCGGGCCGGCGCCTCCGCCTCCCCGGCCGAGCCCCCGCCGGGGGTGCCGCACCCGGCGCCGCCCGGCGGCGAGTCCGACCGCAACGCCGCCACCGGCGCCGGCCGCGCCGGCCACCCGCTGGGCACGGGGACCGAGGAGCCCGCGGGCCATGCGCACAGCGCGGAGATCGGCCACCAGCGCGCCCCGTCCGAGCCGGTGCCCGACCCGGCCCTCCCGCCGGACCAGGCCGACGGCCTGCCCACGGCGGGCGGCACGCGGGACGGCGACCGGCTGCGGTTCGTGGGCGCCGCCACCCGGCGGATCGCCCGCGGCATCGACCTCGACGAGATCGTGCTCGGGCTCTGCCGCGCCACCGTCCCCACCTTCGCCGACGTGATACTCGTCTACCTCCGCGATCCGCTGCCGGTCGGCGACGAACGGCCCACCGGCCCGGTCGTGCTGAAGCTGCGGCGCACCGACCGGATTCCCGAGGACCAGGACACCGACGGCAACCGGCTGCCCGTGCTCACCGTGCCGGCCGACTACCCGCAGGCCGCCGAACTCGCCGAGGTGCGGCCGGGCGGTGCGCTCGCCGAGGTGCTGCGCGGGGTGCGGCCGGTGTTCGGCGACTCCGCCGCGGCCCGCGCCGCGCTGCCCGAACTCCTTGGCCCGGCCCACTCCGTACCGGGCGGACGGCGCGCCGTCCTCGCGCCGCTGCGCGGGCGCCGCCGGGTGATCGGGGCGGCGGTGTTCCTGCGCCGCCCGGACCGGCCCGCCTTCGACCCCGACGACCTGCTGGTCGCGGCGCAGCTCGCGACGCACACCGCGCTCGGGGTCGACAAGGCGGTGCTGTACGGCCGCGAGGCGTACATCGCGGACGCGCTGCAGCGCACCATGCTGCCCGACTCGCTGCCGCAGCCCACCGGGGTGAAGCTCGCCAGCCGCTATCTGCCCGCCGCCGAGACCGCCCGGGTGGGCGGCGACTGGTACGACGCGATCCCGCTCCCCGGCAGCCGGGTGGCGCTGGTCGTGGGTGACGTCATGGGCCACTCCATGACCTCCGCCGCGATCATGGGCCAGCTGCGCACCACCGCGCAGACGCTCGCCGGGCTGGACCTGCCGCCGGAGGAGGTGCTGCACCACCTGGACGAGCAGGCGCAGCGGCTCGGCAGCGACCGGATGGCGACCTGCCTGTACGCGGTCTACGACCCGGTCGCGCACCGCATCATGGTGGCCAACGCCGGGCATCCGCCGCCCGTTCTGCTGCATCTGGGCGGCCGTGCCGAGGTGCTGCGGGTGCCGCCGGGTGCCCCCATAGGCGTCGGCGGGGTCGACTTCGAGGCGGTGGAGCTGGACGCCCCGGCGGGCGCCACGCTGCTGCTCTACACCGACGGTCTGGTGGAGTCCCGGCTGCGCGACGTCTGGACCGGCATAGAGCAGCTGCGGGAGAAGCTGACCGCGACGGCCCGGCTGACCGGCCCGGACCACCCGCCGCCACTGGAACCCCTCTGCGACGAGGTGCTCGACATGCTCGGGCCGGGCGACCGGGACGACGACATCGCGCTGCTCGCCGCGCGCTTCGACGGGATCGCGCCGAGCGATGTCGCGTACTGGTTTCTGGAGCCGCACGAGCAGACGCCGGGCAAGGCCCGCCGGCTCGCCCGGCGGGCGCTGGCCCGCTGGGACCTGGAGGAGCTGACCGACTCGGTCGAGCTGCTGGTCAGCGAGGTGGTGACGAACGCGGTCCGGTACGCGGGGCGGCCCATCACGCTCCGGCTGCTGCGCACCGACGTCCTGCGCTGCGAGGTGGGCGACGACGTGCCCCAGCTGCCCCGGCTGCGGCAGGCCCGCCCGTCCGACGAGGGCGGCCGGGGGCTGTACCTGGTCAACAAGCTGGCGCGGCGCTGGGGCGCGACGCGGCTGAGCACCGGGAAGGTGGTCTGGTTCGAGCTGGCACGCCCCGCGGCGGGGCGGCAGCCGTAGCGCGCGGCCCCGGCCCTGCGCCGGGGCCGCAGTCGTGGGCCCGGCACAGGCCTCGTGCCGGGCCGGGACAGGGTTCCGTGGAGCCGGAGGGTTCCGCGGAACCCTGTGTGCTGTCCGGGGGGCGGTGCGGACCTGCGGGGCGCGGGCGCTTTCCCGGGGCGCGCGGGTGGCGGCGGGGGCGGACGCCGTTCCGCGGTGCTCCGTTCAAGGGTTTCGGCGGGGGCACGCCGGGGACCCGCGTGATTGCCGACGGGCCGTCGGCAGAGTTGACTGCATTCCGGACATCCGGAATAAATCGGCACCCACGGCACTGCGAGGCATTCCATGAGCCAGGCCCAGAAGAACGTCCCGCACACCACGAACAACACCGGCATCCCGGTGGAGAGCGACGAGCACTCGCTCACCGTCGGCGACACCGGCCCCATCCTGCTCCACGACCACTATCTGATCGAGAAAATGGCCCAGTTCAACCGCGAGCGGGTGCCCGAGCGGGTGGTGCACGCCAAGGGCGGCGGGGCCTACGGAGTCTTCGAAGTCACCAACGACGTCAGTCAGTTCACCAAGGCCGACCTCTTCCAGCCGGGCAAGCGGACCGAGATGCTGGCCCGCTTCTCGACCGTGGCGGGCGAGCAGGGCAGCCCGGACAGCTGGCGCGACCCCCGCGGCTTCGCACTGAAGTTCTACACCGACGAGGGCAACTACGACCTGGTCGGCAACAACACACCGGTCTTCTTCGTCCGCGACCCGATGAAGTTCCAGGACTTCATCCGCTCGCAGAAGCGCCGTCCGGACAGCGCGGTCCGCGACCACGACATGCAGTGGGACTTCTGGACCCTCTCCCCCGAGTCCGCCCACATGGTCACCTGGCTGATGGGCGACCGCGGCATCCCGAGGACCTGGCGCCACATGAACGGCTACGGCTCGCACACCTACATGTGGGTCAACGGCGGCGGGGAGCGGTTCTGGATCAAGTACCACATCAAGACCGACCAGGGCATCGACTTCCTCAGCCAGACCGAGGCCGACACGCTCGCCGGCGAGGACGGGGACGCCCACCGCCGCGACCTCTACGACTCCATCGCCGCGGGCGACGCCCCGTCCTGGACGATGTACGTCCAGGTGATGCCGTTCGAGGACGCGCCGGGCTACCGGTTCAACCCGTTCGACCTGACCAAGGTGTGGTCGCACGGCGACTACCCGCTGATCGAGGTCGGCCGGATGACGCTGAACCGGAACCCCGAGGACTTCTTCGTCCACATCGAGCAGGCCGCCTTCGAACCGTCCAACCTGGTACCCGGCGTCAGCGTCTCGCCGGACAAGATGCTGCTCGGCCGGATCTTCTCCTACGCGGACACCCACCGGTACCGGATCGGCCCCAACTACGCGCAGCTGCCGCCGAACCGGCCGCACGTCCCGGTCCACTCCTACGCCAAGGACGGGCCGATGCGGTACGAGCCCAGCCGGGTCGGCGCGGTCTACGCCCCGAACTCCTACGGCGGTCCGGCGGCCGACTCCGTCCGGTACGGCGACCCGGCGGGCTGGCAGGCCGCGGGCGAGATGGTGCGCGAGGCGTACTCGCTGCACCGCGAGGACGACGACTTCGGCCAGGCCGGCGCCCAGGTGCGCGAGGTGCTGGACGACGCGCAGCGCGACCGTCTGGTGTCGAACATCTCCGGGCACCTGCTCAAGGGCGTGAGCCGGCCGGTCCTCGACCGCGCCGTCCAGTACTGGCGCAACGTCGACAAGGACCTCGGCGACCGGGTCGCCAAGGAGGTCAACGGCGGCTGACCCGGCTCCCCTTCCCCGTCCTCGGGCCGGAGCGCCGACCCGGCCCTGCGCGCAACGGGAAGCGCCCGGACCCACGCGGGGTCCGGGCGCTTCGCGTACCGGCTGTTGACCGGGTATCAGTTCTCGGGTGGCAGCAACTGCGGTTCGTCGCCGCCGCCCGGTTCCGTCGACGGCCGGGGGTCGTCCGGCTGCGGCGGTGTGGACACCGTCGGCCGGCCGGACGGCTTGGACGGGGACGGTGCCGGTGTGGACTCCGACTCCGACGGGCTCGCACTCGGGGACTCCGACTTCTTCGTCTTCGACGGGGTCGGCTCCGGGTCCGGGGAGGAGGTCGTCGGGGTCGGCACCGGGGTGGGCGCCACCGCGGCGCCCTGGTCGGTCTCCAGGTCGAACTCGCCCGACGAGCCGTTCAGCGCGTCCTGGGTGTAGGCCGCCCAGATCTCGGCCGGGAAGCCACCGCCGTTGACGCGTCCGCCGCCGGCCGCGCCCTTGAGGGTGACCTGCTTGCCGCCGTTCTCGTTGTCCTCGCCGAACAGGCCGATCGAGGTGGCCAGCTTCGGGGTGTAGCCGGAGAACCAGGCGGACTTGTTGTCGTCCGAGGTGCCCGTCTTGCCCGCGACGTCCAGGCCGGCGCTGCGCACCGCGAAGCCCGTGCCGTCGTCCACCACACCGGTGAGCACGGAGGTGACGGTGTCCGCGGTGGTGCGCTCCACCACCTGCTCGCCGATCGGGTCAGGCAGCTCCACCTTCTCCTCGCCGCGCTCGGCGGACTTCACCACGCGCGGGGTGACCTTCTTGCCGTGGTTGTCGAGGGTGGCGTAGACCCCGGCCATGTTCATCGGGCTGGCGCCCATCACGCCGAGCGACATCGCCGGCTTGGTGTCGAAGCCGCCCGCTTCCCCGTCCATGCCGAGGTCGACGGCGGTCTTCTTGACGTCGTCCAGGCCCACGTCCACGGCCATCTGCGCGAAGACGGAGTTGACCGACTTGTTCATGGCCCGCTGCACCGTGACGGGGCCGTAGCTCTCGTCGTCCTCGTTCGGCGGGGCGAAGGCGACGTCGCTGCCCTTCACGGGCCGCTTGGTGGTGCCGTCGTAGACGGTGTCGGCGTTGATCGGCACGCTGTCCTGGGTCGTGGAGTCGTTCTCCAGCGCGGAGGCCAGGATGAGCGGCTTGAAGGTGGACGCGGGCTGGTAGTCGGCCCGCGTGGCGTTGCTCGTCTCGTGCTTGGCGTAGTCCTTGCCGCCGTAGAGTGCGGCGACCATGCCCGTCTTCGGGTTCACGGAGACGGCGCCGGCCTGGACATGGGAGTCGACCTTCCGCCCCTTCGGGTCCAGACGGCTGGTGAGCTTGCGCTGGACGGCCTTCTCCAGCGCCTTCTGCTTGCCCTTGTCGATGCCGAGGGTGATGTTCCAGCCGCCTGCGGCGATCCGCTGCTCGCTGACACCGGCCTTCATCAGCTCCTGGTTGGCGGCCTTGACGAGGTATCCGGTCTGGCCCTTCTGGTTCGGGGCCGGACGGGGCGCGATCGGCTTGGGGAACTTCATCCCGGAGCGCTCGCCGGAGTCGAGCCACTTCATCTCGACCATGTTGTTCAGCACGTAGTTCCAGCGCTGGAGCACCAGCTTGCGCGAGGTCTCCGAGGCGGCCGACCAGTCGTACTGGCTGGGGGCCTGGAGCAGCGCCGCGAGGTAGGCGCCCTGCTGGGGCGTGAGGTCCTCGGCGTCCACGTTGTAGTACGCGCGGGCCGCGGCCTGGATGCCGTACGCACCCCGCCCGTAGTAGCTGGTGTTCATGTAGCCGGCGAGGATGTTCGGCTTGGTCATCGTCTGGTCGACCTTGAGCGAGATGATCAGCTCCTTGGCCTTCCGGGTGACCGTCTGCTCCTGGCCGAGGAAGTAGTTCTTCACGAACTGCTGGGTGATCGTGGATCCACCCTGCTTGCCCTGGCCGGTGACGGTGTTGAGCAGTCCGCGGGCAGTGCCCTTCAGGTCGACGCCCTGGTCGGTGTAGAACGACTTGTTCTCCGCCGCGACGAAGGCGTGCTGAACGTCCTTGGGCACCTTGGACAGCGGCACGGACTCCCGGTTGAGGTCGCCGGTGCGGGCGATGAGGGAGCCATCGCTGTACTTGTAGGTGTTGCTCTGGAGCTTCGCCTGGGCGTTGGCATCCGGTATGTCGATGAGCAGGTACAGCGCGACGAAGGTGCCTATCCCGAGGGTGCACACCGCAAGGAAGCTGCCTAGCAGCTTCTTCCAGGTGAAGAAGCGGCGTATGCCGCTCTTCCCGTTGGCGCGGCGTGACCCGCGACTCTGCGCGCGTCTCGCTTCGGCTCGGCCCATCTCTCGCAGCTCCCGTTTCGTTTGCCCCGCGACCGGGGCCCGGGGCCTACCCCCGGCAAATCACCGGTCCCAGACGCTAACACCGCATCTGACACCAAAGGCGCATCGATCAAGGCCATTCCGGACGTGACAATCAGCACCTCTGGCAAAGAAAAGACATCCAAGAGCTCCACTTGGTTGCGTCGAGCATTAATGTGCTATCACTTTGATAGACCGGAACGGTGAGGGCGCACGGCCCTCACCCGGAACGAACGGGGGACCCCATGTCCGACACCACACCGGCTGCCGTCGATGCTCCCGACCTGCCCAAGCCACAGGTCCGTGAGGTACCGGCGCGGGACATCGGCGGCGGGCTCGCCCTGCTCCTCGGTCTCCTGGGGCTCGTCGCGGGCGTCGGCACGATCGTCGGCGGGGCGGCGCTGTCGAACGACGGCAGCGCGCTGGGCGTGCCGCTGATCATCCTCGGCATCCTGGTCGCCATCGGGGCGTTCTTCGCGATGTGCGGGCTGAACACGGTGGCGCCGGGCGAGGCCCGGGTGGTCCAGCTCTTCGGCCGGTACGTGGGCACCATCCGCACCGAGGGGCTGCGCTGGGGGAACCCGCTCACCTCCCGGGAGAAGATCTCCACCCGGGTGCGCAACCACGAGACGGCCGTACTCAAGGTCAACGACGCGTACGGCAACCCCATCGAGCTGGCGGCGGTCGTGGTCTGGCAGGTACGGGACACCGCTCAGGCGGTCTTCGAGGTGGACGACTTCCTGGAGTTCGTCGCCACCCAGACCGAGGCCGCGGTCCGGCACATCGCCATCGAGTACCCGTACGACGCCCACGACGAGGACGACCTCTCCCTGCGCGGCAACGCCGAGGAGATCACCGAGAAGCTCGCCGCCGAGCTCGCCGTCCGGGTCACCGCGGCCGGTGTGCAGATCGTCGAGTCGCGCTTCACCCACCTCGCATACGCCCCGGAGATCGCCTCCGCGATGCTCCAGCGGCAGCAGGCGGGCGCGGTCGTGGCGGCGCGGCGGCAGATCGTGGACGGCGCCGTCGGCATGGTGGAGGCGGCGCTCGCCCGGATCACCGAGGAGGACATCGTGGAGCTGGACGAGGAGCGCAAGGCGGCGATGGTCAGCAATCTGATGGTGGTGCTCTGCGGCGACCGGTCCCCGCAGCCGGTCCTCAACACGGGCACGCTCTACCAGTGACGGACGACGCGCCCCACCCCCCTCGGCGGGGCCGGGACCCGCAGCGGAAGCCGCAGCAGCGCAAGCAGGTGCTGCTGCGGCTGGACCCGGCGGTGCACGACGCGATCACCCGCTGGGCGGAGAGCGAGCTGCGCAGCGCCAACGCGCAGATCGAGTTCCTGCTGCGGAGGGCGCTGGCGGAGGCGGGGCGGCTGCCGCGGTCGGCCGGGCCGATTCCGCGCCGCGGCCGCCCGCCGAAGGATCCCGCCGGGGAGGGGCCCGGACCGGGCGGACCGGTGCCGGGGGCGGGGCGCGAGCGTGCGCCGGGGGGCGGTCGTGAGGGCGCCGGCCGCGAGGGAGCGGCGGGCGCGGGTCGTGACGGAGCGGGCCGCGAGGGCGCGGGTCGTGAGGGCGCGGCGGGCTCAGCGGGATCGGGCGACGGTCGGGGCGCGGCGGCGCCGAGAGACGGGACGAGCTCCGGTGAGCCGCTGCCGGACGACGGCCGGACGGGAAGCTGAACGCTCCGGCTGGTGATCGATCTCCGGCGTCGCACTCCCACCCCTGATCGAGGCGCCCTCGGATGCTGCGTCGAACGACACTCCAGCATCCTGATGTCATTTCTATGCCTGAATTGATATCGTTTCTGTGTCGTCGGGCTATGGAGGGATAACTGATGGCCAGGACTGTGATCGATCTGGACGAGGAGATCGTCGAGCAGGCGATGCGGGTGTACGGGGTGAAGACGAAGGCCGCCGCAGTGCGGGCGGCCATGGAGGAGGGGGTGAGGCTGCGGCTGCGCCGGGAGTTGTTCGACGCCATTGACGAGGGTGAGTTCGAGGACGCATTCGCGGAGATCCGCTCGCAGACGGGGCCGCGGAATCCGGACGGCTCGCTGAAGCGTGACGGCGGGGCCTCGGCGGCGTGAAGGGGCGCTACCTCATCGACAAGTCCGCGCTGGCCCGCCGGGGCAAGCCGGCGGTGCGGGCGCGACTGGATGCACTGAACCGCGATGGCCTCCTCGCGGTGTGCGCCCCGACCGAGTACGAGGTTCTGTACTCGGCGCGCGGAAAGCCCGAGGCGCTGCGACTGCGTACCCTGCTTCGCGGCTTCGACTATCTGCCCTGCAATGACGAGGAGTTCGGGCGGGCAGTCGAGATCCAGGCCCTGGCCCTGAACGCCGGCTTTCACCGGGCACTGTCGCTGGCCGACGTCCTCATCGCGGCAACCGCCGAGCGGCATCGGGCCACGGTCCTGCACTACGACGGCGACTTCGACATGATTGCCTCGGTGAGCGGGCTGCAAGCCGAGTGGATCGCGGAGCCCGGCACTGCCGACTGAGCCGGGAGCGCGCATGCCGTGTCAGCCCATGCCTCGACGGGTGAGGACAGAGCCTGCTCGCCGTCGGCCGGATCGTCACACATCTGCTCAACGGCGTGGTGCGGGTGATACGGCTGCCCAGGCCTGGACCGCCCTCATCGACGACGTGAAGACCGGCCGGCTGGACCGGTCCCAGGCCTGAGCCCCGCACCACACACGCCGCCACCCGGATCGGCCCGGCTGCGAGGCCCCTCCCGGACGGGACGGCAGTCCGGTGGGCCGCCCGGCTCCCGGGCGCGGGCGGTTCAGTGCACGCGTACCGGGAGCGAGCGCACCGCCGAGCGCAGTGCCTGCGCCAGTTCCGCGAACTCCTCCTGCCGCGCCGCGCCCGAGCGCATCGCCAGCGCGATCCGGCGGGCCGGCGCCGGCTCCGCGAAGCAGCCGGTCGAGAGCTGGTCGTTGCGCTCGGTCTCCACCTGGAGCGCCGTGCGCGGCAGCAGCGTCACCCCGAGGCCGCCCGCCACCAGCTGCACCAGCGTCGACAGCCCCGCCGCGCTGGTGGTGACCGGGGTGCCGTCCTCCCGGCCGGCCTCGCGGCAGATGTCGAGCGCCTGGTCCCGCAGGCAGTGCCCCTCGTCCAGGAGCAGCAGATCCAGCTCGCGCAGCGCCTCGCGCGGAATGTCACCGCGCCCGCCCAGCCAGTGGTCGCGGGGGGTGACGAGCACGAAGTCCTCGTCGAAGAGCGGGAGTTCGGTCACCCCCGGCGCGCCCAGCGGCACGGCGAGCAGCAGCAGGTCGAGCCGCCCCTGCGCCAGCCCGTCCAGCAGCGAGGAGGTCTGCTCCTCGTGCACCTGGAGGTCCAGGTCGGGGTAGCGTTCGTGGACCGTGCGCAGCACCGTCGGCAGCAGGTACGGTGCGACGGTCGGGATCACCCCGAGCCGCAGCACACCCGTGAACGGGGCCCGCACCGCGTCCGCCTCCTCCAGGAGCGCGCCGACCGCCTCCAGCACGGCCCGGGCGCGCCCCGCCAGCCGCTCCCCCGCCGGACTGAGCAGCACCTTGCGGGTCGTACGCTCCAGGAGCTGCACGCCGAGCGTCTCCTCCAGGGCCGAGACGGCACCGGAGAGAGCGGGCTGGCTCATCCCGATGTCGGCCGCGGCGTCCCGGAAGTGCAGATGCTCGGCGACGGCGACGAAGGCGCGGAGCTGCGCCAGGCTGGGCTGCCGGGCGCCGTTCCGGCCAAGGCTTCTTCCGACGGTCACTGATAACCACCTCCGATCAACATCAACAAGTTTACCGATTTCCGCGATCAATGGCGCCTGTGGTTAGGTGAAGCCCGTCCAACCCCCAAGGAACAGCCCCAAAAGGGACGTTCCACGCTACAAGGAGAGCGCGTGCTCACTGTCGGTGACAAGTTCCCCGCCTACGACCTGACCGCTTGCGTTTCGCTCGAGAGCGGCAAGGAGTTCGAGCAGATCAACCACAAGTCCTACGAGGGCAAGTGGCGCGTCGTCTTCTTCTGGCCGAAGGACTTCACCTTCGTCTGCCCGACCGAGATCGCCGCGTTCGGCAAGCTGAACGACGAGTTCGCGGACCGCGACGCCCAGATCCTCGGCGTCTCCGGCGACTCCGAGTTCGTGCACCACGCCTGGCGCAAGGACCACGACGACCTGCGTGACCTGCCCTTCCCGATGCTGGCCGACTCCAAGCACGACCTGATGCGCGAGCTCGGCGTCGAGGGCGAGGACGGCTTCGCGCAGCGTGCCGTGTTCATCGTGGACCCGAACAACGAGATCCAGTTCACCATGGTGACCGCCGGCTCGGTCGGCCGTAACCCCAAGGAGGTCCTGCGGGTCCTCGACGCCCTGCAGACCGACGAGCTCTGCCCCTGCAACTGGAGCAAGGGCGAGGACACCCTCGACCCGGTCTCGCTCCTGTCCGGAGAGTGATCTGACATGGCCCTCGACGAGCTGAAGTCCGCCGTTCCGGACTACGCCAAGGACCTGAAGCTGAACCTCGGTTCGGTGATCGGCAACTCCGACCTGCCGCAGCAGCAGCTGTGGGGCACGGTGCTCGCCTGCGCGATCGCCAGCCGCTCGCCGCGCGTCCTGCGGGAGCTGGAGCCGGAGGCCAAGGCCAACCTGAAGCCCGAGGCGTACGAGGCGGCCAAGGCCGCCGCCGCCGTCATGGCGATGAACAACGTCTACTACCGGACCCGGCACCTGCTGTCGGACCCGGAGTACGGCAACCTGCGCGCGGGTCTGCGGATGAACGTCATCGGCAACCCGGGCGTGGAGAAGGTCGACTTCGAGCTGTGGTCGCTGGCGGTCTCCGCGATCAACGGCTGCGGCATGTGCCTGGACTCGCACGAGCAGGTGCTCCGCAAGGCCGGTGTGGACCGCGAGACGATCCAGGAGGCGTTCAAGATCGCCTCTGTGCTGCAGGCCGTCGGCGCGACCCTCGACGCCGAGGCCGTGCTGGAGGGCTGAGCTTCTCCCCCTTCGCGATGAGGGCCACGCGGTTACCGCGTGGCCCTCATGCGTGTGCCCGGACGAGCACGCGCCCGCACCGATACGGCCGAGCGGATACGCCGGTGGCCCGTCCGGATCCGGACGGGCCACCGGCACAGGTACGGTGCCGCGCGATAGCACGGACATGCCCCGAAGCACGCCGTCCGGACCAGGCCGGATTCGGACGACAGGGCTCAGACGCGTGGCGCCCCTTCCTCCGGTGCCCCCGGCTGCGCGGCGGGAACGGACGGCCCCACCGCGACCGGCGCGGGCACCGGGACGACCCGCAGCGCCTGCTCCTGGGAGAACTTGCGCAGATAGCCGACGACGGTGTTGGTCACGGCCACCAGCGGCACCGCCACCACCGCGCCGCCCACTCCGGCGACCAGCGAGCCCGCGGCGACCGAGAGCACCACGGCCAGCGGGTGCACCCGGACCGCGCGCCCCAGGATGAACGGCTGCAGCACATGGCCCTCGATCTGCTGCACCGCGAGCACCACCACGAGCACCATCAGGCCGGTGAAGACGCCCTGGGTGACCAGCCCGACGATGACGGCGAGCGCACCCGAGACCACGGCTCCGACCAGCGGGACGAACGCGAAGAGGAAGATGAAGACCGCGAGCGGCACGGCCATCGGCACATCGAGGAACCAGATGCCGAGCCCGATGAAGATCGCGTCGATCATCGCCACTATGACCGTCCCGCGGACGTAGGCGGTGAGCGTGCGCCAGGCGCGCGGACCGGCACCGGCGACGCCCTCCCGGGCCGCACTCGGCACCAGCTTCAGCAGCCAGTTCCAGATCTTGGGGCCGTCGTGCAGCAGGAACAGCGTGCTGAACATCGCCAGCAGGATGCCCGTCAGGAACTCCAGGATGACGGTGACGCCTTCGAGCCCGGCGGAGGTGATCTCCTCGGTGTTGGACCCGACCGCGTCCCGCAGGCTCTGGGCGATGTCCTTGATCTGCGCCTCGGTGACGTGGAACGGGCTCTGCAGCAGCCACTTCTGGAGCTCGTCGATGCCGTCCTGCACGCGCAGCGAGAGGTTGTCGATGTTGTCCATCACCTGCCACACCACGAACCAGCCGACCAGGCCCATGATGACGAAGCCGGTGATGAAGGTGAGGGTGGTGGCGAGCCCGCGCGGCAGGCCCAGTCTTCGGAGCCGGCCGACGGTGGGCTGGAGCAGGGCGGTGATCAGCAGGGCCGCCACGAAGGACAGCACCACCAGCTGGACGGCGCTGATGACGCGCATCAGCACGAAGAGCGTGCCCGCGAGGACGAGCAGCCGCCAGCCGGCCTCCGCGGCCACCCGTACGCCCCAGGGGACCGCGGCGACCGGATCGGGCTTCGCGGCGACCGCCGGAGCGTAGGCGGGAGGGGCGGGGACGTGGTCCGGCTCCTGGTCGGCGCCCTCGGACGGGCCCGCCGGGCCGCCCTCGTGCTCGTCGGCGGCGGCCGCCGCAGCACGCCGCCGGTCGTCCAGCCACGCGGCGAAGCCGTGCAGCCTGGACCCCAGACCGCCCACCCATTGCGGCAATGTGGACATGTCCCTTCCGCCCCCCTCTCCCCGCGTCGTTGTCCTGAAGACCGTACCCCGGACACGACGAAGCCCCCGACCTTGTGGACGGGGGCTTCGCGGGTGTCTTCGCCTCGGTGGCCCGGAACCCGGACCGGAGGGGCTAGTACCAGCTGTTGGCCTGCCAGAAGTCCCAGGCACCGCAGGGGCTGTCGTAGCGCTCGTTCATGTAGTTCAGACCCCACTTGATCTGCGTGGCGGGGTTGGTCTTCCAGTCGGCGCCGGCGGACGCCATCTTGGAACCGGGGAGCGCCTGAACGAGACCGTACGCACCGGAGCCGGCGTTGGTCGCCTGGTAGTTCCAGGTGGACTCGTGGTCCACGATGTTGCTGAAGCACTGGAACTGGTCGGCCGGCATCATCTGCCGCGCCATGGCCTGCACCTGGGCGACCGTGTAGGACGCCTGGACGGGGAAGTCACCGGAGTCGCGGGTGGAGCGGCTGGCCACACTGGCGGCCTTCTCGCGCTCCTTCGCCTTGGCCTCAGCCTTGGCTTCGGCCGCCTTCCGGTCCGCTTCGGCCTTCTTGTCCGCCGCGTCCTTGGCCGCCTGCTTACGGGCCGCTTCCTCCGCGGACTTCTTCGCTGCCGCGTCCGCCGCGGTGGACTGGGCGTCCGCCTGCTGCGTCAGCGACGCGGTCTGCGCCTGGGTCTGGTTCCCGGCGGATATGTCTGCGAGGAGCGTCGCATCAGCAGCTGTCGCCTCGGCGGGCTCGGTGGTCGAACCCGGCGTGCTACCCGAGGCAACACCGACGACAGCGCCGACGGTGGTGACTGCGGTGGCCGAAGCCACTGCGAATCCCCGGACCGAAATCCGGCTCACACGGTTTCCTTCCAGCATCGCCCGCTTAGGTGACCTCGCGGACGCAATCGTGCCCCTGGCGCTGGCCTCCCCTTGTTCCGGTCCCGGTGGTGCTGGGTCCGGCTGGTCACGGGAGGCACTGGCCCGGTGCGAACTCCCTCGGGAGTTCCGCGTGGTGCTCGGGCGGCATACGGCGAACGCCTGTTGAGTTTTGTGGTGCTGCACCGCTGGGGGTGCCGGTGTGCCGTATGCGGGGCCTGACAGGACCCAGACTCTGCCCGACGCCGACGCCTCGAGGCAATTCCGCGTTGCGTGTTAAAGCTCACATCCCGTTTGGGCCTGCGGCTTTTCGGAAACACCCGCGCGTGAAAACGCCGCGCGGCTAAGCTTCTTCGCTTTGCCACGCGGCGCCTCGGTGTGAAGTTGTACGGAGCTCCACGAACCCCTCAAACGGGTCCGTATCACCCTCAGATGCGGGCGTCCTCCAGCATTTCGGTCACCAGTGCCGCAATCGGGGAGCGCTCCGAGCGGTTGAGCGTGACGTGCGCGAAGAGCGGGTGTCCCTTCAGCTTCTCGACGACCGCGACGACCCCGTCGTACCGCCCGACCCGCAGGTTGTCGCGCTGGGCCACGTCATGGGTGAGCACCACCCGGGAGTTGGCCCCGACCCGGGACAGCACGGTCAGCAGGACGTTCCGCTCCAGCGACTGCGCCTCGTCGACGATCACAAAGGCGTCGTGCAGCGACCGCCCGCGGATGTGGGTCAGCGGCAGCACCTCGAGCATGCCGCGGCCGACCACTTCCTCGATGACGTCGCGCGACGTCACCGCGGACAGCGTGTCGAAGACGGCCTGCGCCCACGGGCTCATCTTCTCGGCCTCGCTGCCCGGCAGATAGCCGAGGTCCTGCCCGCCCACCGCGTACAGCGGCCGGAAGACCATCACCTTCTGGTGCTGCCGGCGTTCCAGCACCGCCTCCAGGCCCGCGCACAGCGCGAGCGCGGACTTGCCGGTGCCCGCCCGGCCGCCCATGGAGACGATCCCGACCTCCTGGTCGAGCAGCAGGTCCAGGGCGATCCGCTGTTCGGCGGAGCGGCCGTGGATGCCGAACGCCTCGCGGTCGCCGCGCACCAGCCGGACCCGGCCGTCGGCGGTGACCCGGCCCAGCGCCTTGCCGCGCTCGGACTGGAGCACCAGCCCGGTGTGCACCGGCAGCTCCGCCGCCTGCGCCATGTGCACACTGTCCGCCGCGAAGAGCTCGTCCACCTCCTCCGCGCTGACGGCCAGCTCCGCCATGCCGGTCCAGCCGGAGTCGGTGATGGCGAGTTCGGCGCGGTACTCCTCGGCGAGCAGACCCACCGACGACGCCTTGATCCGCAGCGGCAGGTCCTTGGACACGACGGTCACGTCGTACCCCTCGGCCTGAAGGTTTCTGGCCACCGCCAGGATCCGCGAGTCGTTGTCCCCCAGCCGGAAGCCGGCCGGAAGGACGCCCGGGTCGGAGTGGTTGAGCTCGACCCTGAGCGTGCCGCCCAGCTCCCCGATCGGGATCGGCGCGTCGAGACGTCCGTACCGCACCCGGTACTCGTCGAGCAGGCGGAGGGCCTGCCGGGCGAAGTAGCCGAGCTCCGGATGGTGTCGCTTGGCCTCCAACTCCGTGACCACGACGACGGGAAGCACGACCTCGTGCTCGTCGAAGCGGCTCATGGCCGACGGGTCTGCCAGCAGGACGCTGGTGTCGATGACGTAGGTGCGCCGGTCGTGCGCGCGGCGCTTGTTACTGGTCACCACGGGTGGACGAACCCCCTCGGATGAGGTCGGGGTGCGACGGCGTCGCCGGGGAATGGACCGGGCTCGGGCCGCGATGCACGGGCCGTGCGCCGGCCCCTCACGATGTCCGTCCGCGGCTCGTCGGCTCCTGCCGAGCGAACCGCACGGTCGTCCGTGTGCAAAGGGCCTCCCGGGCGGGCGGCCCCATGCCACCCGCTGGTGCCGGACGCCCGTGGACCGGGCGTCGACGTGACTGAGATATTCCCTCGAACGTGCGCGGCCATGCCATGGCATATGACGGCGCGACGGTGAACGTTGGGCAACAGCGCCGTCCAACTTGCGGCGATACGCGGCTCACCCTACGGAATGTCCCCACCGGGTTCCGGTGCGCCGCGGACGGGAACGGGGCCGCCGCACCGGTCTCAATCGGCCACCGCCCGCCACGCCGGGCCGGGCCGGGCATGGTCCGAACGGGTCACTGCGCGCGGCCGCGCGGCTCATACGACAGAGGGGTTCCTCCGATACCCCGGCCGGAGCAACGCAGGGTCACCCACGCCCCCGGGCGCGCCCCGGTACGAGAGGAGAGAGCTCACCCGGGCCGGCCGGGCACGACGGCGGCCGGGAGGCGGTAAGGCGGTGGACGGTCCCGGCCCCGGTGGGTGGCGTCCGCCCGCGGACCGTCCGGCACGGACGGCCCCCCGGCACGGACGGCCCCGACCGGCGGCCGAGGGCGAGCCGGTGGGCCTGGACCGGCTGACGGAGTGTGGGCCCGGGCGGCGAGGCCCTGCCGCCGCGGCGGGAGGGCGAGCCCGGCGGGCCGCGGTGCGGGCCGCGGCCGGCCGGGCGTCAGCCTCCGTAGCGCCGGTGGCGGGCCGCGTAGTCGCGCAGCGCCCGCAGGAAGTCCACCTTGCGGAAGGCGGGCCAGAAGACTTCGCAGAAGTAGTACTCGGAGTGGGCGCTCTGCCAGAGCATGAAGCCCGACAGCCGCTGCTCACCACTGGTACGGATCACCAGGTCGGGGTCGGGCTGGCCGCGCGTGTACAGGTGCTCGGCGATGTGCTCGACGTCGAGCACCTCGGCGACCTCCTGGATCGACTTGCCGCGCCCGGCCTGCTCCAGGAGCAGCGAGCGCACCGCGTCCGCGATCTCCTGACGGCCGCCGTAGCCCACGGCCACGTTCACCACGATGCCGTCGACACCGCTGGTCGCCTGCTCGGCCTCCTTGAGGACGGCCTGCGTGCGCGGGGGCAGCAGATCGGGCGCGCCGACGTGGCTGACCCGCCAGCGGCCGTCGGCCCCGAGGTCGCGGACCGCGTCCTCGATGATGCCGAGCAGCGGGACGAGCTCCTCCTCGGGCCGGTCGAGGTTGTCCGTCGACAGCAGCCACAGGGTGACGACCTCGACGTCCGTCTCGGCGCACCAGCCGAGCAGCTCCTTGATCTTCTCTGCCCCGGCCTGGTGGCCCTGCTCGGCGGTGCCGCCGGAGGCACGGGCCCACCGCCGGTTGCCGTCGAGAATGACGCCGATGTGCTTGGGCACCTGATCGTGGTCGAGGCGGCCTTCCACCCGGCGCGCGTAGAGCCTGTAGGCCAGGTCACGTACCACCCGCGGATACGGGGAGCGGCCCCCGGACAAACGCAGCATCGCCTTCTTCAGCCCCTCCGTGACATGGCGGCCCCGAAGCCAGCAGCCTACTGCGCGGTCGCCCTCCGCCACCAACCCGGCCGGGCCGGGACCCCGTGATAGGGAGGGCGGTGTGACAGACACCTCCCCTTTCCTCGCCGCCGATGAGCGCTACGACACGATGCGGTACCGCCGCACGGGCCACAGTGGCCTCAAGCTGCCCGCGGTCTCCCTCGGGCTGTGGCACAACTTCGGCGACGACCGCACCCTGCAGTCGCAGCGCTCGATCCTGCGCCGCGCGTTCGACCTGGGGGTGACCCATTTCGACCTGGCGAACAACTACGGGCCTCCGCCCGGCTCGGCCGAGCTGAACTTCGGCAAGCTCTTCGCCCAGGATTTCCGCCCCTACCGGGACGAACTGGTCCTCTCCACCAAGGCCGGCTACCTCATGCACCCCGGCCCGTACGGCGAGTGGGGCTCCCGTAAGTACCTGCTCTCCTCGCTCGACGCCTCACTGCGGCGGATGGGTGTCGACTACGTCGACATCTTCTACTCGCACCGGTTCGACCCGGACACCCCGCTGGAGGAGACGATGGGCGCGCTCGCGTCCGCCGTGCAGCAGGGCAAGGCCCTGTACGTCGGCGTCTCCTCCTACAGCGCGGAGCAGACCCGGGAGGCGGCCCGGATCCTGCGCGACATGGGCGTCCGGCCGCTGATCCACCAGCCCTCGTACTCCATGATCAACCGCTGGACCGAGGACGACGAGCTGCTCGACACCCTGGAGGCGGAGGGCATGGGATGCATCTCCTTCGCGCCGCTCGCGCAGGGTCTGCTGACGGACAAGTACCTCGACGGCGTACCGGAGGGCTCGCGGGCGTCCCAGGGCAAGTCCCTGGACCCGGGGCTGCTGACGGACGATGTCGTGCGACGGCTGCGGGGGCTGCACGCCATCGCCGAGCGGCGCGGACAGTCCCTCGCCCAGCTGGCCCTGACCTGGGTGCTGCGGGACGAGCGGATGACCTCGGCGCTGATCGGCGCGTCCAGCGTGCGGCAGCTGGAGACCAATGTCGCGGCGCTGGACGGCCCGCCGCTCACGGCGGACGAGCTCACGGAGATCGACTCCTTCGCCCGGTCCACGGAGGGCGTGAACATCTGGGCCGCGCGGAGCTGAGGCCGCCGCGCGGAGCTGAGGCCGGGGCGGGGCCCGGGTGAGGCGGGGCCCGAGGGGCCTGGATCCGGAGTTTCCCCGAGCGGGGCGCCATGGGGCGGCTCCGGCGCACCGGGCAAAGAAAGCGGGCCGGTCCGTGGGGGGGATACGGACCGGCCCGAGGGGGGGTTTCCACCATAGCGGCTCATAGGGCGTGGTCGGGGCAATGACGGGGGTGACGGCGCGCTGGGCGCGTCGCACGTCTCCGCCGCGGCCCCCGGCAGGCCCGCCACGCTGGGCCGGGACCGCTCGGGGCGGGTCCGGAGAAGAGTTGTGGAGAGGGGTTAGACGCGGGAGGGGAGCCTTGACTTCCGCCCCGTCCGCCCCATGAGCACCAGACCCGCCGTTCCCGGACACGGCGGGACACCGCGGGCGGGACGCCGCGGGACACGGCCGGCTCGTCGAGCGCACCCGGGGAGGGCGGACGGGTGGCTCCGGGCCGGGAGCCGGGTACGGGCCGGGTACGCAGGCGGGCGGATCCGGGAACCGGGGCCGCCCGCGACAGGGGACGGCCCGGTGCGCCGGGCCCGGAGGGCAGGAGGACGGATGGGCCGCTGGCAGGACGGCAGGAGCGCGTTACGGATCGACGGCACCGGGGGCGGGAGCACGGGGCTGCCCGCTGCTCGGGAGGCATCGCCGAGCGAGGTGCCGTGCGCGGGTCGGGGGGCGTCCCGGTCCCAAGCCCCGGGTGCGCCCATTCCCGTGGAGATCGCCACGTCCTACCGGGCCCGCACCCGCGGTCTGCTCGGGCGCGACGGTATCGAGGGGGCGCTGCTGCTCACCCCGGCCAGTGGGGTGCACACCTTCCGGATGCGGTTCCCCATCGATGTCGCCTATCTGGACCGGCGGCTGCGGGTCATCGCCGTGCGCACCATGAAGCCCGGCCGGCTCGGCCTCCCCCGGCTGCGCGCCCGGCACGTACTGGAGGCGGAGGCCGGGGCGATGGCGCGCTGGGGGCTGCGGCCCGGTGCGGTGGTCGAGATCGGCTGACGTGTCGCGCGGGCGGGGCGACCCGGCGCGCGCTCCTCCTGATCCTCGTCTCCTACTCCTCGGGCTTCTTCTCTCCGGGCTTCTTCTCCCCGGGCTCCGACTTCCCGGGCGCCTTCTCCCCGGACTCCGGCTTCCCGGGCTCCCGCTTCTCGGGCTCCGGCTTCCCGGGCTCCGTCAGCCCCTGCTGCGGGGGCGGTGTCGCGCCGTTCGCCGGTCCGGCCAGGAACTCCTCGAACGTGATCCGGCCGACGGCACGGTCCGGGACCAGGTTGCCGCCCCTCCGCAGGCCCGCGACGAGGGCACCCGGCAGCCGCAGCGGGACGACGCGGCGTCGGACGCCGGCGGCCCGGAGACAGCTGCGGGCCAGATCGGTGGCGTCGCGGATCTCGGGCCCGCCCATGTCGGCCACGCGTCCGGCCGCCGGGCCGGCGGCCAGTTCCACCAGCCGGTCCGCGACCTCGCGGACGTCGACCGGCTGGAAGCGCACCCCGGCGGCTGTCAGAACGACCGGCAGTCGCCGCTGCGCCGACGTCATCCGCGCCACCAGATCGTGGAACTGCGTGGCGCGGAGCACGGTCCAGGGAAGTCCGGAGTGCTCGATCAGCCGCTCGGCGGCCAGCTTGGCCCGGTAGTAACCCAGCGGCAGCCGGTCGATCCCGACGATGGAGATGTAGACGAGGTGCGGACGGCCGGCCCGCTGTGCGGCCTCGGTCAGCAGCCGGGTGGCTTCGGCGTCGCCGCGGCCGTTGGCGGTGGCGCAGTGGATGACCGCGGTCACCCCGTCCAGGGCCGCGTCGAGCCCTTCCCCGGTGCGCAGATCGCCGGTCGCCCAGGTGTACGGCATCCGGTCGGCCTCCGCTCGGGGGCGCCGGCTGAGCACCCGCACCGGGGTGCCGTCGTCGAGCAGCCGACGGACGACGGCCCGTCCGAGCGTGCCGGTGCCACCGGTCACCAGAACGGTTCCGTTCACCGTGCGTACCTCCCAGCGGGCGGCCCGCTCGCGAGAAGCGGCGGGCGCGGATCGAGACGGGTCCGGTCGCGGTGGGACGGGCCGAGTGCGCGGGGCCTCGCCCCACCGGGTGTGCGGCGGACCGGCGGGCGGGGTCACGCGCTCGGCCGGCGCCCCTCCGGTGCCGGTACCGGCGGCCTCAGCTTGTCATGAGCACCGGGCGGCAGGGGCGATCGGAGTCACCGGATGGGCCGTTCGGGCGTTCCGCTGTCCCTTCGGCCGGTGGCTGTGCCGTACGGGACTCCCGTGGCGGCCGGGACGCCTGTCCCGCCCGGGTGCGTCCGCGAATGGCTGAGTCCATGACAGCTGTCACGTCGCCCGCTGTGAGCCTCCGATGCCCGAGGGTGATGGCGCGGGGTGCACCTCGGCCGTGTTCCGGTGTGCTTTGGCTCACCGCTCCGGCCCCGGCCCGGCGAGGCCGGTCCGTCGGTCCCGACTCCGGCACATCCGCTCCCACCTGGCAGAACAGCATTCCGCAGAGCGGGACTTGCCCCTGTTCGCGCTCTTGACAGCGCCCGGTTCACGGCTCTCCGGGCGGGCCGACATTCATCCCAGTCCGCCCTTGGCACGTGTACAAATTCCCCGCCTGAACAGGAGCCCCTTATGACCGTCATTGCTCCGGCCTCCGATCGCGGGTCTCTTCCCGAGCCGCCCGCATCGTGGCAGTACAGCCTCCAGGTGCCCCACGACCCCCTGGGACCGGCCATCGTCCGGTCGACCGTCCGCATGGTTCTGGACCAGCACGGACTGGACGAACTCGCGGACACGGCGGAGCTGCTGACCTCGGAGCTGGCGACGAACGCGTACCGCTACTCGACGGGCCCCGCCTCCGTACGGCTCAAGTGGACCGACGACACGCTCCGGATCAGCGTCTGGGACACCAACCCGGCTCTGCCCTCGCCGATTCCGGCCGACCTGGAGAGCGAGGGCGGCCGGGGGCTGCTGCTCGTCCGCCTCTGTTCGGACAACTGGGGCCGCTACGCGCTCACGGAGCGGCAGGTCGGCTCGGGCGGGAAAGTGGTGTGGTGCGAGATCCGGCACCCGGCGGTCGCCACGAGCTGAGCGATCGGACGCCTTGTCGATGGGGACGGTCGGCGCGGGTTCGGATGCGATGAGGGTTGGTACGGGGAGCGGTGCGGACGAGCCGCGCGGTGCCGGTGGGGGTTCGGGTACCGGCTGGGCCGTACCGCCGGTGGAGCACCGTTTGGTGGAGCACCGTCGGTGGGGCGCCGTCGGTGGAGCACCGGCGGTGGGACGCCCGGACGCTCAGGACGCGAAACCGCCGAGCAGCAGCCCCAGCAGAGCGCCGGTGAGCATGAACGGACCGAACGGGACCGCCGTCTTCCGGCCCGCGCGCCGCAGCACGATGAGCCCGACCCCGTAGACCGCACCCAGCAGGAAGCCCGCGAACGTGCCCGTGAACAGGACGGCCCAGCCGTACCAGCCGAGCACCGTGCCCAGGCCGAGGGCCAGTTTGACGTCACCGAAGCCCATCCCGCTCGGATGGATCAGGAACAGCAGGCCGTAGACGCCGCCCAGGGCGCAGCCCCCGAGCAGGGCGCCCACCCAGGAACCCGCGGAATCCGGCAGCAGGGCGGCCATCCCGAGCAGGGTGGCGGCCCCGGCGGCCAGCGACAGGGTGAGCACATCCGGGAGACGCTTGACGGCGGTGTCGACCAGGGCGAGCGCCACTGCCACGGGCGCGAGCAGCAGCCAGACGGCCAGTTCCGGCCGCTTGCCGACGGCCGCCGACAGCATGGCGCAGACCAGCGAGGTGAGGAGGGCGACGATCACGGCCGGGGGCCCGTAGGCGTGGACGCCGCGCGGGCGGTCGCGGGCAGCCGATGTGCCGGGCCCGGTCGGTGCGTTCGGCCCGGTCGGGTCGGTCGGGTCGGTGGAGACCGTGGCAGCGGGGGACGTGCCGTCGGGGTGAGCGTCCGGGAGACCGGCCGGTGCCGTGTGGGCCGGGACCGCACAGCGCGCGAGGCCGAGCCAGCCGCCGGCCGGTCCGGTGATCGGATGGCCTTCGGGGCACGCGGCGCGCCACTGCTGCTCGGGCTCGACGGCCAGCCGGTAGACGGCTCGCGGCACGAACACCCCGGCGACGGCGCCGTAGCAGGCGGCGAGGACGGTCAGTATCGGATGCACCCCCCGACCCTACGGGGCCGGGAACGGCGGTCGTCAGGGCAGTCCCGGGCCGGCAGGCGCGCCACGCCGCCCGGGCGGTACGGCGCCCGAACCGGCCGCGTCAGGGGCCGGACCGGGCCCGCGGAATCCGGCCGTCCCGCCCCCGCGGCGGTCATCCGCCGCCGCCCGGCTCCGCGCGGGGGAAGCTGACCTCGACGCGGCGGTTCTTCTTCCGGCCCTCCTCGTCGTCGTTGCCGGCGATCGGATAGTCCTCGCCGTAGCCGCGGATCTCGTAGGTGACGTCCGATCCCAGGAGCCCCGCGAGGACCCGCTGCACCGCGTCGGCGCGCTTCTTGGACAGCACGTCGCCGTGGGCGGAGGAGCCGAGGTTGTCGGTGAAGCCGAACACCCGGACGTTCGGGGCGTCCTGCTTCTCGATCTCGTCCGCGATCTCGCGGATGCGGGACCGGGCGCCGTCGCCGATCTTCGCGCTGTCCTTGCCGAAGAGCACCTCGGCCTGCAGGGCGAAGGTGACGCTGCGGTTGGTGTCCTCCCGCCGTTCCTCACCGCCCTCGGACTCCACGACCGACGTGATGTCGAGGACCTTGGCCGGGGCGAGGGTGGCGCCGTTCACCATCTTGAGCCCGGGGTCGTCGGCGTCGACGCGCACCGGCGGTGCCGCGGGCCCGGGCAGTCCGGGCGGGTCGTCCGCCACGGCGTGCGGGGCGGGGACGAGCGTCAACGCGGCCACGGCGCACGCGCCGAGGGCGAGCGCGGCGGCCGGACGGGGGCGACGGGGTCTGGTCATGGGGCGCTCACCCGGAGATCTCGATCGAGGCGGAGGGGAAGGTCGGGACCTGGAAGTCGACCTTGCGGGTGTTCGCCGGCGGAGCGGGGAACTGGGCGAAGACCGGAACGCTCTTCCCCGCTTCGATGTCCGATTCGAAGGTGGTGCACAGGGGGCGGCCCTCGGTGTCCCGGAGGACGTAGTAGCGCTTCTTCCCGGTGCTGTCGACGAGGGTGGCGCCGCCGAGGGATTCGCCGTGCTTGAGAACCTCTTCCTCGTCGCCGCTCCAGTCGGTGGCATCGGTGGAGATGAAGTCCTCGTCGCTGGTGTTCTTCAGCGTTCCGGAGACGGTGACGAACCCCCCGGAGTCCCGATCGGCCTCGGTGACCGTGATGATCAGTCCGCTCCTGCCCTTGATCGTCGCCAGCACCCGCCTCGGCTCGGCGGCCTCGTTGTCCTGTCGCTCCGCTCCGCCATCGCCCTTGGCCCGTTCCGTCCGCTTGGGCTCCTGCGGCTTGCCTGCCTCCTCGCCACCACAGCCGGAAACGACGAGAACCAGAGCGGCCGCCAGCGCGACCGCTGCCGTGCCCCTTCGGGCCTTTGCTGTCTGCCCAGTGCTCATGAACCATGTGTCCTTTACTCGTCGTTCGCTGGGTGCGGCTCAGCCCTCGAGGTGAACGGAGAACAGGTCCGCCGCTTCCGGGAGGGGAGCGCCGCTCCCGGGGTCGATGACCCAGGCGTGACCGGCACAGTCGAGTTCGAGCCCCGGCTTCTCCTCGTCGTCACCCGGGTCCTCTGCGCCGGGCTCGTCCGGCTCCTCCGGTTCGTCGTCGGCGGGACCGGTCGCGCCGTCGTCGGGACGGCCGGACTCGGTGGCGGACGGAGCGGGCGCGACGCGGCAGAGCGGTTCGACGACCGCGGTCGCGGTGGCGCGGGCGTGCCGGTCCTCCGTGCCGGGAACGATGGAGTCGCCGACGGTGCCCCGGGTCTCCACGGTCACGGTGAACCCGTCGTCCACCCGACGGCAGCCCTCGCCCACCACAACATCGGCGCCGTTCCGCGCCGCGAAGGACTGCGCCTCGGCGCACGCGGTCGCGAACTCGACTCCCTGCCCGTTCAGCAGGTCCTTCAGGGCACCGGGGTCCAGGAGGGGGTCCAGCAGCGCCGTCCGCAACTGGTCGCGCGCGTCCTGGGCCGCGGCCAGCGCGGCGGCGTCGGCAGCGGTCTGGCCACCGCTGCGCCGGTCCACGGCCTGGGCGACCGCGAAGTACGCGAACGCAAGAAAGAGCAGGCCCGCCACCACCGTGATGTAGATGGGGAAGGCCTGCCCGGTGTCGCCGGACCGGCGGGAACTCAGCCCTGTCCGGTGACCTTGCTGATCTGTTCGCCGATCGCCTTGTAGATGGTTTTGCCGATCTTGGTGCCTGCCAGGGCGCCCACGATCAGGACGACCACCGCGATGATGCCCAGGTACTCGACCGCCGTCTGGCCGCGGTCCCACGGCTGGGCATAACGCTTGCGGAACGCCGCGCCGGCCGTCCTGCTCCAATGGGCCGCGCGCACCTCGGTCGTCACGTACGCCTTGGTCAGCAGATCGCTCATGAAGTTCCCCTCGTTCGGGGCTCGCCCCTCGCAGAGAGGTGGCCCGGGTCCCGTGGGCGCCGTCCCCGTTCGCGGTGGTGCTCTCGCCGGTGCCGCTGTCGACCCGGGCACCGTAGGCCGACGGGAGGGGCCCGCCCCAGGGCCCAGGGGCCCAAATCCGGGCCCAGATCCGGCCGTTCGCCCGCGCGCCGGGGTGCGCTCCGGGGACCGGCCGGCTCGTGGGCCGTGCGTCCTCAGTCACGGTGCGCTCCTCTCGCCACGCCGGCCGGGGCTCCCCGCGCGATGCCCATCCACACGGCGATCGCGGCACTGCGGCTCTCGCAGTGCAACTTCCCGAAGATCCGGTTGATGTGGTTCTTGACCGTCTTCTCGCTGATGAAGCATGCGGCGGCGATGTGCTGGTTCGACATGCCCGTCGTGATCAGTTCCATCACCTCCGCCTCCCGCCGGCTCAGCCCGAACTGCGCCCGGTCCACCGGACTTCCGCTCCGGGGCTCCCCGACTGCCGTCCACGGGCCGGCCGATGGGCTCCGCCCCCCGGAAGACCCGGCTCTCGACTGTCCCATATTTCGTCGCACTTGCAAAGAAGTCCAGGATTCCCGTGGACTGTCCGATGTCGGGGCGACACCCTTGCGGGCGGCCCGGTCCTGCTGCGGCACGCCGGCCGCAGGAGGCGGTACGGGCCTGTCACCACGGGCCTCGTCGGCCGGTCCGAACCCCGTCGGCGCAGCCGGGTCCCGATGCCCGCCCGACCTCCCGGGAGCCGACGCGGACGGCGCGTCGTACGCTCCGGAGCGAACGTGCTCCAGCAATGCGTCGGCAGCGGTCACCGTGAAGTGGGCCCGCCCCGCGCGGAGGTCGCGCACGGCGAGAACGAGCTGGTCGACGGTGAATTCACCGTGCACCAGATAGCCGCCCGCACCCAGCCGGAGGGCCTCCCGGACGAGGTCGCGCTCCCCGCTGTAGGTGAGCATCAGGACGGGCGCGAGGGGCGTCAGATGGGGCAGGGCCTCGATGCCGTCGACGCCGGGCATCCGGACGTCCAGCAGGATCACGTCGGGGCGGTGCCGGAGCGCGGCGTCGTACGCCTGGCGTCCGTCGGCGGCCTCGGCGGCCACCTCGATGCCCTCGCGGCTGCCGAGCAGCGTGCTGAGCCCGGCCCGTACCACCGGGTTGTCGTCGGCGACGACCACGCGCAGCGGCCGTGCGCCGGGGGGTTCCCGGAGGGCGGCGGGCGGGGACGGGGTGGTGCCGCATCCGCCGGTGCCGGGCAGGACCGTCATGGCGTGCGGCCTCCTCTCGATGGGCGGGGACGGGTTTGCGCTGGATGGGAGAGCTCACGGGGTTCCGTGGCCGGTTGCTGTGGGCCCGGAGGTTGTGGGCCCGGCGGTTGTGGACCCGGTTGTGGACCCGAAAGATGTGGACCGGCGTACTGCGGAGCGGTGGGCTGCGGGCCGCGGGGTTGAGCGGTGCGTGGGTGCCGGACGGCGGGAGGGGGCTGGGCGCCGGGCCGGTGGCCGGCCGGCAGCACCGCGGCCATCGGCAGGTCGAGACGGACCTCGGTGCCGCTGCCCGCTCCGCCGCGACCGATCCGGAGCCGCGCGCCGAGCCCCGCCGCGCGCTCCACCATGCCGACGAGGCCGAAGTGCCCGCCCTTGCGCAGGCCGTCCAGCGTGGTGCCGGGCGGCAGTCCGCGGCCGTCGTCCAGGACCCGGACGCACAGCATCCGGTCCACCACGCCCGCCTCCACCACCACGTGCGCGGGACGGGCGTGCCGGGCGGCGTTGTCCAGTGCCTCCCCCACGATCACCAGCAGCTGGCGCGCCACGGCGTACGGCACCGGGGGCACGGGTGTCTCGTTCAGCGGGCGGACCCGGGCGTCGAGGCCGGTCCGGCCCGCGAAGTCGGCCACCCGCACGGCGAGTTCCCCCGGCAGGTCCGTGCCGGCGCTGTCGATGTCGGTCTCCCGGCGCAGGTCGGACAGGAGTTCGCGCGACTCGGCGGCCGCCCGGCGGGCGGCGCGGGCGACGGTTCCGGCCTGCCGTCCGACCTCGTCCGGGTCCATCCGCCCGGCGCTTCCCGCCAGGCCGTCGGCGGCGAGCGCCAGACCGTGCAGCGTCTTGGCCACCGAGTCGTGCATCTCGCGGGCCAGCCGGGCCCGTTCCGCGCCCACCGCCTCGGTGACGGCGAGCCGGGCGCGGGCCTCGGTGAGGGCCCGGGTGGCCGCGCCGACCCGGAACATCAGACCGCGCAGGGTGACCCCGATGGCACCGGCGACCACACCGAACCCGGCCAGCAGATAGGCGTTGGGGCCGGTGGCGTCGAGCCGGCCGTCCGCGGCGTAGAGCGTGGCCAGGAGCAGCACGTCGAGCCCGGCGAACACCCCCGCGCCGCGCCAGCCGTAGACCAGCCCGGCGAGCAGCGGAGTGCAGCTGGTGACGTACGCCAGGGTCGACTCGGGGGTCGCGGTGATGAGGAGCAGCGAGCCGAAGACCATGTCGACGGCGAGCAGCGCGGGGTGCCGCAGCAGCAGCGGCCCGAACCGCTCCCAGTCCCGGAAGAGGACGTAGGAGCCCATGAACGTGACGACGACGGCGCCCCCGACGAGGCAGGAGGGCAGACCGGGGGCGGTCCGGGCGAGCGCGGCCGGGGCCGCGAGGCCGATCATCGCCATCCGGAAGCCGAGGACCTGCCGGCACAGCGCCTGGAGGGCGCTCACCTGGATACCGAGCGACGGTTGGCCGGAACAGTCCGGGTCGCGCGACCACTCGGGGCTGTACGGGTGCCCGGACGGCGGAGGACGCTCGGGGCTGTGCGGCTGCCCGGACGGCGGAGGACTCTCGGGACGGTGCGGCTGCCCGGACGGTGCGGGATGCTCCGGGCCGTACCCGTACCCATACCCGGAGCGCGGCGGACGGCGCTCGGGGCCGTACGCGTGCCCGGCTCCGTAGTGGTGCTCCGCGTGCCCCGGCGGGCCCGGCCGCGGGGTGCCCGCGGGGCCGCCGGTCAGGCTTCCGTGCGTGACGTTCTCTCCCCGGGACATCCGGTCGGCACCTCCTTCCACCGCGTCCGTGCCGTCACTGTCCGGTGATGGCGCCGAAGTCCGCGCCCGAGCCGAAGACGAAGCCCGCGACCAGCAGGATCATCGTGGCCGGGACCATGAACGTGGTGATCACGGCGGTGGCCTTCGGCACGGCTCGGGCGGCTCTGCGGCGGGCGTTCTGGGCGTCCGTCCGGCGCATGTCGGTGGCGATCTGGATGAGGATGTCCACGATCGGGGCGCCCAGCTCCTCGCCCTGCTGGAGCGCCGTCACGAACATCGCGACCTGTTCGGAGTCGTTGCGCCGGCGCAGCTCGTCGAAGGCCTGCCGGCGGCTGACGCCCATGTCCATCTGGCGCAGGGTGATGCGGAGTTCGTCGGCCCAGGGCCCCGCGTACTGGTCGGCGACCCGGTCCAGGGCCTGCCGGAAGCCCAGGCCCGCGCTCACCACGACGGCGAGGACGTCGAGGAAGTCGGGGAGCGTCCGCTCGATGACGTCCTTGCGCTGGCGGATCGCCGCCCGGATGCCGACGTCCGTCCACCAGATGCCGAAGGCGAGCAGCAGGGCGGCGAGGACGAGGTTGCCCTTGTCGAGCATGACGAACGCCCCGACCGCGCCGAGGATGCCGTAGACCGCGCGGCGGGCGGCGTAGCGGTCGAGGGTCAGGCCGCCGGGGTTGCCGGCCAGGTCGATTCTCCGCCGGACCGCGTCGACCCGCTTCGGGCCCATCAGGCGCAGCACCAGGGGGGCGAAGCGCATGCCGAGCCGGTCGATCACCGAGCCGACGGCGGTCGTCCGGGAGGCGCCGACCTCCAGGGCGACGGCGAGGTCGCCGGGGAGCCGGGCTTCCGCCCGGTACATCCGCAGGCCCTGGAAGGCGCCCAGGACCCCGAGGCCGATCACCGACGCGAGCAGCAGTCCCACGGTTCCGCTCCTCTCAGACGTCGATCTTCGACATACGGCGGATCAGGAAGAACCCCAGCCCGTAGAGGCCGAGGGCGACGAGCACCGCCACCCGGCCGACGGCGGACGAGGTCATCCGGTCCAGCGATCCCGGCATGACCTGGTTCATCAGCAGCAGCGCGCCGAGCCCCAGCAGGGGCACCGCGAACGCCGTCATGGTGACCTGGGAGAGCTGGGTGCGGACCTCGCGGCGGGTCTCCTTGCGCTCCTCCAGCGTCACGGTGAGGTTCCGCAGCGAGCCGACGACCGTGCCGCCCGCCCGGTTGGAGAGGACGAGGGTGGTGACGAGGACGACGAGTTCCCGGGAGGGCAGCCGGCCGGTGAGCTCCGCCAGGGCGTCGTCGACGGAGTGGCCGACGGACAGCTTGTCGGCCACCTTGCCCAGTTCCTCACCGGCCGGTGCCTCCAATTCGTCGGCGGCCATGGACAGCGCCGTGCGCAGGGCGAGGCCGGCCTGGGTGGCGTTGGCCAGGATCCGGGACAGCTCGGGGAGCTGGTTGATGAACCGCTCGTTGCGCCTGCTGCGCTGCCAGTTGAGGTACGCGAAGGACGCCCAGACGCCGATCAGCCCGGCGATCGGGCCGAAGAACGCGGCGAGCACCGAGGCACCGACGAGCCACAGCCCGCCCGCGAGGAGCGCCATGAAGACGGTGAACTCGCCGACGGTGAGGTCCAGGCCGGTCGCCGCGAGCCGGTTGTCGAGGTGCCGGCCGTAGCGGGTGCGCCGCAGCCGCCGGTCGAGGCCCGGGAACCGCCGCCGACGGCCGGGGGCGGGCGCGGTGCCGACGGCGGTGAGCCGGTCGACGACGGCCTGCCGCTGGGCCTTCCCGGTGGCGTAGGCGTGCCCGCCGAGGACCGCGAGGCAGCAGGCCAGCAGCGTGACACCGAGGGTCGGTAGCGCGAGATGGTCCATGTCGGGGGCCGGCTTTCATGTCGTGGGGCTCGGCGGGCGTGGGGTTCGGCGGGCGTGAGGTTCGGCAGGCGTGAGGTTCGGCAGGGCGTGGGCTTCGGTGCGGTGTGGGCTTCGGCGGGGCGTGGCTTCGTCGGATCGGGCTGCGTCGGGTCGGGTGGGCTGTCGGGTCGGGTGGGCTGTCGGGAGCCCGTCGGCTAGAGGGCTCTGCGGGTGTCGAGCTGGTCGTCGGAGGCGGCGACGCCGAACGCGGGCGGGACGGCCTCCCCCGCGTAGTGCAGGCGTTCGGCGGTACGGGCGGGCAGGGGCAGACAGCGGAAGCTGCCGTGCACGATCCGGTCGGCGCCCAGGGGCCGGGCGTCGAACCGGCAGACGGAGACGATGCGGAAGGGCTCCCGGCCGCGCGAGGACAGCATGGTGATCTCGTCGATCCGGCGGGATCCGTCGGCGTGCCGGGCCAGTTGGACGATGCAGTCGACGGCGCTGTTGATCTGGTCCTGGAGCGCCTCGAACGGAATCTCCACCTCCGACATGGACGCCAGCGTCTGCAGCCGCATCAGCGCGTCCTCGGCGCTGTTGGCGTGCACGGTGGCCAGCGAACCGTCGTGGCCGGTGGACATCGCCTGGAGCATGTCGAGCGTCTCGCCGCCCCGGACCTCGCCGACGATGATCCGGTCCGGGCGCATCCGCAGCGAGTTCCGCACCAGGTCGCGGATGGTGACCCGGCCCTTGCCCTCGACATTGGGCGGCCGGGTCTCCAGCCGGACCACGTGCGACTGCTGGAGCTGGAGCTCGGCGGCGTCCTCGACGGTGATGATGCGCTCGCCCTCGGGGATCAGCCCGGAGAGGGCGTTGAGCAGCGTCGTCTTCCCGGAGCCGGTGGCGCCCGAGACGATGATGTTGAACTTGGCGCGGACCAGGGCCGAGAGCAGCATCAGCATCGGCTCGTCGAGGGTGCCGAGCCCGATCAGTTCCGGCAGCCGGTAGGCGCGCGGGAAGCGCCGGATGGTGAGCGTGGCGCCGGTGAGGGAGAGCGGCGGGACGATGACGTTGACGCGCTCTCCGGAGGGCAGCCGGGCGTCGACCATCGGATTCGACTCGTCGACCCGGCGGTTGACGGTCGAGACGATGCGCTCGATGGTCTGCATCAGCTGGTCGTCGGAGGCGAAGCGCAGGGGCAGCCGCTCCACCCGGCCGGCCCGCTCGACGTAGATGTGATCCGGCCCGTTGACCATGATCTCGGTGATGGAGGCGTCCTCGAGGAGGGGTTCCAGCACACCGAGGCCGAGTGCCTCGTCGACGACCCGGCGGATCAGCAGGGAGCGTTCGTGGGTGGAGAGAACGGGCCCCTCGCGGCTGATGATGTGGCCCAGCACGCGTTCCAGGCGGGCCCGGCGTTCGGCGGCGGCGAGCACCGACATCTCCGCGAGGTCGATCTCCTCCAGCAGCTTCGCGCGGTAGACGGCGACGAGATGGCTCTCCTCGTGCTGCCCGCCCGCCGTCTCGGGGGAGGTGATGCGCGCCCTCAGGCTCATGCGGTGCTCCTCGGTGCGGGGCTCACGGGGCCGGCTCGTCGCGGGGCATGGTGGCGGTCTTCTCCGCCGGTCCGAAGAGGGTGATCCCGGGGATGACGGAGGGGACCGGCACCCGGACGGTGGCGGAGACGGCGTCGGCCCCGTCGGGGGAGACCCCGATCTCGGCGCGCCGGGCGACCCAGTCGCTCATGGACGCGTGGCCCGCGGCCACCGGGTCGGCGGCGGGCTCCGCGCGGGTCGCCGTACGGGCCGCCGCGCGGGCACCGGTCCGTGCCTGCGCCGCCACGTACCCGGCGAGGCCCAGTTGCACGGCGGCGAGGACGACGACCAGCAGCACGGGCAGGAAGCCCAGGAACTCGACCGAGGCCTGGCCGCGGTCGCGGGGCCGGGGGCGTGCCGCGGCCGGCGGAAACCGGTTCGACGGGAGCCGCTCCGACGGCGGCCACCGCCGCTCCGGCCGTGCGGGTTCCCGCGTCATCCCCGGTCCTCCGTGGCCGCGCCGGCGTCCCCGGTGACCGTGAACGGGAAGGAGACCCCGCCGGGGAAGAGCACCGGGACCTTCAGGTCGACGCTCACCTTCGTCAGCCCGTGCCCGGTGCGGGGGGCGCCGACCCGGGCCCCGTCGGCCCAGGCCCGGGGCAGGTCCTCGGTGGCGGCGGCCTCGACGCCGGTGCCCCCGCCCCCGGCCGCGACCGCGGCGGCGCGCGCGCCCCGGTCGGCCGCGTCACCGGCCAGGGTGAAGGTGTAGCCGACGAGCACGAACTGCCAGAGCAGCACCAGCACGACGAGGATCAGCGGGGTGATCCCCAGGAACTCGACGGAGACCTGACCGCTGTCGGCGCCGCGCCGTCGGCGGCCCGACGCCGCCCAGCGCCCGGCCGGCCTGCGGGATCTGCCGCCCGGACCGCCGCCCCGTCCGTCCGCGCCGCCCCGTGCGTCGCCACCGGCCAGGCCCAGTTCCCCGGCCAGCCCCCACAGGGCCTGTTTGACGGTGGAGCGGCTGTCCAGGTCCTGGAGCCGGCCCGCGTCGACGCACGGCTGCAGCTCCTTGAAGTTCGCCGGAACCACCGTGCGGGCGACCTGGGTTCCGGTGGTCCGCCCGACGATCGCGGGCTGGATCTCGGTGGTCCGGTTGTGCCGGTTCACCACGGTGGTGGTCTCCTCGGCCTTGCGGATCTGCAGCCGGTCCCAGAGCCGCACCATCCGCTTGGCCGACCGCACCGCGACCACGTCCGGCGTGGTGACCAGCAGCGCAGTGTCCGCCATCTCCACCGCGGCTGCGTTCGCGCCGTTCATCTGCGCGCCGCAGTCGATGACGACCAGTTCGTAGCGGCTGCGCAGGGCGCTGACGATCTGCCGGGCGGCCCGGTCGCCGACCTCCTCGCCGCGCTCCCCCTCGTCCGGGGCGAGCAGCAGCCCGAGGCCGGTCGGATGGGTGAAGAGGGCGTCCTGCAGCACTCTCGGGGAGAGGTCGCTGATGCCCGCCAGGTCGACGATCGACCGGCGGAACTGCACGTCCAGGCAGGAGGCCACGTCCCCGGACTGGAGGTCCATGTCGACCAGGGCGACGCTGCGGCCGGACGCGCGGGCGGCGAGCGCCAGTTGGACGGCGGTGAGGGTGGTGCCGACGCCGCCCTTGGCGCCGGTGACCGTGACCACCGTGCCGCCGGGGCCGGTCAGCACGTCGCCGTCGGAGCCGAGGTGCCGCCGGACGCCCACCGCCCACTGGACGGTGGCCTGCACCCGGGCGGCCAGTGCGTCGTAGGAGAGCGGCAGTCCGATGAGGCCGCGGGCGCCGGAGTCCATCGCCGCCGCGTACAGCCCGGGGCTCATGTCCGCGGTGATCAGGATGGTGCCGACCGCCGGGAAGCGGAGGGCGATGTCGCGGATCAGTTCCAGGGCGGGGACCGGGCCGATCCGCTCGTGGACGAGCACCACCTCGGGCAGGTCCACGACGGATTCGCCGGAGAGCCGGGCGAGGGTGTCGACCAGCGCGGTGGAGTCCGCGGCGGCCGGCAGCGGCTCGGTGTCGGGCAGTCGGCCGATCAGCGTGGTGATCGCCCGGGCGGCGTCGGGGTCGCCGACGACCGGGAGGATTCGGGTGGCCATCCGGTGCCTCACCTGTCTCCGTCAAGGGTGTAGGTGCGCTCGTTCCGGGGGATCGACGCGTCGCTCCCGGGGGCGACCAGGGCGAGCCGGACGCGGGTGGCGAAGGACTCCGCGTAGGCCACCCGCTGGGCGTCGTCGGTGTCCAGGGCGAAGGTGATCGGGACGGCCTCGCCGCTTCCGCCCCGCCGCCGCTCCTCGTCGTTCCGGGGCCGCAGGGCGGTGAGTTCGCCGACGTCGATGACGCGGGCCCGGTCGACGATGACCTTGGAGACGGGGGCCCGGTCGTCCCGGTCGCCCTCGAAGGTCGCGTAGATGTTGACGCTGGAGCCCGGGGTGATCTTGCCGGCGACGCCGGTGGCCGCGTCGATCATGATGGCGATCTCCTGCTGCCCGGACCCGAGTTCGGGGCGGTCGGCGATCATGTCGGACTGGAGCAGGGAGCCCTTGCGCAGCGGATTGACGGCGATCTTTCCGCGGAGGTCGCCGAGGTCGGTCACGGCAGTGCGCGGCAGCCAGCGCTCGGGCACCGATATCCGCCGGAACTGCCCGGAGTCCAGTGCCCGGTAGGCCGGTACGTCCGCCTTGAGTTCGTAGGCCGTCGTCTCCGGCCCGACCTTCGACTCCACGTCGCTGATCACGGAGAGCACACCGGCGAAGGCTCCGCCCGCGCAGAGGACGGAGAGCAGCAGCAGGATGACGCCACGGCGCTGGCGTGAGTTCATAAGGGGATTCCTCGTCGGGGTACGGGGCCGTTGCGGGTGGCGGGTGCCGGGTGCGGCGGGCGGGGCACGGCGCGGCGCGCGTGCGGGCCGGGGTCACGCCGGGGGCCGGGCCGCACGGAGGCCACCGGGAACGGCCGGACGCGGGGAGCTCTCACCGGTTCGGGTCACCGTGGGACGCCGCCGGGAGCTCGGGCCGGAGCAGCGGAGCGGAGCAGAAGGCGCAGCGGTCGCCGATGAATTCGAGCCCGCACCAGTGACAGAGGTCCCGGCGCACCGAGGCGACGAGCTGGTACAGCATCACGGGATCACGGATGGCGGCCGCGAACTCGATGAGCTTTCCGGTGCCCCACCAGCGGGGCGAGTCCTCGGGGAGCCGGGCGTCCTGGACCTCCTGGACGCGCCACTGCCGGGCGAGGGTTCCGGTGACCCAGTCGGACCGGAGCCGGCCGCCCGCCACGGTGAGCCGGGTGTCGAAGCCGGGACCCTCCAGCGTGGTGTCCGGCCGGACGCGGACGAGCCGGGCCTCGGGGGCGGCGAGGACGCCGTAGCGGGTACCCGGCAGCCAGGAGCCGAGGTGGGACGCGAGGCCGACGGGCATCCGGTCGAGCCGGGCGACGGACGCGAGCAGCGCGCCCGCGTGGATGTAGTGGGAGAGGAGCCGGGCCGCGGAGGCGAGGACTCCGGGGCTGAAGTCGCCGAGTGACAACTGGCGTAACTGGCGGACGAGCACGGCGACGGCGAGCGGCGGGAGCCCGACCGGCAGCAGGGCGATCCGGTCGCTCTCCATCACCGACCGCACGGTGTGCAGGCGCCGGGCGAAGTCCCGGTCGATCGAGGAGGGGTAGAGCGCGATGACGTAGCCGTGCTGTTCCACCAGGACCTGGAAGGTGGTCAGCGCCGCCTCCAGCTCCTGCCGGGCGGGCGGCTGCAGGACGACCGCGGTGGGCGTGTGCCGGTCGGCCGGCGGAAGCACCAGCTCGGGGCTGGTGACTGCTATGGCGGTGAGCACGTGTGGTTCCCCGTTCCACTCCGTACCCGGCCGGACCCGGGGACGGTAGATCATCCCTGTACGCACTGCTCGAGGTGATGGCGCTGCCCCCTGACGCCTCCGCAGCTTATCCGCGCGGTGAGCGCCAGAGAACACTCTGCAAGGAATGATCAGCGCAGAGTTCATCGCCAAAACGGGCGAGACGGGCCGGATCGGCCGAACACGGGCCGGTGACGGGGCGGTTGAGCGGCGGCGGTGACGTGGGGGGGCGCCGACGACGACGTACGCCCGCCCCCTGAGCGATGACGGACAACCGGGCCCACTGCTCAGGACGCGCCGCGCGGTCGCGCCCGGCCCGGCCGCGAGGGATCCACGGGCTGTGGCGGGCCCCGGGAAATTCCCCTCCCGAATCACCCGTTCGGCTCAGCCCGGCCCGGCGCCGGGGGTCACGGCAGGCGGGCCGGCCGCCCCCCGGCGGCCGGCCCACGTCGGAACCGCACGTTCCGTCAGGAGCGGACCCCCGACGGCTTCGGCAGCTCACACCCCGGCAGCGTCAGGTCGACCTTGTTGCCGGCCCCGATGCAGCGGGTGATCCCGTAGGTCTGCTGGGCGTAGTTGATGCCCTCGCGCACCGTCACCGTGCCGTTCTCGTCGACTTCACAGGGGTTGTTGTCGGTGCACCGCTCCCCGTCCTCGTTGCCGGTGTTGTTGACCGCGACGACCTTGCCGGTCGCCGCGTCGACCACGGGCGAGCCCGAGGTGCCGCCGATGGTGTCGCAGGCGGCGGTGTAGCGGACGGAGTCCTTCCAGGTCCATTCGCCCTCCCGCAGCCGGTGGGCGAAGCCGTCGACGTTGCAGCTGTAGATCCGCTTCCAGTAGCCGGAGACCACCTTGATGGCGGTGCCCTGCGCCGGGCGGTCCGCGGAGAGCGGCAGGGCCCGGATGCCGTACTGGGACTCGATCGCGGCGTAGCTGGTGTTGAGCTGATAGAGCGACACGTCCGTGTCGGTCATGGTGGCGTACGCGACCTTGGTGGCCCGGAGCGTGGCCACCTTCCGGCCGGCGGAGTTCAGCAGGCTGAACGACCGGCTCGACGCCTTGTCGACGACGACCTCGCCCGCGCCCGGCATGCCGCTCTCCAGGCAGTGGCCGTTGGACATCACGAGTGCGGGGTCCGCGGAGCTCGCGGAGGGCGGGCGGACCACCGAGCCGGAGCAGTTGCTGAGCGCCACGGTGCCGGCGAAGTCGACCGCCCTGGCCTTCGCCCGGGGCTGCGCCGCCGGGGCCTGGGCGGCGACGGGAGCCGACGTCAGGTCAGGACCGAGGGCTGCCGCGGGTGCTGTGCCCAGGCCGGCCAGGGCGGCCGCCGTGAGCGCAGTGACGAGAGGTTTTTTCATGTGGGGGTCCCCTCTGTACCGAAAATCCTTCGGTGTTGTCATGCGCATTGTGGGGGCACCGACGGCGGAGAACAACCATGCCCTCTTGACCGTTGCATGCCATTTCCCGACGATGGGCGGGGACACCCGCACCCTTCACGTCGCACTGAGCACCCCACTCCGGACACCCCACCCAGGAGCCTTCATGCGACTCCCCCTCAAGGGCAGACGGGCCACCGCCCTCGCCGCACTGCTGGCGCTCGCCCTGGCCGCACCCCTCACCGCACAGGCCGACGACACCCCTTCCGCACGGACCGTCACCGGCGAACCGGACGCCCGGCAGTACGTGGTGGCCGGCCCCGCCACCGCCGCCCAGCGCTCCGCCCTCGCCGCGGCGGGGGTCTCCATCGACGAGGTGGACGACCACTCCGTCGTGGTCACCGCCGATGCCGCGCAGGCCAGGACCCTGCGCCGGCTCGGCCACCGGCTCCGGCTGCTGCCCGCTCCCCCGGCCCGGACGGACGGCAAGGCCGCGAAGGCCTTCGACTTCCCGTCGGCCGACTCCCGCTACCACAACTACGCGGAGGCGATGGCCGAGATCGACGCCAGGATCGCCAAGTACCCCGCCATCATGAGCAAGAAGGTCATCGGAAAGTCCCACGAGGGCCGCGACATCATCGCCGTCAAGGTCAGCGACAACGTCGCCAGGGACGAGTCCGAGCCCGAGGTGCTGTTCACCCACCACCAGCACGCACGGGAGCACCTCACCGTCGAGATGGCCCTCTACCTGCTGCGCGAGTTCGGTGAGGACTACGGCAGCGACTCCCGGATCACCAAGGCCGTGGACGGCCGGGAGATCTGGATCGTCCCGGACCTGAACCCGGACGGCGGCGAGTACGACATCGCCACCGGCCGCTACCGGAGCTGGCGCCTCAACCGGCAGCCCAACGCCGGGTCGTCCCGGATCGGCACCGACCTCAACCGCAACTGGGACTACAAGTGGGGCTGCTGCGGCGGCTCCTCGGGCACGCCCGGGGCGGAGACCTACCGCGGCGCCCGCCCGGAGTCGGCACCCGAGGTGAAGGTCGTCGCCGACTTCGCCCGCAGCCGGGTCGTCGGCGGGAAGCAGCAGATCACGGCCGGCATCGACTTCCACACCTACAGCGAACTGGTGCTCTGGCCGTACGGGTACACCGACGACGACACCGCACCGGGCATGACGAAGGACGACCACGACGCCTTCGCCGCGGTCGGCGGGAAGATGGCGGCCAGCAACGGCTACACCCCGGAGCAGGCGAGCGACCTCTACATCACCGACGGCTCGATCGACGACTGGCTGTGGGGGAACCAGAAGATCTTCAGCTACACCTTCGAGATGTATCCGACCGGCTTCTTCGGCGGCGGCTTCTACCCGCCGGACGAGGTGATCGAGCGGGAGACCTCGCGCAACCGCGACGCCGTCCTGCAACTGCTGGAGAACGCCGACTGCATGTACCGCTCCATCGGCAAGGAACAGCAGTACTGCGCCACCCGCTGATCCGCCTGCCGTTCCTGCGCGGGGAACGGGGCGCCCCGTACGGGGCGCCCCGTTCGCCGTGCGCCGGGTCCCTCACCCGCCGCCCGTCCGCGGGCGGATTCCCTGCGGGAGCCGGGGCGGCCTTCCGGTGCGCGGCCCGGGGCCGTTCCGCACCCTCCGGCCCCGAAGCCGTTCCGCGCACGCCGGCCCCGGGCGCGGCCGGTTCAGCCGAGGACGGCGAGGGCGTCGATCTCGACCAGCAGCCCGGCCGGCAGGCCGACGTAGACCGTCGTCCGGGCCGACGGCGGCCCCTCCAGATCCGCGAAGTACGCGTCGTAGATCCGGTTGAACTCGGCGAAGTGCCCGGTGTCGGTGAGATACACGCGCACCATCACCACGTCCTCCCAGCGCGCGCCGCCCTCCTCGAGGACCGTCCGCACATTGGCGAGCGTCTGGAGGGTCTGCTCGCGGAGCGTGGGCCCGGCGGGGGTGGGGGCCTGCCCCTCGGCCGCCGGGAGGAAGCCGACCTGGCCGGCGACCTGGAGGACGGAGCCCTTTCTGACGCCGTGCGAGAACTTCGCCGGCGGCGCGGTGTGGGTGGCCGGGGTGATCGCGGTTTTGCGGAGCCCGTCACTCATGGGCTGGCCTCCTTCGCGGATGGTCCTGCGTGATGGGGTTCCCCACCCGGCACTCCTACCCGGACGCCCCGGGTCCGCCCCCGCCGTAAGCCCTCACCGGACCCCGTCGACGGCCGTCCGCGGCACCCTGCGCCCTTCCGACGGGCCGGCGCCCGCCACCCGATACCCGTCCACGCCCCGTCGGCCGCCGCCGGAGCACCCGCTTCCAGGGCCGCGGTCCGCCGTTGACCAGGCGGTTTTCCGGATGCTAGACAGCCGTGAACGATATCCGTCATGGGTGTTGTGTCCCTGTCCCACGAACGTTTCCAGGAGGCTCCATGGCCGCCGACAACGCCGTCGCCCGGCTGGCGCACGAGCGGGTCGACCACCGCTTCAAGGGTCTCCCGCCGGACGCCGAGGGGCTGACCGTCGGGGCCCTGGCGGCCGAGCGCCGCTCCCTGTTCACCGGTGGCTTCCTCACTCCCGTGCTCACGCTGTCGGCCGAGGCCCTGGAGCACAACCTCGCCCAGATGGAGCGCTACTCCACCGAGCACGGGCTGGCCTTCGCCCCGCACGGCAAGACCTCCATGGCACCGCAGCTGTTCGAGCGTCAGCTGGAGCGCGGCGCCTGGGGCATCACGGCCGCCACGCCCGCCCAGATGCGCGTCTACCGCGCCTTCGGGATCCAGCGGATCTTCCTCGGCAACCAGCTCGTCGACCCCGCCGCGCTGCGCTGGCTCAGCGGCGAACTGGACGCCGACCCCGGCTTCCGCTGCGTCGTCTACGCCGACTCGGTGCGGGGCGTCGAGCTGATGGACGCCGCCCTGCGCGACGCCCGGGCCCGGCGGCCGGTCGAGGTCGTGATCGAACTGGGCGCCGGCGACGGGGCCCGCACCGGCGCCCGGACCGAGGCCGACTGCACCGCCGTCGCCGACGCGGTCGCGGCCGCCCGGACGCTGCGGCTGGTCGGTGTCGCGGGCTACGAGGGCGAGGTGCCTCGGCCGGACAGCGAGCGGGTGACGGCCTGGCTGCGCCGGCTCGTCGCGATCACCACCGCGTTCGACGCCGAGGGCCGCTTCGCGGAGGTCGACGAGATCGTGCTGAGCGCGGGCGGCAGCGCCTGGTTCGACGCGGTGGCGGAAGTCTTCGCCGAGGTGCCGGAGCTCTCCCGGCCGGTGCTGAGGCTGCTGCGCTCCGGCGCCTACGTCTCGCACGACGACGTGCACTACCGGCGGCTGACCCCGTTCAACCGGGTGCCGGAGGAGGGCGCGCTGATCCCCGCGTTCCGGCTGTGGGCCCAGGTCGTCTCCCGCCCCGAGCCCGGCCAGGCCTTCCTGAACGCGGGCAAGCGGGACGCCGCGTACGACCTGCACCTCCCGGTGCCGCAGACCGTACGGTCGGCGCGCGACGGAGCCGAACGCCCGGCGGACGGCCTCTCGGTCACCGGGCTGTCCGACCAGCACGCCTGGGTGAAGGTCGCCGACGGTGCGGAGCTGGAGGTCGGCGACTGGGTCGCGCTGGGCCTGTCCCACCCGTGCACGGTGTTCGACAAGTGGCAGCTGATCCCGGTGGTGACGGAGGACGGCACGGTCACGGACTTCGTCCGCACCTTCTTCTAGGGCAGCCCCTGTCTTCTAGGGCCGCTCTTCCAGGGCCGCCCGCGTCACCGGAGGCGCGGGCGGTCCGCGTCCCGAGGCAACGGCGCGGGCGGAGGCGTCCCGGCACAGCCCCGGCCGCGGGCCCGGGCCGGCCCGCACGTACTCCCACCGGAGCAGTGCGTGGCGCATCTCACCCCGCACCCGGACGGCCGGCCGCCGGGCCCGCCCGCGCCCCCTTTCCGCAGGTGGCGCGGGCTCCCGGCGGGTGGACCGGCGGCGGGAGCGGGGCGAGCCCGACTCCACTTTCGAAGCCGCACCGGCCGTTCCGACCGGGATTCCGCACGTCCGGATCCACGGCCGCTTTGTCATCGAAGACGGTCCGCGAGCGGGAGCGAGCCACGGCCGTCGGGGGCTCCGGTCACGGACCGCCGCGGCCCCGGTGATCCACGGTCCGCCGGGGCGGCCACCGGCCCGTTCCGGTGGCCGAAAACACCGCGCCGCCCGCGCCGTACGCCCGTATGGTGGCGGGCATGCAGGTGATCCAGTCAACGAAGCTCGCCAATGTCTGCTACGAGATCCGTGGCCCGGTCCTCGAGGAGGCAATGCGGCTGGAGGCAGCAGGTCACCAGATCCTCAAGCTGAACACCGGCAACCCGGCACCCTTCGGTTTCGAGTGCCCGCCGGAGATCCTCGAGGACATGCTGCGCTCGCTCGGCAGCGCCCACGGCTACGGCGACGCCAAGGGCCTCCCCGCCGCCCGCCGCGCGGTCGTCCAGCACTACCAGACCAAGGGCATCGAGCTGGACGTCGAGGACGTCTACCTCGGCAACGGCGCCTCCGAGCTGATCCAGATGTCGATGCAGGCGCTGCTCGACGACGGCGACGAGGTGCTGGTACCGGCCCCCGACTACCCGCTGTGGACCGCCGCCGTCTCCCTCTCCGGCGGCACCGCCGTGCACTACCGCTGCGACGAGCAGTCCGACTGGATGCCGGACCTCGCGGACATCGAGCGCCGGATCACCGACCGCACCAAGGCGATCGTCGTGATCAACCCGAACAACCCGACGGGCGCGGTGTACGACGAGGCGCTGCTGACCGGCATCACCGAGATCGCCCGCCGGCACCAGCTGATCGTCTGCTCCGACGAGATCTACGACAAGATCCTCTACGACGGCACCGTCCACACCCCGACCGCCGCCATCGCCCCCGACCTGCTGACCCTCACCTTCAACGGCCTGTCGAAGGCCTACCGGGTGGCGGGGTACCGCAGCGGCTGGCTCGCGGTCTGCGGCCCGAAGGACCACGCCTCCAGTTACATGGAGGGCCTGACGATCCTCGCCAACATGCGGCTGTGCGCGAACGTTCCGGCTCAGCACGCGGTGGCGGTGGCCCTGGGCGGCCGGCAGTCGATCAACGATCTGGTGCTGCCGGGCGGGCGGCTGCTGGAGCAGCGCGACACGGCGTACGAGCTGCTGACCTCGATCCCGGGCGTGACCTGCGTGAAGCCCAAGGGCGCGCTGTACGCGTTCCCCCGGCTCGACCCGGACGTCTACAAGATCAAGGACGACCGGCAGATGGTGCTCGATCTGCTGCGCGCCGAGAAGATCATGATCGTCCACGGCACCGGCTTCAACTGGCCGGAGCCCGACCACTTCCGGCTGGTCACGCTGCCGCACAAGGACGACCTGGCGGACGCGGTGAACCGGATCGGCCGCTTCCTGGACGGCTACGGCCAGCCGTGACACGCCGGGCCGGCCCCGCCGGCCCACACACCTCCCGGATGCCGGGGCACGACCTGTGTGCCCCGGCATCCGGCTTTCCGGTGGGCGGCGGCAGTAGTGGCCTTCGGATTCTCGTTTCCCGGTCGGATACGGCTCTCCTCCACGCCAGTACCCTTCCTGTCCCGGAGTCCCGCGCGCTCCGGTCATGCGTCGGCGGTCCGTGGCGGAGGCCGGGGCATCCGGGGAGCCGAGAAGATCCGGAGAGCAGATCCCGGTGAACTTTAGACTGGATCCAAGTTAGGATGGGCTCCTAGACCTGGCTGGAGGCCACCATGTACGAACCGATCCGCACCAAGTCGGTCCACACCATGGCCGAGCCGGAGTTCCCGCACCGCTCCCGCGGCGAGGAGCTGGACATCCAGCTCGCCGGGCACTTGGCGGCTCTGCTGGCGGTGACCGACGAGTTGCGCGCCCTGCCCGCCGGTGCCGGCGGCGGGCCCGGATCCGAGCTCGACCCCGCTGCCGACCGGATAGCGGAGCAGGTCGCGCGGCTGCGGCGAGGGCGACGCCCGGTGCGTTCGACCGCGCCGGGCGCGGGCGCGGCCCGTGCGGACACCCTGCACCGCCGGGCGCACGCGCTGGCCGGCCGGGCGCTGGTGGTCGCGGCGTCCCGCGCGGACACGGCCGCGGCGATCCTGGCCGCCGAGCGGATGGACGCCCACGCCGCCGCGCTCGACGTCTCCTCGGCGGCCCTGTCGGCGGCCCACTGACTTCCGGCCCACTGGCTTCCGGCCGACGGACGGCGGCCGACCGGACGGAGGTGCACTCAGCGCGCAACCGACGGCAGTCCGCCCGGACACCACGATGCCCCCGCCCCACCGGATCTCCGGCGGAACGGGGGCATCGAGCGCTGTCGGGATCCGCTCCCGGGGGCCCGGGATGCGGGTGCGCCCGGGCCGGGGAGGCCCGGGGCACCGTCCGGACGCAGGCCCGGGTCAGCCGAGACGCTGGACGAGAGCGCGGTACTCGTCCCACAGCTCCTTCGGCGTGTGGTCGCCGAAGGTGTTGAGGTGCTCGGGCACCAGGGCCGCCTCCTCGCGCCACACGTCCTTGTCGACGGTGAGCAGGAAGTCGAGGTCGGCGTCGCCGAGGTCGAGGCCCTCGGTGTCCAGGGCCTCCTTCGTCGGCAGGATGCCGATCGGCGTCTCGACGCCCTCGGCCGAGCCGTCGAGCCGCTCGACGATCCACTTGAGTACGCGGCTGTTCTCGCCGAAGCCCGGCCACACGAACCGGCCGTCGGCGTCCTTGCGGAACCAGTTCACGTAGTAGATCTTCGGCAGCTTGGACGCGTCCTTGTCCTTGCCGACCTCGACCCAGTGCCCCATGTAGTCGCCCATGTTGTAGCCGCAGAACGGCAGCATGGCGAACGGGTCGCGGCGCAGCTCGCCGACCTTGCCCTCGGCGGCGGCCGTCTTCTCGGAGGCGACGTTGGCCCCCAGGAAGACACCGTGCTGCCAGTCGAAGGACTCGGTCACCAGCGGCACCGCGCTCGCGCGGCGGCCGCCGAAGAGGATCGCGGAGATCGGCACGCCCTTGGGGTCCTCCCACTCGGGCGCGATGATCGGGCACTGGCCGGCCGGGACGGTGAACCGGGCGTTCGGGTGGGCCGCCGGCGTCTGCGAGGCCGGCGTCCAGTCGTTGCCCTTCCAGTCGGTGAGGTGGGCGGGCAGCTCCTCGGTCATGCCCTCCCACCACACGTCGCCGTCGTCGGTGAGCGCGACGTTGGTGAAGACCGAGTTGCCCCACATGGTCTTCATGGCGTTGGCGTTGGTGTGCTCGCCGGTGCCGGGCGCGACGCCGAAGAACCCGGCCTCGGGGTTGATCGCGTAGAGCCGGCCGTCCTCCCCGAAGCGCATCCAGGCGATGTCGTCACCGATGGTCTCGACGGTCCAGCCGGGGATCGTCGGCTCGAGCATGGCGAGGTTGGTCTTGCCGCAGGCGGACGGGAACGCGGCGGCCACGTACTTCGACTCGCCCCGCGGCGGGGTGAGTTTGAGGATCAGCATGTGCTCGGCCAGCCAGCCCTCGTCGCGGGCCATGACGGAGGCGATGCGCAGCGCGTAGCACTTCTTGCCGAGCAGGGCGTTGCCGCCGTAGCCCGAGCCGAAGGACCAGATCTCGCGGGACTCCGGGAAGTGCGAGATGTACTTGGTGCTGTTGCAGGGCCACGGCACGTCGGCCTGGCCGGGCTCCAGCGGCGCCCCCAGGGTGTGGACGGCCTTGACGAAGAAACCGTCGGTGCCCAGCTCGTCGAGGACGGGCTGCCCCATGCGGGTCATGGTGCGCATGGCGACGGCCACGTAGGCGGAGTCGGTGATCTCGACACCGATGGCGGACAGCGGCGAACCCAGCGGACCCATGCAGAACGGCACGACGTACATCGTCCGGCCCCGCATCGAGCCACGGAAGATGCCCTGGTCCCCGGCGAAGATCTCGCGCATCTCGTCGGGGTGCTTCCAGTGGTTGGTCGGGCCCGCGTCCGCCTCCTTCTCGGAGCAGATGAAGGTGCGGTCCTCCACACGTGCCACATCGCTCGGGTCGGAGGCGGCGTAGTACGAGTTGGGGCGCTTGACCGGGTCGAGCTTCCGGAAGGTCCCCTTCTCGACGAGCCCCTCGCAGAGGCGCTCGTACTCGGCCTCGGAACCGTCGCACCACACGACCTCGGCAGGCTCGGTGAGTGCCGCGATCTCGTCGACCCAGGAGATCAGCTCCTGGTGGTTGGTGAGGGTGGTGGGAGCCGCATTGCTGCGCGCCACGATCGCTCCGTCCCGCCGGAACCGCCAGCTCCGGCGTCACTGATTGAGGGTTGAACGGGCCCGGCCCGAAATCCGCCGTACAGGATGTCCAGGGAGTCCGCTGATGAAGTAGTTGCCCCGTGGGGGCCGCGACCCGGATGCTTCGTGACCGCTCATCCGGTGCCGACCGCACTCATTTGATCATCCGACCCCGGGGCGAATCTGTCCAGGGGGCGATTTCGTGAGCATCACCACTCGACGGACCGGCGGTACTTACGGTGGCGTAGCTAGCATGGCGGCCATGACTGCCGCCGCCCACGACGCCGCGTCCGACGCCGCGCACGACGACCTCACGCCCCCGGACGGCTCCCCGGAGAACGGGCCCCGGCCCTCCGGAACAGGGACACTGCACCTCCCGGACCAGGTCAAGCCGCATCTGCGCGGCTGGCTGCACGCGGGCATGTTCCCGGCGGCGCTGGTCTCCGGGATCTTCCTGACGGCGCTCGCCGACAGCACCCGCGGCCGGATCGCCTGCGCGATCTACACCCTGACCGCCTGTCTGCTGTTCGGCGTCAGCGCGCTCTACCACCGCGGCAGTTGGAGCCCGCGGGTCACGGCGGTGCTGCGCCGCCTCGACCACGCCAACATCTTCCTGATCATCGCGGGCACCTACACCCCGCTCACCATGCTGCTGATCCCGGGCGGCCGGGGGCAGGCGCTGCTGTGGGCGGTGTGGGCCGCCGCCATCGCCGGCATAGCTTTCCGGGTGTTCTGGGTCGGTGCGCCGCGCTGGCTCTACACCCCCTGCTACATCGCGATGGGCTGGGCCGCCGTCTTCTTCCTCCCGGACTTCATGCGCACCGGGGGCATCGCCGTGCTCGTCTGCGTGATCGTCGGCGGGGTGCTCTACAGCGTCGGCGGCGTGGTCTACGGCATCAAGCGCCCGAACCCGTCACCCCGCTGGTTCGGCTTCCACGAGGTGTTCCACTCCTTCACCCTCGCGGCGTTCGTCGTGCACTACGTCGGCATCTCCCTGGTGGCGTACCAGCACGGCTGAGCTGCCGGCGGCGTCCTTCTTCCGGCTCCTTCTTCCCGGTTCCCGCTCCGGCTCCGGTCCCGCTGTCGCCTGCCGCTGCCCCTGTACCCCGCTCGCGTCCCGTCCCCCGCTCCGTCCCCGTCCCCCGTTCTCCCCTGGCCGTGGCCCCGGAGGCCGCGGCCTTTTCGCATGCCCGGGGCGTGGTCGACGGCGCGCCGCGACGGCGGATTCCGGCCGGGGACGGGGGCGTTCCCGGCGGCGCACGCGCCGTGGCCGAACCGCTGTCGTGGTCCCGCCGATCTCCGATCCCCGACAATGATCCGCATGGTCTCCGCGCGCACCGCCGTCTCCCCCTCCGGCGCTCCCGTCGCCCAACTCGGTCTGCGTGAACGGAAGAAGATCAGAACCCGGCAGGCGATCCGTCGGGCCGCCTGCCGGCTCTTCGAGGAGAAGGGGTACGACGCCACCCCGGTGGAGCGGATCGCGGAGGCGGCCGAGGTCTCCCTCAGCACGGTCTTCCGCTACTTCCCCACCAAGGAGGACATCGTCCTCACGGACGAGTACGACCCCCTGCTGGAGAGCGCGCTCCGCGCCCGGCCGGAGGACGAGCCGCCCCTCACCTCCGTACGGCACGTCGTGGTCGGGACGCTGCGCCTGTTGCTCGCCGACCGTCGCGAAGAGGTCGTTCTCCGGGCCGGCCTGGTACTCCGGGTACCGGCGCTGCGGGCCCGCATGTGGGAGCGGCAGGCGGACACCGCGCGCCTGCTGTGCCGGATCCTCGCGGAGCGCACCGGGCGCCCGGCCGACGACCTGGACCTCCGGGTGTTCGCCGCGGCGGTGCTCGGCGCCCTCCACGAGACGCTGCTGCACTGGGCCGAGGGGGGCCTCGACGGGAACCTGGAGGACGTCATGGACCACACCATGACCGCCCTCACCCACGGCTTCACCGTCTGACCCGGCCCGGCGGGCACCTCCCGCCGACGGAGCGCACCACTCCCCATGGCTCCGGGACCGGGCCGGGGCGTCCGCGGGCACCTCTCGCCCGCGGAGCGCACCCCTCGCGATGAGGCGGCGCTCGTCCGGCCGGATCGGGCCGGTCCGCGGTCCCGGTGCGCCCCGGGCCGATGCCGGCCCCGGGAGGCCGGACTCAGCCGGCCCGGGTCCCGACCTCCGACACGGGAGGCCGGACTCCACCGCCCCAAGCACCCGACCCGCCGCCCCGGGAGGCCGGATTCAGCCGGCCCGGGTGCCGACCCGCCGCGCCAGCTCCGACGGCTCGGCCGTCGGCGCGTCACAGGTGAAGTGGCGGCAGACGTACGCGGCCGGGCGGCCGTCCACCAGCGGGCGGTCGCGCAGCAGCGGAACGTCCGCCTCCGCCGCCGCGGGTGCGCCCACCGCGACGACCGCGCCGGGGGCCGTGCCGAGCAGAGCCGTACGGTGCAGCGCCGCCGTCGCCGGGTCCGCCTCCGGGCCGGCCACGGCCACCTCGCGCGGCCCGTCCAGCGCGGCCTCGGCCACCGCCAGCCCCCAGCCGATGAAGCGGGGCGCGCGTGCCGCCAGCGCGCCCACGACGCCCAGGGCCCGTTCGGCCGCCTCGCGGTGGCGGGAGCTGCCGGTGAGCGCGGCGTAGCCGAGCAGCGCCCCGGCCGCCGCCGACCAGCCCGAGGGGTGGGCGTTGTCGGTCGGGTCCTGCGGCCTGCGGATCAGCGGCTCCCCGTCGTCCGGGGTGTCGTACAACGAGCCGTCCTCGGCGGTGAAATGGCGGAGCACGGTGTCCAGCAGCAGCCCCGCGAACTCCACCCAGACGCCCTCGCCGGTGACCGAGTACAGCGCGAGGAAGCCCTCGGCGACATCGGCGTAGTCCTCCAGAACTCCGGCGTGGCCCGCCGCGCCGTCGCGCGAGGTGCGGAAGAGCCGGCCCTGCTGATCCATGTGCACCCGGACCAGCAGGTCCGCGGCGTCGAGGGCGGCCTCGACCAGGTCGGGCCGGCCGAAGTAGGCGCCGGTCTCCGCGAGCGCGGCGACGGTCAGGCCGTTCCACGCGGCGACGATCTTGTCGTCGCGGCCGGGGCGCGGGCGCTGCTCCCGGGCGGCCAGCAGCCGCTCCCGGACCGACCGCATCCGCTCGGCGTCCGCGGCCTGCTCTGGGCCCCCGGCCTGCCCTGTGTCCGCAGTCCGCCCGGTGCCCGCTGCCTGCTCCGTCGCCGCGTCCGGCTCCGCCTCCATGCTCTGTGCGGCGGCGCCTCCGGGCCGCCCCACGGCGTCGCTCTCCCCGGCACCGCTCTCCACGACGCCGCTCTCCACGACGTCGTCGCCCGGGAGTCCGGGACCGTCGGCGGGGAGCCGGAGCACCGAGGCGCCCTCCTCGAAGCTGCCCTCCTCGGTGACCCCGAAGGCCTCGGCGGCCCACCGGCCGTCCTCCTCCCCCAGCACGGCGCGCAGCTGCTCCGGCGTCCACACGTAGTAGGCGCCCTCGACATGCCGGCCGGAGCCGGCGCCCTCGCCCTCGAACGCGGGGCTGTCGGCATCGAGCGCCGAGGCGAATCCGCCCTCGGACGTGCGCAGTTCGCGCACCAGGAAGTCCGCGGTCTCCAGCGCCACCCGGCGCGCGAGGGCGGACCCCGTGGCGCGCCACAGATGGGCGTACGCCCGGCACAGCAGGGCGTTGTCCCAGAGCATCTTCTCGAAGTGCGGCACCGTGAACGTACGGTCCACGGCGTAGCGCGCGAAGCCGCCCCCGAGTTGGTCGTAGATCCCGCCGCGCGCCATGGCCCCGCAGGTGTCCCGGGCCATCTGGAGGGCGCCCTCGGAGCCGGTCCGCGCGTGATGCCGCAGCAGGAACTCGATCACCATCGACGGCGGGAACTTCGGGGCCCCGCCGAACCCTCCGTACGAGGCGTCGTACTCGCGGGTGAGGCCGAGGAGAGCCGCGTGCAGATCCTCCTCGGAAGGCGGCCGGGCCCCCGCGGAACCGAGCGACAGGGAGCGGGAGGCGAGATCCCGGACGATCTTCCCGGCGACCTCCCCGACCTCGTCACGGCGCTCGTCCCACGCGGCCCGCACGCCCTCCAGGACCTGCCGGAAGGACGGCATCCCGTGGCGCGGCTCGGGCGGGAAGTACGTACCGAAGTAGAAGGGCGCGGCGTCCGGGGTGAGGAAGACCGTCATCGGCCAGCCGCCCTGCCCGGTGGCCGCCTGCACCGCCTCCATGTAGACGGCGTCCACATCCGGCCGCTCCTCGCGGTCCACCTTGACCGCCACGAAGTGCTCGTTGAGCTGGGCGGCGGTCGCCTCGTCCTCGAAGGACTCGTGGGCCATCACATGACACCAGTGGCACGCGGAGTAACCGACCGACAGCAGAACGGGCACATCGCGCCGCCGCGCTTCCTCGAAAGCCTCCGGCGTCCAGGGCCACCAGTCGACCGGATTGTCAGCGTGCTGAAGCAGATAGGGCGAGGTCACGCCAGCCAGCCGGTTCATACGAGCCAGCCTCTCACAATGCCCCACCTCGTCAGCCAGGCCCGCGCGGGCTCCGCCCCGCTCGGCCGAACTGCACTTGCCGGGCATCGTCACACGGCACAGGCCCGGCTCAGGCGATGGCAGCGATGTCACCATCGTCGAAGTAGATGGCCTGGTGAAGACGTCCGCCGAGCGCGACGGCGAACCGCGCGAGAACGTCCTGCCCCGAAACGTGCCCCCGCTCGATCTGCGACACGCGCCCCTTGGTGACACCCATACGATCAGCCACGTCCTGCTGGGTGAGCCCGCGGGCCCGTCGCAGCTCCGCCAAACGGCGCCCGGTCATCTCCGCGAGGAGTTCCTCCTTACCTTCCCGCACCGCCTCCTCACCGCCGGCGCGGGCAACATTCTCAGCGCGGATGTCCTGCCAACGCGTGTAGCCGCTCACGATCGCCCTCCTTCTTCCTGGGCTCGTTCCTTCACATAGATCTCGTAACGCTCTTCAGCCAGCGGAATGGCCTCCCGATACCACTCATTCCACCGCCCCGCCTTGTCCCCCGCCACCAGCAGAATGGTGCAACGCCACGGGTCGAAAGCGAACAGAATCCGCACCGTGCCGGGACGCAATTCCTTCAGGTTCGCCATCGAGGAGCCGTGAATGGTGTCCACCAGCGGACGTCCCAGCCCTGGCCCGCCCTCCGCCAGCGCATCCAGCGCCTGAACCACTCTGGCGTGCGCTGGCCCCTCAAGGCAGTCGATCCACTCACGCACCTCGTCGACGAGGAAGATCTCCCATTCGGCATCCACCCCGTGGAGTATAGCAAACGCTATACTCCACCGCCCGTGCCCATGCCCATGCCCGACGGAACCAACCTCTACCGCTCAGTGAGATCGTGGACGGATGGTCGTCGTGAGCCCGAACGCGTCCAAGCGGCACAACCGGCCGGCCCGGATCCTGGCCAACGCCCTGGACACCGCCGCAGGCCCGGACTGGAACGCCGACACGGACTTCCACGTCCGCCTGCAGGACGTTCCGCTCACCAACCGCCGCCCGGACGTCATCGTCTACCAGGCGGAGACCCTCGACCTCACACCCACCCGCCCCGAACATCTGCTGCTGGTCGTCGAGGTCGTGTCGCCCGGCTCGGAGACCACCGACCGGATCGTGAAGGTGGACCAGTACGCCAAGGCCGGCATCCCCTTCTACTGGCGGGTCGAACAGGCCGCCACCGGTGTCCCCATCGTCTACACCTACGTTCTCGACCCCGCCACCAAGGCCTACCGGGACGGCGACATGTTCACCGGCGTGATCAAGGCTGCCGTGCCCTTCTCCGTCACCGTCGACTTGGGAACCGTCTGACAGCAATTCCGAGCCGCAAGGCCGGTGCACCAGTGCGGCTCGACGAGCATTCTTTGCGCTACGCGATTTGTCCTACGAGCTCATCCAGGGCTTGGTCGCCGCTTTCCCCCAGAAAGCATGCGTCCGTCATACCGGCGTAGACGGCGCCGGCCGGCGTCATGCCGAGGTACGCCTTGCGATTGGCGGTCATGCCGAGCGGGTAGAGCTCGGCGCCGACATCCGCGCTGAGCACCTCAAAGCTCTCCCGGTTCCCCTTCGCCAGCGCAGGGTCGAGGATCACCTCCGCCCGCTCCTCCAGGAAGGTGCTGACGTACAGCCGCGTCACATTCAGCCCGCCGAACTCCGCCAGAAAGCGCTGCGCCATTGGATGAATCTCGAAGCCGTCGCGCTCCCGCAGCCCGCGCTCCCACTCCGCCGTGGACACCGAACGCCCTGGGTACCAACCCGCCTCTTCCAGCAGTCCGTTGGTCTTCGCCGACCACCGCGGCCTGGATCCGTTCCGCACCCTAGTGCCGCCTCCGTCTCCCGGATCCGCTGCACCAGTGCGTTAACGGGTCCTATCGAGGAGTTTCTCCAGCGCCTGCTCGCCGGTTTCTGCCAGGAAGTACGCGTCGTCCATGCCGGTGTAGACCTCACCCGTTGGCGCCATGCCAAGGTATGTGTTGCGGTTGTTGGTCATGCCAAGGGGGTAAAGTCCGGCGCCTGCCTGCTCGCTGAGCACCTCGAAGATCTCCTGATCCCACTTGGCCAGCGCGGGATCGAAGCTGACCTCTACCCGCACCGGCTTGACGCTGCCCGGGAACCACAGCGTCACAGTCAGTCCGCCGAACTCCGCCAGGAAGCGCTGCGCCATTGGATGAATCTCGAAGCCGTCGTGCTCCTGCAGCCCCCGCTCCCACTCCGCTGTGGACACCGAACGCCCCGGACGCCAGCCCGCCTTCCGTAGCAGTCGCTCGGTCTCCCTCGACCACCGCTGCCCGAATCCGCTCTGCTGCGTCACTGGGGCCCACTCCCGCAATTCCGAGCCGCAAGGCCGGTACGCCAGTGCGGCTCGACGAGCATTCTTTGCGCTACATGATTTGCCCTACGAGCTCATCCAGGGCTTGGTCGCCGCTTTCCCCCAGAAAGCATGCGTCCGTCATACCGGCGTAGACGGCGCCGGCCGGCGTCATGCCGAGGTACGC
>NZ_JBIASV010000016.1:0-53752 GCF_042891165.1 Streptomyces sp. NPDC001922 | reverse complement strand
CCGCAGCCCGCGCTCCCACTCCGCCGTGGACACCGAACGCCCTGGGTACCAACCCGCCTCTTCCAGCAGTCCGTTGGTCTTCGCCGACCACCGCGGCTTGGATCCACCCTGCTGCATCCCCAGGTCACCGACGGCACCCGGAACTGCGGGCTCGGTGGGCCGGCGGGGCCACCCAAAGATCTTCTCCAGAGCCTGGTCGCCGCTTTCCGCCAGAAAGTAGGCGTCGTCCATGCCGGTGTAGACCGTGCCGGCCGACGTCATGCCGAGGTACGCGTTACGGTTGCCGGTCATACCGACGGGATAGAGTTCGGCGCCCGCCTGCTCGCTGAGCACCTCGAAAATCTCCTGGTCCCACTGGGCCAGAGTGGGGTCGAAGCTGACCTCCGACCGCACCACCGTGATAGCGCCGACGATCACTTCCGTTACGGACAGCCCGCCGAACTCAGCCAGGAAGCGTTGCGCGTCCGGATGGATCTCGAACTCGTCGTGCTCCTGCAGCACGCGCTCCCACTCCGCCGTCGGCACCGAACGCCCCGGACGCCAGCCCGCCTTCCGTAGCAGTCGCTCGGTCTCCGTCGACCACCGCTGCTCGGGTCCGCTCTGCATCGCTAAGTCACCGCCGTAATTCCGAACTGATCCAGCACATGTTGGCATGACGAACACGGTGGCTTGATCCCGCCAAGTTTCGGGTTGCCCGGAGGACGGGTTTCGACGGCGGCCATCACCCCACCGCGTGGATCAACGCCCGCGTTCTTGGCATGCGACAGGGCTTCCGCCTCGCCGCATTTCGCATGTTGTCGTCCCTCCGCATCCTTCAGTCTGACCCTCATCGGCACTTTGTCGTACGCCGCCTGTACGTCCGGGTGCAGGTCGTGGTTCCCGCCACCCTTGAGGCTCGAGCCGGTGAACACCTGCCGATGCCCAGGCACGGCCAGGCCCGCCGAGCTCGACGGCCTGGTGTTCTTGTTGGCGCCCGGCCTCAGGGCTTCGTTGTCCGCCCGGTCCCGTGCCCCCTGCAGCGCACGCTCGCAGTCGGGTGCGAGCCCCAGAGGGTCCACCGCGGAGAACGGGTTCGACACGTACGCACGCGGGTTGGGACCCGGCGCCAGGCCGAGTGGGTCGAGGGAGGCGTACTGCCCTGTGTCCGGGTCGTAGTGCCGGTGGTAGTTGTAATGGAGCTGCGTCTCGGGGTCGTGGTACTGGCCGGGGAAGCGCAGTGGGCAGTACGCCTCTCCTGGGGCCGGGTCGACGTCAAGGGAGCTGCCCCAGAGCGTCGTTCGCGCGTGCCATGCCACCGTGCCCGTGTCGTCCACGAGTTCCGCGGGAGTGCCGACGACGTCGGTGACGATGGCGTAGAACTGCTCGTCGACCCACTCCTGCGGCCGGTCCTTCGCGGGGATGCGGTCGACCTGGGTGACGGGGCTGACGCGATCGCGTTCCCAGTCCCAGACCGTGCACCGGGGTGGCTCGTCGCCGGTCCGGGTGACCTGTTCGGCCATGACGAAGCCGTCCCAGGTGAACCGCACCTCTTCCACCACGGTCACCCCGTCGGCTCCGAGCCGCTGTTTCGCGATCCGGCGGCCGAAGGGGTCGTAGGTGTACCGCCAGCGTGTGCCGTCCGGGGTGGTGACCCCGACCAGCCGGTCCTCGCTGTCCCAGGCGTAGTGCCAGACCTCGGGCTTTCTCGACAGGCGCTTCTTGCGGCGCTGCACTACGCGGCCCTGCGCGTCGTACTCGTAACGGACGTTGCCCGGGCTCCGCATGGGCAGCGCGTCGGTGGCGGACGGCTCTGCGCTGTCCCCCGAGGGCTCGCCCTGGGCGAGGTTGCCGGCGGCGTCGTACGCGTAGCGTTCCGACCAGGTCGCCGCCTGTACGTGCGTGATACGCCCGGCGTGATCGGTGCGGTAGGCGCGGTCGCCCGTGAGCCGATCGCCGATGGCGGCGATCGTGCCGTCCGGACCATAGGCGTACGTGCGGCGCTGCACGGGCTCCGGCGCAGGGCCGGCTGTGGGCCCGCCGCTCGCTGTCAATGTCTGCGAGGTCAGGCGGTTGCGCGTATCCCATGTCTGGTGGAGCACCGCGTTGCCCGCCCGGCGCTCGACCTCCCGCCCCGCGTCGTCGTAGGCGAAGCTGACGGACCTGCCCGCAGTCCGCAGCATGACGGGGCGATCGCGCCCGTCGTACTCCCACCGGCTCTCGGCACCGGTGGGAGTGACACGGTGCATGCGCCTGCCGAGCACGTCGTAGGTGGAGCGAACGGTGGCGCCGTTGCACGTCTCGGCAAGGACGCGGCCGAGGGGGTCGCGTTCGTAGCTCAACTCGGCGTGCGGGCTCCGAACCGTGCGTACATTGCCAACCGGGTCGTACGCGTAGGTCGTGACCCCCTCGGTGGTGCGCTGCTCGAGCACCTTGCCGAGCGTGTCCCGTACGTACACGGTGGATTCGCCGGCGCCATTGGTCCGCTCGACGAGCCGGCCCGCGGCGTCGTGCCGGTAGCTCTGCGTGCGTCCGCCGAAGTCACGTTCACGGGACAACCGGCCCACTGCGTCGTACTCGTACTGCCACGACCGGCCGAGCTGGTTGGTCACCGAGGTCACGCGCAGCTCGCGGTCGTACGTGAATTCCAGGCGCGAGCCGTCCGGGTCGGTCCGAGCGGCAGGCAGGTCGAAACCGGTGTACTCGAAGCGAGTCGTCTGCCCGGTACCGTCCGTGTGCTCGACCAGGTTGCCCTCGCCGTCGTAGGTCCAGCGCTCGGTGGTGCCGTCCGGGAGCGTGCGCCGGCTGAGCTTGCCTTCGGGCGTCCAGTCGAACCGGGTGACGGAGCCGTCCGGTTCGGTCTGGGCGATGAGCCGGCCCATGGGGTCGCGCTCGAGTCGCCTGGTGGCGCCTTCGGCGTCAGTGACCGCGATCGGCATGCCCGCGGCGTCGGTCTCCATCAGCACGGTGCGGTCGGCGGCGTCGGTGATCGCGGTGACGGCGCCGATGTCGTCGTACCGGTACGAGACCCGGCCACCCGTGGGATCCGTTTCGGCGGTCAGCTCGCCGCAGGAGTCGTACTCCATCCGCCAGACGCTTCCGTCGGCTTCGGTCACGGTGGTCGGCCGCCCGAACTCGCCGTTCTCCGCGGTGCTCCGGTATCCGTCCGCCCGAAGGACGGCGGTCGGGTGGCCTGCCTCGTCGTATGTGTAGCGGGTGGTCTGACCCAAAGGGTCGGTGACCGAGGTGATGCGGTCGTACCGGTCCTGAGTGCGCAGGGTCTCGTTGCCGAGCGGGTCCCGCTCCCTGATCATCTGATAGCTGTCGTTGAACTCGTAGACAGTGGTGTTCCCGAGGGCATCGGTGAACAGGGTGCGGCGGCCCTCGGTGTCGTAGACGATGCTGCTGCTGAGGAACCCGTCGGCGCCCTCCGTGGCGACACAGCAGCCGTCTTCGTACGTGTAGCGGTACCAGACGTCGTTGCGGTCCTGCCAGCCGGTGATGCGGCCGGCATCGTCGTAGACGAACGTCAGCGGCCGGTCGGCGGAGTTGTAGACCTCTGTGAGGTTGCCGCGCGCGTCGTACGCGTAGCGCAGCAGCGTGGGCCGGTCGGGGGCGCTGAGCAGGGTCAAGGCGGTGACACGGCCGCTTTCGGTGGTCACACCGATGCGGTATCCGCCGTGATGGACGATCTCGCCCGGCGTCCCGTCGGGTTGATAGTGCACGGCGACGGTGTTGCCGTGCCGGTCCCGTATCTCGGCGAGGGCGAGCTCGTGGGCAGGGTTGTTGGGCTGCGGCCGGAAGGCCAACGTCTGCCCGGTGTCGGGGCGGTGGACCGTCAGAGTGCCTTGCGCGGCGCCGTCCCAGGTCAGGGGCCACCTGGGACCTTCGACGGGGAGGACGGAGAGGTCGGGCTCGGGGACGGGGTAGTGCAGCTCCATGCCGTCCTCGGTGAAGAACCGGAGGCCGGAGGCGTCGAGGAGGAGGCGCTGGTCGAGTGTTGAGGCCCAGGTGGGTCCGAACCACCGGCCGCTGCGGACGCTGGTGCGGTGATGCCGCTGCAGGACGAGTGGCAGCACGCCGGGAAGCTCGAGGTCCGTGGCCGACATGACCATGTCGCCGGTCGCCATGTCGATCGGATCGGTGCGGCAGACGAGCGATTTCGCTTCGCGGCCGAGCCCGCGAACGTTCTTGCCCATGCCCTTGACGCCGAGCGCCATGCCCTTGAGTCCGGTCTTGTTGAGAGCTTTGGCTCCCTTGGCGAGGCGACCGAGGCTGGTCAATCCCTTGACGCCCGGGATGCAGTCCAGCGCCGCCATGGCGACGTCGAAGAGGCCGGCCTGGCCTTTTCTGTATTTGTTGAGGGTGTCGGCGAGCACCACCAGGGCCGCGACGACCACGATGGCGGCGAGGATCGGGCCACCGATGACCATCGCGACGATGCCGACGACGGCGACGACGACCTTGCAGACCGAGACGATCGCGTCCCAATTGTCGGTGACGAAGTCGGTGACCTCCTCCCACCAGTGACGGTTCTGGATACCGGCGTCGGAGGCCTCCTCCAGCTTGTCCTTGCAGACCCGGGCGGCCTCCTCGCGCAGCTCCCTGGCCTCCTGAGCCATCGCCTTCGCGGCGTCCAGAGCCGACTGGGCGGTGTCCACCGCGCCCTGAGCGTCCCTACGGGCGGAGGCCGCATGCTGGGCATTGCGGGTCGCCGCCCGCACCTTGGCCTCGTCCGGCGCCTCGTGGCCCTTGGCCTCGTCGTACGACTTGGTCCGGGCGGTGGCGGTCTTCACCCAGTCGGTGGACGAATCCAGCCGGCCCTGCGCCCCGGTCAGATCCGAGCGCGCCTCACGGCCCTTGGCCAGCGCCCGCAGCGACAGGGCCTGGGCACGCTCGAGCTTCGGCCAGTAGGCGGCGATGGCATCGCCCGCCATCTCGTACGAGGTCCGCAGCTTCCGCAGATTGCCCGGGACGCCGTCGAACGCCTCCTTGAACTTCTTCGCCGAGCGGCCGGACCACTTCTGCACCGCGTCCTCGGAGGACATGTTGCGGATCCCCCGCAGCGCGGTACCGACGTCCTCGGCGAACTCGTGCAGCTCGCGCGCGAGATGCCGCACCCTGTCCGGATCGCCGGGCACCGGATCCCCGTCGAGATCCAGCACATGCCAGTCCGTCGGACGATGCCCGCCCACGTCAACTCCCCCGTAAAACACTGAACTTCAGACCGCGTGACGCTGCGCGCAACCCTAACTCCCGCCCCTGACAAGGGTGAAGGCGGTAGAGGGAGGCCGGAGGAGTCGGGCTGATCAGCGAGGCGCGAGGGTGCGCCGTGCGACTGAGCCGTCACACAAAGCGGAACGTCGAGGTGACGGCGTCGAACATGTCGAAGAAGGAGTCCGCCAGGTCCAGTACCCGGCTGCTGCCGGACACCAGCGCCACCGTGCCCTCCTGCCCGGGGACGGGGATGAAGGTCTGCATCAGCACCGCCCGCACGGTGCGCTGGTCGCCGGGGACGGCGACGTCCTCGATCCCGTAGGTCCGCGCCACGGGGCCCACCTGCGGGATCTCGACAGTGGTGACCTCGCGCCACGCATCGCCGTCCCGCTTCGCCGGCCGGGGACTGATCTGTTGGGCGATGAGCTGCGGATCGGTCGGCAGGATCTCGCCGTCGTCGGTACGGGCACCGATCACCGACACGGTCACCGAGGCGGTGACGGGCGCCGCGCCGCCGAAGGACTCCGCCATGCAGCCGCAGTACAGCGCCCCGGACTTCCAGGCATCCCCGGCAGCCTTCTGCAGAAACCAGGTGAACGCGTCCCGGTGCTCGGCCAACTCCGGGCGCTGCCGGATGCGCTCGTTGACCAGCTGCCGGATGGTGTCGTCGCGCGATGCGGGGCGGATGTCGAACTCCCACCAGGACTTCGGCACCTTGATATGGAATCCGCTGCGCTCGATGGTCTGTGCTTCGCTTCGACGGCTCATCGCCTGCTCCCCTCCCGTAGCCCGATCCTGTCCCCGGGGCAGCCGCCCACCTTACGGCCGGGCGGGAACGGGGTGGTGCGGCGGATGGGGCCTGCGCCTAGGCTGGCCGCTCACGTGACTATGTGATGACACTGCTGCGGGGGAGGTTCCGGGTGAGCGGCGACGAGGGACGGCTGGCGATACCGCTGACCGAGCTCGAAGGCTTCGGCGGCCGGCTGCGGTCCATCAAGAGCCGGATGAACGCCACCAAGAAGATGTTCGCCTCCTACGAGGACGACATCGGCGACGACGGCGTCGTGGAGAAGATGGAGAGCTTCGAGGGGAACTGGGAGGACGGCCGCGGCGACATCGACAAGCAGCTCTCCGGACTGGCCGACATGGCCGACGCGGTGTACCGCGAAGTGACCAAAGTCGACCTGGACTTCGCGAAGAAACTTGAGAAGGGCAACAAGGGGCGATCTCCCCGAGACTAGGGCTCACGGATGTCGGGCTGGGCAGGGCGACAAGGTCCTGCACCGCGGTAGAGCGCTGCTCCGGGACGCAGGCGGCCTGCACGGACACACATACGCCATCGGCATCGACGCTCTCGTCGCGGCACTTGCGCTCCGCGCTCCGGCCCCCGTCGCCGTGGGGCCCGCCCAGCACACGCTCGACGCATACCGTGGCCCCCAAAGGACGGTGCGCAGCGCGAGCTTGTCGCAACCGATGTATTCGGCCAGACACCAGGAGCGGCACGACGGCTTCGCAGCGACCGGTGCATCATGGACGCGGACGCCCGACGGGACCTACGCGGAAGAGCGGACTGGTACGTGACACGCATCCTGGTCATCGGTGGCGGAATCGCCGGTACGGCGACCGCGCTGGCCCTGCACAAGGCGGGATTCGACGTCGCCGTGCACGAAGCACATCGTGACACGGCCGAGGACATCGGGGCGTTCCTGACCCTGGCGAGCAACGGAATGCGCGCACTGGCGCAGCTCGACGCCTCGGACGTGGTCACCGCGCTCGGCTTTCCGCTGCGCTCCATGCGGCTGCTCGACGACCGGGGCGGCGAAACGGCCCACGTACCGCTGGGAGAGGCCGACGACCCGCTCCTGCGGTACCGGTGCCTGCGCCGGGGCGAGTTGAACGCCGCCCTGCAGGCCGAGACCCTGCGCCGGGGCATCGGTCTGTCGCACGGCGCGCGGCTGGTGTCCGTGGAGAACGGCCCGGACGAGGTGACCGCGCGCTTCGCCGACGGCAGTGCCGCGACCGGCGATCTGCTCATCGGCGCGGACGGCCTGAACTCGACCGTCCGGCGGTCGATCGCGCCCGGCACCGAGCCCGTCCACGCGGGGCAGAGCGTCTTCTACGGCTACACCCGCGGCACCCCGGCGGCGGAGGGCACGGGGCACATCACCATGGTGCGGGGCAGCAGCACCGCCTTCGGTTACGCGGTCTCGCCGGACGGGGAGACGTACTGGTTCGCCCGCGTCGGCGGGGACGCCATCCCCGCCGGGGAACTCGCGCACCCCGCACCGTCCGCCTGGCGGGAGCGGCTCGTCGGGATGCTGCGCCGGGACGCCACCCCCACCGCGGACATCGTCGCGGCCTCCACCGACGACCTCATGGCCACCAACGCCACCGAGATTCCGCTCGGCACTCCCTGGCGCTCCGGACGGACGCTGATCATCGGGGATGCGGCGCATGCGGCCTCACCGGCGACGGGACAAGGGGCCTCGATGGCGCTGGAGGACGCCGTCGTCCTCGCCAAGTCCCTGCGGGACACGCCCGATCCCGACAGCGGGCTCTCGCTCTACGAGGCGTGCCGCCGCCCGCGGGTCGAGTACAACATCACCGCCAGCGGAGCGATCTCCCGCGGAACGCGCACCGCTTCGCGCCCCGGCGGGGCACCGGCACCCCAGCGTCCCGGCGACGACATGCTGGCCCAGCAGTTGGACTGGAACCTCGATCTGCGCACCGTCGTCTCGCCGGCCACGCGGACCGGATGATCCGTTTCCAGGTTCGGTGACCGCATGAGGCGAGCGGGCGGGGCCACGCCCGCGGCCCGGCAGCGGGCGGTCCGGGCCCGCGCTCACCGGAAGCAGCCGTTGCGCTCACCGGGAGCGGCCACAGCGCCGCGGCGATGACACCCGTCCGACGGCGACCCTCCGGCGGCCCGGCGCGACCGGACGAACCGGCGGCGCGGATCAGGCGTGCTGTGCCCCGCGTGCCAGCAGCATCAGGGCGTCGACGAGTTCCTCGGCGGGCAGGCCGGTGGCGAGGCTGCGCAGTTGCAGTCCGAAGACCAGCGCGACGGCGGTGCTCGCCAGGCGCTCGGCGTCCGGTACGCCGAGACCGGTGAGGATCCGGGCGGCCAGCTGGTCGTACGCGGCGAAGCACTGTGCGGCCGCGGTGCGCAGCCGCTCGTCGCGGCCGGCCTGGACGTAGAGCTCGAAGGGTGCGATGTACCTGCCGTCGGTCTGCGTGCACCCGGCGACCTGGCCGACCGTGGCGGAGGCCCGGTCGATGTCCATCCCTTCGGTCTCGCACTGGTCGGCGAGCTCGGTGAAGCGCCGGGTCTCCTCGGCCACGAAGTGCAGCAGGCTCTCCCGCAGCAGCTCGTGCTGGGTCGTGAAGTGGTAGGTGACCGAACCGAGCGAGACCTTGGCCTCCTCGGCGATCCGCCGGTTGGTGACCCCGGCGACGCCGTCCTCACCGATGATGCGCAGGACGGCGTCGATGATGCTCTGCCGGGTTCCGGAGGACTTGGACATGGCGGCCATTGTGCCACCGGTGCGGCGGCGGGACGGCGGGCGCCGAGGTCAGCGGGATGCACCCACCGCGAACGCCCCCGATCGCGCGGTGCGGGCGGACGCATGCGGCGGTTGACAGGGTCACCCCACCCTCCTACTGTTCGTTCGAACGAACAGTGTTCGAGAGGCTCGCACCATGCGCATCGCAGGATCCACCGTTCTCCTCACCGGGGCCGTCGGCGGCATCGGCCAGGCCCTTGCTCGCGACTTGGCTGCCAAGGGGGCCGAGCTGATCCTCTCCGGGCGCCGGGCCGAGCCCTTGGAGGCGCTCGGCGACGAACTCGGCGCCCGGGCGGTCACCGCCGATCTCGCCGACCCGGACCAGGTCGACCACCTCGCCCGGGCCGCCCGCGACGCGGACATCGTGATCGCCAATGCCGCGCTGCCCTCCACCGGCGATCTCCTCGACTACACGCCCGAGCAGATCGACCGTGCGCTGACGGTGAATCTGCGCGCCCCCGTCATGCTGGCCCGCGCGCTCGCGCCCCGGATGGTCGAGGCGGGCCGGGGCCACATCGTCCTCGTCGGCTCGATCTCCGGGAAGACGGCCACCAAGTACTCCTCGCTCTACAGCGCGGCCAAGTTCGGGCTGCGCGGCTTTGCGCTCTCCTTCCGCCAGGACCTGCACGGCACGGGGGTGGGGGTGTCGCTGGTCCAGCCCGGCGCCGTCCGCGACGTCGGTATGTTCGCCGCCACGGGCGCCACCCCGCCGCCCGGCGTGCGCATGGTCTCCCCGGACCAGGTGGTGGCGGGAGTGGTCCGGGCCGTCGAGCGCGATCTGTGCGAAGTCAATGTCGCGCCGGTGGAGTTGAAGGTGCTCAGCGCCCTCGCCGGGCAGTTCCCCGGCTTCGCGGAGAAGGCACAGCGCGGCTCCGGTGCCGAGCGCACCATCAACCAGGTCGCGGCGGCCCATCGGGACCGGCGGTAGCCGGCTGCCACCGGTTCCGCCGGAGGTCACCGGCGGCCGCGCCCTCGCGGCCGCCGGCTCCGGCCGGTTCGGGGGCCGACCGTGCGCTGCGCGGCGACCGGGCGGCAGGGGCTATGTTGCACCTGTGTACGACGTTCATCCGTAGCGGGAGTCGCCGTGGCCCTGCCCTGCACCGACGCGATCCAGCGGCTGGTCGACTCGCTCGCAGCCCGCATCCGGCATTCGGTCGCCGTGGACGACGAGCGCGGCCGCCTCATCGTGTGCAGCCGTCACTACGGGGACGAGGACCGGCTCCGTATCGGCGTGGTGCTGTCCCGGCGGCTGCCGGCCCCCGTTGCCGAGTACGTCAACGGCTTCGGCATCGCCACCTCCGCCACACCCCGGTCGATTCCCGCCCATCCGGGTCTCGGACTCAAGGAACGACGCTGCTATCCGATTCGTGACCACGGACGGCTGCTGGGCTACCTGTGGCTGATCGGCGCGCACGCCGAGCGCTTCGACGAGGTGGTGGGCGACTGCGTGGTCCAGCTGTCGGCGCGGCTTCGCGAGCGGTCGGTCCAGGTGAGCGAGGAGGAGCAGCGGCGCCGGGCGCTGGCGACCGACCTCCTGAACGGGGGCGAGGGCTCCGCTCGCGCCGCACGGGACCTGGCCGCCCAGGGGCTCGTCGGTGCGGAGGACGAGGTCGCGGTCGTCGTGGCCGGGGAGGCCACGGACCCCGAGACGGTCGCCGCGGTGATCGCGGAGGCCACCGGCGGCCGCGACGAGCCGCCGGTCCGGGTGCTCACGGCCGCGGTGCGGGGTCGCGGTGCGGTCCTCGTCACCGGCCGGCAGGAGGTCGGGCAGGCCGCTGCATGGTGGGCCGAGGAGGTGCGGCGGGGGGTGCGGCAGCGGGATGCGGAAGGCGGCGGTGTCGTCGTCGGTGTGAGCAACGCCGGCCGGCTCGACGCGGCTCCTGATCTGTTGCGCCAGGCAGTGCTGGCGGCGTTCGCCGCCACCGAGCTGCCGGAGCTTCCACCCGTGCTCTCCTGGCGGGACACCGGCGTCTACGGCCCGCTCATGCTCGCCGCGATGACCTCCCCGGAGCTGGTGGTACCGCCGCGGATCGCCGGTCTCGGCACCGTCGCACGCACCGACTCCCTGGCCCGCACCGCCGAGGTGTTCCTGGACGCCGCCGGGGACACCGCGGCCGCGTCCGAGCAGCTGAGGATTCACCGGACGACGCTCTACTACCGGCTGGCCCAGGTCGAGAACAGGACCGGGTGGGACCTGAAGAACGGCCGTGACCGGCTGACCCTGCATGTGGGGCTGAAGATGCAGCGCCTCCTCGACAGCGGCATCCCGGCTTTGCTACGGGGAGAGGAAGGGCGGCGGGAAAGTTCCTGACACGCGACGATGCCCGCGGGGGCCGGGCGGCCGGAGACTGCGCGGAACCCGGAGGACGGCCCCGGGTGAGGATCGATCGTGAAGGGACCTCGCATGACCTTCCCCACGGACCGACAGCACATCGCCGGCCATCTGAAGCTCGGCTCGGAGCTGCTCCACCTGTCCCGGCAGGACGTCGAAGACCTGCAACTGACGCGGGACACCCTGCTCGAGCTGACCCGCCGGGCCCTGGTCGAGCACGGACACCGCCGCTACGAGATGCCGGCCAAGATCGGTGTCCACCCGTACGACAACGTCTTCTTCCACGCCATGCCGGCCTACTTGCCGGGGCCGGGGATCGTGGGCGCGAAGTGGATCGCGTGCTACCCGGACAATCCGCGCAGGTTCGGCCTTCCGCAGACCACCGGGCTGCTCGTCCTCAACGATGAGGAATCCGGTGTGCCGCTGGCCGTCATGGACTCGGCGTGGCTGACCGCGATGCGCACCCCGGCGGTGACGGTTCTGGCCGCCGCGGCACTGCATCCCGGCGCCACCACGTTCGGGATGTTCGGCTGTGGCGTGCAGGGGAGGGAACACGTCCGCTACGCCGCCCTGGCGATGCCCGGGCTGGAGACGGTCCATGTCCACGACACCGACGAGGCCGCCGCGGATGCCCTGATCGCGCAACTGCAGCCCGAACTGGACGTGCGGATCGTCAAGGGTGAGTCGGCCGAGGCGGTCACCAAGAGCGCGGAAGTGCTGAGCTCGGCGACGGTCATCCTGCGGGAACCGCTCGCGGTGGTGAAGGACGAGTGGGTCACCGCCGGACAGACGATCCTCCCGTGCGACCTGAACACCTTCTGGGATCCCCGCACGGCCCGGCGCGCCGACAAGTACATCGTCGACAGCGTCGAGGAGCACGAGCTGTTCGCATCGATGGGGTACTTCCCCGACGGCCTGCCCGAGGTCGTCGCCGAGACCGGCGAGGTGCTGGCCGGGGTGAAGCCCGGCCGGGAGAGCCCCGACGAGATCATCGTCAACAGCAACATCGGCATGGCCGTCTGCGATGTCGCGATGGGGCACGCGATCCTGCACCGCGCGCTGGAGCGCGGGGTCGGGTCGCGGCTTCCCCTCTGACCTCCGGGCGGGCGGCGGATGCCGGGCCGTGTCCCGCGCGCGAGAGCCGGGGCCCGCAGGTCAGCGGTCGCGGCCGGTGCCGCTGAGCGGTGTGCCGGCGGCGTCGTCCGGGTGGCCGGGGCGGGCGGTGGCCCCGGTGTCCGGCGCGGGCTGCGGCGTCCGCCCGGCCGTGGGGTCCGTCGCCGCCCAGCTGCCCAGCAGGCGCAGGGCGTGTGCGGAGGGGGTGTCGGGTTCTGCGGTGTAGAGGTAGAGGGCCTGGTCCGGGTCGTCGGGCAGGGGGAGGGTCTCGTAGTCGAGGGCCAGCTCGCCGACGACGGGGTGCCGGTAGTGCTTGGTGCCGTGGGTGTACTGGAGAACGTCGTGGTCGGCCCACCACTGGCGGAAGTCCTCGTCGTGCACGGACAGCTCGCCGATCAGCTCGGTCAGGCGGGGGTCGTGCGGGTGGCGTCCCGCGTACAGGCGCAGGACGGCGACCGTGCCGCGGGCCGCGGTCTCCCAGTCGGCGAGCAGGTCACGGGCGGCGGGGTCGAGGAAGATGAACCGGGCGAGGTTGCGGTCGCGGTGCGGCAGCGCGTCGAAGTCGGTGTACAGGGCCTTGGCGAGGGGGTTGGCGGCCAGCACGTCCAGCCGGTGACCCATGATCATCGCGGGGATGTCGGACAGGGAGTCCAGGAGCCTCAGCAGTCCGGGCCGCACGCGCTGCGGCGGCACCGCACGGCGGCGGGCCGAGCCCGGCCGGGGGCAGGCCAGGTCGAACAGATGGGCGTGCTCGGCCGCGTCCAGGCGCAGCGCGCGGGCGATGGCGTCCAGGACCTGCGCGGAGGCGTTCGCGCTGCGCCCGCGCTCCAGCCGCACGTAGTAGTCGACGCTGATGCCGGCCAGCCGGGCCACCTCCTCGCGGCGCAGTCCCGGCACCCGGCGGCGGCCGGTGTCCGGGCCCAGGCCGGCCTCGTCGGGGCTGGTCCGGGCCCGGCGCGAGCGCAGGAAGTCGCGCAGCTCGAGGTTGGGCTCACGCCCCGCTGACGTGCTCATCCACTCAGGTTAGGCGGGCGCGTGCCACGGCGGCACGGCGGAAGGGGGGCCTGACAGGCCCCCCGTCCCGGCGCCCGGCGTGGTCCCCGTGATGGTCTGCTGAACGGAGCCCCCCGTTCGCATCTGCTCTTGAGAGGGATCAACCATGTCCAAGCCCCTGATCGTCATCACCGGCGCCAGCTCCGGCATCGGCGCGGCCACCGCCCGCCTCCTGTCGTCCCAGGGTCACCCGCTGCTGCTGCTCGCGCGCCGGCTGGAGAAGCTGGAGGAGCTCGGTCTGCCCGAGACCCTGTGCCGCAAGGTCGACGTCACCGACCGGGACGCCCTCCAGGCCGCGGTGCGCGAGGCCGAGGAGCGGTTCGGGCCGGCGGACGCGATCGTCAACAACGCCGGGGCGATGCTCCTGAGCCGGTTGGCGGACCAGGGTGCCGAGGAATGGGACCGGATGATCGACCTGAACATCAAGGGCGTGCTGTACGGCATCCGTGCCGTCCTTCCCGGCATGCTCGCCCGCGGCACGGGGACGATCATCAACGTCAGCTCCGTCGCCGGCCGCAAGACCTTCCCGAACCACACCGCCTATGTGGGCACCAAGTTCGCCGTCCACGCCATGTCGGAGAACCTGCGCGAGGAGGTCGCCTCCTCCGGCGTGCGCGTGGTGACCATCGCCCCCGGCGCCGTGGAGACCGAACTGCTCTCCCACACCGGCGACGAGCAGATCAAGCAGGACTACGAGGAGTGGAAGAAGTCCGCCGGGGGTGCCCTGGACAGCCGGTCCGTGGCCGAGGCCATCGCCTACGCCTACCACCAGCCGCAGAACGTCACCATCCGCGAGATCGTTCTCGCCGCCACCGGCCAGGAGGGCTGACCGGCGCGGCATCGCGGGGACGGCCGGCCCCGACGGGGCCGCTGTCCCTGTCCCCCGGCCGGAGCCGGGCTCCTCGGTCGCCGCCTCCCGCGTGGAGCCCGCCGCCCGAGCGGTGGTCCGCACGGGCCATGCCCTCTCCCTACGGCACGTGACGTTCCGGGGCCCGCGCGCCGGACGCCTCCCCTACGCCTCCCATCCTGTCGCATCCGGCCGTTCATGCGAGTTATCCACAGGGTGCGCGGAAATCCCGTAGACGCGGAAGACTTTCCGTAAGCGACGACCACTGGTGGAGGGGGAGGCCCATGACGGGCTCACTGGCTGTCCTGCGCGAGGGACACCGGGCGGACGCGGACCGGCTGTTGGCCCGCGCCGTCGAGGAGGAGGTGCGGCGCTCCGGCGGCCGCACGGACGGGGCGGTGCTGCTGGCCCGGGCCCGGGAGGCGCTGGACGGCATGGCGGCGTCGGCGGCCGAGGAGTACGCGGCGTATCTGCGGGAGTTGGACGAGGCCGGCGGTCAACGGCCGCCCGGCGAACGGCTCTCCCGCCGGGCGCTGGGCACCCCGGCCCTGGTGGCCGCGGTGGCGGCGGTGACGGCGTTCGGTGCGGACCTGGGATCGGGCACCACGGCCGGGACGGCGCTGACCGCCGGTGCGGCGGTGGCCGTCGCGGGCGGCGCGGCCGCGGTGCTGGGACTCTCGGCAGGGCACCGGCAGCCGGCCCGTCGGCAGGCGGGCCTGCGCGGAAGACCGGGCGGCGAGGAGCAGTTGCGCCTGCAGTGGCTGACGGCACTGGAGGTGCGGGGGATCCGGCCGTTCCTGGACCAGCAGCGGATGCTCGCCGCGGCCACACGGCGGGACACCGGGGGCGGGATTCCCGCCGCGCGGGGCCAGGGCGCCTCCGCCGGCCGGGGACCCCAGCTGCGCGGCGGCGACAAGAGCGCGGCAGCGCTCCGGCGGAACGTCCTCCAGCAGTCCTTCGGTCATCTCCCGGAGGAGGACGGCCCGTTCGCGGGACGCCGGACCCAGCTGCTGCAGATCGCGCAGTGGGTGCACGCGTCCCGGGCGAGCACGGAGACGGTGCCGACGGTGGTGGTGCTGCACGGGGCGCCGGGCTCCGGCCGGACCACCCTGGCGGTGCGGGCCGCGCACCATCTGCGCGACCAGTTCCGCGGCGCCTGCGTCGTGGACCTGCGCGGGGACAGCACCGAGGAGCCCCCGCTGCCCACCCGGGACGCCCTGCTGCATCTGCTCAACCGGCTGGGCGCGCCCCGCGAACAGCTGCTCTTCCGGGAGCGGTCCTCCCCGGAGCAGCAGGTCAAGCGGCTGAGCGAGCTGTACCACCAGCATGTGGCGGGGCTGCCCGTCACGGTCGTCCTCGACGACGCGTCCGATCCGGAGCAGGTGCGCGTGCTGCTGCCGGAGCGTTCGGACAGCCTGCTGCTGGTCACCGCCCGCACCCCGCTCGACCTGCCGCCGGAGTTCCCCGCCCGGGTCCATCAGCTGGCGGTGGAGCCGCTGGAGGCGGCCGGGGCCGAGGAGTTGCTGAAGGCGGTCGCGGAGCGGTCGGCGGGGCCGTACGACATGGCCGCGGGCGACCGGATCCGTGAGCTGTGCGGCGGGCTGCCGCTGGCGCTGCGGGTGGCCGGTTCCGCGCTGGGCGGGCGGACGCCGAGCGGTCTGGCGGACGACCTGGCGGGCTGCGCCGGGGCGGACCCGGTCGAGCGGGCGCTGCGCCTGCGCTACGCCGACCAGCCGGAGGCCGCGCGCAGGCTGCTGCGCCGGCTGTCCCTGGCGGGCCGGGCCAGCCTGGGCGCGGCGGCCGCCGCCGCGCTGCTCGCCACCGACGAGCAGGAGGCCGTGCGGCAGTTGACCGCGCTGTCCCGGGCCGGGCTGATCGAGCATGTGCGCGGCAGCCGCTACCGGCTGCACGACCTGGTGCGCCGCTTCGCCCACGCCCGGCTCGTCGGCGAGGAGGACCCGGCCGAGCGGTCGGCGGCCCAGGAGCGCCTGATCCGCAGCTACGCGGAGCTCGCGGACTCGGTGATCCGGCTGGTGGACGGCAGGACGTCGACCCGGGCGGACCTGGTGTCCCACGGCCCCGCGGGCTCGCACGGCTTCACCTCGCTCGACGCGGCGCTGCGCTGGCTGGACGACGAGTCGAGCTTCATCACGGCGGCTCTGCGGCACGCGGAGGACGTGGACCAGTCGGCGGTGCTGCACCTGCTCGGCGCGCTGTGCGACTACTGCCTGCTCCGCGGCGACCTCTACCGGCTCGGCGAGCTGAGCGACCTGACGAAGGCCGCCGACCGGGGGCTGCTGGTGCGGTCGGTGCAGTGGCGCACCGGTGTCGCGGCCCGCCAGCTCGGCGAGCTGGACAAGGCCCGCACGACCCTGTCGTCCGTGGTGGATCTGTACTTCGAGGCCCAGCACCCGTCCGGCGCGGCCCGCGCGCTGCGGGACCTCGGCATCACCCTGCACCACCAGGGCAATCTGCCGGAGGCAGCGGCGAAGCTCCGGGAAGCCCTGGACATGCAGACCGGCGAGGAGCTGAGTGGTGACCGGGCGTGGACGCTGCACGCCCTGGCGGCGGTGGAGCGCGACCGGGCTCATGTCGCGGAAGCCCTGGAGATGCTGCACACGGCGCTGGAGCTGCACCGGCGCAGCGAGAGCGTGCACGGTCAGGCGTGGGCGCACTTCCAGCTCGGCCAGGTCCATCTGCGGCTGGGCGCCGTCCCGGACGCCGAGCGGGAGCTGCGGCAGGCCCTCGAGGAGTACGGCAGCACCCGTGACGGCCGGGGCGAGGCCTGGGCGCTCACGGAGCTGGCGCGGGCCCGGCTGGTGGACGGCGACGCGGGCACCGCGGCGGACCAGCTTCGGCAGGCACTGTCGCGGCACGCGGACAACGAGGACGCCCGGGGCGAGGCGTGGACCCGCTACTACCTCGGCCAGGCCCTGGAGGAGCGGGGCGAGCACGACGAGGCGGTCCGGGAGCTGGAGCGGGCCCGCACGATGTTCAGCCGCATGCGGGACGCCTACGGGCTGGCCTGCGCCCGGCACCACTCCGGCCGGGTCACCCGTGACCAGCGCGCGGCCCGGACGGGGAGCCTGCTCAACAGCGGGTTCGCCCGGCAGCTCCTCCAGGACGCCCGGCAGGACTTCCACCGGGTGGGCGTCGCTCACGGCCAGGCCTGGTCGTGCCTCGAACTCGCGGTGATCGACGCGGGCAACGGCCGCTCCGCGCAGGCCCTGGACCTCACCGAGGAGGCGGGCCGGCTGTTCGTGGAGTACGGGGACCGGCGCGGTGAGGACTGGTCCCGCTTCCTGCGCTGCACGCTGCTGCCGCTGGCGTCGCCGGGCGGATCGGTGGTCGGCACGGCGGTGGCCCAGGAGGAGCTGGCCGAGCTGCTGCGGGACGCGCATCCGATGCGCGACGGGAAGCTGGAGGACTGCGCGGAGGCGTACGCGCTGATCCTGGAGCGCGGTGTCGAACCGGAGACCGGCTGGCAGGCATGGCGGCTCGGCATGGTTCCGAACCGCCACTCCCGGGAGGTGATGGGCGTGACCGTGGCAGCCGCTGGCCGGGAACCGGGGCCGGCGTAGCCCGACCACCGCCGGGCCGGACGCGCCGGCTCGGCGCCCGGTCCCGATGCCGCGGTCCCGATGCCAGGGCTCGACGGCCGGGCTCGACGGCCGGGCTGTCGGGCCTGGCATGAAGCGCAGGAGGCACGGGCCGGCGCCGGAGGCCGGGGCCGGCGGCGGTCTTGCGCAGCCCTGCCCACCGGTCCTCCGACCGGGCGGTGACCGGTCCTGCTCCGGCGCGCCCACCGCCCGACCGGCCGGCCGGTCCTGCTCCGGCCCGTCCCCCGACCCGCCGGTCAGTCCCGCTCCGGCACGTCCCCCGACCCGCCGGTCAGTCCTGCGTCGGCTTGCCCTTCGACCCGCCGGTCAGTCCTGCTTCGGCTTGCCCTTCGACCCGCCGGAGGAGGCGTCGGCCGTGCGCTCCGCCGAGGCGGCGCCGCCCGCGGCGGAGGCACCCGCGGCGGAGGCGGCGGGCGCCTCTTCGAAGTCGATCTTCGTGAACTGCTTGTTCATGCTCTTCATCAGCAGCCACACCGCTCCGCCGATGAGCGCGAAGACGATGAAGCCGAGGACGCCGGGCGTCACCTTTTTCTCGTCCAGCTCCTTGGCGAGCGGGACGAGATGCGTCATGGCGAGCTGAGTGGTCGCAGAGGTCATGCGCTCAATTCTCCCGGATGCCCGCGAAGAGGTCGTCCTCGGGGAGGGAGGTGTCCACGAGCGACTTCGCGAGCTCGTACTCCTCCGTGGGCCAGACCTCCTGCTGGAGCTCCATCGGCACGCGGAACCAGCCCCCGTCGGGGTCGATCTGCGTGGCGTGGGCGATCAGCGCCTTGTCGCGGATCGGGTAGAACTCGGCGCAGGGAACGTGCGTGGTCAGCGTCCGCTCGACCCGCTCGAACTCCTTCCAGCGCTTCAGCCACTCTCCGTACGGCGACTCCATGCCCCGGGCGAGAAGCGCCTCGTGCAGGGCGACGGTCCGCGGCCGGTTGAAGCCCTGGTTGTAGTAGAGCTTCAGCGGCTGCCACGGTTCCCCGGTCCCCGGGTACTTCTCCGGGTCCCCCGCGGCATCGAAGGCCACCATGGAGATCTTGTGGGTCATGATGTGATCGGGGTGCGGGTAGCCGCCGTTCTCGTCGTACGTGGTGACCACGTGCGGCTTGAACTCACGGATCAGCTTCACCAGCGCGCCCGCCGCCTCGTCGACGTCCTGGAGCGCGAAGCACCCGTCGGGCAGCGGCGGCAGCGGGTCCCCCTCCGGAAGCCCGGAGTCCACGTAACCCAGCCAGGACTGTTTGACGCCCAGGATCTGCCGGGCCTCGTCCATTTCCTTGGCCCGCACCTCGTGGATGTGTTCCTCGATGTAGGGGTCGCCCTGCAGCTTGGGATTGAGGATGGAGCCGCGCTCACCGCCCGTGCAGGTCGCGACCAGCACGTCCACCCCCTCGGACACGTACTTGGCCATGGTCGCCGCGCCCTTGCTCGACTCGTCGTCGGGGTGGGCGTGGACCGCCATCAATCGCAGTTGCTCGGTCAAGACTCGATCCTCGGATCCTGAAGTCATGGGTCGCAGCCCTCTCCCACGGTTGGCGAGGGCGCCTTCTATAGTGACCGAAACGACGGGCCGTAAATTCCGCGGTCCACATCGCGGGAGGAACGAACATGAGCGGCACGCGCGCAGAGCTGCCGGAGGGGCGGTACGGCCGCTCCGCCGACGCCCGCGCCGACCGCACCCTGAAGATCGTCGGCGCGGTGCTGGGCACGGCGCTGCTCGCGGTGATCGGCTGGTCGGGCTTCTCCTACATCGCGGGCGAGGCCGTCAGCGGCGAAGTGATCAAGTCCAAGGTCGTCACGGACTCGGCCGTCGAGGTCCACCTCGAGGTCCGTAAGGACACGCACACGGACGGTGTCTGCACGGTCCGCTCACTGGCCGAGGACGGCAGCGAGGTGGGCCGCAAGGACATCCGCTTCGAGGAGCGCCGGAGCCGCGTGGACAAGGTCGCGACCATCCGGACGACGGGGCGTGCCACGGCCACGGAACTGGTCGACTGCACGCCGTCCGCGACCTCCGGCTGACACCACGGGACCGCCCGGGCACCCTCCGTTCCGCCCCCTCCGCAGCGAGCGGGCGCGCGGGCTCGGAGCACCGGCCACCCACCCGGCCTGACCTGCATTGACGCGATTTTCACCGTTTCCTCCTCCCCCTTTTCCTAGGGAATTGTTAGGCTCGTGGTTTCGCCCACCGGTGAAGGCGCAACCCTCCGGGTAGGGCGTTGCTTTGTATCCCCAGTACCGACGAGGAGCACCTGTGACCCAGACCAGCGACAACGTCACCTGGCTGACCCAGGAGGCGTACGACCAGCTGAAGGCCGAGCTGGAGTACCTGTCGGGTCCCGCACGTACCGAGATCGCCACGAAGATCGCGGCGGCCCGGGAAGAGGGTGACCTGCGGGAGAACGGTGGGTACCACGCCGCCAAGGAGGAGCAGGGCAAGCAGGAGCTCCGGGTCCGCCAGCTGACCCAGCTGCTGGAGCACGCGAAGGTCGGAGAGGCCCCCGCCGCGACCGGCGTGGTCGCCCCCGGCACCGTCGTCACCATCGCCTTCGACGGCGACCCGGACGACACCCTCACCTTCCTGCTCGCCTCGCGCGAGTACGCCAGCTCGGACATCGAGACCTACTCCCCGCAGTCCCCGCTGGGCAGCGGCGTCCTCGACAAGAAGGTCGGCGACGACGCGGAGTACGAGCTGCCGAACGGCCGCAAGGCATCGGTGAAGATCCTCGAGGCCAAGCCGTACCAGGGCTGAGCGCGCTCGCGCCGCCCCGCGGACGGAAACGAGGCCCCCGGCGCCGGAGCGCCGGGGGCCTCGCCGTGTCCTGCGCCGTCGGCCCGGCCCGCCGCCGTACCGAATCCGTGGATCCGGGGCGGCGACGGCCCCGGCCCGTGAAACGGGTCCGGGGACCGGCCGGTCCCGACCGCTGCTGAGCGGTGTCAGGCCGTGGCCGAGCGGTACTGAGCGGTGTCAGGCCGTGGCCGAGCGGTACTTCCGGACGGCCAGGGTCCGGAAGACCACGATGATCAGGACCGACCAGAGTGCCGACGCGACCACCGGGTGCTGCATCGGCCAGGCGTCCGCCGCGTGGTAGTTCGCCGGGAGGTTGCCGAAGAGCTCACGGCAGGCCTGCACCGTGGCACTGAACGGGTTCCACTCGGCGATGTGCCGCAGGAAGCCCGGCATGTTCTCGGACGGCACGAAGGCGTTCGAGATGAACGTCAGCGGGAACAGCCAGATCAGACCGCCCGATGTCGCCGCCTCCGGGGTCCGCACGACCAGGCCGATCAGGGCGCCGATCCAGGAGAAGGCGTAGCCGAGCAGGAGCAGCAGGCCGAAGCCGGCGAGCGCACCGAGGATGCCGTCCTCGATCCGCCATCCGACGAGGAGCGCGACGATCGCCAGCACCACCAGGGTGAGCGCGGTCTGTACGAGGTCGGCCAGCGTCCGGCCGGTCAGTACGGCGCCCCGCGCCATGGGCAGCGACCGGAACCGGTCGATGAGGCCCTTCTGCATGTCGTCCGCGATGCCCGCGCCCGAACCGGCGGTGGCGAAGGTGACGGTCTGGGCGAAGATCCCGGCCATGAGGAAGGCGCGGTACTCCTCGGGTGAAACGGTGCCGGCGATCGCGATGGACCCGCCGAAGACATAGCTGAACAGCACCACGAACATGATCGGCTGAATGAGCCCGAAGATGACCACTTCCGGGATCCGGGCCATACGGATCAGGTTCCGCTTCGCCACCACCAGCGAGTCCCGGACGGACTGGCCGATGGCTCCGCCGGGCTGCGGCGCCGTGGCGCGGGGAGCCGTGTCGGTGACGGCGCTCACTGGTGTGCCTCCTGCTGCGTCGAGGTCTGCCGGGTGGCGGACGGCTGCGATGTGGACGGCTGGGTGGTGGACGGCTGGGTGGTGGACGACCGGGCCGTGGAGGACTGGGTTGCGGAGGACCGGGCCGCACCGGACCCGCCGGTTCCGTCCGGCGAGCCGCCGTCTCCGTCCTGCGCGGCGCCTCCGTCCCGCGCGGCGTCACCGTCCTCCGCCGCGTGGCCGGTCAGTGAGATGAACACGTCGTCGAGGGTCGGCCTGCGGAGACCGACGTCGTCGATCTCGACGCCCCGGGCGTCGAATTCGCGGATGACCTCCGCGAGCAGCTTGGCGCCGCCGGTGACCGGGACGGTGACCTTGCGGGTGTGCTCCTCCACGCCGACCTCGCCCTTGCCGAAGCCGCCGAGGATCTCGGCCGCGTCCCGGAGCTGGTCCCGGCGATGGGCGACGATCTCCACCCGCTCACCGCCGGTCCGGGCCTTGAGCTGGTCGGACGTGCCGCGCGCGATGACCCTGCCGTGGTCGACGACGCAGATGTCGTGGGCGAGGTGGTCGGCCTCCTCCAGGTACTGGGTGGTCAGCAGCAGGGTCGTGCCACCGGCCACCAGTTCCTGGATGACCTCCCACAGGGCCTGGCGGTTGCGCGGGTCGAGTCCGGTGGTCGGCTCGTCCATGAACATCACCGGCGGACTGATGACCAGCGCGGCCGCGAGGTCGAGACGGCGCCGCATGCCGCCGGAGTACGTCTTGGCGGGGCGGTCCCCGGCCTCGGCGAGGTTGAAGCGTTCGAGCAGCTCGCTCGCGCGGGCCTTCGCGGCGCGCGCGGACAGCTGGTAGAGCCTGCCGACCATCTGGAGGTTCTCACGGCCCGTGAGGTACTCGTCGACGGCGGCGAACTGGCCGGAGAGACCTATCGAGCGGCGGACGTCGTTGGGGCGCTCGAGGACGTCCACCCCGGCCACGAACGCCTTTCCGCTGTCGGGCCGCAGCAGGGTGGTGAGCACGCGCACGGCGGTCGTCTTGCCCGCCCCGTTCGGGCCGAGCAGGCCCAGCACGGTGCCCTCGGGGACATCGAGGTCGACGCCGTCCAGAGCCCTCACCTCACCGAAGGTCTTGACGAGACCCTCGGCGTAAATGGCACCTGGCATGAAGTTCTCCCACAGTCTTGGGTTGTTCAGCTTGGGTGGTTCAGCGGAGATCAGGGACATCGGAGACGACGGCGGCGCCGTTACGTATGCCGGTTCTGTCCCGATGCGAAGTCGGGTCGCACGTGGAGGAGCACGACTGTACAGCTAACGCGATATATCGCGTCAAGGGTTTTGCGGTCCCCGCATCCGCGGCCCTTCGCGGAAGCGAGCTGCATCCGGGCCCCTTTCCGCACCCCGCCCCGCGACCGCGATGCGTTGCGCCCGGAGGGGCGGGGCCCGTATGGAAACCGCGAGGACAGCGCGGCGGGGAGCACACCAGGCTCGGCGGCTCAGCCCTGCCAGCGGCTCAGCCCTGCCACGTCACGGCAGGGCACGGCAGTCCCTGCAGGGGCACGGCAGTCACAGCAGGGGCACGGCAGTCACGGCAGGGTCATGACCTGCGGCAACGCCTTGCGCGGCGTCACGTCATCACGATGTAGCCCGCCTTGCGCAGCGCGGCCCGCACCTCGACACAGTGCTCGGGCCCCCTCGTCTCCAACTGCAGTTCCACCTCGGCCTCCGTCAGCCGCAGCCGTGCATCGGTCCGGACGTGGCTCACGTCGAGCACATTGACGTCCCCCTGCGACAGCACTCCGAGCAGAGTGGCCAGCGCCCCCGGTCGGTCCGTCAGCCGCAGCCGCAGCGACAGGTACCGGCCCGCCGCCGCCATGCCGTGCCGCAGAATGCGCTGGAGCAGCAACGGGTCGACGTTCCCGCCGGACAGCACCCCGACCACCGGCCCGTCGAAGGAGTCCGGCTGCGACAGCAGCGCCGCCACCGGGCTCGCCCCGGCCGGCTCCACCACGAGCTTCGCCCGCTCCAGGCAGAGCAGCAGCGCGCTGGAGAGCTCGTCCTCGGAGACCGTACGAACCTCGTCCACGAGATCGCCAACGATTTTGAACGGCACGTCCCCCGGGCGTCCGACCTTGATGCCGTCGGCCATGGTCGCCATGGTCTCCAGCGACACCGGGCGCCCCGCCGCCAGCGAGGGCGGGTAGGCGGCGGCCCCCTCCGCCTGCACGCCCACCAGCCGCACGTCCGGCCGCAGCGCCTTCACGGCCACCGCCATCCCGGCCGCCAGCCCGCCGCCGCCGATGCCGACGACGATCGTCCGGACCTCGGGGCACTGCTCCAGGATCTCCAGCCCGACCGTGCCCTGACCCGCCACCACGTCCCGGTGGTCGAACGGGTGGATGAAGACCGCGCCGGTCGCCCGCGCGTGCTCCTGCGCCGCCTCCAGCGTCTCGTCGACGACATGGCCGTGCATCCGCACGTCGGCGCCGTACTCACGGGTCGCCGCGATCTTCGGCAGGGGGGCGCCCACCGGCATGAAGACCGTCGAGGCCACGCCCAGCAGGGAGGCGGCGAGGGCGACGCCCTGCGCGTGGTTCCCGGCACTTGCGGCCACCACGCCCGCCGCCCGCTCCTCGGCGCTCAGTCCGGCGATCCGCACATACGCACCGCGTACCTTGAAGGAGCCGGTCCGCTGGAGGTTCTCGCACTTCAGGTGGACCGGGTCACCCACCAGCTGGCTGAGATGCCGGCTGCCCTCCATGGCGGTCACCCGGGCCACCCCGGTGAGCATTTTGTGCGCCGCACGCACCTCGTCGACCGTGATCTCGGACAGATCGAGGGGCTCCGGGCGGGCACCCACCCCATGGTTTTCAGCCATGTGGCCAAGTTTCGCAGTTCCGGTCGGACCCGGCCGCCGGAGGACCCGTCCACCGGTTTGTCCCGTGCTGCTCCGGCCCGGGCCCGGGCCGCGTACCCTGTGCGCATCCACAGCCCGATTCCCACGAAGTGAGCTCAGGCCATGCCGACGACTCCGGACATGACGACTGCTCCGCCGCCCTCCGGCCAGGAGGGGCCTGCGGACAGCGGTCTCCTCGAAGCGCTGCAGCACCAGGTCGCCGTGTTCGCACGGCGCGCGGAGCAGACCAGGCTCGGCGGCGTCGGCCAGGTCCGCAATTCCATGGACCGTGCCGCCTACCTGCTGCTCAACCGCCTGGACCGGGAGGGTCCGATGGGGGTCAAGGCGCTCGCCGCGGGGATGGGCATCGACTCCTCGACGGTCACCCGGCAGGTCGCGCCGCTCGTGGACACCGGCCTGGTCAAGCGCACGTCGCACCCCGAGGACGGCCGGGCCGTCGTCCTCCAGCTCTCGCCGCGCGGCAAGGCCCGGCTGGACGAGGTCCGCTCCTCGCGGCGGCAGCTGATGGCCCTGGTCACGGAGGGCTGGACCGAGGAGGAGCGGGAGATCTTCTGCGCCCTGCTCACCCGCTTCAACGGCTCGCTCTCCGCCCGGCAGGCCGCGGCTCATCTGCCGCCCGCCGACCCGGAGGCCCCCGCCTCTTGACCGCGCGCACCGGCTGCCGTCCCATGGAGGCTCAGGAGGCGCGGTGCGAGAGCGGCGAGCAGCACAGGAGCGCCGCCGGGCCCGGGAATTCGAGGCGTTCGTCGCGGGTGCGGCCGGCCGGCTGCTGCATGCCGCCATGCTGCTCACCGGCGACCGGGACGCCGCCGAGCGCCTGCTGACGGCCGCGCTCGCGCGCACCTATGCGGGGTGGGACCGGCTGCACGGCGAGGATCCGTACGACCGCACGCGGCAGGAGCTCATCGGCCGCTTCGCCCATGGCGCCTGGCACCACCGACGGGTCCACGACGGCGTGCTCGGCGGGCTCACCCCGCGCGAACGCCTCGTGCTGGTGCTGCGGCTCTACGAGGGGGTGCCCGAGGAACAGACCGCCGCCCGGCTCGGCCTCCCCGTCGAGCGGGTCCGTGCCATCTGCCTGCGCTCGATGACCGCCCTGCGCAGCCGCGCCGCCTCCCCCGGCGGATCCGTTCCGCGCGGACCGGCCCCGCCCGGTCCGGCACCGCGCGGGGCCGCGCCACCCGGAGCCGCGCCGGGTGGTGCCACGCCGCTCGGAGCCCGGGCTCCGGGGGCCGGACCGCCCGGCGCGACGGCGGCATCGGCGGCCGCGGCGGACCGGCACCCCGACGGCGGCGCGCCCCCGGGGGTGTCGGCGCGATGAGCCTTCCCGACCGCAAGGAGGACGAGGTCCGCCGGATGCTCGAAGGGCCTCATCCCGCCGTGCCGCCGGACCTCGCGGCACGGGCCGTCCAGCGCGGACAGCGCATCCACGGCCGGCACCGGGCGGTACGGACCGCCGGGTGGGTCCTGCTGCTGGCGGCCGCCCTGGCCTTCGCGGTGTGGGCGGCCGTGGCGGAGCCATGGCTCGTGCCGCCGGCCGACACCACACCGCCGTTGGACGGCTGGTAGGCCCGTTGGAGGCCGGCCGGCCGTCGGCCCGAGAGCGGTGCTCCGGCCCGAGGAGGGGTGATCCGGCCCAAGGTGGGCGATCCGGCCCGAGGACGGTGATCCGGCCCGCCCCCGGATACGGCAAGCGGGCCCGTGCCGTCGTATGCACGAGCCCGCCGAGGCCCTCAGGAGCCGGCCCGGGGTGACCCCGCGCGGGGTCACCCCGGCAGGAATCGGCCCAGCAGGGACCGTCCCAGCGAGAGCCGGACCAGCAGGAACCGTCCCGGTACGGGGTCAGCCCAGGGCGCGGGTCAGGTCCGCCAGCTGGTCGTCGACCGCCTCGATGCCGACCGACAGCCGCACCAGGTCCGCCGGCACCTCCAGCGCCGAGCCCGCCACCGAGGCGTGCGTCATCCGGCCCGGGTGCTCGATCAGCGACTCCACGCCGCCGAGGGACTCGCCGAGGGTGAACAGCCGGGCCCGGTTGCAGACCTCGACCGCCGCCTCCTCGCCGCCCTCGACCCGGAACGACACCATGCCGCCGAAGCCGCGCATCTGCTTCGCGGCGACCTCGTGCCCGGGGTGGTCCGGCAGCCCCGGGTAGTAGACCTGGGTCACCTTGGGGTGGGAGACCAGCATCTCCGCGATGCGCCCGGCGTTCAGGCTGTGACGGTCCATCCGGACCGCGAGGGTCTTGATCCCGCGCAGCACCAGCCAGGAGTCGAAGGGCCCGGCGACGGCGCCCATCGCGTTCTGGTGGAAGGCGAGCTCCTCGCCGAGTGCGTCGTCGTTCACCACCAGGGCGCCGCCGACCACGTCGGAGTGCCCGCCCATGTACTTGGTCATGGAGTGCACGACGATGTCCGCACCGAGCGCGAGCGGCTGCTGGAGGTACGGGCTGGCGAAGGTGTTGTCGACGACGAGCCGCGCCCCGGCGGCGTGCGCCACCTCGGCGACGGCGGCGATGTCGGTGATGCCGAGGAGCGGGTTGCTGGGCGTCTCGACCCAGATGAGCTTCGTGCGGGGCGTGACCGCGGCCCGGACGGACGCCGCGTCGGAGGTGTCGGCCACCGACCACTCCACGCCCCAGCGCTCCACGACCTTCGCGAAGAGCCGGAACGTTCCGCCGTAGGCGTCGTTCGGGATGACCACGTGGTCGCCCGGCACCAGGAGCGCGCGCAGCAGGCAGTCCTCGGCGGCGAGCCCCGAGGCGAAGGCCAGCCCGCGCCGTCCGCTCTCCAGCGCGGCGAGGTTCTCCTCGAGCGCGGTACGGGTCGGGTTGGCGGAACGGCTGTACTCGTAGCCGCCCCGCAGCCCGCCGACCCCGTCCTGCTTGTACGTGGACACTTGGTAGATCGGCGGCACGACCGCGCCGGTGAGCGGGTCGGCCGTGTTGCCCGCATGGATGGCGCGGGTCTCGAAGCTCTGGTGTGCGTGCTGGTGCTCGTCACTCATGAGGCCCGAGAGTAGTACGCGCGGCCCGGGAACTCCTGGGCTCGTCCGACAGTACTTTTGGGGGACGGGCTCCGACGTCCGGGCACGGGCGGCGGCGCCGGGAGACCGGTGCGCGGTGGAGGCGGCGGCTCCGGTCCGTGGCCGGGGCGGACGCGACGGCCCGGGACCGGCGGACACGACGACTCGGGACCGTACGAACGGGCACGCGGCGGTCCGGGCCACACTGGTGCCCGGCATCCGAGACGACGACACGGCACGAGACGACACGGCAGAGGACACCTGGACACCTCATGGAGATTCTGATCATCCTGCTGGGCCTGACCATGATCGGCGGTGTTCTGATCCCGGCCCTGCGGCGCAGGCGCGACGGACGTCAGGCGTTCCACGCCCATGGCAGCGCCCTCGACCCCCGGCAGTACGGCTTCGTCAGCCCCGAGCAGCTCGACGTCCGGCTGCCGGGACCGGACCGGGAGCTGGCCGAGGTGCTGGCGGAGATCCGGCGCACCCAGGAGTGGCGCCCCGCCGCGCAGTTGCTCGCCGTGACGGACGACTGGGAGCTGCGCTGGCAGCGGGTCCAGACGCTGGCCGGAGCGGCGGCCGTGGAGCTGGCCGAGCTGCCCGGCGAGGGCGGCCGGTGGCTGCGGACCTGGCGCACCGAGTCCCCGAAGGAGGCGGGCGGCGCGGTGGTGCACGCCGAGTTCCTGGTCCGGCAGGCGCGCCAGTCCTCCGGCGGCGCCGGGTCGGACGAGTACCGGATCATCCTGGAGGAGGCGCGGTCGGTGGCCGAGGACGCGGCGCTGCTGGCCCCCGGCGACCCGACCCCGTACATCGTCCAGCTCGCGGTGGCCCGCGGACTCGGCTACCGGGAGGCCGACGTCGAGGAGCTGTGGAGCACGATCACCACGCGCGCCCCGCACCACATGGGCGCGCATCTGGCCGCCCTGCACCACTGGTGCGAGAAGTGGCACGGTTCGAAGGAGCTGGCCGACGCCTTCACGCACCGGGCCGCCGCCTCGGCCCCGGAGAAGAGCCTGCTGCCGGCGCTGCCGCTGTTCGCCGTCTTCGAGCACCTGCCCGAGGTGAACATGGTCCGCGGCCTGTACCAGAGCGCCGTGGTGACCCGGGCCGTCCAGGGCGCCCTGTTCGCCACCCGCTCGGTGCCCTCCGACCACCCCGTCCTGCCGCACGTCCGCCATCTGCTGGTCTGGTTCCTGGTCCGCGCGGAGCGCTACGCCGAGGCGATGGAGCAGCTGCGGCACGTGGACGGGCATGTGGGCGCGGTGCCCTGGTCCTACTCCCCCGACCCCGCGGCGGAGTACACGGCGTACCGGGCGCTGGCGGTCAACGGCTGGGAACAGTCGGGCGGCACCCCGGCGACGCTGCCGCGCTGACGGGCGGGCAGCCTCCGCACCGACAGGACGGGGGCCGGTGCGGGCTCCCGCCCCGATGGAGCCTCGGCCGGTGGCCTGCACACGAACGACGGACGACGGACGACGGCTTACGGACGACGGCTTACGGAGCGGTGACGGCCCGCGGCGGCCGGCCAGGAATCCCCGGGCCCCCGCATACGTTGTCCGTACGGACATCACGCCGAGAGGACCCTCATGTTCCTGCACAGCCACCGGCCCCAGCTCCCCACCCCGGAAGAGGCACTGCGCGGCCGTGACACCCCCGAGTTCTCGGTGCCGGACCGGCACACCGTCCTCGGCAACCCGCTGCTCGGCCCGTACCCGGAGGGCCTGGAGGTCGCCGACTTCGGGCTGGGCTGCTTCTGGGGAGCGGAGCGGAAGTTCTGGCAGACCCCCGGCGTCTGGACCACGCTCGTCGGCTACCAGGGCGGGTACACCCCGAACCCGGCGTACGAAGAGGTGTGCAGCGGCCTCACCGGGCACACCGAGGCGGTCCGGGTGGTCTTCGACCCGGCGGTCGTCTCCTACGCGGAGCTGCTGAAGCTCTTCTGGGAGTCCCACGACCCGACCCAGGGCTTCCGCCAGGGCAACGACGTCGGCACCCAGTACCGCTCGGCGATCTACACGCACTCCCCCGAGCAGCAGTCCGCCGCCGAGGCCTCCCGCGACGCCTACCAGCAGGTGCTGACGCAGGCGAACCACTCCGCGATCACCACGGAGATCCTCCCGGCGGAGGGCCGCCCGTTCCATCCGGCGGAGCCCTATCACCAGCAGTACCTGGACAAGAACCCGAACGGGTACTGCGGGATCGGGGGGACGGGCGTGAGCTGCCCGGTCGGTGTGGTGAAGGCCGACGGCTGAGGTTCGCAGCCGGACGGCATCGCCCCCGGTGAGGCCGGGCATCGCTCAGGCGCGCGGGGCAGCAACCGGTGCCGGACGGGTCACTCGGGGGCCTTGCCGGTCTCGGCAGCGCTGTTCCCGGCAGAACTGTCCCCGGCAGTGTTGTTCCCGGCAGGCGGGGACGGGTACGAACTCGGCGCGGTCACGCTGTCGGCAGGGTTGGCGCACCCGGGAACGCTGCCTTCGGGGCTGCAGTTGTCCGGGGTGTTGCGGACGACTGCGTTGCCCGTGAGGGTGACCTGAGCGGAGGTCCCGCTGAAGACACCGCCACCAGCGGTGATCGCGGTGTTGCGGGTGACCAGGCTGCGCGTCAGCGTGGCTGTGCTGAACTCGTTCGACAGGCCCGCGCCCGACACGGCGATGTTGTTCCTGACGGTGGTCGACGTGAGCTGCAGGGTGGCGCCGAACTGGTTGATGCCGCCCCCGTGAATCGCCGTGTTGCCGCTGACCGTTACGGAGTCCAGGGACGCGGTACTCCTGACGTTCTCCAGACCACCGCCGTTGTCGTTGTGTGCCCGGTTGCCGAGCAGCGCCCCGCCCTTCATCGTCATCGTGCCGGGACGGTCGAGGATGCTGTTGCGTCCGTTGGCGATTCCGCCGCCGTTACGGACGGCGGTGTTGTGCGCGATGGTGGTGCGGTCCAGACGGAACTGCCCGCCCAGGTTGTAGACGCCGCCGCCCGTACCGGCACGATTGCCCTTGATGATCACGTCGGCCAGGTTCAGGGTGCCGCTGTTCCAGATGGCGCCGCCGGCGGAGTGGGGCACGCTTCCGCCGCTGACCTCGAGCGACTTCAGGGAGAGTTCCCCGCCGTTCGCCACGTGAAAGATGCGGAAGTCCGACGTCGCGCCGGGGGCGCGTCGAACGGTGGTGTCGCGGCCGGAGACGGTCACGTTCCCGGTGATCTCCGGGAGCCCGTCGTCGGGATGGTCGGGTGCGGTCAGGGTGTAGGTGCAGTGGGCCGCGAGGGTGATGCGACCGCCGCTGGTGTTGGCCTGGTTGATGGCCGTCTTCAGGGCTGCGATGTCGTTGCACCGCACATGGGTCTCTCCTGCGGCACCGGCCGGTCCGGCCGGCAGGACGGCGATGGACAGTCCCACCCCCAGCGCGGCGGTCAGGGCGCCGGACCGTGCCAAGCTCTTCATCGCTGCACCCTTCGCCGTGCTGGAGAGGAAAAGGCCGGTCTCACCGGCAGCCGATGGCCGGGCCGCCGACCGACCGTCCGGTGACCATGCCGTTTCGTTCTTAACCGCCGGACGTACCGGCCTCACCCGGCGTACCGCCGAACGGCCCCGGTTCCCACGCCTCCGGTCCGGCGCCCCCGGCCCTCACCTCGGCCCAGCAGCCCAGGGGCCGGACGCGTCACGGCGGGAGGCGCGAACCGGCAGTGCGGTGGTGGCGGGGCCCGCAGCTCCAGCCGAACCCGGCATCGAGCGGCCCAGGGGCCGTGCACCCGAATGACCGGCAAGCCATGCATGGAAGGCACACGTCGGATATGTCTGAGTGGCGATCAGCGACGCTCAGGGGGTGCAGGCTCGACGGCTTGGCGTCGCCGGGATCGCGGAATCCTGCCCCCACAGCCAAGGAAGCCCCATGACTGACACGCTCAGACGCGCAACCGTCACCGCCGTCACCGGCCTCGGCCTGTGCCTGACGCTGCTGCCCGCCGCGCAGGCCCAGGCGCAGGCACCGACCCGCGTCGCGTGCAATGACATCGCAGCCCTGAAGGCGGCCATCAACAACGCGAACACCAGCGGCGGCAGCATCGCCCTCGCCCCTCGGTGCGTCTACACCCTGACCCAGGCCGACAACCCGGGTGACGGCCTGCCCGAGATCACCGGCAAGGTGGAGATCACCGGGGACAACACGACCATCGATCGCAATTCCGGCACGCCGTTCCGCCTCTTCCACGTGCGGGAGGGCGGCAGCCTCACCCTGAAATCGATCACCGTGCGCTACGGCGAGACCGGCACCACGGACTCGCACGGCGGGGGCCTCCTCAACGACCACGGAAGCCTCACCCTGATCGACTCGACGGTGCGGAACAACAGGGCCAGCACCGGCGGCGGGATCTGGAACCAGCTGGGGACGCTCACCCTGAAGAACACCACGGTCAGCAACAACCACGCGGCTTTCGGCGGCGGGGTGGCCACCAACGGCACGATGTCCATGCAGGGCGGCGCCCTCCGCGCCAATACGGGCGCCTTCTGGGGAGGCGGCCTCGCCAATGCAGGGGACACCAAGCTCAACGACGTGTCGGTCAACGGCAACGACTCCGGTGACCGCGGCGCCGGCATCGTCACCCTGGCGATCAACCTCGAGACCGGGCCACTGCGTCTGAACTCGACCAAGATCAAGGGCAACATCGCCCGGAGCAACGGCGGCGGCATCCAGACCGGCTCGGACGAGCCGACGACCCTCCACCGCAGCACCGTCAGCCACAACACCTCGAACGGCGGCCCCACCACCGGCGGCGGCATCGAGAACTCCGGGATCATCCTCCGGCTCTTTATCGGTACGACGAGCGACTCCCAGCGCAAGGAGAGCACCGAGAACTCGACCAAGCTGGCACCCCACCGGGTGGAGCTCATCCAGAGCAGCGTCGTGAAGAACGATCCGACCAACTGCGCCCCGCCCAACAGCGTTCCCGGCTGCGTGAACTGAATCCCGGGTGGCGGCGGGGCACCGGTGACGCGGAGAGTGCCGCACGATCCCGACAGCCGTCGGGGGAGGCGCCACCGCGGGTTCGCATCCACCGCCGGTGGCCGCACCACCGCGGGATGTCCACCGCCGCATCCACCGCACCGCCGAAGAGCAGGCACCTGCGCGGGACCGCCGGGCACGCGGTCCCCAGCGGCCCCTCTGCCCCCCGGCCGACGCCATCGGCCGGGGGCTTCGCCTCGGGCCCGCCGCGCCGGCGAGTGGCGACGGCAGCGCACCTGGGCCCGCCACTTCTCCGGGAGACGGCCCGCCGCTTCTCCGGAAGGTCGAGGCGCGGGTAGCTTGGGCGCCCATGTGCATCTCGCTCGACCGGGCCGAGTTCTCGGGAACGACCCTGTACGCCGGGAGACTTCACCACCCCGAGCACGGCCTGATCCACGTGCTCGGGTACCAGAACACTCCCGTCAACCTCGCCGCCGGGCCGAACGCGATGCTGCTGCATCTGCCCACCGCCCGGATGACCCGGGAGCACTTCCTCCCGGTGGGGCGCACCGGCGATGTCCTCAACCGCATGGTCGACGCGGTCCGCCGGCCCCTCCGGACGGGCATCACCGACGACATCGCCTGGATGGGGACGGACGGCGCAGCGGTCGAGATCTTCGAGCACGACATCTACACCGTGCTGCTCGCGGCCGACCCGACCAGGATCCCGGCCGCGCTCGATGACGTACCGGAGCACAGGCGTCCGCGCCTCGACCCGGACCTGCTGAGGTTCTACGCCGACCACTATCCGGGGCACACCATCGCGGTGTGCTGCTTCGACAGCGCCGCGGCCCGGCGCGCCGAACCACTCCTGATGTGGTACTCGCCCCTCGACCCGGACCGGTTGACCCTGCCGGCGCTGGACTGCCACACCGGCGAGGCACCCGATCTCGACGCCGATGTGCCCGTCGACCACTGGGTGATGCTCTCCACCGACGCGGCACCGCCCTGCTGGGGCGAGCTCGTCGACCACCCGCGGGAGATGCGTCACCGGCTGCGCTCGTACCTCCCCGACGCGGTGGTCGGTGCCCGCTACGGCGGCCGGCTGCCCAACGGCGACTTCTCCATCAGCCACGACGACCTGCTCGCCACCGGCATGGAGGGGCTGCGCCGTCTGAGGCCGGAGCGGGCCGCGTAGCCGGACCCGCGGGACTCCTCCCCTCAGCCCGCCACCCAGCCCCCGCACCGCCCGGCCACCCGCACGTTCGGCGCCGGTCCCTGACTGGCCTCCCCCCGCCCGGGCGCACAGTATGGGTCTCAGGTGGGTTACGGAATGTCCAGCGACAGCGGGGCCGGGGTCGGACTCCCGAACGAGGAGGCGGATCCCGGCACCGGAACGCGCGGTGTCGGCCTGCGGACCCCAGGGGCGCGGCAGGCTGCGGCCGAGCAGGCCCCGGTGTTCGCCGGAGCGACGCTCGCCGCCGTCTACGTGCTGGGCGAGGGTGAGGGCGAGCTGTACCTGACCGGGACCCTCGGCGGCTCCGGGGCCCGGTACGGGCTCGCGCCGAGTTACGCGCTGGCGGGCCGTTCCCCCGCGGCCGACGCGTTCCGGGCCGGCCGCCCCCTGTGGTGGAGCTCCGCCGAGCTCGCCGACCGCCGCACGGCACCCGGCGACAACGGGGACGCACCGGTCGGCGCCACGGAGTCCCCCGAGCCCCTCCCCGCGGGCATCTCGCTGGGCGCCGTGCCCCTCGGGGTCAACACCCGGGGCCTGGGCTGTCTGCTCTTCGTGGACGAGAACGGGGACGGGTTCGCCCCCGAGCGGCGCACCCTGCTGGAGCTGTACGCCGACCATGTCGCCGCCCGGCTCGAAGCCGGCGGCGAGCCGGACGCCGTGGGGTCCCTGACGCGGACGGAGGCCCGCGCCCTGCCGGGATCCGCCCTGGACGGTCTGCGGGTGGGGTCCTTCACCGTCGTGCTGAACACCGGGCTGATCGAGGCCGATCCGTGCATGCTGGAGCTGGTCGACATCGCGCCGGAGCGTTTCGACGGCCGGGTGGAGACGCTGCTGGCGTACACCGTCCCGGACGACCTGCCCGCGCTGATGTCCGTCGTGGAGCCGGGCCGGCTGACCGTCGGCAGCCGTGAACTGGAGTTCCGTGTCCGCCGTCCCTCCGGGGAACTGCGCTGGCTGCGGTTGCGCTGCCGGGTTCTGCCCGACGCCGGGGGCGGTCCGGAGCGGGTGCTCGGGGTGGTGGCCGACGCCTCGTACCTGCGCCCCGGTGCCGACGAGGTCTCCCGGGTGCAGCAGCTGTCCGCCGCGCTGGCCAACGCGACGACCGTCCGGGAGGTGGGCCGGGTGGTCGTCTCCGCCCTGCGGGAGCCGCTCGGCGCCGACCGGGTGGTGCTCGCCGAGGTCGGCGGGGACCGGCTCGTCGTCACCCTCCTGGACCCGCCGGAGCCCGGCAGCTGGCCGGAGGCCTGGCGGGCGGAGTGGCATGCGGAGTGGCCCGACGCACCGGCGCGCGCCCTGCCCACGCTGGAGGCGGCGCTGCGCGAGGGCCGGGCGACGCTGTGGCCCGCGGGCACCGGGCTCGAACCGAGCCTCGCGGACGTCGGCCCCGGCGGGCTCGCCATCCTGCCGCTGCCCGCCGACGGCCGGGTGGTCGGCGCGTGTCTGGTGGGGTGGGAGGACCTGCACGAGTTCGGTCCGGAGGAGCGGTCGCTGCTGACCGCGACGGCGGGCCTGGTCGGGCAGGCTCTCAAGCACGCCCATGCGCTGGACGCCGAGCACGAGCTCGCCACCATGCTCCAGCGCAGCCTGCTGCCGCGCCGGCTGCCCGCGCTGCCCGGCGGGGTGGCCGTCGCCCGCTATCTGCCCGCGATGGTGGGGATGGACCTGGGCGGCGACTGGTACGACGTCATCCCGCTCTCCGAGGGCCGCATCGCCCTGGTCATCGGCGATGTGCAGGGGCACAGCGCCGGGGCCGCCACGATCATGGGCCAGATGCGGACGGCGATCCGGGCGTACGCGGTGGAGGGGCACCCGGCGGACGTGGTGGTCTCGCACACCAACCGGCTGCTGGTCGGCATGGAGACCGACCTCTTCGCCACCTGCTGCTACGTCGAACTGGACATGGAGGAGGGCGAGGCATGGATCGTCCGGGCCGGGCACCTGCTGCCGCTGGTGCGCCACCCGGACGGCAGCGCCCAGGAGGTGGCGGCCGAGGGCGGGCCGCCGCTCGGGGTGCTCGCCGACGCGGAGTTCGCCATCACCACGCTCGGGCTGCTGCCCGGCACGGTCCTCGCCCTCCTCACCGACGGCCTGGTCGAGTCCTCGCGGCTCGACCTGGAGGACGGGATGCGCCGGCTGTGCCATCTGCTCACCGCGGCCGACCCGTCCGACGCGGGGCGGATGGCCGACGCACTCCTCGTCGACGCCGGCCGCCGGGACGACGACGTGGCGCTTCTGCTGCTGCGCTACGACGGCATGGAGTTCCGGCCGATCCGGGCCGGCTGGACGGTGTGGCGGCTGCCCGACGCGGTGCTGCACGCCCGCCGGTTCGCCGCCCGCAAGCTGCGCGCCTGGGGCCTGGAGGAGGAGGTGGACGCGGCGCTGCTGGTCGTCTCCGAGCTGGTCACCAACGCCCTGCTGCACACCCAGGGGGCGGTGCGGCTCGATCTCACGCTGGGCGTGGACCGGCTGCGGGTGGCGGTCAGCGACTCCTCCCCGCGGGCCCCCGCCAAGCCGGTGATCGTCGACTGGGAGTCGACCGGTGGCCGGGGCATCCTGCTGGTCGAGGCGATGTCCTCCGCCTGGGGTTCGGTGCCGGTCAGCGGCGGCAAGCAGGTGTGGAGCGAGATCGTCGTGCCGCCGCGCGAGCCCCGCCCCACGGACCCCCCGGAGGGCCCCGCGGAGCCGGAGCCGGAGGCGGACGCCCCCTGGTGGACCGCGCTCGGAACGCCGTGAGGAGGCTCCGCGTGCCGATCCGCACGACCGTCCGGTCCCCCGGCGCCGCCCTCGGGGCGGTCGCCCTCTCCCTCGCGCTCGCCCTGGGCTGCGGGCAGGCCAAGGAGTCCGGGGGCTCGGGCGAGGAGTCCCTGTCCGGGGGACGGGAGGGTACGGGCGTGACGATCGGCCTGCTGCTGCCGGACAGCCACACCGCCCGCTGGGAGGCGTTCGACCGGCCGCTGATCGAGCAGAAGATCAAGGAGCTGTGCGCCGACTGCAGGGTGGAGTACGCCAACGGCCAGGGCAGTGTCGCCACCCAGCAGCAGCAGGTGGACACCATGATCACCAAGAGGGTGGACGTGATCGTCCTGGACCCGGTCGACTACAAGTCGCTGCGCTCCTCGGTCAAGGAGGCGGACCGGGCGGGCATCCCCGTCGTCTCCTACGACCGGCTCGCCGAGGGCCCGATCTCGGGCTACGTCTCCTTCGACGGCAACGAGGTCGGCCGGCTCCAGGCCGAGGCCCTGCTCCGGGCGATGGGGAAGAAGGCCGACGGCGGCCGGATCGTCATGATGAACGGCGACCCGACCGATCCGAACGCGGCGTGGTTCCGGGAGGGCGCCCTGTCCGTCCTCGAGGACAAGGTGCGGATCGGCAAGGAGTACGACACCCCCCAGTGGAGCCCGGAGAACGCGCACATCGACATGTCCGGCGCCATCTCCGCCCTCGGCCCCGGCAGCATCGACGGCGTGTACTCGGCCAACGACGCGCTCGCCTCCGGCATCGTCTCCGCCCTGAAGTCCGGCAACGTCACTCCGCTGCCCCCGATCACCGGCCAGGACGCCGAGCTGAACGGCGTCCAGCGCATCGTCAAGGGCGAGCAGTCGATGACCGTCTACAAGCCGTTCAAGCCGGAGGCCGAGGCCGCCGCCGCCATGGCCGTCGCGCTGGGCCGCGGCGAGTCGCCCGACAGCGTGGCCCAGGACCGGATCAGCACCTCGACCGCCACCAACGTCCCCGCCGTTCTGCTCACCCCGGTCCCCCTGACGGTCGACACCATCAAGGACACCGTCGTCAAGGACGGTATGTACACGATCGATCAGATCTGCACCGCCAAGTTCCGGTCGGCCTGCGAGCGGGCCGGACTGATCCCGTGACCGGGGAGAAGGAGAGGGTGTGCCGTGTCGTCCCTGCCCCTGCTGTCCCTGCGCGGTGTCTCCAAGCACTTCGGCGCCGTCCAGGCCCTCACGGACGTGGAACTGGACATCCACCCCGGGCGGGTGGTCGCCCTGGTGGGCGACAACGGCGCCGGGAAGTCCACCCTGGTGAAGGTGATCGCCGGAGTCGGCCCCGCCGACCACGGGCTGATCGAGTGGGAGGGCCGGGCGGTGCAGATCAAACGGCCGCACGACGCCCAGACCCTCGGCATCGCCACCGTCTACCAGGACCTCGCGCTCTGCGACAACCTCGATGTCGTCGGGAATCTCTTCCTCGGCCGGGAGATCCACCGGATCGGCATCCTCGACGAGGTGGAGATGGAACGCCGGACCCGCAGTCTGCTGCGGGCCCTGTCCATCCACATCCCCGATGTGCGCCGCCCGGTCGCCGCCCTGTCCGGCGGCCAGCGCCAGACGGTCGCGATCTCCCGCTCGCTGCTCGCCGGGCCCCGGGTCCTGCTGCTGGACGAGCCCACCGCGTCCCTCGGGGTCCAGCAGACCACCCAGGTCCTCGACCTCATCGACCAGCTGCGGGACCGCGGCATCGGGATCCTGCTGATCAGCCACAACATGGGTGACGTCAAGGCCGTCGCGGACGAGGTCGCGGTGCTGCGGCTGGGGCGCAACAACGGCCTCTTCGACGTGAACACCGCCTCCCAGGAACAGATCATCTCCTCCATCACCGGAGCCACCGGCGACGCCGTGACGCGCCGCTCCCCGCGTGCGGGGGAGACGGAGCTGTGATCCCGGGCGGACGGGTCCTCAGGGGCTGGCTCCGGGCCTACGAGAACCGGCTGGCCGGCGGCGAGCTCGGCGCCGTGCCCGTGATCCTGGGGCTGCTCGCGATCTGGATCATCTTCCAGAGCCTGAACGCCAACTTCCTCTCGGCACGCAACCTGTCCAACCTCAGCGTGGACATCGTGGGCACCGGCCTGATCGCGGTGGGCATCGTCTTCGTGCTGCTGATCGGTGAGCTGGACCTGTCGGTCGGCTCGGTCAGCGGCCTCGCGGCGGCCCTGTTCGCGGTGCTGAACGTGCAGCAGGGCGTGCCGGAGTGGCTGGCCCTGGTGACGGCGGTGCTGTGCGGGGCGGCCGTCGGGATCGTCCAGGGGTTCTTCTTCGCCAGAGTCGGGGTGCCGGCCTTCGTGGTCACCCTGGCCGGGCTGCTGGCCTGGAACGGCCTGATGCTCTACATCCTGGGCACCAGCGGCACCGTGAACCTCGACGACGAGGGGCTGGTCGCCACGCTGACCAGCCACTACTTCGGCAATGTCGCCGCCGCGTACGGCCTGGCGGCGCTGGGCGCGGCGGTGTACTTCCTCACCTCCCACGTGGACCGGCGGCGCCGCAGGGCCATCGGGATGCCGGCCCGGTCACTCGTCGAGATCGGGGTGCGCACCGGCGTGCTCACGGTGGTCGCGTTCGCCACCGCCTGGGTGCTCAACCAGTTCCAGGGCCTGCCGCTGGCCCTGCTGATCTTCCTGACCGTCCTCGCGAGCCTGGAGTTCGTGCTCCGCCGCACCTCCTACGGCCGCAAGGTGTTCGCCCTCGGCGGGGGCGTCGAGGCGGCCCGCCGGGCGGGCATCAACATCGTGCGGATGCGGATCTCGGTGTTCATGGTGTCCGGCACGATGGCCGCGGTCGGCGGCCTGATGCTGGCCTCGCGGGTGACCTCGGCGAGCCAGACCTCCGGCTCGGGCATCCTGCTGATGAACGCCATCGCCGCGGCGGTCATCGGCGGCACCAGCCTCTTCGGCGGACACGGCTCGGCCTGGTCCGCCCTGCTGGGGATGCTGGTCATCCAGTCGATCGCCTCGGGCATGGCCCTGCTGGGCATCCAGGCGGCCGTGCAGTTCATGATCACCGGCGGGGTGCTGCTCGCGGCCGTGGTCATCGACTCCCTGTCACGCCGCTTCCAGAAGGCCCACGGCCGGGCCTAGCCGCTCGGCGGGGTCCGGCGCGTCGGCCGTGCCGGGCAGGCTGCCGTGCCGGGCAGGCCGCGCCATGCCGGGCAGGCGCCCCACGGCGCCGGGAGACGAAAAGCGGCCCGGTGCGGACGGGCCGAGTTGCCGCCCTCCGCGCACGGGTGTGCTCTGGTCGTGAGGGGAGAGAGGAGTCCGCCATGTCCACGACTGCCATGCCGGCCCGCCACTACCCGTCCAGCGCCGTGGGCGTCCCCGTCACGCTGGGGATCGCCTACGGCCTCTACGTGGCCTGGCTGGAGAGCAACAACGGATCGTCCAACACCAGGATCACCGTCGCGAGCCTGGTGGGCGGAGCCGCCGTCGCCGCGCTCTGCTTCGCCCTCGGAATGGTGCAGCACCGGCTGCGCCGGGAGGTCCGGGCCGCGTCCTACGGGGCGATCTTCGGGGCCGCGCTGGGCTACATGCTCACCGTGAGCGGTCAGACCTGGCTGGAGGGGACCCTGATGGGGCTGATCCTCGGGCTGTCCATGGCCGTGGTGACGTTCTACATCCGCTATACGCAGGAGATGTGACCGGCGCGGCCTCCGTCCGGAGCGTCACCGGCGCCTCGTCCCGCCCCCGCGTCAGCGCGTCCGCGCACCGCCGCGTCCCGCCCCGGCTCGTCCACGCGCCCCCGCGGTCGTGCGCAAGGATGGCGGCGAGCCAAGGATCGTCGGAAAGGGACGCCATGACGCAGCCGTTCACCGTACGGATCACCGTCCGGGGCTACGAGACGGACTCACAGGGACACGTCAACACCAGCGTGTACATGCAGTACGCCGAGCACGCCCGCTGGTCCCTCGTCCAGGCAGCCGGGATACGCCAGAGCGAGCTGATCGAGAAGGGTGTGGGCCCGGTCAACCTGGAGACCACGATGCGCTTCCACCGTGAACTCCGGGCCGGTGAGGAGATCGAGGTGTCCTGCGCGTTCGTGTGGGGCGAGGGAAAGACGTTCCGGGTCGAGCAGACCATCCGGCGGGACGGCGAGCTCGCCGCCGAGCTGCACAGCGTCGGCGGGCTGATGGACCTGCGGGCCCGCAAGCTGGTGCCGGACCCCCGGGATGCCTTCCGCGCCTTCGCCACCGACGCCTCACTGCTGGGCCTCTGAACCGGAGGGGAACGGGGGAAACGACGGCGGCGGACCGCACCCGAGGGTGTGGTCCGCCGCCGTCGTCCAGGGGAACGGGCCGGTGTCAGCCGCCGATCGCGCTCCCGGCGACCCACTCGTTCCAGTCCATGTTCCAGCCATTGAGGCCGTTGTCCGGGGTGATGGTCTTGTCCGGGGAGTTCTTCACGACCACCACGTCACCGATGAGCGTGTTGTCGAAGAACCAGGCCCCGGGCTGGCTGCTGTCGCCGGCGCCCTTGGCGTCGTTCAGGCCGACACAGCCGTGGCTGGTGTTGACGCTGCCGAAGATCGAGTCGGCGCCCCAGTAGTTGCCGTGGATGAAGGTGCCCGAGGTGGACAGCCGCATCGCGTGGGGCACGTCCTTGATGTCGTACTCGCCCTTGCCGCTGCTGTTCTTGAAGCCGACGGTCGAGCCGTCCATCCGGGTCTCCTTGAACTTCTCGGAGATCACCATCTGGCCGTTGTAGGTCGGGTTCTCGGGGCTGCCGGCCGAGATCGGGATGGTCTTGACCTTCTTGCCGTCCCGGGTGATGGTCATCTGCTTGGTCTTGGTGTCGACCGTGCTGACCTGGTTCCGGCCGACGGTGAAGGTGACCTTCTTCTTCTGGACACCCTTCACCCCCGGAGCGCCTTCGACCCCGTCCAGGTCGAGATCGAGGGTGACCGTGGAGCCGGCCTTCCAGTAGTCCTCGGGGCGGAAGTCCAGACGGTTGCCGTTGAACCAGTGCCCGACGACCTTCTGGCCGCTGGTCGAGCTGACCTTGATCGCGGACTCGACGTCCTTCTTGTTCGTGATCGCCTTGTCGAAGTTGATGGACACCGGCATGCCGACGCCGACCTTCGACCCGTCCTCCGGCGTGAAGTTGCCGATGAAGCTGTTGGACGGGGAGACCGTGGTGATGGTGGAGTTCTCGTTGGCCGAGCGGCCCTTCGAGTCCTTCGCCTCCGCGGTGATCTTGTACTTGGTGGAGCGCTCCAACTGGCCGTCGGGCGTCCACGTCCGGCCGTCGGAGGACAGCTTGCCGGGAACATCCGTACCGGACTCGACCGCGGTCATGGTGACCTTGGTGAGCTTGCCGCCCGCGACCTTGACCTTGACGTCGCTGTTGATGCCGGCGTTGTTGGCGCCGTCCTTCGGGCTGATCGCTATTCGCGCGTCGGAAGCATCCTTGGCGGCCTGCTGGTCCACCTGAGCCTGCGACTTGGCACGGTTGTCGGTGCTGCCTTCGCCGTCACCGCCGCCGCATGCCGTGAGCGCGAGCGCACCACTGAGCAGTGCGGCCGCGGCCACCAGGCTCCTGCGACGCTTACCGTCCGTCATCACACGCTTCTCCATTGCTACTGGTCCCCTGAAATCCCCGAGCCGAGCCGTGCGGCGCACTTTTCCCGGCCGCTCTTGGTAGAACACCTATCCCTATTCGTCCGGTTCCCCCGCGACCGAAAATTGTGGGGTACGCCACGTGGGACAGGGTCCCGGTCCACATCGTGGACACCGGGACGGCTCGTGCCCTTCCGTCACGCCCTCCCGGCACCGCCTTCCCCAACCGACCGGTCCCCATCCTCACCGATCCAGCCGATTCCGTCGAAGCCCCCGTCCTCGTCGTCGAAGTCCCACTCCGCGGAGTCCGGGTCGTAGTCGACCTTCTCACTGCTCCAGGACGCCTGTGCGAGCTCGACCCCGGGAACCCCGTTGACCAGGTCGAACGGGTCGACGAGATAGGCGAGCGCCTCGGCCGCGTCGTCCCGGACGGACGCCTGGGCGTGAGCGCGCTCGTCGTCGGGCACCGTGGCGTCACCCCCGATCTGATCCATGGCCGCTCCGGTGAGTTCACCCGTGTCGGTGATCTCCAGGACCAGTTCCACCCGAAGGCGCACGAACTGCGATGTCTCCTCAGTGCTCATGGCCGGAGCGTAAGGGGCCCGGAGGCCAAGACTTTCCCGCGACCCGCAGGTGTCATTAACATCTCCCGGGACGGCCAATTCTCCAGCTCCACAAGGGGGTCCGTTACGTGTCCGCACGCCGCCCGCTGCTGACCGCAACTGCCGCGGGTTCGATGCTCTTCGCACTGTGGTTCGTCCCCTCCGCGAACGCGACGGTCGAGGATCCCGGCGCGGCACCGCGGAACCAGCCGACGACACAGCAGGTGAACGCCCCGGATGCCCCGGACGCCTCGGGTGCCCGGCCCCAGCAGCTCTCGCTGGCGGACACCGGCAGCGTGGACACCACCCCGTACCTGGTGGGCGGCACCCTGTTCCTGGGCCTCGGCGCCGCGTTGGTCTCGGTGGCCGCGCGCCGCTCCCGTCCGAACATGTTCTGACGGTCCGGAGGATTCCGGCCCCGCGGCCTTCCGCGCTCGGGCCGCGACCTGGCCCCGCTCCCGCCACGGCCCGCCATGGACCCCGAACACCCCTCTTCCCACGTCCCGCTGACGGACCTTCCGGCTGAAGGCGGCCGACCGCGGGCGGCCCCGCCACCTCAGGTGGCGGGGCCGCACCGGACCGGTTCCGCCCACCGGAGGAAGCGGCTCGGGGGTCAGGACTCGGAAGCCAAGGGGCTCAGTCGAGCGGCCCGGTGACCGACTCCACCGCGTGGACCAGCTTCCCGGAGCGGACGAAGGCGTCCGCCGCCGCGAGGTCCGGTGCCAGGAAGCGGTCCCCGCCCGGCCCCTCGACTCCCGCCTCCCGTACGGCCGTCAGGACGGCGCGGGTCGCCGGCGCCGGGGTCAGACCGTCGCGCAGCTCGATCGCCCGGGTCGCCGCGACGAGTTCGACGGCGATGATCCGGCCGAGGTTGTCGACGGCCGTCCGCAGCTTGCGCGCCGCGGACCAGCCCATCGACACATGGTCCTCCTGCATCGCGGAGGACGGGATCGAGTCCACCGACGCCGGCACGGCCAGCCGCTTCAGCTCGCTGACCAGGGCGGCCTGCGTGTACTGGGCGATCATCAGCCCGGAGTCGACACCGGGGTCGCCGGCCAGGAACGGCGGCAGGCCGTGGGAGCGGTTCCTGTCCAGCAGCCGGTCGGTGCGCCGCTCGGCGATGGAGCCGAGATCGGCCGCCGCCACCGCCAGGAAGTCCAGGACGTACGCGACGGGCGCGCCGTGGAAGTTGCCGTTGGACTCCACCCGCCCGTCGGGCAGCACCACGGGGTTGTCCACCGCGGCCGCGAGCTCCCGGTCGGCCACCAGCCGCGCGTGGGCGAGGGTGTCCCGGCCCGCGCCGGCGACCTGCGGGGCGCAGCGGACCGAGTACGCGTCCTGGACCCGCGGCGCGTCGTCCTGGTGGTGACCGGTGAGGCCCGAACCGGCCAGCACCTTCAGCATGTTGGCGGCGCTGGCGGCCTGGCCCGGGTGCGGCCGGATGGCGTGCAGCTCGGGCGCGAGGACCTTCTCGGTGCCCAGCAGGGCCTCCAGGGTCAGCGCGGCCGTGATGTCGGCGGCGGTGAACAGCCGCGCCAGGTCGGCGCAGGCCATCACCAGCATGCCCAGCATGCCGTCGGTGCCGTTGAGCAGGGCGAGGCCCTCCTTCTCGTGCAGCACCACGGGCTCGATGCCGTGCTCGGCGAGGAGTTCGTGGGCCGGCCGGACGACCCCGTCGGGGCCCTCCGCGTCCCCCTCGCCCATGAGGGCCAGGGCGCAGTGGGAGAGCGGGGCGAGGTCCCCGGAGCAGCCCAGCGAGCCGTACTCGTGGACGACCGGGGTGATCCCGGCGTTGAGGAGCGCGGCCATGGTCCGGGCGACCAGCGGCCGGACGCCCGTCCGGCCGGAGCACACCGTCTTCAGGCGCAGGAACATCAGGGCGCGCACCACTTCGCGCTCGACCCGCGGGCCCATGCCGGCGGCGTGCGAGCGCACGATGTTGCGCTGGAGCTGGGCCCGCAGCTCGGGGCTGATGTGCCGGACGGCCAGCGCGCCGAAGCCGGTGGAGACGCCGTAGACCGGCTCCGGCTTGGCGGCGAGCGCGTCGATGACCTCGCGGGACGCGGCGAGGGCCGCCAGGGTCTCGTCGGAGAGCTCGATCCGGGCCTCGCCCCGGGCCACGGCGATGACGTCCTCCGCGCTCGTCCCGGACGTCCCCACCACCACAGTGTGCATATCCATATTCAGGCACCCTAGAGACTGAATCGCTGGATGTCACGAGTGGGTTCGCACACGGGGAACGACCCCGCGGCGTCAGTCCCGGCGGAACCTGCGGCGCTCCGGGCCGCCCTCCGGCGGCGCCTCCGCGAGCCGCAGGACCGGGTCGTCCGGCCCCTCCCGGCCCGCGACCACGGGCTTCCGGGAGTGGGCGGCCTTCGCCCGGTACTGCGCCGCGTCCGCGAGCCGGAACAGCCGCCGCGCGGAGCCGACGGGGCCGATCCGCTCGCCGGTGGAGGCGACCCCGCAGGCCACGCCCTCGCCCAGCTCCAGCGCGGTGGCCCGGCGGCACAGCTCCTCGGCGGCCCGGACCACGTCGTCCGGCGGCGGGCCCACCGCCAGCAGGCAGAACTCGTCGCCGCCCAGCCGGGCCACCAGGGCGCCCGGCAGCATCGCGCCGCACAGCGACAGCAGCGAGCCGAACCGCTCCAGCAGCCGGTCCCCCACCGCGTGGCCGAGCGAGTCGTTGACCCGCTTGAGCCCGTTGAGGTCGCAGACCACCAGGCTCACCACGGTGCCGTCGGCCCGGTGCCGCTCCACCGCCTCGTCGAGCCGCAGATCGACCAGCCGCCGGTTGGCGAGACCGGTCAGCGGGTCGGTGAAGGCCAGCCGCCGCGCCTCCTCCAGCCGCTCGGTCTGCGCGATCCCGGCCGCGGTCACCGAGGCCAGCACGGTGGCGAAGGAGGCGTCCGCGGGCCCGAAGACCGGCTCGTCCGCGGGGCGCGCCACATAGAGCTCGCCCCACGCGCGCCCGTGCAGCACGATCGGCGCGATCACGCAGCAGCCCCGGCCGCGCCGCAGCAGGGCCGCGCCGCGCCCCCAGCCGCCGCCCGGGGGCGGCCCCGGGGGCCCGTACGCGGCGGAGGCGGCGTCCGCTCCGGGCTCGCCGGCGACCTCCACCCAGGCGCTCGGCTCACCGCCGTCCGCCCCCTGCTCGTGCAGGAACTCCACGATCTCCGGGAACTCGTGCACCGGATAGGTCTCGTCCTCCGGGAACTCCTCCTCGCCGGCCGCCAGCTCACCGACGTTGACCAGCACCCGGAGCCGGCCGAGCTCCCGCTCCCAGACCGAGATCGCCGCGAACACCCCGCCGAGGGCCCGGCAGGCGCCCGCGGCGGCGGCCCGCAGCGCCTCGGGGCCCGTCTGCGCGGCGGCCATCGCCTGGGCCAGGCCCACAACGGCCCGCAGCCGCGCATCGCCCCCGCTGCCGTTGTCCGACACCGCACCCTCGCGTTCCGTTCACCGTGCGCACACCCTGCACCGCGCGCACTCCAGCGTAGGAACATTTCACGCCATTCGCCCCGTTCGGGCGAGAGGTCGTACCGGTACGGCACCGGGACCGCGCGAGCCTACGCTCCACGGCGCGGGCCACCCGCCCGCGACGGGGCACGGCACCGGCCCGCGGGACCGGCGCGCGCCCCGTACGGCCGGGTGGCCGCCGGGCCACGAGGCCGGGCCGTGGGGGCCGGCCGCCGGGCACGGGGCAGCCGCTACTCGCCCGGCCAGTCCGGGGTGCGCTTCTCGTTGAACGCCGCCACACCCTCGGCGCGGTCGCCCGAGAAGGCCACGCTCCGCCAGGCCGCGTCCTCCACCTCCAGGCCGGCCGCCAGGTCCAGCCCGTGCCCCAGCCGCATGGCCCGCTTGGCGGCCCGCAGCCCGACCGGGGAGTTCCCGGCGATCCGCGCGGCCAGCGCCAGCGCCTCGGTGCGGTCCTCGCCCGCCGCGACCAGCTCGTCCACCAGGCCCAGCTCCCGGGCCTCCGCCGCCTCCACCCGGCGGGCGGTGAAGACCAGCTCCGCCGCGCGGGCCGCGCCCACCCGACGCGGCAGCAGCTGGGTGCCGCCACCGCCGGGGATCACGCCGACCGACACCTCGGGCAGTCCGACCACGGCCGTCCGGTCCGCCACGATCAGGTCGCAGGCCAGCGCGATCTCGAAGCCGCCGCCGAGGGCGAAGCCGTGAACGGCGGCGACGGTCGGCATCGGCAGCTCCAGCACCGCGGTGTAGGCGGCCCGGGTGTACGGGCGCTGGCGCACCAGCTCGGCGTCGGTCAGGGAGTTGCGCTCCTTGAGGTCCGCCCCGACGCAGAAGGCGCGCTCGTGGCTGGAGGACACCACCACGACCCGGGCGGAGCGGTCGGCGGCCAGCGTGGCGCACGCCTCCGTCAGCGAGCGCGCCATGGCGGTGGAGACGGCGTTCATCGCCTTCACCCGGTCGAGCACCAGCTCCGCCACATGCCCGCCGTGCCGTCGTACGACGACCCACTCCCCGAACCGCTGCTCGCCCATGCGCCCTCCCGGTTAACGACCGTGAACCCGACGCGAGGCATCATCGCACCGGCAGCCGCCCGCCGTCAGGCCCCTCCCGGGGCGACGGGTACGGTCCGCCCGCCGAGCAGCCCCGCGACCGGTACGGTCCGTCCACTGAGCAGCCTTCCGTGGCGACCGGTACGGGCCCCTCTCCGCTCAGCGGGCTCCCCGGTCTCCGCTCAGCGGGCTCCCCGGCGCGACCGCACGGCGTACCGGACGGCGCCCCGCCCGGCGCCGTCAGACCCGGCCGCCGCCGTCCGGGGAGGCCGGCTGCGCCCGCCGGGTCAGCAGCCACGGCTCGACGACCCCGAGCCCGCGGACCGGCCGCTGCCACATCGGCTGCAGCGCGAAGCGGTACGGCGTCTCCGGGCCCTCGCCCTCCTTCTCGGCCGCCGCGGCCTCGGCCTCCGACTCCGGGGCCTCCCCGGACCGCATCAGTTCCTCCGCGAACGCCCCGTCCACCAGGACGGCGTCCTTCGGCGCTATCGACGTCAGCCGGCTCGCCAGGTTCACCGTGGTGCCGAAGACGTCGCCCATCCGCGTCGTCACGGTGCCCAGCGCGATGCCGACCCGCAGCTCCGGCATCGTCTCGTCGTGCCCCATGGTCTCGATCAGCCGCAGCCCGATCTCGCTGGCGACCCCGGCGTCGTCCGCGGCGAACAGCACCTCGTCGCCCAGGGTCTTGATCAGCCGGCCGCCGTGCGCCGCGACCAGGTCCGCGGCCGTGGTCTCGAAGGCCTCGACCAGCTCGCCGAGCTCCTCCTCCTCCAGCCGCCGGGTCAGCCGGGTGAAGCCGACCAGGTCGGCGAAGCCCACCGCCAGCCGCCGGTCGACCATCTCCTCGTCGTCCTGCGCCTGCACGACCCGGCCGGTCGCGGCGGCCAGCTGCCGCCGCCAGACGTAGACCAGGAACTCCTCCAGCTCCGGCAGCAGCAGCTCGATCAGCGGATAGGTGACCTCGGTGCGGGTCATGCCGGGCTCCGGCGGCTCGGTCAGCCCCTCCAGGAAGGAGTCGATCTGCCACTCGGCGAGCCGGGCGGTGGTCTGGCCGGTGGACCGCGCCACCTGCACCGCCAGCGGCTCGCTCAGCAGCCCCGCCTCGACCAGACCGGCCAGCCGCCGCAGCGCCAGCACGTCGGCCTCGGTCAGCGCCTTCGCCTGGCCGATGTCCGCGAAGCCCATCGCCCGCCAGAAGCGCGAGGCGAGCTCCATCGAGACCCCGGCGCTGCGGGCGGCCTGGAAGGGCGTGTAGCGGCGCTCGGCGCCCAGGATCAGCTGCTCCAGCCGGAGGGCCAGGGGGTCCCCCTCCTCGGGGGCCGCCCCGTCGCCGTCCCGGGCCGGGGCGGCCTCGGCACCCTCGGCGCCGTCGCCACGGGCACCGTTGCCGCCGGCCCCGTCGCTCCCGGCCCGGCGGGCGGGTCCGGCGCGATCGGCGTCGGTGCGGGCGGCGTCGGCACGTCCGGCGTCGGTGCGGGCGGCGTGCTCGGGGGCGGACTGCACCTGCGGTTCGGGGGATTCGTGTGCGCGCCCCGGCGCGCCCGGGTCGTCCACGGTCACCGCCCGCCCCCTGTCCGATCCCTGCGCACAGCCCTTCCGATCACTTCTCGCCGCTCCGCCCGGGTCCCGCCAGGCCGCTGCCTGGTCCGGTGCCCCAACGATACGGCAGGTGTGCCCTAGCTCACTCTTGTGTCGCGGAGCGGAGATGGACGATGTCCCCGGCTCCCACCGGCTGCTGCACACCCGCGTCCGTGGCGAGCACCAGCCGGCCGTCGCCGTCGATCGCGACGGCCTCGCCCACGATCTCCCGGCCGCCCGGAAGTTCGGCCCGTACGGTCCGGCCGAGCGTCGCGCAGCCCGCCGCGTAGGCCTCCTGGAGCCGGCTGGCCCCCGGGTCGCCCCGGGCCGCCCGCCAGTCCCCGTACCACTGCTCCAGGGACCGCAGCACCGCCCGCAGCAGCGGGTCCCGGTCGCTGGACGACGCCCCCGCGAGGGCGAGGGAGCCCGCGCCCGGCACCGGCAGCTCGTCCGCGTGCAGCGAGACGTTCAGCCCGATCCCGATCACGACGCCGTCCCCGGCCCGCTCGGCGAGGATCCCGCCGGTCTTGCGCTCCTCGTCGCCGATCCGCACCAGCAGGTCGTTGGGCCACTTCAGCCCGGTGTCGACACCCGCGGCGCGGGAGAGCGCGGTCGCCGTCGCGACCCCGGCGAGCAGCGGCAGCCAGCCCCACCGCCCGACCGGCACGTCGTGCGCGCCGGGCCGCAGGAAGACCGAGAAGAAGAGCCCGGAGCGGGGCGGGGCGGACCACTGCCGGTCCAGCCGCCCGCGTCCGGCGGACTGCTCCTCCGCCACCAGCACCGTGCCCTCGTCGGCCGCGCCGGCGCGGGCCCGCTCCGCCAGGTCGCTGTTGGTGGACCCGGTCACCTCGACCACGTCGCAGGAGGTCCAGAGCCCGCCCGGGCGGACGAGGGCCTTCCGCAGGGCGGTGGCGTTCAGCGGCGGCCGGTCCAGATCGGACCAGCGGCCGTGCGGACGGTCGGGCTGCGGTGCGCCCGGCGGCTTCGGCGTCATACCGTCAGCGTAGGGCCCGTACCAGCTCAGGGCCCGCGCGCGAAGGGTCCCAGGTGTGGCCAACACCGCACTGCCACAGCGCACAGTCGCGGATACGCTACGAGGCGGTAGCCCCATGTAGCCCAGGTAGCCCAATCCGAGGACGAGCAGGAGCCGCATCCCGATGTCCGAGCCGGAAATCGACATTCACACGACCGCAGGCAAGATCGCGGATCTGCAGCGGCGGACCCACGAAGCGACGCACGCCGGCTCCCAGCGCGCCGTCGAGAAGCAGCATGCCAAGGGCAAGCTGACAGCCCGTGAACGAGTCGAGCTCCTCCTCGACGAAGGGTCCTTCGTCGAGCTCGACGAGTTCGCCCGGCACCGGTCGACCAACTTCGGACTGGAGAAGAACCGGCCGTACGGCGACGGCGTCGTCACCGGCTACGGCACGGTCGACGGCCGCCCGGTGGCCGTGTTCTCCCAGGACTTCACCGTCTTCGGCGGCGCCCTCGGCGAGGTCTACGGCCAGAAGATCGTCAAGGTGATGGACTTCGCCCTGACCAACGGCTGCCCGGTCATCGGCATCAACGACTCCGGCGGCGCCCGCATCCAGGAGGGCGTCAGCGCCCTGGGCCTGTACGGCGAGATCTTCCGCCGCAACACCCACGCCTCCGGGGTGATCCCGCAGATCAGCCTGGTCGTCGGCCCCTGCGCCGGCGGCGCGGTCTACTCCCCCGCCATCACCGACTTCACGGTCATGGTGGACAAGACCTCGCACATGTTCATCACCGGCCCCGACGTCATCAAGACGGTCACCGGTGAGGACGTGGGCTTCGAGGAGCTGGGCGGCGCCCGGACGCACAACTCGACCTCCGGCGTCGCGCACCACATGGCGGGCGACGAGAAGGACGCGATCGAGTACATCAAGTCGCTGCTGTCCTACCTGCCGTCCAACAACCTCACCGAGCCGCCCGCCTTCCCCGAGGAGGCGGACCTGGAGACCTCGGACGAGGACCGCGAGCTGGACACGATCATCCCGGACTCGGCGAACCAGCCGTACGACATGCACCGGCTGATCGAGCACGTCCTGGACGACAACGAGTTCCTGGAGACCCAGGCGCTGTTCGCCCCGAACATCGTCACCGGCTTCGGCCGGGTCGAGGGCCACCCGGTGGGCATCGTCGCCAACCAGCCGATGCAGTTCGCCGGCTGCCTGGACATCGACGCCTCCGAGAAGGCCGCGCGCTTCGTCCGCACCTGCGACGCGTTCAACGTGCCGGTGCTGACCTTCGTGGACGTCCCGGGCTTCCTCCCCGGCACCGACCAGGAGTACAACGGCATCATCCGCCGCGGCGCCAAGCTGATCTACGCCTACGCGGAGGCCACGGTCCCGCTCATCACGGTCATCACCCGCAAGGCCTTCGGCGGCGCCTACGACGTCATGGGCTCCAAGCACCTGGGCGCCGACCTCAACCTGGCCTGGCCGACGGCGCAGATCGCGGTGATGGGCGCGCAGGGCGCGGTCAACATCCTGCACCGCCGCACCATCGCGGCGGCCGAGACGCCGGAGCAGGCCGAGGAGGTGCGGACCAGGCTCATCAGCGAGTACGAGGACGCCCTGCTCAACCCGTACACGGCAGCCGAGCGGGGCTACGTGGACGCGGTGATCATGCCCTCGGAGACCCGTCGGCACATCGTCCGCGGGCTGCGGACCCTGCGGAACAAGCGGGCGTCCCTGCCGCCGAAGAAGCACGGCAACATCCCCCTGTAAGGAGGCCGGCCCATGTTCAAGGTTCTGCGGGGCAACCCGACTCCCGAGGAGCTGGCTGCCGCACTGGCAGTGGTCCAAGCACGCGCCGCGGCGGCCTCGTCGGCCGCCGAGGCGCGGGAAGAGCTGAACGAGTGGTCCGACAAGGCCCGTAACGTGCCCCGCGGCGGCCTGCCGCAGCCGGGCCCGAAGGCCTGGCGCAGCTCGGCCTGGCCGCGCTGACCCGGCCGGTCCCGCCCGGTCCCACCGTGCCGCCTGAGTACCCGTACTCAGGCGGCACGGTCCGTTCTGTCGCAGGATCGAAGGATGCTGTGGTCCGATCCCTCCGACGAGCCCTCCGAGGAGCTGCGCGACGCCCAGGAGAAGCTCCGCCGGGCGGGCCGGGTCCTGGCGGTCGCGATGGTGGTTCTGATGCTGGTCCTCGGCCTGCTGCACCCGTGACGGGCGGGGCGGCCGACGCGTAGCTCCGCGCCCCGCCGCTCCCCTCCGGGCCCTGCTTTCTCCTCCCCGGCCCCTCGGGGTCCGTCTCCCCTCCGGGCCCCGGCGCGGCCCCGATACCCTGGCGGGCATGACCGGGAACCCCTCCGCCGCCGCGCGCACGCTCGTCCTCGCCTCCGCCTCGCCCGCCCGTCTCGGACTGCTCCGGCAGGCCGGAATGGCGCCCCAGGTGATCGTCAGCGGGGTCGACGAGGACGCCCTCACGGCGGACTCCCCCGCGGAGCTGGCCCGGGTGCTGGCGGAGGCCAAGGCCGCGGCGGTGGCGGCCCGTCCCGAGGCCGCGGGCGCGCTCGTGGTGGGCTGCGACTCGGTGCTGGAACTGGACGGCGAGGCGCTGGGGAAGCCGGCCGACGCCGAGGAGGCCACGGCCCGCTGGAAGTCCATGCGCGGGCGCTCCGGCGTCCTGCGGACCGGGCACTGCGTGATCGACACCGCGAACGGCCGCCGGGCCGCGACGACCGCCTCGACGACGGTGCGCTTCGGCGAGCCGACGGACGCCGAGGTCGCGGCGTACGTGGCGACCGGTGAGCCGCTGCACGTGGCGGGCGCGTTCACCCTGGACGGCCGCTCCGCGCCGTTCGTCGAGGGCATCGACGGCGACGCGGGCAACGTCATCGGGCTCTCCCTGCCGACGCTGCGGACCCTGCTCGCCGAGGTGGACGTGGCCATCACCGACCTGTGGGTCCGGGAGGCCTGAGCGGCGCCCCGACCTGACGGCGCGTCCGGAACGGCCCGCACGACGGAACCGCCGCGCGGAGCGAGGCCCGGGCCCGGCGAACGGCGCCGGAACGGCGTCACGGGGCTCCCCGGGGCGAGCCCCGGCCCACGCGGCGTCAGGAGGCCCTGGAACGGGCCACGGCCGCGCCCGAGCGGGGCGCGGCCGGTCAGCCGGTCCGGGGCCGGGACGCGCCCGGATCAGGCGGGGTTGGCCCCGGGAGCGGCGGGCGGAGCCTCCGCGGCCGGCTCCGTGCCCGCGCCGTCCTGCGGGGCGTAGGCGATGAGGGTGAAGACGAGCAGCGCCAGCACCACCGTCAGGAACAGGAACGCCGCCCAGCCCACCAGCCCGACCGCGAGCATGGCGAGCACCCCGTGCACCACGGCACACGTGATGAGCAGGATGCGGGCGAACCGCCCGGGGGCGCGGTCCCGCAGCGCGCCGAGCAGCAGGACCACCCCGCAGCAGGCCAGATAGCAGCCGAACAGGCCACCGGCGATCCAGGTGGACACGGTCATGGCGTGCGGGTCGAGACCGGCGAGGGACATGTCCTGCCGGTCCACCACCACGCCGAGTATCAAATGGACCAGCGCGATGCCGATCGCCTCCAGAAACAGCAGCACCGCCCCCACCACGGCCACCGGTCTCCGTGCCACGCCGCCCACCCACTTCCGCTGTTACCTGCAGTACCGACGTCAGCGCGAACGCTACTAATGGGTAATCCGAGGAAACAAGGGGTGTGCGCCTCGCCCGGCCGGGCGAATCGATGCGGCAAAGTTTCCTTCCCCCGTTCGTAGGGAGCCGACAAAGAATCACCTCCCACGACGGGGCCGCGCAGCAGAGATCTTGACCACACCGAAGGGCCTGTCTGCCCGGGGAATTGCGGGCGTACCGTTGGACGACAAGGGTTTTCGACCCTTCGGCGACGACGGGATGACACTCCGTGTGGGCAAGGTCACCCCGGATGGCGACTCGGCATCTCGTGTCGGCAGTCCCTAAACTCGCCTTGTTTCAAGGAGGGAGCCATCGTGCGCAAGGTGCTCATCGCCAACCGAGGCGAAATCGCTGTCCGCGTTGCCCGTGCCTGCCGGGATGCCGGGATCGGATCCGTAGCCGTCTAC